>NZ_CP133771.1:3800208-4433577 GCF_031348265.1 Streptomyces collinus | reverse complement strand
TGAGGTATCCACAGAGGTGGATTTCTCCACAGAACGACAGGCCTCACTGGTTCACGACCCCGAAGACATGGGAGGCTCTGTTCATTGCGAGCCTGAAGTCGAGGAGAGTGAATCCTTGCGGTCCGACGCCAACATCGCGGGACCGATGACCGATCCGGTCCCCGGTCCCCGTACCGAGTCGATGGGGGCGGATGTTTCACGTGAAACACCGCCTCCGATGGACGACACTCCCATCGGTCGTGCCGCCCAACTGGCGGTGGAGGCTCTGGGTCGTGCCGGCGAGGGCCTGCCACGGCCCGAGCAGACCCGAATCATCGTGGTCGCCAACCAGAAGGGTGGTGTGGGCAAGACAACGACGACCGTCAACCTTGCCGCTTCCCTGGCGCTGCACGGTGGCCGGGTCCTGGTGGTCGACCTCGACCCACAGGGCAATGCGTCCACGGCGCTGGGGATCGACCACCACGCCGAAGTCCCTTCCATCTACGACGTGTTGGTCGACAGCAGGCCGCTCTCCGAGGTGGTCCAGCCGGTTCCTGACGTCGAGGGCCTCTTCTGCGCTCCTGCCACGATCGATCTCGCCGGTGCGGAGATCGAGCTGGTGTCCCTGGTGGCACGGGAGAGCAGGCTTCAGCGTGCGATCCAGGCATACGAGCAGCCGTTGGACTACATCCTCATCGACTGCCCGCCCTCCCTCGGTCTCCTGACGGTCAATGCGCTGGTGGCGGGCCAGGAAGTTCTGATCCCCATCCAGTGCGAGTACTACGCGCTGGAAGGCCTCGGGCAGCTGCTACGCAACGTCGACCTGGTGCGGGGGCACCTCAACCCCGCCCTTCATGTGTCGACCATCCTGCTCACCATGTACGACGGCCGGACGCGGCTCGCGTCCCAGGTCGCGGAAGAGGTGCGCACCCACTTCGGTGACGAGGTGCTGCGGACGAGCATTCCCCGCTCCGTCCGCATCTCGGAGGCGCCGAGTTATGGGCAGACGGTACTGACTTACGATCCTGGATCGAGTGGTGCCCTCTCCTACCTTGAGGCGGCACGAGAGATCGCGCTGAAGGGCGTCGGCATCAGCTATGACGCGACGCACGCCCATATCGGCGTACAGCAGAACGACCCGAGCATGGTGGAGGGCATTCAGTGAGCGAGCGACGAAGGGGGCTGGGCCGTGGTCTCGGCGCACTGATCCCTGCTGCGCCGACGGAGAAGTCGGTGGCTCAGGCTGCGGCGGGGAACGCTGCTTCCTCATCCCCTGCGGCAGTTCCTGTCCTGCCGAACGATCGTGGGGTGGCCGCGGCGAAGGTAGCGACGCTGCCGACTGTTTCACGTGAAACAGAGGAGTCGGTGCAGCCGACTGCTCCCGCCGCGCCTGCGGCGCCCATCGGCGCGCACTTTGCCGAGATCCCGCTCGACTCCATCACGCCGAACCCGCGCCAGCCGCGTGAGGTATTCGACGAGGACGCGCTGCACGAGCTCATCACCTCCATCAAGGAAGTGGGGCTCCTCCAGCCGGTCGTCGTACGGCAGGTGGGTCCCGCCCGCTACGAGCTCATCATGGGTGAGCGTCGGTGGCGCGCCTGCCGTGAGGCGGGTCTGGAGGCGATCCCGGCGATCGTACGGGCAACGGAGGACGAGAAGCTCCTTCTGGACGCTCTCCTGGAGAACCTGCACCGCGCCCAGCTGAACCCCCTGGAAGAGGCAGCAGCCTATGACCAGCTGCTGAGGGACTTCAGCTGCACCCACGACCAGCTGGCCGACCGCATCGGCCGGTCCCGGCCGCAGGTCTCCAACACCCTGCGTCTGCTGAAGCTCTCGCCGGCCGTGCAGCGCCGGGTCGCCGCCGGGGTGCTCTCCGCGGGCCACGCCCGGGCACTGATCTCCGTCGAGGACTCGGAGGAGCAGGACCGGCTGGCCCACCGCATCGTGGCCGAAGGCCTCTCGGTGCGGGCCGTCGAGGAGATCGTGACCCTGATGGGGTCGCGGCCCCAGAAGGCTCAGAAGTCCAAGGGCCCGCGTGCCGGTGCCCGGGTCTCTCCCGCCCTGTCCGACCTCGCCACGCGGCTGTCCGACCGCTTCGAGACACGCGTGAAGGTCGACCTGGGGCAGAAGAAGGGCAAGATCACCGTCGAGTTCGCTTCGATGGAGGATCTTGAGCGGATCCTCGGCTCACTCGCCCCTGGCGAAGGGCCGGTCCTCCAGAAGGGTCTCCTGGAGGGCGACCCCGAGGAGAGCGAGTCCTGAGCCTCCGGCAAGGAGCATCTGCTGTGCAGGAGACAGAGCGGGCCGTGTCCGGTGTGTGCCGGAACGTGGCTCGTTCTTTCCTTTCTGGCGGTATCGATGGAATCGCATCGTCGATACGATGCGTTGGGGTACGGCGCAGCCACTTGGCAGCACCTCTGAGAGGGAGGCAGGGGCCATGCGAACCATGAGCCGCACCGGACTGGTGAGCACCGGTTTGGGGCTGGGAGCGGTCGGTGGGTTCATCGGCAGTCTCCTCAGGGAACGGAGCGCTCTGACAGCCGCCCGCGATGCGGCGGCTGGCGAAGGAAGCGAGGATCAGCCTTCATGGGCCGCCGGCTCGTACCGCTCACGCTGGACAACCTCCAGGACCTGCCCAAGCGTTGCCGCTCGTGTGTCTTCTGGGAACTCGACCCAGTCAGCGGTGAGGCCGCGGTAAAGGCGGGCACAGCGGCTTCGGAGAAGGAAGCCTGGATCTCGGCGGTTTTGTTGGACTGGGGATCCTGCGGACGGGTCGTGTATGTCGACGACGTGCCGGTGGGCTTCGTGCTCTACGCCCCGCCTGCCTATGTCCCTCGCTCCACGGCGTTTCCCACGAGTCCCGTCTCCCCTGATGCGGTACAGCTGATCACCGCGTTCATCGTGCCGGGCTACCAAGGGCAGGGGCTGGGCCGGGTGATGGTGCAGACGGTCGCCAAGGATCTGCTAAGACGCGGGTTCAAGGCGATCGAGGCCTTCGGAGATGCGCGCTGGAAGGAACCCGCCTGCGTGCTGCCCGCCGATCATCTGCTGGCGGTCGGCTTCAAGACGGTCCGCCAGCACCCCGCCCATCCCCGGCTGAGGCTGGAACTGAGGTCGACGCTCTCCTGGAAGGAAGACGTCGAGATGGCGCTGGACCGGCTCCTGGGTGCCGTGCAGAAGGAGCCGGCCCTGCGGCCGCTGTAGAGCAACCAAACGAATGGGCCAACCCTGCCGGGTTGGCCCATTCGTGTTTCACGTGAAACATGCATCGCCCGTGCGACGGTTCAGCCGATTCACTCGGCGATGAACTCCTCGAGGTCGCGAACGATCGCGGCCTTCGGCTTCGCGCCCACGATGGTCTTGGCGACCTCGCCACCCTGGTAGACGTTCAGAGTCGGGATGGACATGACGCCGTACTTGGCGGCCGTACCCGGGTTCTCGTCGATGTTCAGCTTGACGATCTCGATCTTGTCGCCGTACTCGGAGGCGATGGCCTCGAGGGACGGCGCGATCTGGCGGCAAGGACCGCACCAGGCGGCCCAGAAGTCCACCAGAACAGGCTTGTCGCTCTTCAGGACGTCCTGCTCGAAGGAGTCGTCGGTCACGTTCTTCAGGGTGCCGGCCACGGAGGGCTCCTTAACTGGTTGGTGCGTGGGGCGGGTAGAGAGAGGTCAGACAGAGGTCTTCTCGGGCTCGGGCTGCTCCTCGTCCGCCAGGGCGGCGAGGTAGCGCTCGGCGTCGAGAGCTGCGGAGCAGCCGGTCCCGGCCGCGGTGATCGCCTGACGGTAGGTGTGGTCGACCACGTCGCCGGCACCGAAGACGCCGGTCAGGTTCGTGCGCGTCGACGGCGCTTCCACCTTCAGGTAGCCCTCTTCGTCCAGCTCGAGCTGACCCTTGAAGAGCTCGGTGCGCGGGTCGTGGCCGATGGCGATGAACAGCCCGGTCACCGGCAGGTCCGAGATCTCACCGGTCTTGAGGTTGCGCAGCTTCAGACCCGAGAGCTTCGGGTCGCCCTGGATCTCGGCGACCTCGCTGTCCCACACGAAGTTGATCTTCGGGTCGGCGAAGGCGCGCTCCTGCATGGCCTTGGAGGCGCGCAGGGTGTCGCGGCGGTGGACGACGGTCACGGACTTGGCGAACCGCGAGAGGAAGGTGGCCTCCTCCATCGCGGTGTCGCCACCACCGATCACGGCGATGTCCTGGTCCTTGAAGAAGAACCCGTCACAGGTGGCGCACCACGACACGCCACGGCCGGAGAGCGCGTCCTCGTTCGGCAGACCCAGCTTGCGGTGCTGCGAGCCGGTGGTGACGATGACGGCCTTGGCCTGGTGGACGGTGCCGGCCGTGTCCGTGACGGTCTTGATCTCACCGCTCAGATCGACGGCCACGATGTCGTCCGGGACGAGCTCGGCTCCGAAGCGCTCCGCCTGGGCGCGCATGTTGTCCATGAGATCAGGGCCCATGATGCCGTCCCGGAAGCCCGGGAAGTTCTCGACGTCCGTGGTGTTCATGAGCGCGCCACCAGCGGTGACGGCACCCTCGAACACCAGCGGCTTCAGCGACGCGCGCGCGGTGTAGAGCGCCGCCGTGTAGCCGGCGGGCCCGGAGCCGATGATGATCACGTTACGGACGTCGCTCACGGCTTGTTTCCTCGTCTCTGGACTGCGTCGGTCGAGCGGTGCGAGTTCTCTATGACCTCTCACCCCACCCAACGGATCCTAAGGGGCGCGCATTCCCGCTGTGTCCGGGCACACGGAGATGCGTCGCCCTGCGGTGAGCGCGCAGGGCGAGGACGAAGCGTTGGCTCAGGCAGCCGGGTAGGTGCGCTTCAGGAGCACCTTGCCGGCGGCGGTGGGCGCCTCGTGATCCACACAGGTCGCGTCAACGATGTAGGCGGTGACCCGAGTGGCGTCGGCTGCGTCGGGAAGCAGCACGAGCATGGCCTTCTTCCCTTGATAGGTGCCGTCCTCGGTGGCCAGGGCCGCCTCGTCGCGTCCGATGCCGTCGCGGACGCAGCCGGGCACCACGACCTCCTTGAGGACCTTCGGCTGGTTGGTGCCGGGAGCCGTTGCCGCGCCGAAGGGAGTGCGGGAGCCGCCGCCCTTGGTCTTGTTCTCGGCCAGGAGACCGGTGACCTGTTCCGGCAGCTTCCCTTCGGAGAAGGTGTCCGCCGCCGTGGTCTGCCGTTCGCCTGCCGTTCCGGTGGGAGGCTTGTTGTCGCCGAGCGACGTCAGCAGGACGGATCCCAGACCCAAGGCGGCCACGGTGAAGACGGTCCCCAGGACGGCGATCCTTCGGCGGCCGTTGCGCGGGCGGCTCTTACGGCCCGGACCGGTGGTGGAGGAACGGGGACGGCCGACAGGCCGGTCGGGGGCCGTCGATGTTTCACGTGAAACATGCGCATCGCTGTCGTCCTCGGAGGTGGAACCGGGAGCGCTCACCGGCTCCGGGCTCTCTGTGGCCTCCGGTTCCGCGGCGTTCAGCAGGGCCTCGGCGGCGAGAGCGGCGTCGATGCGGCCCGCGACATCGGCGGGCATGTGAGGCGCGCCTGGCAGTGTGCCGAGCAACCCGCGGATCTCCTCCAGGGAGCTGTAGACGTCCGCACAGAGCTCGCAGTCGTCCAGGTGCCGGCGCAGGTCGGTGGTCCGGGCCGGTGGGAGGAGACCCTCGGCGAGGTCGGAGATCTCCGCGACGTCCGGGTGCCCGGCCATGTCTGTCGTCGACGTCACGCTCGTCCACCTCCGCCCTTCACTGCAGCTGAGTCGCTCGGTCCTGTGTCCGGGGGTTCCGCTCGGCGCGGTCCCGCTGCGGGTGGGACGGTCGGTCCCTGCGTCCGGTTCCGTTCTCCGCCCGGGTTCTTGCCCTCACCGCTGTCGTCCTGCCGTAGATGGGTGAGCAGCGGCAGGAGCCTGGCTCTTCCGCGCGCGCATCTGCTCTTCACTGTGCCGGTGGGCACGTCGAGGATGCGGGCCGCCTCCGCGACCGGGTAGCCCTGCATGTCCACCAGGACGAGCGCGGCACGCTGGTCGGCCGGCAGGGTCCCCAGGGCTTCGATGAGCTGCCGGTGGAGATCGTTGCGCTCGGCAGGTGCCGAGGCCGACTCGTGCGGCTCCAGCAGCTGCTCCAGGCGCTCGGTGTCGTCGACGGGGGAGGTCTTCCGCGAGGCCGCCTTGCGGGCGCGGTCCAGGCAGGCGTTCACCGTGATCCTGTGCAGCCACGTTGTGACGGCCGACTGGCCCCGGAAGGTATGGGCGGCCCGGTAGGCGGACACGAGGGCGTCCTGTACGGCATCAGCGGCCTCCTCGCGGTCGCCCAGCGTCCGCAGGGCGACGGCCCAGAGCCGGTCACGATGTCGTCGCACGATCTCGGCGAAGGTGTCGGGGTCGCCTTCGACATGCCGGGCGAGCAGATCCTGATCGCTCACTCCGTCATATCCGGTGCCGTCTGCCATCGGCCTCCTTCCTCGAGGCAGATGCCGTCAGCTGGTCACCTTGATGTCCACGACCCGCCCCCGGTAGTTGCCTTCCGCCGTCAGCGGCAGCTTGGTCAGCCACACCAGGAGGTACCGGCTCTTGAGGGACTCGCTGGGCTTGAGGGCCACGGTAGTACCCGAGCCCTGGGCGACCTTGGTGTAGCCGTCGAGCGACTGGGGCTGCGTCGCGGCGCCACTGGCGGCCCGCAGCTCCACGGAGGTGTCCCCCTTGAAGGAGACCGTCACTTTCCCGACATCCTGAACCTTGCCCAGGTCGAGAATGACGCCAACACCGGACTTCAGCCGGCCGAAGTCGGCGCTCCTATAGAAGCTGGTCTCCCAGTAGGTGCCTGGGACGTTGTCGTAGAGGCGGTCTATTTCATCCGGATTCTCGGAGCCGTCATTGCCCAGCGGGTCGAAATCCTGGGCGCCCTTGATGGCGATCGGCTTGCTGATCGGCTTCTTCGGGCTCTTGTCGTTCCCGTCGTTCGTCTGCGTCTGGCCGGGGTCCTCGGTCTTGCCGCCCTGGTCCATCAGGGCGTCCGCGAGCTGCCAGCTGCCAAGACCCAGAGCGGCGATCAGGAGTGCCGAGACGGCCCACTTCAGGGCCTTGCCCGTGCGGCTCTGGAGCGGGGGCGGCGGAGACGTGATCGGCTGGGTGACGCCGGGGTGCGGGCCCTGACGGCCGTAGGTGCCCTGCTGGTACGTCGTGCGCTGGTACTCGGGCGGGGCGGTGAACGCCGGCTCCGGCGGGCGGATGCGGGGCATCTCGCCGATCGCCTTCACCAACTCCTCAGGCGTGGTGCACGGCGACTCGTGGCGCGAGGCGGTGGCACCGTCGTTGGCGAGGGCGCGCATCGAGAGCTCGGACAGACCGCGGTGCACACCGGCCCGCACCTGGTCGGGCGCGATCAGGCCGATGTCCTTCGGCAGGCCCGACAGACCGTAGGCGTCGCTCTCGTACGGCCAGCGCTGCGTGAGCGCCGCGTACAGCAGCGCGCCGATGGCCTCGGTGTCGGTGCGCTGCGGGGTGTCGGACGCGACGCCGCGCAGGGCGGCGTTGACGGCGAGGCCGCGGATGCGCCACTGGCCGGTCGAGGCGCGCAGTACGGCGTTGGGGTTCAGCCGCAGATGGGCCAGGCCCTCACGGTGGGCCGCGGCCATGGCGGAGGAGACCTGACTGACCATCTGGTAGGCGTCATAGGGCTCCAGGGGCCCGGAGGCGAGGAGCGTGGTCAGTTCCGTGGCGTCGGGGAGCCACTCGTGGACGACGTAGACGACGTCGTTCTCCTCCACCGCGTCCAGCACCTGGACGAAGCGAGGGTCACCCAGCAGGGCGGAGGAGCGGGCGGCCGCCAGGACGGAGCGGGCTCGCGAGTGGTCGGCGGGCAGGATGTGCACGCCGACAGCACGGCGGAGCTTCTCGTCCACGGCACGCCAACTGCTGAAACCGTCCAGACGGGTGACGCACTCCTCGAGGCGGTAGCGTCTGGCCAGTTTGTGACCACTGTGCAGTTCTGGCGGCGAGGTCGATCCGGCACCGTCGGTCCGGGTGCTCTCCTGTACCTCGTCGCTGTCCGTGTCCCGCTCCCGGTTCTTGGCCACCCCGTCGGCCGTGGACTGGTCCGCCTGCGCGGTCAGCGACGTGTCGTCGCTGTTGTCTGCCACGTCGACGGCAGCCGTACTCCGTTCCGCCACCGTCGTTCCTGCCTCCCCATCCATTGCGCGCCGGCCGGCATCCAATGCGCGCCGTCCGAAGCCGAAACCAATTGTGCCCACAGTCCGCCGCTATGCACGACACACGGTGGCTGACGATGGTTGTGCGCCTACCCCCCGACTCAGCGTCCCAGGCGTCCGCGGACCATGCCGACCAGCGAGTTGAGTTCCTCGATGCGCATGCGGCGGGCGGCGACGAAGAAGATCCCGAGCAGCACGGCGCCGCCTGCGAGGACCGCGGCGAGCGAGCCTGCCGGGCCTTGGCCGAGCGAATGGCCGATGCCGTAGCAGGCCGCGCCGCTGAGCAGGGCGGCCGGGACCGACGCGATGCACAGCCGGGCGTAAGTCCGCAGGACGCGGGCGCCGTCGAGGTCCCCGCCGAGGCGCTTGCGCAGTCGGCGCCAGGCGACGCCGACGCCGATCGCGTAGGCCAGGCCGTACGAGGCGGCCATGCCGACCACGGCCCAGCGGGACGGGATGACGAAGTAGCAGATCGCCGAGGCGCCCGCGTTGACCGCGGCCACGATGACCGTGTTGTAGAAGGGAGTTCGGGTGTCCTCATAGGCGTAGAAGGCACGCAGGACCACGTACTGCACCGAGTACGGGATCAGGCCGAGCCCGAACGCCATCAGCATGAAGCCCATGTTGGTGGCCTCGCTGGTGCCGGACGAGCCGAACATCAGCGTGCACATCGGGATGCCGAGGGAGAGGAACCCGAACGCGATCGGCACGATCGCGACCGCCGTGGTGCGCAAGCCCTGGGAGATGTCGTCGCGGACGGCGCCCCCGTCGCCCTCGACCGCCGAGCGTGACAGGCGCGGCAGCAGGGCGGCCATGAGGGAGACCGTGATGATGGCCTGTGGCAGGCCCCAGATCAGCTGTGCGTTGGCGTAGGCGGCGAAACCGGTGCCGTCGACCGGCGAGGCCTTGCCCGCGGCGGTGGACAGCTGGATGACGATCATGGCGCCCGCCTGGTTGGCGAGGACGAACAGGACCGTCCACTTGGCCAGCGTGATGGCCTTGCCGAGGCCCTGGCCCTTCCAGTCGAAGCGCAGCCGCAGTCGGAAACCGGTCTCGCGCAGGTAGGGGATCATCGCCAGCGCCTGGACCACGAGGCCGAGCAGGACGCCGATGCCCAGCAGGCGCTGGCCCTCCGGTGGGATGGTCGTGGCCTTCATCCCGGAGTCGGCCGCGGTGCCGTAGACGTAGATGAACATGCCCAGCGTCACGATGATGACGATGTTGTTCAGGACCGGGGTCCACATCATCGCGCCGAACTTGCCGCGGGCGTTGAGGATCTGGCCCATCACCACATGGATGCCCATGAAGAAGATCGTGGGCAGGAAGTACTGGGCGAAGGTGACGGCGACCTGGTTCGCGGCCGGGTCGCTGGCCACCGGGTCGGACAGCACGCGGATCAGGAGCGGAGCGCCGAGGACCGAGAGAGCGGTGAGTGCGCCGAGCGCCACGATGACCAGCGTGAGCAGGCGGTTGGCGTAGGCCTCGCCACCGTCGTCGTCCTCCTTCATGGCGCGCACGAGCTGCGGCACGAAGACGGAATTGAGACCGCCGCCGACGGTGAGGATGTAGATCATCGTCGGCAGCTGGTAGGCGACCTGGAAGGTGTCGCCGAGGAGACCCACGCCGAGAGCGGACACGATCAGTGCCGAGCGGATGAAGCCGGTGAGGCGGGAGACCATCGTGCCCGCCGCCATCACGGCGCTGGACTTCATCAGGCCCGCGGCGCGGCCGCCCTTCTTCGGGGCGGACGAGGCGGCGGGCTCGGGGGCCGGCGTCTCGTCCACGAGGGGCTGTGTCGCCGCGGCCCGGCCGGGCGCCGCGTACTGGTCCTGCGCCACGTACTGGTCCTGCGCCGCGTACGGGCTCTGTGCCGTCTGCCCCGGCGCCGGGGACGGGCCGGGCACCGACGGCGTCTCGTACGACGGGTGGCCGATGCTCTGCTGCTGATCCCGGAAGAGATGCGCGAACGCGTCCGGCTCCTGGCGAGGCTCACCCGCCTGGGAGACGAGGTCGTCCACTCCCACGAACTGGGTGGTGCGGGGATCGTCGCCGTACGGGAGATGCCGCGTCGGGCCCTCCGGCTCCGGCGCGGGCGTCTGCGCCCACACCTGCGGGTCGGGCGCGTACGGCGACTGCGGCGGCTGGCCGTACAGCTGCTGCTGCGGCTGGTACGTGCCGTGAGCGGGCGGCGGCTGCGCGGCCCGGTCGTACAGTGCCTCGCCGACGGGGTCCTGGGCGGAGAGGTCCTGGGCCCGGTACGGGTCCTGGCCGTAGGCGTCCTGGAGGTACATGTCCGCGGGTGGCTGCGGCGGCACCTGGCCGTGCTCGGGCGGTGAACCCTCGGGCCCGCCCGCATCGGGGTGACCCGGGCTGCCCGCGGCACGGCCGCGGTCACCGTCGTACGGCGCGTTCATGGTTACCCCACCTCATCGTCCCGGGCCCACCGGCCACGACTTCTCAACGGTCCACTCTCTCACCCGTGCCGGACGGGTCGGCGCTTTCCGCTGCGGTGTCCGGGGCCGGGTCACTCGGCTGCTCCGGGCCGTCCGCCCGGGAGCCGGCCTCGGTCTCCTGCTCAAGACGTGCGCCGGAGGTCTCCGGGTTCTGCTGGGCGTCGGCCTGGCTCTGCGGGCCGTCGGTCTCGGCGTCCGCCTCGGCCGTGTCGTCCTCCGCGGCCTCACGGGCGGCGGCGCGCTTGCGCTGCGTGTACATCCGGAAGCCCGCGAGGACCAAGAGCAGGACGCCACCGCCGATGACCAGCATCACCGTGGGTGTGACCTCGGTGACCCTCACGTCGAAGGTGACCGGGGCTCCGTACCTCTGGCCGTCCTCCGTGTACAGCTGGGCGACGACCTCCGCCTGGCCGTTGGCGTTGGCCGACGTGGTGAACTTCACCGACTGGGCGTGGCCGCCGTTGACGGTGACGGGCTGCTCCTCGTAGGCGTCTCCGCCGATCTTGAGTCGCGTGGGGTTCTTCGACGTGAGCCGCAGCTTCAGGTGCTCGACGCCTTGGACGAGGTTGTTCTGGACGGTCACGGGGATCATGGCACTGCGGCCGGAGAGCTTGGTCTCGGACTTCTGGATCAGCTTGACGCCGTCGATGAGCCCGTTGAGGTAGGACTCGATGCCATCGCGGTATCCGACCGCCGCGACGCCCCGGCCGCGCCACGACGTGGACATCTCGCGGTTCATGGCCCGCCCGAAGGGGGTCACCACTCGGGACTGGCGGGTGAGGATGACCTTGAACTTGTCGAGCTTGCTCTGTGTCCTGGCGATCTGCTCGAAGGCCGCCCGGGGCAGCTCCTGCTTGCGCAGCGAGGAGGGGTACGCGGAGGCCGGCGGCACCTTCGTGTTGGCAGCAGGGTCCGGCTTGGCCTTGGCGGCGGCCGTGAGGTCCTGCGACTCGGACCAGTTCCCGCCCTGGAGGGCCGCCAGTGCCTCCGCCATGGCCTGCGCCTGGCTCACGGACGGCATGCGCTGCGGGGCCACGACGACGCTGCGCTGCTTGCCGGTCTGGAGGCCGAGCGTGAGGCTCTGGGCCAGGAAGCGCTGCACGGCGAGTGTGGAGGCGGAGGCCTTCGTGAGGTCGCCCTGGAACGCCGTGGACATCCGGGAGTCCGCGACGACCGCCGTGGTGCCGCCGCCGATGGGCCGGGCCGCGGAGGGCGTGTACGACAGGTTGTCCTGGAGGCTGTCGCTGCGGGTGATGACCTTGTCGGCGCCCGCGGATGTGGCGACCTTCACGATCGAGGGGTCGACGGCGCCGTCCACCGGCCAGACGAAGTCCGTGGACGGCTTCCCGTGGAGGATCGTGTCCACCGTCTCGTCGGCGGCGTCGGTGGCTTCCTTGAGGTGGTTCAGCGAGCCGGTGACGCTCGTGCCGTTATGGGCGAGAGATGCCAGGTCGGGGTCGCCGAAGGGCAGGGCGGCCACCTCTTCGCCCGTGACCGCCTGCTGAAGCTCGGCCAGCCAGTGCTTGGCGACCTCCTGGTTCTTGCCGGGGGTGGTGCTGCCGTCCGCGCTGCGGACCTGGTAGCTCCCCGTCATCGCGTCGACAGACGCCAGCAGGTCCGGGTCGACCACCCATGTGACGTCGAGGCCCTTGCCCAGCGACACCATCTGGTCGAGACGGCCGCCCGGGGCGATCTCCTCGGCGAGCTCGTCATCACGGAAGACCGGCGTCTGCTGCTCGTTCGACCCCGTCTCGGCCGCCATGTGGGCGCTGGAGATCAGCGGCCACAGGATGGTGGTCTTCGTCTTCGTGCCCGGATCCTCCGGCTGCCACGGCAGGAAGGTGCGCTGGATGCCGAGTACCTGGTCCCAGGGCTGAGCCTTGGTCTCCCCGGAGAGCGCGACGGCCAGCTGGTAGACACCGTCGCCCCCGAGCTCCAGCTTGTCGGCCGGCACGGAGATGCTGAAGGGCTCCGCGACGCCGGGGGTGAGCGCGGAGAACTTCTCGGTGTACTTGCCGCCCACCTTCTCGCCGGAGGGCCCCTGGATGTCATCGCTCTTCTTGGCGAGGGTGTCGATCGCCGAGCGGGTTTCGAGAGGGGGCCCCACCTGCAGGTCGACGTGGGCGCCGGTGACCGTCTGCTTGCCGTTGTTGGTCACCGTGCCCGACACGGTGATGGTGTCCCCCTCGGAGGGGGCGCTGGGGCTGAGTGAGTCGACCGCGACCGATACCGAGCCCGCGCTGGAGGCAGCCTGCGGGGACTCCTGCCCTGCCGCGTCCGCCGGCGTCGCGGCGGGCAACTGGAGGAGTCCGGCCAGCAGAGGCGCACCGGCGAGCAGAGCCCCGGTGCGCCGCAGCCAGCGGCGGGCAGGTGAGGCACTGGTCCCCTGGAAGTCTGCCGCCTCGGCCACGCGCTCGTCCGTCCCTCGTCGTCGTCAGTGGTCGTCGGAATGTGCGTCCACGCATGGTAACGATGCGCGCTGAGGGGAAGTGCCGCGGTCCGCTCCACAAGATCGCGGGCCGCCACCCGTGCTGTCCGGTATGCGGCGGTATGGAGAGGAGAGGTTCGTTACGGCCCTGGAGCTCGGCTTGTGAGCCTATAACGGACGTGTCCCCATGCTTGTGCATGCGGAATAGGAGGAGCCCTCGTTGGCCCGGGCCACGTACCCTCTTCTGTTGTGCCGAACGCCAACGAAGAAACGTCCAGTGCCCTGAGCCAGGTGCAGCACCGTGCCGTGAGTGAACTGCTGCGGGTCGCTCCTGTCGCCGATGACCTCGCCCGCCGCTTTCAGGAGGCCGGGTTCTCACTTGCCCTCGTCGGCGGCTCGGTACGGGACGCGCTGCTGGGCCGGCTCGGCAATGATCTCGACTTCACGACGGATGCCCGTCCCGAGGACGTCCTCAAGATCGTGCGTCCGTGGGCGGACTCCGTCTGGGAGGTCGGGATCGCGTTCGGCACGGTGGGTGCCCACAAGGGCGGCTACCAGATCGAGGTGACCACCTACCGCTCGGAGGCCTACGACCGCACTTCGCGCAAGCCTGAGGTGTCGTACGGCGACTCCATCGAGCAGGACCTCGTCCGCCGTGACTTCACGGTGAACGCCATGGCGGTGGCGCTGCCGGAGAAGGAGTTCGTCGACCCGCACGGTGGGCTCGAGGATCTCGCGGCCCGTGTGCTGCGCACGCCCGGCACCCCGGAGGAGTCGTTCTCCGACGACCCGCTGCGGATGATGAGGGCCGCGCGGTTCGCGGCTCAGCTCGACTTCGAGGTCGCCCCCGAAGTCGTCACGGCGATGACGGAGATGGCCGAGCGCATCGAGATCGTCTCGGCCGAGCGGGTTCGGGACGAGCTGAACAAGCTGATCCTCTCCCAGCGGCCGCGCAAGGGCCTGACGCTGCTCGTCGAGACGGGCCTCGCCGAACGCGTTGTGCCCGAGCTGCCGGCCCTGCGCCTGGAGCGTGACGAGCACCACCGTCACAAGGACGTCTACGACCACTCGCTGATCGTCCTGGAGCAGGCGATGGCGCTGGAGGAGGACGGCCCCGACCTCACTCTCCGCCTGGCCGCTCTCCTGCACGACATCGGCAAGCCGCGCACGCGTCGCTTCGAGACGGACGGCCGGGTCTCGTTCCACCACCACGAGGTGGTCGGGGCGAAGATGACCAAGAAGCGCATGACGGCTCTGAAGTACTCCAACGAGCTGGTGAAGGACGTCTCGCGTCTGGTCGAACTCCACCTGCGCTTCCATGGTTATGGCACGGGCGAGTGGACGGACTCGGCGGTTCGTCGTTACGTCCGTGACGCCGGCCCGCTCCTCGACCGCCTCCACAAGCTGACCCGCTCGGACTGCACCACCCGCAACAAGCGCAAGGCGGCGGCCCTGTCGCGTGCGTACGACGGGCTGGAGGAGCGGATCGCCAAGCTGGAGGAGCAGGAGGAGCTGGACTCGATCCGCCCGGACCTCGACGGCAACCAGATCATGGAGATCCTCGGTGTCGGACCCGGCCCGGTCATCGGCCGCGCCTACCAGCACATGCTGGAGCTGCGCCTGGAGAACGGGCCGATGGAGCAGGACGCTGCGGTGGCCGCACTCAAGGAGTGGTGGGCCGGGCAGGAGAGCTGAGGCCGTGAAACGGGGTCATGTTTCACGTGAAACATGACCCCGCTGGAAACAGACGGCCAGCTGGAGACAGACCGAGGGGCGGTGTTTCACGTGAAACACCGCCCCTCGGTCTGTCTGCCTACTTCTTGTAGTCCTTCAGGCAGAGCAGGAAGTCCTTGCCGTCACCGCTCTCGGTGTACGTGTACTGGAAGTCCTTGGCCTCGGCTTCGCACTTGCTGGAGGCCAGCGTCTGCGTGAGGTACGAGCCCTCGATCTTGGCCAGCACCTTGAACTGGGCCTTGGCGTTGTCGCACGCGACGACTTCGAGGTCCGGGTTGTTGTCGCTGGTGCTGCCGCGGTGCATGCAGTCGCCGACAGCGGCCGTGTTGGCGTCGTCCCGGCTGGCTATGTAGCCGCCGATGGCCACGCCCGCCACGGCGATGACGATGACGATGTTCTTGATCGTCTTGAAGCTGACCTTGCGGCCGGACGGCTGCGGGGGAACCGGAGCGTACGGACCGGCGCCCTGGGGCGGGAAGCCGGGCTGCCCGGGCTGCTGGGGGTAACCGCCCTGGGGCGGGAACGGAGCCTGGGGTGCAGCCGCGGGCTGGCCCTGCGCGAATGGATTGCCCTGGGGCGGCGGAGTAGTCACTTGGTGGTCCCCCTAGAACATGGTGTGTGACGCGAACATGTCGCGAGATAAGACCCACGTAAGGTAGCGGTCCCAACTGACAACGCAGTAGCCGAAAATGGCTCTGTGTCATTGATGTGACACTTACTGGCGGCCAAACCGGGCCATAGTCACAGCTACTGCCGCGTAGGTAACGGCGATCGTGATCACGAGGGGCACGGATCGGCCGTCCGGTGGCAGCATCAGGGCGGCCACGGCGGCCGCGCCGACGAAGGAAACGTTGAAGAGGACGTCGTAGACCGAGAAGATCCGGCCACGGAAGCCGTCCTCGACGGAGGACTGGACGATGGTGTCCGTGGCGATCTTCGCGCCCTGAGTGGTCAGCCCCAGGACGAAGGCCGCGGCCAGCAGCGGGGCTGTGGCGAAGGGCAGCCCGAGAACGGGCTCCAGCAGCGCCGCGGCCCCGGCGCACACGATGATCCAGCGGCCGGGCCCCAGCCGCCCCGCGGCCCAGGGCGTCACCACGGCCGCCGCGAAGAAGCCGGCGCCGGAGACGCCCAACGCCAGCCCGAGCAGGGCGAGTCCGTCGTCCGTGCTCGAGGTGAGGGCGTACCGGCACAACATCAGCACCATGACCAGCAGGGCGCCGTAGCAGAACCGCATCAGCGACATCGCCACGAGCGCCCAGGCAGCCTCCCGGCGCTGCGGAGCGGCCAGATGGCGTACGCCCGCCGCCAGGTCGCGGGCGGTGTCCGTGAGAGCCGTTCCGATCCGCTCGCGCGCCAGCGGCCGGTCGGGGCCGAGGAGTTCCCGCGCCATGCCCAGCGACGCCAGGGCGGCACACAGATACAGCCCCGCTCCCACGAGCACGACAGCGGCGTCCGAGTCCGCCACCACCAGGCGCACGACGAAGGCAAGGCCGCCGCCCGCGGTCGCCGCCAGTGTTCCGGCCGTCGGGGAGAGGGAGTTGGCGATGACCAGGCGGTCGGCGTCGACCACGCGCGGCAGGGCGGCGGACAGGCCCGACAGGACGAAGCGGTTGACCGCGGTGACGCACAGAGCCGAGACGTAGAAGAGCCAGTCCGGAGCCGGGCTGAGGATCAGCAGGGCGGTCGCGGAGGCCAGGAGGGCGCGCAACAGGCTGCCGAAGAGCAGGACCTGGCGGCGCCGCCAACGGTCCAGCAGGACACCGGCGAAGGGGCCGACGAGGGAGTACGGGAGCAGGAGCACCGCCATCGCGGAGGCGACCGCGGCCGCCGAGGTCTGCTTCTCCGGCGAGAAGACCACGTACGCGGCGAGCGCGACCTGGTAGACACCGTCGGCACCCTGGGAGAGCAGGCGTACGGCGAGCAGGCGCCGGAAGCCCTGGAAGCGCAGAAGGACGCGCAGGTCACGGACGACGGCCATGCGGCACAGCCTCACATACGGGGAGGGTCCCCGGGTCGTACGACCCGGGGACCCTCACAGCCCTGGCAGGAGCGACTGGTTGCGGCGCGTCAGCGCTCGACCTCACCCTTGATGAACTTCTCGACGTTCTCGCGGGCCTCGTCGTCGAAGTACTGCACGGGCGGGGACTTCATGAAGTAGCTCGACGCCGACAGGATCGGGCCGCCGATGCCGCGGTCCTTGGCGATCTTCGCGGCGCGCAGGGCGTCGATGATGACGCCGGCGGAGTTCGGGGAGTCCCAGACCTCGAGCTTGTACTCCAGGTTCAGCGGGACGTCACCGAACGCGCGGCCCTCGAGGCGGACGTAGGCCCACTTGCGGTCGTCCAGCCAGGCGACGTAGTCGGACGGGCCGATGTGGACGTTGCCCTCGCCCAGCTCGCGGTCGCGGATCTGGGAGGTGACGGCCTGCGTCTTGGAGATCTTCTTCGACTCGAGGCGGTCGCGCTCGAGCATGTTCTTGAAGTCCATGTTGCCGCCGACGTTCAGCTGCATCGTGCGGTCCAGGACGACGCCCCGGTCCTCGAACAGCTTCGCCATCACGCGGTGCGTGATGGTGGCGCCCACCTGGGACTTGATGTCGTCACCGACGATCGGGACGCCCGCCTCGGTGAACTTGTCCGCCCACTCCTTGGTGCCGGCGATGAAGACCGGAAGGGCGTTGACGAAGGCGACCTTGGCGTCGATGGCGCACTGGGCGTAGAACTTCGCCGCGTCCTCGGAGCCGACGGGCAGGTAGCAGACGAGGACGTCGACCTGCTGGTCCTTGAGGACCTGGACGACGTCGACCGGCTCCTCGGCGGCCTCCTCGATGGTCTCGCGGTAGTACTTGCCGAGGCCGTCGAGGGTGTGGCCGCGCTGGACCGTCACACCGGTGCTGGGCACGTCGCAGATCTTGATGGTGTTGTTCTCGGAGGCGCCGATGGCGTCCGCCAGGTCGAGGCCGACCTTCTTGGCGTCCACGTCGAAGGCGGCGACGAACTCGACGTCGCTGACGTGGTAGTCGCCGAACTGGACGTGCATCAGGCCCGGCACCTTGGACGCCGGGTCGGCGTCCTTGTAGTACTCGACTCCCTGTACCAGCGATGCGGCGCAGTTGCCCACACCGACGATGGCTACGCGAACCGAACCCATTCCGGTTGCTCCCTGTGTGTACGAGTGAGGCCCTGAGTGGGCTCTCACGTGGCGGTGTCGTCGGGCGAATCCGGCCTGGGGTCGCCCCCCGGCCGGGGCAGGTCGCCCGACGCTCCAGATGTGGTGTCACGCGAAGCGGGCTCCCCGGTGGCCGGACCCTTGAGGTCCCGCCCCGCCCGCTCGCTCTCGATGAGCTCGTTCAGCCAGCGCACCTCGCGCTCCACGGACTCCATCCCGTGGCGCTGGAGCTCGAGCGTGTAGTCGTCGAGGCGCTCCCGGGTGCGGGCCAGGGAAGCGCTCATCTTCTCGAGGCGTTCCTCCAGCCGGCTGCGGCGGCCCTCCAGTACGCGCATGCGGACATCGCGTGAGGTTTGCCCGAAGAAGGCGAAACGGGCTGCGAAGGTTTCGTCCTCGTACGCGTCGGGCCCGGTCTGCGACAGCAGCTGCTCGAAGTGCTCCTTACCCTCCGCCGTCAATCGGTAGACGATCTTGGCGCGGCGGCCGGTGAGGGGGGCGGCGAGGGCGTCCTCGGTGGTGTTCCCCGTTTCCTCGATCAACCAGCCGTTGGCGACCAGCGTCTTGAGGCAGGGGTAGAGCGTCCCGTAGCTGAACGCACGGAACACGCCCAGCGATGTGTTGAGCCGTTTACGCAGCTCATAGCCGTGCATCGGAGATTCGCGGAGCAGGCCGAGTACGGCGAACTCGAGGATCCCGGAACGCCGGCTCATCGTCGCCTCCTCTCGCCGCGGCACGCATGTATCAGTCCGATGTGTCGGGCCGATGTGTCGCGCTGATGTATCGGCTCGATACATCACGACGATAGAACGGCCTTCCGGATGCGACAAGAGGGGGTCGGGTGAACGGGGTCACATCACCGATTCATCGGATACGAGTTGCCCGATTTGAGGTGAACTTCGGGGCTCGGCAGGTTTTGGCGGTGCGTAGTCTGTGCGCCATGCACATCACCGGGAACCGAGTGACGCCTGAGAGCGTCGTCGTCTGCGGTGTAGTACGGGTGCATGCGGGACCGATGAATGCGGAGCCGACCGCATCCGTACTTCGGGGGGACCGGAAACCAGCCGCCGTTTCCAGGCGCGCAAGGGTGCGCCTGCCCGAGGAGTAGTCGTTCGATGAGCGAGCACCGTCGCAAACCGCCGCAGCCGCAGGGAGGCGGACGTGCCGCGGCCCGACGCGGCCAGTCCGGCTCGGCCTCCGGCCGCCGTGCGGCACCGCGAGGCGCCACCGGGTCTCCGTCCGACTCCTATGGGTCGGACTCCTACGACTCGGGGGGTGAGGAGCGTCAGTACGGCGGCCGTGCCGAGGCCCGGCGTGCGGCGCAGAGAAGTACGGGTGGCGGCCGCCGGAGAGCGGCCGAACCGACCCGAGGTGGCCGGCGTGCCGGTCCTGGCGGCCCGGACGGGCCCGGCCGAGGCAGAGGACGCGTCGCCGCCGTTCCCGACAAGAAGCGGATGATCGACTATCCGCGCGCCGGCAAGTACGGCTGGCAGCGCTGGATGCCGTCCTGGAAGCTCGTCTCCGGTCTGTGTATCGGCTTCTTCGGCAGCCTGGTGGCCGTGGCGGGCATCGGCTACGCCATGGTGGGCGTCCCCAACGAGGAGAACGCGGCGGCACTGTCGCAGAACAACGTCTACTACTGGGCCGACGGCAGCCAGATGGTCGCGGCGGGCAGCGGTCAGAACCGGCAGAACGTCACGATCGACCGGATCCCCAAGGCCATGCAGTGGGCGGTGATCTCGGCCGAGAACAAGACCTTCTACCAGGACAGGGGCGTCGACCCCATGGGTATCGCCCGGGCCGTGGCGAACATGGCGCGGGGCGGTGACACGCAGGGTGGTTCGACGATCACCCAGCAGTTCGTCAAGAACACCTACCTGAGCCAGGAACAGTCGATCTCCCGTAAGTTCAAGGAGATGTTCATCTCGATCAAGGTGGGCACCAAGCTCTCCAAGGGCGAGATCCTCCAGGGCTACCTCAACACCTCGTACTACGGCCGCGGCGCCTACGGCATCCAGGCCGCCGCGCAGACCTACTTCGGCAAGGAAGCGAAGGACCTCAAGCCGAACGAGTGTGCCTTCCTCGCCGCTCTGCTCAAGGGCCCGACCTACTACGACCCGGCGGGCAACGAAGGCATCGACACCTCGGCGACCAGGCAGGCCAACACCAAGCGTGCCAAGGCCCGTTGGAGCTGGATCCTCGAGCAGATGCACAACGACAAGAGGATCACGGACCAGCAGTATCAGGACGCGATCAAGAACTTCCCCAAGCTCCAGGGCCGCAAGGCGTCCAAGGGCATGACCGGCCAGATCGGGTACCTCGCGGACACGGCCAAGAAGTATGTCCTGAGCCACTCCAACATCTCCGAGAAGCAGTTCGACCAGGGCGGCTACCAAATCAAGACGACCTTCAAGAAGGCCAACGTCGAGGCGCTGGCGAAGGCCGTCAAGAAGGTCGAGAAGGAGAAGCTCGACCCGGAGAACCGCGAGCTGGACAAGCACGTCCAGTTCGGTGCGGCGTCGGTGAAGCCCAACGACGGCGCGATCGTCGCGCTCTACGGCGGCGCCGGGTACGAGAACGGCCACTTCAACAACAACGCGGACACGTCGGGTGTCCCCGTCGGTTCGACGTGGAAGCCGTTCGTGCTCGCGGCGGCTATGGAGCACGGCACGTACAAGAGCGACGGAGTCGGGGTCTCGCCGCTGAGCAAGTACAACGGCAACGACCATCTCAAGGTCAGGAAGAACGACGGAACCTACGTCCTGAAGAAGGACAACACGCCGTTCTTCCAGGAGAACGAGAGTGACTACCCCTGGGGCTACATCTCCTTGCGCAAGGCGATGGAGCAGTCCGTGAACACGCCGTTCGTGCAGCTCGGCATGGACGTGGGGATGAAGAACGTGGCCGACGTGGCCGAGAAGGCCGGCATCCTGGACGCCAGCTTCGCCGAGCTCAACGCGTCGTTCGCGCTCGGTACGTCGACTCCCAGTGCGATCCGTATGGCAGACGCTTACGCGACGTTCGCCGCAGCGGGCAAGCAGGCCGCCCCGTACTCGGTGACCAGCGTCAAGTTCAACGGTGAGGAAATCGAAGGCTTCAAGAAGCCGAGGGTCACGCGGGCGATGCCCGAGAACGTGGCCAACAATGTCACGAACACTCTGGAAAACGTCATCCAGAACGGTACGGGCACAAAGGCGCTCCCCCTGGGCCGTACGGCGGCCGGCAAGACCGGTACCACCGACGAGAACAAGTCGGCTTGGTTCGTCGGCTACACCCAGCAGCTGTCGACCTCGGTCGCGATGTTCCGCGAGGACCCCAAGAGCGCCAAGCTGCTCTCCATGAACGGCACGGCCGGTGAGAAGTCCATCCACGGTGGTGACGTCCCCACGCTGGTGTGGACCGAGTACATGAAGGCCGCGCTGAAGGGCAAGCCGGACCTCGGATTCCCGGAACCCGAAAAGATCGGCGAGATCCAGAACGAGGTGGGTGCCCCGTCACCGACTCCGACGCCCAGCGCGGAGCCCAGCGAGACCGTGACCGAGTCGCCGAGCCCCACGCCCACGGAGAGCACGACCCCGTCGCCGTCGCCGAGTGACACCTGCGGGTTCTTCGGTTGTGAGGACGACGGTGGCGCGCAGAACGGCGGCACAGGCAACGGAGGCACGGACGGAGGGACTTCCCCCGAGCCCACGCCAACCGATACGAACCTGGATGGCGGCAACACCAGAGGCAACGGCAACGGAGGCATCTTCGGAGGCCCCGAGGGATAGTCGCCGTCGACAGATCGCCCGGCTTGGGTGTTTCACGTGAAACGCGAGGGTGTTTCACGTGAAACAAGGGCCGCCGTCCCACTCGGGTACGGCGGCCCTCGGCGTTTTCCCAGGCACGTACGGCAGGATGTGCGGCATGCCCAGTGCAGAATCGACGCAAGCGAGCGTCCATGAGCCGGACCCGGTGCGGCCGACCAAGGAGGACGAGGTCGCCGCGGCCGGCAGTGAGCTGATCGGCGGCCCGCTTGGGCGGCGAGCCCTGCTCGGTGCGTCCTGGTGGACTCCCGTCCGGGTGATCGCGTTGGTGGCGATCGGCATGTTCGCCCTCGGACTGGTCCAGAAGGCACCCTGCTACAACGGCGCCTGGTTCTTCGGCGCCAGCTCCCAGTACACGCATGCGTGCTACTCGGACATCCCGCACCTCTACCAGGGACGCGGCTTCGCCGACGGGCTCGTGCCGTACTTCGACAGGCTCCCCGGCGACATGCAGTACCTGGAGTACCCGGTGCTCACCGGTGTCTTCATGGAGGTCGCCTCCTGGCTCACGCCCGGCAGCGGCACCATCCAGTACCAGGAGCAGTGGTACTGGATGGTCAACGCCGGAATGCTCATGGTGTGTGCGGCGGTCATCGCCGTCTGCGTGACGCGTACCCACGCCCGGCGGCCCTGGGACGGTCTGCTGGTCGCCCTGGCGCCCGCTGCCGCGCTGACGGCGACCATCAACTGGGACCTGCTCGCGGTCGCTCTGACGGCCGCGGCGATGCTCATGTGGTCACGTGGCCGCTCTCTCGCCTTCGGCGTGCTGCTGGGGCTCGCCACGGCCGCCAAGCTCTACCCGTTCCTGCTCCTCGGGCCACTGATGGTGCTGTGCTGGCGTGCGGGAAGGTGGCGTGCGTTCGGGACGGCTCTGGGCGGCGCGGCTGCTGCCTGGGTCGTCGTGAACGGGCCGGTGATGCTCTTCGCGTTCGAGGGCTGGTCGAAGTTCTACACCTTCAGCCAGGAACGGGGCGTCGACTTCGGCTCCTTCTGGCTGATCATGGCCCAGAACTCGGACGACCCGCTCAGCACCGACACGGTCAACACTCTGGCCACGCTGCTGATGCTGGCGTCCTGCGCGGCTGTCGCGGCGCTCGCACTGACCGCCCCGCGCCGCCCGCGGTTCGCCCAGCTCGCGTTCCTGATCGTCGCGGCGTTCATCCTCACCAACAAGGTCTACTCGCCGCAGTACGTCCTGTGGCTGGTGCCGCTGGCCGCCCTCGCCCGGCCGAAGTGGCGGGACTACCTGATCTGGCAGACCTGCGAGGTGGCGTACTTCCTGGGGATCTGGCTGTACCTCGCCTACACGACCAGCGGAGACGCTCACAAGGGGCTGCCCACCGACGGGTACCACTGGGCCATCGCCCTGCATCTGCTGGGGACGCTGTATCTGTGCGTGATGGTCGTGCGTGACATCTTCCTGCCGGACCGGGATCCGGTGCGCCGGGCCGGTGACGACGATCCTTCCGGCGGGGTGCTCGACGGCGCCGAGGACGTCTTCGTTCTCGGCCCAGCCGCTCGCCCCCGACGGCAGGTGACCGCCCAGTTCGACGGGCCACCGGTCGAGTGGGGAAAGCCGGGCGCCACGGGTGGTTCGCTCTGAGCGAACGGCGCCGGATGCCGTAGCCGGGACACATCGAAGGCCGTACACGAACCGTGTACGGCCTTCTTGTTGCGTTGCGCCGGTCGGTGCCGAGCCGGTTCAGCGGTCCATGAGGCGGTCGAACTGGGTGGTGGTGTGCCGCAGATGGGCCACCAGCTCGTCACCGACCTTCGGCTCGGGCGCGTCCGCCGGCACGAACAGGATCGACACCTGCATGTGCGGCGGCTCCGCGAACCAGCGCTGCTTGCCGCCCCAGACGAACGGAGAAAGGTTCCGGTTGACCGTCGCGAGGCCGGCGCGTGCGACGCCCTTGGCGCGCGGCATGACGCCGTGCAGAGCCTTGGGGGCCTCCAGACCCACTCCGTGCGACGTACCGCCCGCCACGACCACCAGGAAGCCGTCGGAGGCAGCCTTCTGCTGCCGGTAGCCGAAACGGTCGCCCTTGGCGACGCGCGTGACGTCCAGGACCGCTCCGCGGTACTCCGTGGCGTCGTGGTCCCCCAGCCAGAGCCGCGTGCCGATGCGTGCCCGGAAGCGGGTCTGCGGGAACTGCTGCTGAAGCCGGGCGAGTTCCTCGGCCTTGAGGTGGCTGACGAACATGGTGTGCAGGGGCAGCCGGGCGGCACGCAGCCGGTCCATCCAGCCGATGACCTCCTCGACGGCGTCCGAGCCGTCGGTGCGGTCCAGCGGCAGGTGGATGGCGAAGCCCTCCAGGCGGACGTTCTCGATGGCGGCGTGCAGCTGGGCCAGGTCCTGCTCGCTGATGCCGTGCCGCTTCATCGAGGACATCACCTCGATCACCACACGGGCGCCGACCAGGCCGTACACGCCGTCTATCGACGACACGGAGCGGATGACCCGGTCCGGCAGCGGCACCGGCTCCTCGCCCCGCCGGTACGGCGTCAGCACCAGCAGGTCGCCGCCGAACCAGTCCTTGATCCGGGCGGCCTCGTACGTCGTGCCGACGGCGAGGACGTCCGAGCCCAGCCGTGTGGCCTCCTCCGCCAGCCGCTCGTGCCCGAAGCCGTAGCCGTTGCCCTTGCAGACCGGCACGAGGCCCGGGAACTGCTCCTGCACGTGCTTGTGGTGCGCACGCCAGCGCGCGGTGTCGACGTAGAGCGTGAGCGCCATGGCCGGACCTGGAACCTTTCTCGCGGTGCCGTGTATCGGCGGTTGCCGTGTATCAGGGGTATAGAAGCACTGAACGGGACATCAGCGGCGCGACATGTAGATGTCGAGCGCCTTGTGCAGCAGCTTGTTCAGGGGGAAGTCCCACTCGCCGAGGTATTCGGCCGCCTGGCCGCCGGTACCCACCTTGAACTGGATCAGGCCGAAGAGGTGGTCGGTCTCGTCCAGCGAGTCGGAGATGCCGCGCAGGTCGTAGACGGTGGCGCCGAGCGCGTAGGCGTCGCGCAGCATCCGCCACTGCATCGCGTTCGAGGGCCGGACCTCTCGGCCGATGTTGTCGGAGGCGCCGTAGGAGTACCAGACGTGCCCGCCGACGATCAGCATCGTCGCGGCCGACAGGTTCACGCCGTTGTGCCGGGCGAAGTACAGCCGCATGCGGTTGGGGTCCTCGGTGTTGAGGGCCGTCCACATGCGCTGGAAGTACGACAGCGGGCGCGGCCGGAAGTGGTCGCGGATGGCCGTGATCTCGTACAGCCGCTGCCATTCCTCAAGGTCCTGGTAGCCGCCCTGGACGACCTCGACGCCGGCCTTCTCGGCCTTCTTGATGTTGCGGCGCCACAGCTGGTTGAAGTTCTTGTGGACCTCTTCCAGAGAGCGGTTCGCCAGCGGCACCTGGTACACGTAGCGGGGCTGGACGTCCCCGAAGCCGGCGCCGCCGTCCTCGCCCTGCTGCCAGCCCATGCGGCGCAGCTTGTCGGCCACCTCGAAGGCGCGCGGCTCGATGTGGTCGGCCTCGATGTCACGCAGGCGCTTGACGTCCGGGTTCTGGATGCCCTGCTTGATGGAGGGGGCTTCCCAGCGCCGGATGATCACCGGCGGGCCCATCTTCACGGAGAAGGCGCCCTGCTGCTTCAGATGCGCCAGCATCGGTTCGAGCCATTCCTGCAGATTCGGCGCGAACCAGTTGATGACCGGGCCCTCGGGCAGGTAGGCGAGGTAGCGCTTGATCTTGGGAAGCTGCCGGTAGAGGACCAGGCCGGCACCGACCATCTCGCCGGTGCGGTCGTCGAACCAGCCGAGGTTCTCGGAGCGCCACTCCGCCTTGACGTCAGCCCAGGCCGGGACCTGCATGTGGCTCGCCGACGGCAGGCTCTGGATGTAGGCCAGATGCTGCTCGCGACTGATGGTCCTCAGGGTCAGGCTCATTTCGGGGCGCTCCTCGGGCTGGTGTGTCCCCATGGGTACAGGGGCTCCGGCTCTCGCGCGAAGCCTACTGCGCCTTGGAAGCGCGCCGGTTGGGCGTACGGGACCTTCGCCCCGGCCGAGGCCGGCCGGGGCGTGATCCGGTGTTCAGATGAGGGGGTGTCCTGGCGTCAGCCGATGAGGCCGCCGTGCGCCATGCCCAGGAAGAACCCGACCCCCGATGCGCCCAGGCCCAGGATCAGGCCGAAGCGTTCCCGGGTCGTCTCCGAGATCCACTGGCCGTACGCACCCGTGAGGATGCCCACCAGGCCGGCCCAGGAGCTGAGCACATGCAGGTCTTCGTCGATGATCGCCGTGAGGAACGACAAGAGGCCCAGGACCAGGGTCACCGCGAGCAGGGTGTCCTGGAGGGGATGGGGTTTGCCGTCCGTGGCGAAGAGACCGCCGGCGGTGTTGGGTCGCAATGCCTGTGCCATAGGGCACCTCCTGCGAAAGGCGGCGCATCGTAGCGCCATACACACCCGATGTGTACAGATTGGCTGCCCCGGCGGCCGGATTTCAACCGCAAGCCGCTGTGCGGGTACTCTGTACCGTCCGCACCGGTGTCTGCCCATGTCACGGCAGGGGCTTCTCGCCAGAACCCCTGACTGTCAGTGGTGGCCGATACCGTTGCCTACGCATCACAACCCTCCTGCCACGGAACGACCGTGGCCGCTGAGTCCAAAGGAGGTGGGTTCCACATGCGTCACTACGAGGTGATGGTCATCCTCGACCCCGAGGTCGAGGAGCGCGCTGTCTCTCCGTTGATCGAGAACTTCCTCTCTGTCGTCCGTGACGGCGGCGGAAAGGTCGAGAAGGTCGACACCTGGGGCCGTCGTCGTCTCGCGTACGAGATCAAGAAGAAGCCCGAGGGCATCTACTCGGTCATCGACCTGCAGGCCGAGCCTGCGGTCGTCAAGGAGCTCGACCGCCAGATGAACCTGAACGAGTCGGTCCTCCGGACCAAGGTCCTCCGCCCCGAGACCCACTGAGCCACCCGGCTCAGCTGATCCCGGGATTCGAGTAGCAAGCAGCCAGAGCAAACCCGCCGAGAGGTTCCCCCATGGCAGGCGAGACCGTCATCACGGTCGTCGGCAATCTTGTCGATGACCCCGAGCTGCGCTTCACCCCCTCCGGTGCGGCGGTCGCGAAGTTCCGTGTCGCGTCCACCCCCCGCACCTTCGACCGTCAGACGAACGAGTGGAAGGACGGCGAGAGCCTGTTCCTGACCTGCTCGGTCTGGCGTCAGGCGGCGGAGAACGTCGCTGAGTCGCTCCAGCGAGGCATGCGCGTCATCGTGCAGGGCCGGCTGAAGCAGCGGTCCTACGAGGACCGTGAGGGTGTCAAGCGCACGGTCTACGAGCTGGACGTCGAGGAAGTCGGCGCCAGCCTGCGCAACGCCACGGCCAAGGTCACCAAGACCACCGGCCGCGGTGGCCAGGGCGGCCAGGGGGGTTACGGCGGCGGTAGCGGTGGCGCCCAGGGCGGCGGCGGCTGGGGCGGCGGCCCCGGCGGTGGCCAGCAGGGCGGCGGCGCTCCCGCTGACGACCCGTGGGCGACCGGCGCTCCCGCCGGTGGCAACCAGGGCGGTGGCGGCGGCTGGGGTGGAAACTCCGGCGGCGGCGGTGGCGGCGGCTACTCGGACGAGCCCCCCTTCTAGGGGCGGGCTCGCACTCACACTTCTTGATCACACAGGAGAAACACCATGGCTAAGCCGCCTGTGCGCAAGCCGAAGAAGAAGGTCTGCGCATTCTGCAAGGACAAGGTCACGTACGTGGACTACAAGGACACGAACATGCTGCGGAAGTTCATTTCCGACCGCGGCAAGATCCGTGCCCGCCGCGTGACCGGCAACTGCACGCAGCACCAGCGTGACGTCGCCACGGCCGTGAAGAACAGCCGTGAGATGGCGCTGCTGCCCTACACCTCCACCGCGCGATAAGGGAAGGGTGACCGACTCATGAAGATCATCCTCACCCACGAGGTCTCCGGCCTCGGTGCCGCGGGCGACGTCGTCGACGTCAAGGACGGTTACGCTCGCAACTACCTGATCCCGCGGAAGTTCGCTATCCGCTGGACCAAGGGTGGCGAGAAGGACGTCGAGCAGATCCGTCGTGCTCGCAAGATCCACGAGATCCAGACCATCGAGCAGGCCAACGCTGTGAAGGCCCAGCTCGAGGGCGTCAAGGTCCGTCTGGCCGTTCGCTCCGGCGACGCCGGTCGTCTCTTCGGTTCCGTCACCCCGGCCGACATCGCTTCCGCGATCAAGGCTTCCGGTGGCCCCGAGGTCGACAAGCGCCGCATCGAGCTCGGCTCGCCGATCAAGACGCTGGGCGCTCACGAGACGTCCGTGCGTCTGCACCCCGAGGTCGCCGCGAAGGTGAACATCGAGGTCGTCGCGGCCTGAGTGCCGCGCGTGCTGAAGCAGTAAGCGATGGGGCCGCACCCTACGGGGTGTGGCCCCATTCGTTTTGTTGGGCAGGTGCCTCCCGCTTCTTGGGCAGGTGCCTTCCGCCCCGGCGTCCGCCTGTTTCACGTGAAACACCGCGTTCTGTGGAGCACACCGTGTTCACGTGAAACAGGCAGCGTTTCACGTGAAACGGTCAGCGGGTCGCGCCCGTCACGATCCAGCGGCCCGAGCGAGTGCGAAGCCACAGGGTCAGCATTCGCACAGTCATCATCAGCGTCATCGTGGCCCAGAGAGCGGTGAGACCGCCGCCCAGTACCGGTACCAGCAGAGCGACCGGCGTGAAGACCGCCAGAGTGATCAGCATCGCCCAGGCCAGGTAAGGGCCGTCTCCGGCACCCATCAGGACCCCGTCCAGGACGAAGACGATGCCGGAGATGGGCTGGGAGAGAGCGACGATGATCAGGGCGGGCAGCGCCACATCCTGGACTGCCGGGTCGCTGGTGAACAGGGGCAAGAACGCCGGTCGGGTGATGACCACCAGAATGCCGAGAACGACCCCGACGGCGATACCCCACTCGACCATGCGGCGGCAGGCGTCCCGGGCGCCTTGGGCGTCACCGGCTCCGAGGTAGCGACCGATGATGGCCTGCCCCGCGATGGCGATGGCGTCGAGGGCGAAGGCCAGCAGGCTCCACAGGGAGAGGATGATCTGGTGGGCGGCGATGTCGGCATCACCTAGACGGGCGGCGACCGCCGTGGCGATCAGCAGGATCGCCCGCAGGGAGAGGGTGCGCACCAGCAGGGGCACACCGGCTTGGGCGGAGGCCCTGATCCCGGCGGCATCCGGGCGTAGCGAAGCGCCATGCTTGCGTGCTCCTCGCAGAACCACCACGAGATAGACCGCAGCCATGCCGCACTGGGCGATGACGGTGCCCCACGCGGAACCGGCTATCCCCAGATCGGCGCCGTAGACGAGCCCGGCGTTGAGGGCGGCGTTGGCGACGAAGCCGGCGATGGCGACGTAGAGCGGAGTCCTGGTGTCCTGCAGACCGCGCAGGACACCCGTCGCGGCGAGGACCACGAGCATGGCCGGTATGCCGAGCACGGAGATGCGCAGATAGGTGATCGCGTAGGGGGCTGCCGCGTCCGAGGCACCGAAGAGGTCCACGAGATGGGGTGCTGTCGGCAGAGCGACGGCGACGACGGCAGCGCCGAGGAGCAGTGCCAGCCAGATACCGTCCATGCCTTGGCGGATGGCGGCCTGGAGGTCTCCCGCTCCGACGCGACGGGCAACCGCGGCCGTCGTGGCGTAGGCGAGGAAGACGAAGACGCTCACGGCAGTCATCAGCAGAGCCGAGGCGACGCCGAGACCGGCGAGTTGGGCGGTGCCCAGGTGGCCCACGATGGCGGTGTCGGCGATGAGGAAGAGGGGCTCGGCGACGAGGGCGCCGAAGGCGGGCACGGCCAGCGCGACGATCTCTCGGTCGTGCTGTCTCCGGCCGGTTCGACGGCGCGCGGGGGCCTGTGTCATGTGCATCAATCTAATCGTCCACAGGTAAGAGATGCAAAGCTTTTGCGACCCTTACTTTCTGTCCTGGGGTGCGCACGGCTGTGCACTGTTCGAGGCGATCTTGGGCCTGTTGCGAAAGTTTTTCTTCTGCACAGCCGGTGGACGACAAAGGTGCAGGTCAGGGTGGTTCACCTCGTGAGGGTCGCTGCTTGTTCACAGGCCTGTCCACCGGGTCGTGCACAGGTTTCGCGGAGTTCTCCACAGCATCTGGGCCGTCGTCCACATGGCCTGTGGATAACCAGATTGGCTGACGGTGCCGACAGGCCTACGGTGGTCCGGCGCCCGCTCCGTCCGCCGGTTTTCAAAACGCCACAAAACCGGCGCGTGCCAACCGGAGTTGGGCCTCTTATTTGTCAGTGCCGTGCCGTAGAACAGAGGGGCACGGCTAGGTCTGCTTCGGCGGACGGGAGGAGGTGGCTCGGTGAGCATTTCCGAGCCCTTGGACGATCCGTGGGCCGACAGCGGTCCCAGTGATCGTCTGCCCGCCTCCCGCCGACGTGGTGACGGAGCCCGCGGCCGCGACGAACAGCACGAGCGCGGCAGGGACAACGGTGGGTGGGACGGCGGATCGGCCCCGTCGTTCGAGCGGGTACCGCCGCAGGACATCGACGCCGAGCAGTCCGTCCTCGGCGGCATGCTCCTGTCCAAGGACGCCATCGCCGACGTCGTCGAGATCCTCAAGGGCCACGACTTCTACAAGCCGGCCCACGAGACGATCTACCAGGCTGTCCTCGACGTCTATGCCAAGGGCGAGCCGGCGGACCCCATCACGATCGCGGCCGAGCTCACCAAACGCGGCGAGATCAACAAGGTCGGCGGGGCCTCGTATCTGCACACCCTCGTCCAGACGGTCCCCACGGCGGCCAACGCGGCGTACTACGCGGAGATCGTCCACGAGCGGGCCGTCCTGCGCCGACTGGTCGAGGCGGGTACCCGCATCACACAGATGGGATACGCGGCCGACGACGACGTCGACGAGATCGTCAACCGCGCCCAGGCGGAGGTCTACGCGGTCACCGAGCAGCGCACCAGCGAGGACTACCTGCCGCTCGGCGACATCATGGAGGGCGCGCTCGACGAGATCGAGGCGATCGGCTCACGCAGCGGCGAGATGACGGGCGTCCCCACGGGATTCACCGACCTCGACTCCCTGACCAACGGTCTGCACCCGGGGCAGATGATCGTCATCGCGGCCCGTCCCGCGATGGGTAAGTCGACGCTCGCTCTGGACTTCGCCCGGGCCGCGTCGATCAAGCACAACCTGCCGAGCGTCATCTTCTCCCTGGAGATGGGGCGCAACGAGATCGCGATGCGTCTGCTGTCCGCAGAGGCCCGCGTCGCCCTGCACCACATGCGGTCCGGCACCATGACGGACGACGACTGGACGCGCCTGGCGCGCCGGATGCCCGAGGTCTCGTCCGCACCGCTCTACATCGACGACTCCCCGAACCTGTCGATGATGGAGATTCGTGCGAAGTGCCGTCGGCTGAAGCAGCGCAACGACATCAAGCTCGTGATCATCGACTATCTGCAGCTGATGCAGGCCGGTGGTTCCAAGCGCTCCGAGAGCCGGCAGCAGGAAGTCTCGGACATGTCCCGGAACCTCAAGCTCCTGGCGAAGGAGCTGGAGGTTCCGGTGATCGCGCTCTCCCAGCTGAACCGTGGTCCCGAGCAGCGTACGGACAAGAAGCCGATGGTGTCCGACCTGCGTGAGTCGGGTTCCATCGAGCAGGACGCCGACATGGTGATCCTTCTGCACCGCGAGGACGCGTACGAGAAGGAGTCGCCGCGCGCGGGCGAGGCGGACATCATCGTGGGAAAGCACCGTAACGGCCCGACGGCGACGATCACGGTCGCCTTCCAGGGGCACTACTCACGGTTCGTGGACATGGCGCAGACCTGATCCGCCTCCTTCTGATGGACGAAGTGCCCAGTCGCGGTCGCTCGGCGTCGGCTCGGTTCGCCAACGGGCGCGCAGGACTCCGTCGTGGTCGGTCATGACCGCAGGGCACAGGGGCACACGCTCACCCGCAAGAGCTCTTCCAGCCCGAAACCGTCCACCGCAGGCTCGACGCCGAAGTGCGCGAGGGAGGGAACCTGCGGCTCGCGTACGGCCAGTTGCTCGAGCCGGTGTCAACACGGCCTCATCCTTCCGCAGGGGCCCGGCGGTGTCTGGTCAACGCGATGCCCTGGCCCACCGATCGCGAGACCCTGAAACCGGCCTCACAGGCTCCGGCCCCGAATGTGCTCGACGAGGGGATGCCTGGCCGGGTGGACTGGGCTCATGACGACATCTCAGGGAGAACTGCTTCCCGGAACCCGCCGCGCTCTGTTGCACCGGATCGCCGTCGCGCAGGCCGAAGGGCGGGCTCCGTCGCTCGTCGCGGCCGTCGTGCGGGACGGGACAACGGTGTGGACGGGTGCCCGGACTTCGGTGGACGGGCATGCGCCGGACGAGAACGTTCAGTACCGGATCGGCTCGATCACCAAGACCTTCACGGCCGTGCTCGTGCTGCGGCTTCGCGACGAGGGTGCCCTGGATCTCGGGGATCCGCTCGAGAAGCATCTGCCGGGCACCGGCGTGGGGGAGGCGACCGTCGCCGAACTCCTGGCGCACACAGGCGGCCTGGCGGCCGAGACGCCGGGGCCGTGGTGGGAACGGAGTCCCGGATCGCTGCGGCCCGAACTCGCCGACGTTCTGGGTGAGCGGCCCCTGCTGGCCCCGCCCGGCCGCCGGTTCCACTACTCGAACCCGGGATACGCGCTGCTCGGCGCACTCATCGAGAAGCTTCGCGGAGCCTCTTGGGAGGAGGTCCTTCGGCGTGAAGTGCTCGAACCTCTGGGCCTGCATCGCACGAGCGTGCTGCCTCAGGCGCCCCATGCGGGTGGCTGGGCCGTGCATCCCTGGGCCGATGTGATGCTTCCTGAGCCCCTCGCGGATCTGGGGCGCATGGCGCCGGCCGGTCAGCTCTGGTCGACGACAGGTGACTTGGCGCGGTTCGCGGCCTTTCTGGTCCAGGGCGACGAGCGGGTGCTGAGCGCCGCGTCCCTGAGGGAGATGAGGACACCGGCCGCACCCCATGAGGCGGCGGACGTGGCGGGCGGTTACGCCTACTGTCTGGGCATGGAGATCCGGCGTCGGAACGGCCGGTCCCTCGTCGGCCACACCGGCTCGCTGCCCGGGTTCCTCGCGTGCCTCATGATCAGCGTCGACGACGACGTGGCGGCGGTCGCCATGGCCAACTCCACTTCCGGGCCGCTGCTGTTCCCGGTCGCCGCCGACCTGGTCCGCATCGTCGCCGAGGCGGAGCCGCGCATCCCGGCACCGTGGAAGCCGCTGGCCGATCTCGACCCATCGCTGCTGGAGCTGACGGGGCAGTGGTACTGGGGGACGCACGCCTTCGCTCTGCGGCTGACGGCCGACGGACTGGTCTCACTGGGGCCGCTGTCCGGTGCCGGGCGCCGCTCACGGTTCCGGTCGAACGGCGACGGCACCTGGACGGGGCTGGAGGGTTACTACGCCAGCGAGCTCCTGAAGGCCGTACGGCGGCCGGACGGGTCCGTGAGCCATCTGGACCTGGGCTCGTTCGTGTTCACGCGTCAGCCGTACGACGAGGGGGCTCCTGTGCCGGGCGGGGTCGATCCCGGGGGATGGCGCGGTATCGGTTAGGCGGTGACATGACGGGGCGCCGTGTTTCACGTGAAACACGGCGCCCCGTCATGTCGGGTTACAGCTGGAGCTTGAAGCCTGTGTGGGAGGCCGTGAACCCGAGCCGCTCGTAGAAGCGGTGGGCGTCGGTGCGCGTCCTGTCGGAGGTCAGCTGGACCAACTGGCATCCCTGCTCCCGGGATGCGTCGATCGCCCACTCGATGAGCTGGGTTCCCAGGCCGCTGCCGCGCTCGTCCGCGTGGATGCGGACCCCTTCGATGATCGACCGGGTGGCACCGCGTCGGGAGAGCCCGGGAATGACCGTGAGCTGGAGCGTGCCGACGACCCGGCCCTGCCGTACCGCCACGATCACACGCTGGTTCGGGTCGGCGCTGAGCCGCTCCAGCGCGGCCAGGTACGGGCCGAGGTCGTCCGGTGACTCGCGCTGTGCGCCCAGCGGGTCGTCCGCGAGCATGGCGACGATCGCCGGGACGTCGTCGGAGATGGCGGCACGTATCTCAAGATCTCCCATGGACGCACCCTACGCAGAGCCGGCCGGTGGGGAGACGCCGCAGGCGGTATGTCCTGCGCGAATGTCCTAGGCGGGCACCGGGGCCTTCAGGTTCTCCACGACCCGGACCAGCGGGGCCAGTTCGGGGTTCTTCGCCGCTTCGTCGAGGGCTTCACGCAGGGCGGCGTCATTGGTCGGCCGAGCCGCTTCCAGCAGTTCGAGGCCCGCTTCGGTGACGTTCGTGTAGATGCCCCGGCGATCCGTGGGGCACAGGTAGCGCTCCAGGAGACCGCGGTCCTCCAGCCGGGTGACCAGGCGTGTGGTCGCGCTCTGGCTGAGGACGACCGCGTCGGCGACCTGCTTCATCTGCAGATGGCCGCCGTCCCCGTCGTGCTGTCGGCTGAGCACGTCCAGCAGGGAGTACTCGCGCGCACTGAGGTCGTGCCCGGCCTGCAGGGCGCGCTCGATGTGGGCCTCGATCCTCCCGTGGAGCAGGGAGAGGGCGCACCAGCTCTGGGCGAGAGCGGTGAGCGCGGGGTCCGTCGCTGTCATTGGCGTTTCCTCCGTCCCGGAGCGGCTGCCACCCAGGATAGAGCAGGTCCGCAATTGACAGCGGTTGCATATAGCCCGCGTTTGCAACTATTGTGAGCGCACGTAAAGCGCTCCTGCAATCGTCTGGGAAGGTAACCCCTCCATGCCTCTCGCGCTTCTGGCCCTCGCGATCGGGGCCTTCGGGATCGGAACGACGGAATTCGTGATCATGGGCTTGCTGCCCGAGGTCGGGGGCGACTACGGGGTCTCCATCCCCACCGCCGGCTACCTGGTGACCGGCTACGCGCTCGGCGTCATGTTCGGCGCCCCACTGATGACCGTGCTCGGCACCAAGACCTCCCGCAAGCGGATGCTGATGCTGCTCATGGGCCTGTTCATCGTCGGCAACCTGCTCTCGGCACTCGCCCCGGCCTTCTCCGTCATGCTGATCGGCCGGATCGTCGCCTCGCTGGCCCACGGCGCCTTCTTCGGCATCGGCTCGGTCGTCGCGGCCGACCTCGTCGCCCCGGACAAGAAGGCCGGAGCCATCGCGATGATGTTCACCGGTCTGACCGTCGCCAACGTGGTCGGCGTCCCGCTGGGCACGCTCGTCGGGCAGTCCGTCGGCTGGCGGGTGACCTTCGGCATCGTCGCCGCTCTCGGCGTCGTCGGCCTGGCCGGCATCGCCCGGCTCGTCCCCGACATGCCCAAGGCGGAAGGCGTGCACCTGCGCCACGAGCTGGCCGCCTTCAAGAACGTGCAGGTGCTGCTCGCGATGGCCATGACCGTCCTCGGCTTCGGCGGTGTCTTCGCGGCCATCACCTACATCGCGCCGATGATGACCCACGTCGCAGGCTTCGCCGACGGCTCCGTCACCTGGCTGCTGGTCCTCTTCGGCCTCGGCATGGTCGGCGGGAACCTCGTCGGCGGCAGGTTCGCCGACCGCGCCCTGATGCCCATGCTGTACGTCTCCCTGGGCGCCCTGGCCGTCGTCCTGGCGCTGTTCACCCTCACCGCTCACGACAAGCTGCTGTCGGCCATCACCATCGCGCTGATCGGTGCCCTGGGCTTCGCGACCGTGCCGCCGCTCCAGAAGCGGGTCCTCGACCAGGCGCACGGTGCCCCGACCCTGGCCTCCGCCGTGAACATCGGCGCCTTCAATCTCGGCAACGCGTTGTCCGCCTGGCTCGGCGGCCTCGTGATCGCGGCAGGCCTCGGCTACACCGCCCCCAACTGGGTCGGTGCCGCTCTGGCAGCCGGAGCCCTGGTCCTTGCCGTTGTCTCGGCCGCCCTGGAACGCCGTACCGGTGAGCCCGGCACCGTCGTCGCGGGCGGCGCACCGGCCGAGCAGCGGGCCGCCGTCCACCACTGAGCAGCCGGACCAACCCGACCGACCCCATGCCCCAGCACCACCAGCACGCCGTCCAGGAGAACTCCCTCATGAACACCACCACCGCTGTCGCCCCGCTCACCACCCAGGACGCCGACGCGCTCATCGCCGCGGCCCAGCGTGCCGCCGAGGCCGCAGGCGTCACCATCAGCGTCACCGTCCTGGACGCGGGCGGCCATCTGCTCGCCTTCCGGCGGGACGACCGCGCCGTGCTGATCTCCGGCGAGACCAGCACCCGCAAGGCCTTCACGGCTCTCCAGCTGAACGCGCCCACCGCCGACCTGGTCGACGCGGTGCAGCCCGGGGGCCTCTTCCACACGCTGCCGACCGCGCTCGACCGGCCGCTGCTGTTCATCGCCGGCGGCGTTCCGGTGCACCGCGACGGCCGTCTGATCGGCGCGATCGGCGTGGGCGGCGGCGCACCGGAGCAGGACCACGGTTTCGCCACGGCCGCCCTGGAGACCCTTGCCTGACCATGCCTCTGCGGCACAACGATGAGGGCTCCCCGGTTTCCGGGGAGCCCTCATGGTCGTATCGAGGCTCTTCAGCCCGCCGCGACCGTGACCGGCGCGAACCGCCGGCTCCAGTCTCCGGGCAACTCGGTGATCCCGTACGACATCACCGAGTTGAAGGCGATGGATTCCAGGCCACGCTCCTTCACCCACGCGAGGAGCTCTTCGTGCCGCACATCGATGTCCGTGCGCAGCGGACGGTCGGTGCGGGCGGCAAGAGAGGCGATGAGCGCCTGCGCCACCGACGTGTCGCGTGCGATGAGCGGCCCCACGACGTGAGTGTCCATGTTGGGCCAGGCACCCGCGTACCCGATGATCCGCCCGCCCTCCTCGGCCACGCGCAACTGGTCGGCGAAGGCGGGGAGTCGGGTGACGATATGGGTGCGGTCGGTCCCGAAAACCTGCTCGTCGAGCCGGAGGATCGCGGTGAGGTCCTCGGCGGTCGCCGGGCGCGTGGCGACTCTCGGCTCCGGCCCGCCGGGAGTGAAGTGCCCGCGGACCATCTCGGCCCGCCCGGTGACCTTGAAGCCGAGCTCCTCGTAGAGGGGGCGGCCGTACGGCGTGGCATGCAGGGTGAGGGGGGTGGCGCCCATCGCCGAGACGACGTGACGCATCAGCCGGCGTCCCACGCCCTGCCGGGCATGCCGTCCGGCGACCAGGACCATGCCGATCGCGGCGAGGGCGGGGTCCTGCGGTCCGTACTCGGTGACGACGCAGGCGCTGATCAGGCCGCCGTCAGGGTCGTCGATGCCGTAACCCTTTCCGGCCGTAAGAAGAAAACCCCACTTGTGCTCCTCCCGTGGCCACCCCCGGTCCTCGGACAAGTCGGCGCAGGCCGCTTGGTCGCGGAGCGTCAGACGTCGGATGGGCAGGGAGGCAAGAGAAGGAGTCGGCACGCAGGTCAGGCTGTCCGACGCGGGCCCCTGGCGTCCACCTCTTTCGGTGGAGACGTACGAGCTTTTGGCCAGTTGTCGCCACCCGTACACGGCGTGGGCCGGTGCTGGATGTTTCACGTGAAACGCGTAAGAACACCGCGTGTCCGATCGGTGCTGGGAACGGAGCCTCACCGCACCGTAGTTGACCGACTGGATGGTTCGCGCGGTGGCCGCATTCGTGGTGAGGGAAGGGGGGACTTGTGTGCACGGCGGTGGCCGGTAGGGTCGACTCCGGTTCGCATCCGGGACGGGACGCCCCCGTGAGGGCCGAGTGCGGGGCAATGCAGCCTAACGGGACGGAGAGATCGAAGACCCGCGTTTCCGGTTATGCGACGGAAGCGTCCAGGCGGGTGAGAAGCTCGACGAGAGTTACTGCGGCCAATGTCACACTCTCGCCTTACTTGTCCGTACGGGGCCGGAATACGGGTTGAATGTGGCCGCATTGGCCGCGACAAGGATGGGAACGCAGACCGTCCACGGGGGAAAGCAGGCACCTTCCGACTGGGAAGTGCGCAGACCGACCGAAAGATGCTCGAGGCGAGGCACACCATGGACGCTCCGACCACCACGTCGGCCGACAACGGCACTTCTGGCGGCGGGGGCGGCTGGTTCACACCCCGCAAGGACCCGACGACGGCGCCGGAAGACGACGCCAGGACGCCCGACAGGACGGCAGAAGGGCGTCGACCGGCCGCGATACGCCCGGTGGGCAGGCCGGGAACCGTCCCGGAAGGCCCGGCGGACGGCACATCCGCGGCGCCCGGCTCGACGCCCGGCAGTGTGAGCACCGGTGGGCCGGAGCAAGAGCGTGAGGCACCGGATCCGATAGCGACGCCCGCCCGTCACGCCGCGCAGCACGCGCCTTCCCCCATGGTCTCCAGCCTCGCCGGCGCCACATCGCCGGGCCCCGCACCCACTGCACTGACCCCCGCGCCCTTCGCCTCCACGCTGGCTCCGCCCCCAACTGCCGCTGCCGAGCAGCATGTCTCCGCCCAGCGGCACGCCCCGGTGTCGTCCCCGGAAGAGGCCGCCACCGCCCCGGCCGAAGAGGGCTCCCCGGACGCCCTGCTCATCCGCCGCGCCATGGCCGAGGTGGCCCCGGTCGCGGACAAGGTCACGTCGTACTTCTATGCCCTGCTCTTCGTCCGCCACCCCGACCTGCGGTCGCTGTTCCCGGCCGCGATGGACACCCAGCGGGACCGGCTGCTCAGAGCGCTGCTCACGGCCGCCGAGCACATCGACAACAAGGAAGTCCTCGTCGACTACTTGCAGAATCTCGGCCGGGGGCACCGGAAGTACGGGACGAGGGCCGAGCATTATCCGGCCGTCGGCGAGTGCCTCATCGGTGCATTGAGCAAGTACGCCGCCGGGGTGTGGAACGCGGAGATGGAGGCGGCCTGGGTCAGGGCCTACACCACGATCTCCCAGGTCATGATCGACGCGGCGGCCGCGGACGAGCTGCGCGCCCCGGCCTGGTGGTACGCCGAGATCGTCACGCACGACCTGAGAACCCCGGACGTCGCGGTCGTCACTGTCCGGCCCGACCAGCCATACCCCTTCCTCGCTGGGCAGTACACGAGCGTGGAGACGCCTTGGTGGCCCCGGATCTGGCGGCACTACTCCTTCGCCTCGGCGCCCCGATCCGACGGTCTGCTGTCATTCCACGTGAAGGCCGTTCCGGCGGGATGGGTCTCCAATGCCCTGGTGCACCGCGCCCGCCCCGGTGACATCATCCGGCTCGGCCCACCCGCCGGTTCCATGACCGTGGACCACACCACCGAGAGTGGTCTGCTCTGCCTGGGCGGCGGTACGGGCATAGCGCCCATCAAGGCCTTGGTCGAGGATGTCGCCGAGCACGGGGACCGCCGGCCGGTCGAGGTCTTCTACGGCGCCCGCACGGACCACGACCTGTACGACATCGACACCATGCTCCGCCTCCAGCAGAGCCACCCCTGGCTCTCGGTCCGGGCGATCATCGACCAGCAGGCGAACCAGCAGCTGCCGGACGCGATACGTGCCTATGGGCCGTGGAACGAGTTCGACGCCTACCTCTCGGGGCCGCCCGGGATGATCCGCAGCGGTATGAACGCCCTGAGGGACGTCGGTATCCCGTCGGATCGCATACGGCACGACTCCGTCGAGGAACTGGTCGCGGCCGGAAGCTGACCAGGTGTCTCAGCCCAGATCGGGCGCGTGCATGGCGAGTACGCCCTCGATGTTGCCGTCCAGGTAGTGGCGCAGTGACAGCGGCACGAGATGGACGGACGCGATTCCGACGCGGGTGAAGGGCACACGCACGATCTCGTACTCGCCGACCGGCTCGTCCACCTCGGGGCCATGGCGCAGGGAGGGGTCCATGGACTCCAGGCGGCAGACGAAGAAGTGCTGCACCTTCACACCGGTCGCGCCGCCGTCCTCCCCGATGTGCTCCATGGTGTCCACGAAGCAGGGCACCACATCGGTGATCTTGGCGCCGAGTTCCTCGTACACCTCGCGGTGCAGGGCGTCGATGACGGTCGAGTCGCTGGGCTCGACCCCGCCACCGGGGGTGAGCCAGTAGGGATCCACACCCGGTTTGGTGCGCTTGATCAAGATCAGGTCGGCACCGTCCAGCAGAACGGCGCGGGCGGTGCGCTTGACCACGGGTCGGACGGTCATGAGTGAAATGTGGCCCGGCTGGTTCCACGTGAAACATCGCGAAACGTCACCGGCCGAGCTCCCAGAGTGAGGCCCGGTCCCGAGCGCCCCGCTACCGACGCCGAGGTGCCCCGGGTGCCCTCACGAGGGCACCCTCGGCACTCCCCGTCAGGGCGCACTGGAAACCAACGTCACCGCAGCTCGGAGCCGGTCGAGGAGGGACTCAGCACCAGTCGGCCGAAGCCCGCTGCAACCACTCGTGGGCCCGAGCGATGTGGGGCATCGCCAGCGTCCCGGTTCGGACCACCAGAAAGTATGTCCGCAGCGGTGGCACCGTCGGCTCGTGCAGGGCGACGACCTCGCCCCGCTCCAGCGCCGGCGCACACAGATAGCGGGGCAGCACCGCCAGGCCGGCGCCGGCGGCGGCGCAGGCCAGGACCGCACGCAGGTCGGGGACGATCACGGTGCCCGGGGCGGCCGGGTGCGAGTCGAAGACGGAGGCCCAGTAGCGGGAGACGAAGGGCAGCGACTCGTGCACCTCCACCACGGGCACCTTCTCGAGGGCCGGTTCCGGTTTGCGGCCCGGTTGCCCGGTACCGATCTCCTCGGCCCAGCGCGGAGCGGCGACCAGGACGTGCTCCTCGTCGCAGAGCGCAGTCGCCGTGAGCAGGGCGCCTCGCGGCTGGGCCGTGCTGATGGCCAGATCGTGATGCCCGGCGGAAAGCCCTTCCAGGGTTTCTTCGGCCGTCCCGAAGGAAGCGCGCAAGGCGAAGCCCTGACCGTCCTCACCGGTCAGCTCCGTGAGGGCGGGCAGGGCTCGTTCGGCGGTGAACTCCGGAGGACCTGCGAGGTGCAGTGTCCGTAAGGAGGAGTCGTCGTCGAGGCCGGTCTCGGTGATCTCCACCAGGGCGTCGAGGTGGGGCGCGGCCTTGTGGGCGAGTTCGTCGCCGATGCTCGTCGGGGTCACGCCGCGGGCCTGCCGGAGGAACAGGGGGCGGCCCAGCTGCCGTTCCAGCGTGCGTATCTGCGAGGTGACGGCGGGCTGGGAAAGACCGAGCAGGGCGGCGGCGCGGGTGAAGGAGCCGGCCCGGTGCACGGTCACGAAGGTCCGCAGCAAGGCCAGATCCACCGCACACTCCCCTCTCCGGCCTCCGCTACCCGCCCACGGCCCTGCTCAACTATAAATAAGTCGATAGGTCTCTGTCGCTACCGTGATTGGACACTGACAGAGAGTCAACTAGCCTTGGTCGCGCGGTTCTTGCGCGCGGAACCGGAGGACGGTCCGAGCCACGAGGGGGGAGGCTCGGACCGTCCGTGGGGATGGTCAGTCAGCCGACGCTTCCAGCGCACGCAGCACGTCCGCCACCAGGTCCTCCGGGTCCTCGGCACCGACCGACAGGCGGATGAAGCCCTCGGGCACCGCATCCCCGCCCCAGCGCCCCCGCCGTTCGGCCGTGGACCGCACCCCGCCGAAGCTCGTCGCGTCGTCCACGAGCCGTAGCGCGTCGAGAAAGCGGTCGGCACGCGCGCGCGTGGGCAGCGTGAACGACACCACGCAGCCGAAGCTCCGCATCTGCCGCGCGGCGATCTCGTGCGAGGGATCGTCAGGGAGACCCGGGTAGCGCAGCCCCGTCACCTCGGGCCGCTCGCGCAGCGCCTCGGCGACCGCCAGGGCCGTCGCGCTCTGCCGGTCGACCCGCATCTGGAGCGTCGCGACCGAACGGTGCGCCAGCCAGGCCTCCATGGGCCCCGGAATCGCACCGACGATCTTGCGCCAGCGGCGCACGGCGGCCATCGCCTCGGCGTCCCGGCCGACGACATACCCCAGGAGGACGTCACCGTGGCCGGTGAGCTGCTTGGTGCCGCTGGCCACCGCGAAGTCGGCACCGAGCTCCAGCGGACGCTGACCGAGCGGCGTCGCGAGGGTGTTGTCCACGGCCACCAGGGCACCACGCGCGTGTGCCGCCTCGGCGAGCCGCCCGATGTCACACACGTCGAGCCCGGGGTTCGACGGCGTCTCGATCCACAGCAGACTCGCACCGTCGAGGACATCGAGCTGGGCGTCGCCGCCCGTCGGCGCGGTCCGCACCTCGATGCCGTACGCCTCCAGCTGGGCACGGACCAGCGGCAGCGCCTGGTAGCCGTCGTCGGGCAGGACGCACACATCGCCGGTGCGCAGCTGGGAGAAGAGCACCGCCGAGATCGCGGCCATGCCCGACGCGAAGACGAGCGTCTCGGCATCGTCACGGCCTGGTGCCTCCAGTTCGCCGACGGCGCGCTCCAGCAGCGTCCAGGTCGGGTTCTCGTCGCGGCCGTAGGTGTAGGGGCCGGTCGGATCGCCCGGCAGATGGAAGTGGGCGGCGAACACCGGGCCGGGCAGGGTGGGCTCGTGCTTGACCGGCTCGGGCAGCCCGGCCCGCACCGCTCGCGTGCCGTCACCGGTCCCCGCGCCTGCCCGTCCCGCGGTGCCCGTCACGTCGTCGACGGCGCCCGTCGCCCCACCCTCGTCATCCGTCGCGGAATCGCTCATGCCACCCGTCCCTCCACGTCCTTGCGCACGGCGGCGAGCAGGCCGGTGCTCGCCGCCTCCACCATCTCAAGGCACTCCTCGAAGCCGTCCGTGCCCCCGTAGTAGGGGTCCGGTACGTCGAGATCGTCGCCGGCGGCAGGATCGTAGGAGCGGAGCAGTCGTACCTTCCGGGCGTCCTGCTCCGTCTGCGCGAGGCGGCGCAGCGCCCCGAGGTGGCCGGAGTCCAGGGCGATCACCAGGTCGAGGCGGGAGAACCAGGACGGCTGGAACTGCCGGGCCGTGTGGCCGCCGGCGTAGCCGTTGTCCTCCAGGACGGCCACCGTGCGCGGGTCGGCGCCGTCGCCCTCGTGCCAGCCGCCCGTGCCGGCGCTGTCGACCTCCACCAGCTCGTCGAGACCGGCCTCCGTCACGCGAGCGCGGAAGACGATCTCGGCCATCGGGGACCGGCAGATGTTGCCCGTGCAGACGAAGCAGACGCGGTACGTCATGTCTGCTCAGTCCCCGTCGGGCAGGACGACGTGCAGCGCCCAGGAGACGACCGAGATGATCAGGCCGCCCAGAACGGCCGTCCAGAAGCCCTCCACGTGGAAGCTCAGGTCGAGCTTGTCCGCCAGCCACGAGGTGAGAAGCAGCATCAGCGCGTTGACGACCAGCGTGAACAGGCCGAGCGTCAGTATCAGAAGCGGCAGGCTGAGGAGCTTGACCAGCGGCTTGACCAGGAAGTTCACCAGGCCGAAGAGCAGCGCGACGACAATCAGGGTGCCGATCTTCTTGCCCGTGCTGTCACCGGTCAGGGTGATCTTGTCGAGCAGCCATACGGCGACGGCCAGGGCGCCCGCGTTGGCGATCGTCTTGACTACGAAATTCATCATGTGTCTGATCGTGGCAGACCTGATCGGACACGGGCACAAGAGGCAGGGGCGGACAAGGCGATGAAGGCATTCCGGCTGGATGAACTGGAGGCGGAGCGCGCCGCCAACGAGGGCGCCTACCTGCAGTTTCTGCGGGAGCAGAACATGTCGGTCGGTCTGTACGCCCTGGACGCGGGCGAGCAGGATCCACAGAAGCCGCACAATCAGGACGAGGTCTACTTCGTTGTGAGCGGCCGTGCCGCGATCACCGTCGGCCTGGAGACGACCCAGGTGGCGCGCGGCAGTGTGATCTACGTGCCGGCGGGCGTCGCGCACAAGTTCCACCACATCACCGAGGACCTGAGGGTACTGGTGGTCTTCTCTCCGCCCGAGAGGTGACGGACCGCCTCAGGGTTCCCTAGGGGATCGGTCAGGGGAGGACAAGGGGTGCGAGGCCCCCGTTCGACCCCTCCCGGACCTAGCATCGAGTGCAGGACATCAGAGATCCAGAAGGACCGACAGGGCCCGGCACTCGAACGGGTGGGAAGGTAAGGACGAGGGCGATGCGAGAGATCTTCACGGGACTGCCGTGGTGGGTGAAGTGGATCGCGGTGCCGGTCATCGCCCTGGTCGTGTTCGGAGGGCTGATCGCCAGTGTGGTCGGCTTCGTCATCGGACTGCTCTTCAAGGTGCTGGTCTTCGTTGCCCTGGTCGGTGGACTGATCTACGTCGTACGGAAGTTCACTTCGAGCTCCTCGTCGCGCAGCGACTGGTGAGACCGGAGGGAAACCGGTGGGGGTAGCGGGATACACCAGGAATCACCCGTTCCCTCGGGGGAGGGAAGTTTCCCGTCCGGACCGTCTGCGTGCGGTGGCAGACGAATAGAGTCCGGAACTCGACGCGGGGACTTCCCCGCGAGCGGCATTCACCCCACCCGTGTTCCTCCGCACGGTCTGCCCCCTCGCGCTTCGGGAGAGACCCTTGGCCCCGGCTGACACCGCACCCGTCCAGCTCCACACCGTCCCCGCGCAACCGCGCTCGGCGGCGCCGCCCGGGCCACCGCCCCCCTCCGCGTCGCCGCTTCCGCCTCCGCCGACCCTCATCGGCTCCGTGCAGCGGGCGATGCGCCTGCTGGAGACCGTCGCCGTACACGAGTACGGCGCCCCGGCCAAACAGCTGGCCCGCGAGACCGGTTTGGCGCTGCCCACGACGTACCACCTGCTGCGCACGCTCGTGCACGAGGGCTATCTGCGCCGGGACAAGGGCCTGTTCTTCCTCGGTGAGGCGGCCGAGCGGCTGAGCAGCAGCGGGGCGCGGCAGAAACGTCGCAGCACGGTCGTCGACGCGCTCGCGCACTGGCGGGACGTCCTGGGCGTGCCCGTGTACTACGCGGTGTACCGCGAGGGCGAGATCGAGGTCATGTGCGTCTCCGACACCCCGGGCAACCCGGCGGTCGAGGAGTGGGCGGACTTCCGTGAGACCGGGCACGCGCACGCCATCGGGCAGTGCCTGCTGTCCCAGCTGGACGAGGAAGCACGCCGTGACCACCTCGACCGCTACCCGGTGCAGCCCCTCACGCCGTACACGGTGCGCGACAACCACAGTCTGCTCCGGCGTCTGGAGCGGATCCGGCGGATGGAACCCGTGACCGAGCGTCAGGAGTACGCCCTGGGCGCGGTGTGCGCCGCCATCCCGCTCACCCTCGGCACCACGGCCGCGACGATGGCGATCTCCCTGCCCGCACACCAGGCCGACCGACTGCTCCCCGCAGCCCGTCAGTTGCAGACCGAGATCGGACGGATGCTCGGCTCGCTCGCGCTCTCTATCAGTATGTGAAAACTCACTCCTTGTGATCTGCTGTGTACGTTCAGCAAGATTCCACAAGTGTCAGAGGTTCGTTCCCGGCCAGTCACGGCGAATGACGGGGTTATCGATGCGCGAGTCCGTACAAGCAGAGGTCATGATGAGCTTTCTCGTGTCCGAGGAGCTCTCCTTCCGCATTCCCGTGGAGCTGCGCTATGAGTCCAGTGATCCCTATGCCGTCCGGCTGACTTTTCACTTGCCCGGTGATGCCCCGGTGACATGGGCTTTCGGCCGGGAGTTGCTGATCGACGGGGTCGGCCGGCCGTGCGGGGAGGGTGATGTGCGGGTCACGCCCGTCGAACCCGACGCGTTGGGCGAGGTGTTGATCCGGCTTCAGGTGGGCAGCGACCAGGCGTTGTTCCGGTCGTCGACGGCACCGCTCGTCGCTTTCCTGGACCGTACGGACAAGCTGGTGCCGCTGGGCCAGGAGGGCTCGCTCGCCGACTTCGACGCGCACCTCGACGAGGCCCTGGACCGCATCCTCGCCGAGCAGGGCGCTGGTTGAGGCATGGGCCGGCGGCACGGTGGAGTAACGCTTCACCGGATGCCGTCGAGCTATGCAGGAACGCTTCTTCCTGCGATCTTCGTATGACCGGGCGATCTTCACGCGGTCTGAGGCGGGAGAGACGAAGCGGTCCGAGGCGGTCGAGACGAGACGCTCGGGGCCAACGGGTCGGACGCAGGGGTGCCACGTCGAGGACTGGGCCCCGCGCATGAAGGACCAGGTTCCGAACGGAGGACCAGATTCCGCATGGAGGGCAGGGGCGCTGCGCCGAGGGCCGGGGTGTCGCCCGAGTGTCCAGGCCCCGCATCAAACGCCGGGCGTCCAAGCCCGCATCAGGCGCCGGGAGTCCAGGCGCGCGCCAGTTGCCGGGGCACCCGCTCGCGCCAGTTGCCGGGGCCCACGCCGTCGCAGGCGTCCGCAGCGCGGAGGCGTCAGCGCTTGCGGCGTCGGCCCCTCCCCCCGCGCGCCGGGACCGCGGAGGCCTCCAGGGCGGGCTCCGTGCCGGGCCGGTCGGCCGAGACCACCAGCGCCGCCAGGGCCGTGGTGACCGGCACCGAGGCGACCAGGCCGATCGAACCGACCAGCGTGCGCACGATCTCCTGCGCGACCAGCTCGCTGTTGGCGACCGTCCCCACACTGCTCTGCGCGATCGAGAACAGCAGCAGCAGTGGCAGGGCGGCACCCGCGTAGGCGAGGACGAGCGTGTTGACGACCGAGGCGATGTGGTCGCGGCCGATCCGGATGCCCGCTCGGTAGAGCCCGCGCCACCCCATCGACGGATTGGCCTCGTGCAGTTCCCAGACCGCCGAGGTCTGGGTGACCGTCACGTCGTCGAGCACGCCCAGCGAACCGATGATGATGCCGGCGAGCAGCAGACCGCTCATGTCGATCGTCGGGTAGAGACCGTGGATCAGGCCGGTGTTGTCGTCGGTGTTGCCGGTGAGCGCGGCCCAGTCGATGAACACCGAGCCGAGGATGCCGATCAGCAGCAACGAGATGAGGGTGCCCAGCACTGCCACGGATGTCCGGGCGGACAGACCATGACAGAGGTACAGGGCGATGAGCATGATGGCGCTCGCGCCCACCACCGCCACGACCAGCGGGTTCGAGCCCTGCAGGATCGCGGGCAGGATGAAGAAGTTCAGCACCATGAAGCTGATGGCCAGTGCGACCAGCGCCATGACACCCCGCAGCCGCCCGACGACCACGACGGCGACGGCGAAGATGCCGGCGAGCAGAGCCATGGGCAGCCGACGGTTGACGTCGGTGACCGAGTACTGCAGGTCCTTCGGAGCCGACGGTTCGTAGGCGACGACGACCTTCTGACCTTCGTGCAGCTGCCGGGACTGGTCGGGCTGGACGATCTCGGTGAACGTACGGCCCTTGTCGTCGCCGCTGTCGACCCGGATCGTCGCCCGCTTGCAGGTGCCCTGCTCCTGCTGCACCGCGGAGGAACCCTCAGCGGTGGAGGTGTCGCCGGTCGGCGGAACGCCCGAAGCTCCGGCCTCCTTGCAGCTCACCTCGACCACCTTGGTGACCGTGGCGTCCTGCGTCTGCCGGTCGAAGCCGACGCCGGTGCGCTCGTGAGCCGGGGCGCCGCCGGGCCACAGCACGACGAGACCGACCAGCACCGCTGCGGCGAACGGGATCAGGACCGCCGCGATGACCTTGCGCAGGTGCATGGAGACGGGCGTGGCCGGACCGTGGCTGTGCGAATGCCCGTGGCCGCCGCCCGGGGCGGGACCGTGCCCGTGCCCGTCATCCCCGCCCCGACCATTCCCGTCAGCGCCACCGTGACCGTGCCCGTCACCTCCGCCATGACCATTACCGTCACCGCGCCCGTCGCCTCCGCTACGGCCATTCCCGCCGCCGGCACCGTGCCCGTGGCCATGCCCGTCGCCGCCACCGGGGCCACCGGGGCCACCGGGGCCACCGGGGCCATGGCCGGGGCCCTGGCCGCCCGTGGGAGCACCGGGACCACCGTGACCACCGGACGAACCAGCACCCGGGCCGCCACCGAAGCCCCGTCCGTACTCACCGCCGCCCGAGGGGCCGAAACGCCCGTCGCGCCCCTCACGCCCGTATCCGGGCCCGGGACCCTGCCCCTTGGCTTGCCCCTGCCCGCCTCCGGCGGCGACATCATGGCCGTCACCACGGCCATTGCCGTTTCCGGCGCCGGACCCGCGGGGCGGCTCGGGCGGTGGGTAGGGGGGACGCTGCGTCGTGGTCACCGACCGATCATCGCAAGAACGAGGGGGGCCCTCTGTTCACCGCGCCAGAATTGCCGCTAGCGTGGAGGCACCTTTTGTACACGCGGGAGCTCGGAGCACCGGGCTGAGAGGGCGCTGACCTCCGTCCCAGCGATGTTTCACATGAAACATCGCCGGAGTCGAGTGATGTTTCACACGAAACATCGCCGGACGGAAACCGCTGCGTCGACCGCCGAACCTGTTACCGGGTAATGCCGGCGTAGGGAGTAGGTCTGATGACCAACAAGGACGCACGCACGCCTGCCTCCGTTCAGGACGAGAAGTCCGAGGAGGCCGGGAAGTCCATCGGCTGGCACAAGGCGTACATCGAGGGCACCCGCCCCGACCTGCGCGTGCCGGTCCGTCAGGTGCACCTCACCAACGGCCAGTCGGTCACGCTGTACGACACGTCGGGCCCGTACACCGATCCGCTCGTCGACACCGACGTCCGCAGGGGCCTGTCGCCGCTGCGCGAGAACTGGATCATCGCCCGCGGCGACACCGAGGAGTACGCGGGCCGCCCCGTCCGCCCCGAGGACGACGGCATCAAGCACACCTCGCCCCGTGGCGGCCTCCGCAACCTGGACGCCGTCTTCCCCGGCCGGCCGCGTCAGCCGCGCCGCGGCAGGGAGGGCCAGGCGGTTACGCAGCTTGCGTACGCCCGCCGAGGAGAGATCACGCCCGAGATGGAGTACGTCGCCATCAGGGAGAACGTGGCGCCCGAGGTCGTACGCGACGAGATCGCCGCGGGCCGGGCCGTACTGCCGGCCAACGTCAACCACCCGGAGATCGAGCCGATGATCATCGGCAAGCGGTTCCTGGTGAAGGTCAACGCCAACATCGGCAACTCGGCCGTGACGTCCTCCATCGAGGAGGAGGTCGAGAAGATGACCTGGGCGACCCGCTGGGGCGCCGACACGGTCATGGACCTGTCCACCGGCCGCAACATCCACACCACGCGCGAGTGGGTCCTGCGCAACTCCCCCGTCCCCATCGGCACCGTGCCGCTCTACCAGGCGCTGGAGAAGGTCGACGGCCGGGCCGAGGAACTGACCTGGGAGATCTACAAGGACACGGTCATCGAGCAGGCCGAGCAGGGCGTGGACTACATGACGGTCCACGCGGGCGTGCGCCTGGCGTACGTTCCGTTGACCGCGAACCGCAAGACCGGCATCGTCTCCCGCGGCGGCTCGATCATGGCCGCCTGGTGCCTCGCGCACCACAAGGAGTCGTTCCTGTACGAGAACTTCGAGGAACTCTGCGAGATCCTCACCGCGTACGACGTCACGTACTCGCTCGGGGACGGCCTCAGGCCCGGATCGATCGCTGACGCCAACGACGAGGCGCAGTTCGCGGAGCTGCGCACGCTCGGGGAACTCAACCGGATCGCGAAGCGTTTCAACGTACAGACCATGATCGAGGGCCCGGGCCACGTCCCGATGCACAAGATCAAGGAGAACATCGACCTTCAGCAGGAGATCTGCGATGAAGCTCCGTTCTATACGCTCGGCCCGCTGACCACGGACGTCGCGCCGGCGTACGACCACATCACCTCCGGCATCGGTGCCGCGATGATCGCCTGGTGGGGCACGGCGATGCTCTGCTACGTCACGCCCAAGGAACACCTGGGCCTGCCGAACCGTGACGACGTCAAGACCGGCGTCATCACCTACAAGATCGCCGCCCACGCAGCCGACCTCGCCAAGGGACACCCGGGTGCGCAGGAATGGGACGACGCGCTGTCCGACGCCCGTTTCGAGTTCCGGTGGGAGGACCAGTTCAACCTGGCCCTCGACCCGGACACGGCACGGGAGTTCCACGACGAGACCCTGCCCGCCGAGCCCGCCAAGACGGCTCACTTCTGCTCGATGTGCGGTCCCAAGTTCTGCAGCATGAAGATCTCGCAGGACATCCGCCGTGAACACGGCGGCACACGGACCGAGATCGAGGAGGGCATGGCCCTGAAGTCGAAGGAGTTCGCGGCGAGCGGGAATCGCGTATACCTGCCCATCGCGGACTGACCCGGCCCAGCACAGGCCCGGGGGCCGATGGTCCCCTGGCCTGTGGGCCCCCGCTCGGGTCCCCCCCCCGCTCAGGCCCCCGCTCAGGTCCGCCGGCTTGGGTCCGCCCGCTCGGACGGGCTCCGACGGTGTTACTCCGGCTGGTGCTCCGGCCCTCCGAAGTCCGGGCTGGTGTAGTCCGGGCTGCTGAAGCTGGGGCGCGAGCCGCGGTCGCCGTCGTCCGGGCTGGTGAACCCCGGGCGGCCGTAGCCGAGGTGCGGCATGCGGCTGACCGGCGTGGACGAGGGCGTGTGGTGCAGTGCTGCCGCCGCGCCGGGGTCGACGAGGGCCTCCCTCAGGAAGGGCACGATGCCACGTTCCAGCAGGGCCTCGTGCCAGGCCTCCTTGGCCTGGGCCACCTCGCCCTGCAGTTCGCCGTACGGTCCGCCTTCGGCCGTGGGCTTGTTCCGCAGGGCCGTGAGCAGCAGCCCCACCGCCGCGACGAGGATCGCCACCGCGGTCACGGCGCCGAACACCCAGCCCGTGGTGAGCATGGTCCGGGCGAATCCCTGCTCCGGGTCGAGCATCCGCAGGATGTAGCCGACGAGCAGGAAGATCGCCGCGGCCGTTCCGGCCAGGACGGGCGCGAGGACGGCGACGACGGCGACGGCGCCCGCGCCGGCGGTCTCGGCGACCCCGTTCATGGTGGCGGCGAGCCCCGACGCGCCCGTGCCCGGCTCGGCGGAACCGGACTCGCGCACGGCCTGCGAGCCGGCCGACGCCGGCTGTCGCAGCTCGTCGCGGACCTTGACGTAGTGCTGGTACTCGGTCGAAGCGGCCGCCGTGATGAGTGCGGTCGCGTTCAGCGCCATGGTGCGCAGTTGTTCGGGGTTGAGCCGCTGACCGACAGCGGCCAGTTCGGGACGGTGTGGTGCGGAGCGCAGCGCCTCATCGAGGATCCGCTCGTATTCCTGGCGGTCCTCGCTCAGCAGGTGCTGCGGAACGCTGTTCATGTGCATCCCCCGATGCTCCGTAGGGCTTGGGGCTCGGCATGCTGACGAGCCGTCGGGCAGAAACGGAGGGGAGCCTGCTACGGATAAGCAGATGGTAGAGCGGTGACGGTATGCGGTGACAGGGGGTTTACCGAAATTGACCCCTCACCGGCCCAGTCCTCCGAAGGGGAACGCCTGCCCGGTGAACGTTCACGTATCCAGCGGCAGTTGCTGGACCAGTAGCTTTCCGGCCATGGTCACGCCACCATCCATCGCGATGGCGAGTCCGTCGGCGTAGACGTGCGGTCCCTCGATCACGGGGTCGCGGTTGTCCTCGTCCTCCTCGGAGCCGACCTCGCCCAGCAGATACGGAATCGGGCTGTGCCCGTGAACGATGCGGGTGCCCCCGTACGTATCGAGCAGGGAGCGCACGGCGTCCGCGCCGCCCTCGTCGCGGAAGGAGAACCGCTTGGTGAACTTGCGGAACAGGTCCCAGACCTCGTCCGCGTCGTTGCGGGTGATCGTCTCGCGGACGGTGTCGTTGACCTCTTCGATGGAGCGGCCGTAGTCGAGATAGGCGGTGGTGTCGGAGTGGACGAGCAGGTGACCGTCGACCTCCTCGATGGCGTCAAGACGCGACATCCACTGCAGGTGATGGTCCTGGAGGCGGTCCATGTCGGTCTTCTGGCCGCCGTTGAGGAGCCACGCCGCCTGGAAGGTGGCGGTGCCCGCGCCGGAGTTGACGGGAGTGTCGCCGAACCGCTTGGCGCCGAGCAGCAGCAGCTCGTGGTTGCCCATGAGCGCCTTGCAGTAGCCGCCGGCCGCGGCGGCCTCGGCGGACAGCCGCATCACGAGATCGATGACGCCGATGCCGTCCGGCCCGCGGTCGGTGAAGTCGCCGAGGAACCACAGCCGGGCGGTGCCCGCGCACCAGTTCCCGGCGGCGTCGAGCAGGCCCTTCTCCTGGAGGGCCGACACCAGCTGGTCGAGGTAGCCGTGCACGTCACCCACGACGTACAGCGGGCCCTGCCCGGTGGTGGCCTGCGGGGCGGTGGCGGTCTCGGGGTCCACGGTCACCTGGACAGTGTCACCCCGGTTGATGACGGGAAGGTCGCGCTCGGTCGGCGTGTACCCCTCGGGGTAGGCCTCCTCGGGCGGCGGGGCGACGTCACCGGGGTGGACGCTGTGGACGTACGGACCGGTCTCGTGGACGTACGCGGGCACCCGGAAGTCGCGCAACGTCGCCGTCCGCTCCACCTCGGGTCCCTGACCGGCCCCCTGAGTCATCGACCCCTCCACCATCGCGCCGCGTTGCACCGCATCGGACTGCCTGGTCGTAGCGGCCCGCGGGTGTCGTGGGCCCATCATAGGAATGCGGATCGCGCCATGTGATGACCCAGGGGTGGTGAATCAGAGCAAGAGTCCAGTTCACCGCGGCTTTCGCCCCGATTGGGCCGGGCTTTGACCACCGTGGGACCGTCCTCGCTCTGCTGCTCTTCGCGAGAACGATCCCTTCTCTCCGGGGGACCGGCCCGGTTTCTCCCCAGGAGTACGACCTTCCCTTTACCCGCGAGCGGGACCTACGTCTCCTCGGGTGATCGCGGCGGGCTGACCGTCGTGCGCGGCGAGCGTCGCTGGGACGAGGTGCGCACGATCAGCTCCGTCGGTATCACCTGCTCCACCGGCCGGTCGGATTCCACTCCCTCGATGGCGTCGATGAGGAGCTGCACCACCGCCGTGCCGATGCGGCGCGGCTTCAGGGAGAGCGTGGTGATCGGCGGCTCGGTGTTGGCGTACACGGTGGACTCGCTGCAGCAGACCAGCAGCAGGTCGTCCGGGACGCGCAGGCCGTAGCGGCGGGCCGCGGCGAGCAGGTCGGTGCCGTTCGGGTCGAAGAGTCCGTACACCGCGTCGGGCCGGTCGGGCCGGGCGAGGAGCCGGTCGGCGGCCACGGCTCCCGCGCACGGATCGTGCGCCGGGTAGGCCTCGTACACCGGATCCTGGCCCACCCGCTCGCACCAGCGCAGGTAGGCGGTGGTCGACAGGTGGGTGTACGTGTCCGTCGACGTGCCGGTCAGCAAGCCGATACGGCGGGCGCCGGCGTCGGCCAGGTGGTCCAGGATGCCGAGGACGGCGGCCTCGTGGTCGTTGTCGACCCAGGCGGTGACCGGCAGCGCGCCGGCAGGGCGGCCGTCGGAGACGACCGGCAGACCCTGCCGGACGAGTTCGCTGACGACCGGGTCCTGGTCGGAGGGGTCGATGACGACGGTGCCGTCCAGGGCGACGTTCGACCACACGTCGTGGCGGGAGGTCGCGGGCAGGATGACGAGGGCGTAGCCGCGGGCGAGCGCGGCCGAGGTGGCGGCCCGGGCCATCTCCGCGAAGTACGCGAACTCCGTGAAGGTGAACGGTTCATCCCCGTACGTGGTCACGGTCAGGCCGATGAGTCCCGACTTGCCGGTACGGAGGGTCCGGGCGGCGGCCGAGGGGCGATAGCCCAGCCGGTCGGCGACCTCGCGGACATGGCGCCGGGTGGCGTCCGGGAGCCGGCCCTTGCCGTTGAGGGCGTCGGAGACGGTCGTGATGGAGACTCCGGCTGCGGCGGCCACGTCTCTGATGCCCGCCCGACCGGGCCTGCTGCCTCGCCGTGAGGTTTCCGCGCGGCTCACCTGGTGCTTCCCTGCTGCTGTCATGGCGAGCCGATAGTAGGGCTCATGCGGTGGGGTAGTGCGGACGCATATGCACGCGTTGACAGGCACGTTTCTGCATGATCATTTATTGACAATTGCTTTGGAAACCAAGGGTGTTGAGCGTTCTCATGGCAGTACGTGTCTTGTCGGCGTGTACGGGCCTGCCAAGTGGGCGATGTTGCGAAGAGGTCTCAACTCACCTTCACGAGGGATGCGCGCCACGGCGTGCACCACCGGCGCGTAGATATATGTGAGGCGCGCCCCCGGATTCGTACGCCTTGGTGCGGTGATGCCCCTGATGCCGGTGGGAAGGGGATGCCGAAGGCCCGCTGCTCGGTCGTTGCTATACGCAGCGGCGCCGAATCCTCATAAGGTGAGGAGTATTGGATGTCGGCGGCGGTCATGGGCCGCCGGTCTTCACGAGGAGGACTGCGGTGAGCGAGACGAGCCCCAAGCTGCGCGCCGAGCTGGAGGGGATCCCCACCTACAAGCCGGGCAAGCCCGCCGCGGCAGGTGGTCCGGTGGCCTACAAGCTGTCCTCCAACGAGAACCCGTATCCGCCGCTGCCGGGCGTGATGGAGAGCGTGACGGCGGCGGCCGGCAACTTCAACCGCTACCCGGACATGGCCTGCACGGGGCTGATGAACGAGCTGTCCGAGCGGTTCGGGGTGCCCCTCTCCCATCTGGCCACCGGCACCGGTTCGGTCGGCGTCGCCCAGCAGCTGATCCAGGCCACCGCAGGCCCCGGCGACGAGGTCATGTACGCCTGGCGGTCCTTCGAGGCGTACCCGATCATCACGCAGATCAGCGGCGCGACGTCGGTACAGGTGCCGCTGACGCCCGGGGATGTGCACGACCTCGACGCGATGGCCGACGCGATCACCGACCGGACGCGGCTGATCTTCGTCTGCAACCCCAACAACCCCACGGGCACGGTGGTGCGGCGGGCGGAGCTGGAGCGTTTCCTGGACCGGGTCCCGAGCGATGTGCTGGTGGTCCTCGACGAGGCCTACCGCGAGTTCATCCGCGACCCCGAGGTGCCGGACGGCTGTGAGATCTACCGCGACCGGCCCAACGTCTGCGTCCTGCGGACCTTCTCCAAGGCGTACGGCCTCGCCGGCCTGCGTGTCGGATTCGCCATCGCCCACGAACCGGTGGCCGCGGCGCTGCGCAAGACGGCGGTGCCGTTCGGCGTGAGCCAGCTCGCGCAGGAGGCGGCGATCGCCTCGATGCGGGCCGAGGACGAACTGTTCGGCCGGGTCGGCTCGCTGGTGTGCGAGCGCGCGCGCGTGGTCGACGGGCTGCGCTCGCAGGGCTGGACGGTGCCCGAGACCCAGGCCAACTTCGTGTGGCTGCGGCTGGGGGAGCGCACGGTCGCGTTCGCTCAGGCGTGTGAGCAGGCGGGTGTGGTGATCCGGCCGTTCCCGGGTGAGGGTGTGCGGGTGACGATCGGGGAGGCCGAGGCGAACGACATCTTCCTGAAGGTGTCGGAAGGGTTCCGCAAGGAGCTGTAGCCGTCGTCTCCGAGAGCCGGATTCAGGTTTCCAGCAGTTCCACGCGCACGGGTTCGCCGTCCCGCACTGTCGCGAGCAGACCGGGGTCGCCTTCGAGACGGCCGAGGACATTGCACGGGCTTGCGAGGCGGCACTCGTCGCCCTGTGAGATCGGCGTGGGTCCGTAGGGGAGAGCGAGGGCACCGCCGTCGGTCCAGAAGGCGACGGTGCCCGGCTCGACGACCTCGCGCGCGCCTGTTTCACGTGAAACCGACACTCCTGTGTCGAAGTACACCTCCTTACCCCACGTGCGCGCTGTCGAGACGAGGGGCAGCGCTTTGGCGAGGGCCTGACTCGTCGGGGTGTCATCGAGCGACGCCGTGAGATGGCCCGCGGGCCAGGAGATCCGTATCCGTAGCGGTGTCTGCATGCTGCCCGATTCAACAATATGTTGAAGTTCGGGCCAAGGGGCCGGTTGTGACCGGCGCGACAGGGGACCCCCTCCAGGGCTCGAAAGTCCGTGCTGCATAATGGCTTGTGAATGTGAACGCTTTCACAAGCGTAGTGTAAGGAGCGGCGACGTGGACCTGGCTTTGGCGCCGGAGACCCTGGCGCGATGGCAGTTCGGCATCACCACCGTCTACCACTTTCTGTTCGTCCCCCTGACGATCTCGCTGGCCGCGCTCACGGCCGGTCTGCAGACGGCGTGGGTGCGGACGGAGAAGGAGAAGTACCTCCGGGCGACGAAGTTCTGGGGCAAGCTCTTCCTGATCAACATCGCGATGGGTGTGGTCACCGGCATCGTGCAGGAGTTCCAGTTCGGCATGAACTGGTCGGACTACTCGCGCTTCGTCGGTGACGTGTTCGGTGCGCCGCTGGCCTTCGAGGCCCTGATCGCCTTCTTCTTCGAGTCGACCTTCATCGGCCTGTGGATCTTCGGCTGGGACAAGCTGCCGAAGAAGATCCACCTGGCCTGCATATGGATGGTCTCGATCGGCACGATCCTGTCGGCCTATTTCATCCTCGCGGCCAACTCCTGGATGCAGCACCCGGTCGGCTACCGGATCAACGAGGCGAAGGGCCGGGCCGAGCTCACCGACTTCTGGCTGGTGCTGACCCAGAACACCGCACTGGCCCAGGTCTTCCACACGCTCACCGCGGCCTTCCTGACCGGTGGCGCCTTCATGGTCGGCATCGCCGCCTTCCACCTGGTCCGCAAGAAGCACGTCCCCGTGATGAAGACCTCGCTGCGGCTGGGCCTGGTCACCGTCGTCATCGGCGGCCTCCTCACCGCGATCAGCGGCGACGTGCTCGGCAAGATCATGTACCAGCAGCAGCCGATGAAGATGGCCGCGGCCGAGGCGCTGTGGGACGGCGAGAAGCCGGCTCCCTTCTCGGTCTTCGCCGTCGGCGACGTCGACAAGGGCCACAACAAGGTCGCCATCGAGATACCCGGCCTGCTCTCCTTCCTCGCCAAGGACGACTTCACCTCGTACGTGCCCGGCATCAACGACGTCAACAAGGCCGAGCAGGAGAAGTACGGGCCCGGTGACTACCGGCCCAACATCCCCGTCGCCTACTGGGGCTTCCGGTGGATGATCGGCTTCGGCATGACGTCGTTCGCCATCGGTCTGGCCGGGCTGTGGCTGACCCGCAAGAAGTTCATGCTGCCGCAGCACCTGAGGGTGGGCGACGACGAGGTGCCGCATCTGGTGCTGCTGCCGAAGAAGGCGCTCGGCCCGACCCTCACCAAGTGGTACTGGCGCATCGCGATCCTCACCCTGGGCTTCCCGCTGATCGCCAGCTCCTGGGGCTGGATCTTCACCGAGATGGGCCGTCAGCCGTGGGTCGTCTACGGCCTGTTCCAGACGCGTGAGGCGGTCTCCCCCGGTGTCTCCCAGGCCGAGGTCATCACGTCGATGGTCGTCTTCACCACGCTGTACGCGATCCTCGCCGTCGTCGAGGTCAAGCTGCTGGTCAAGTACGTCAAGGCGGGCCCGCCGGAACTCACCGAGGCCGACCTCAACCCGCCCACGAAGATCGGCGGCGACCCCCGTGACGCCGACAAGCCGATGGCCTTCTCGTACTAGGCCGAGGGAGCTGCACAGTCATGGAACTGCACGACGTCTGGTTCGTCCTGATCGCCGTCCTGTGGACCGGCTACTTCTTCCTGGAGGGCTTCGACTTCGGGGTCGGCGTGCTCACGAAGCTGCTCGCCCGTAACCGGCCCGAGAAGCGGGTGCTGATCAACACCATCGGCCCCGTCTGGGACGGCAACGAGGTGTGGCTGCTCTCGGCGGGCGGCGCGACCTTCGCCGCCTTCCCCGAGTGGTACGCCACGCTCTTCTCCGGCTTCTACCTGCCCCTGCTGCTCATCCTGGTCTGTCTGATCGTCCGGGGCGTCGCCTTCGAGTACCGCGTGAAGCGGCCCGAGGAGAACTGGCAGCGCAACTGGGAGACGGCGATCTTCTGGGCCTCGCTGCTGCCCGCGTTCCTGTGGGGTGTGGCCTTCGCGAACATCGTTCGGGGCGTGAAGATCGACCAGGACTTCAACTACGCCGGCGGCGTCCTGGACCTGCTCAACCCGTACGCACTGCTCGGCGGCATGGTCACGCTGGCACTGTTCACCTTCCACGGGACGGTGTTCGTCGGCCTCAAGACGGTCGGGGACATCCGTGAGCGGGCGCGGAAGCTGGCGCTGCGCGTCGGGCTGGTGACCGCCCTGCTGGCCCTCGCCTTCCTGCTGTGGACGCAGGCCGACCGGGGTGACGGTTCGTCGCTGGTGGCGATGGTCGCGGCGGTGGCGTCGCTCCTCGTGGCCCTGGCCGCGGCCCGGGCCGGGCGTGAGGGCTGGGCGTTCGCCCTGTCGGGTCTCACCATCGTGGCTACGGTGGCGATGCTCTTCCTGACGCTCTTCCCGAACGTCATGCCGTCGACGCTGAACCCGGACTGGAGCCTGACGGTCACCAACGCCTCGTCCAGCCCGTACACACTGAAGATCATGACCTGGTGTGCCGGGATCGCCACTCCGGTCGTCCTGCTCTACCAGGGCTGGACGTACTGGGTGTTCCGCAAGCGGATCGGCACGCAGCACATCGCCGAGACCGTGCACTGAGGTGTGTTTCACGTGAAACCGATCGATCCGCGTCTGCTTCGGTACGCCCGTGCCACCCGGGTCTTCCTGGTGGCGGTCGTGGCCCTGGGGGCCGTAGGGGCGGGGCTGGTCATCGCGCAGGCGATGCTCATCGCCGAGGTGGTGGTCGGAGCGTTCCAGCACCGCATGGCGGTGTCCGAACTCGGCACTCCCCTGCTGCTGTTGGCCGCGGTCGCGGTCGGCCGGGCGCTGGTCGGATGGCTCACCGAGCTCGCCGCGCACCGGGCGAGCGCGGCCGTGAAGTCCGAGCTGCGGGGCCGGCTGCTGGAGCGTGCCGCAGACCTGGGGCCCGGCTGGCTGAGCGGGCAGCGGACCGGTTCGCTGGTCGCCCTGGCCACCCGGGGGGTGGACGCCCTCGACGACTACTTCTCCCGGTATCTGCCGCAGTTGGGTCTCGCGGTGGTCGTGCCGGTGGCGGTGCTGGCGCGGATCGTCACCGAGGACTGGGTCTCCGCGGCCATCATCGTCGGCACCCTCCCGCTCATCCCGGTCTTCATGGTGCTCATCGGCTGGGCGACCCAGTCCCGGATGGACCGTCAGTGGCAGCTGCTGTCGCGGCTGTCCGGGCACTTCCTGGACGTCGTCGCGGGGCTGCCGACGCTGAAGGTCTTCGGCCGGGCCAAGGCGCAGGCCGAGTCGATCCGGCACATCACCGGCGAGTACCGGCGGGCGACCATGCGGACGCTGCGGATCGCCTTCATCTCCTCCTTCGCCCTGGAACTGCTCGCGACGATCTCGGTGGCGCTGGTCGCCGTGACGATCGGCATGCGGCTGGTGCACGGCGAGATGGACCTGTACATCGGCCTCGTCATCCTGATCCTCGCGCCCGAGGCGTATCTGCCGTTGCGGCAGGTCGGGGCGCAGTACCACGCGGCGGCCGAGGGGCTCGCCGCCGCCGAGGAGATCTTCGAGGTCGTGGAGACGCCCGCCCCGGCGTCCGGTTCCACGGCCGTGCCGGAGGGCGCGCTGTCCTTCGAGGGCGTGACCGTCCGATACCCGGGGCGGTCGGCGGACGCCGTCTCGGACATGACCTTCAGCGTCGAGCCCGGGGAGACGGTCGCGCTGGTCGGGCCGAGCGGCGCCGGCAAGTCGACGCTGCTGAGTGTCCTGCTGGGGTTCGTGCGACCTGACGAGGGCCGGGTGCGGGCCGGGGGAGTCGATCTCGCCGGTGCCGACCTGGAGGCATGGCGTTCCCGGATCGCGTGGGTACCGCAGCGGCCGCATCTGTACGCCGGGACGATCGCCGAGAACGTACGGTTGGCCCGGCCCGACGCCGGCGACGACGCCGTACGGCAGGCGCTGCGGGACGCCGGGGCGCTGGAGTTCGTCGACGCGTTGCCCGAGGGCGTGGACACCGTGCTCGGCGAGGACGGCACCGGGCTGTCCGCCGGGCAGCGGCAGCGGCTCGCACTGGCCAGGGCGTTCCTCGCGGACCGGCCCGTGCTGCTGCTCGACGAGCCGACGGCGGCGCTGGACGGGGCCACCGAGGCCGAGGTCGTCGCGGCGGTGCGGCGCCTCGCGGGCGGCCGGACGGTGCTGCTGGTGGTGCACCGGCCGGCGCTGCTGGAGGTCGCGGACCGGGTCGTGCGGCTGGCGGAGCCCGAGAACTCCGCCGCCTTGACAGTGGCGTCCGCGGTGGCCGGGGGCGCCGTGACGCGGCCTGTCGAGGTCGAGCCCCGCACCCCGGCAGAGCCCCTCGGACAGCCGGCTTCGGGCGGCGTCCTCGCCCGCGTCCGCGCCATGTCCGGTGCCCGTCGCGGACGGCTGGGACTCGCGCTGCTGCTCGGGAGCCTCGCGCTGGGGAGTGCCGTGGGGCTCATGGCCACCTCCGGCTGGCTGATCTCGCGGGCCTCGCAGCAGCCGCCCGTGCTCTATCTGATGATGGCCGTCACCGCGACGCGGGCGTTCGGGATCGGGCGGGCCGTGTTCCGGTACGCCGAGCGGCTGGTGTCGCATGACGCCGTGCTGCGGATGCTGGCGGACACCCGGGTCGCGGTGTTCCGCAGGCTGGAGCGGCTGGCGCCGGCCGGACTGCGCCGGGTCCGCCGGGGCGATCTGCTCTCCCGGCTGGTCGCGGACGTGGACGCGCTGCAGGACTACTGGCTGCGGTGGCTGCTGCCGGCCGGGGCGGCCGTCGTCGTGTCGGCCGCGTCGGTCGGCTTCACGGCATGGCTGCTGCCCGAGGCCGGTGCCGTGCTCGCGGCCGGGCTCCTGGCGGCGGGGGTCGGCGTGCCGCTGATCACCGGCGCGGTGGCCCGGCGGGCCGAGCAGCGGCTGGCGCCCGCCCGCGGGATGCTCGCGACGCGGGTGGCCGATCTGCTCACCGGCACCGCGGAGCTGACCGTCGCAGGTGCCCTGCCCGCGCGGACCGCCCAGGCCCGCGAGGCCGACCGGGCGCTCACCCGGATCGCCTCGCGCGCCGCCACCGCCACGGCCCTCGGGGACGGTCTCACCGCGCTGGTCTCCGGACTGACCGTCACGGCCGCCGCCCTGGCCGGGGCCCAGGCGGTCGCCGCAGGACGGCTGGACGGCGTGACCATGGCCGTCGTCGTCCTGACCCCCCTCGCCGCCTTCGAGGCCGTGCTCGGGCTGCCGCTGGCCGTGCAGTACCGGCAGCGCGTGCGGCGGAGCGCGGAGCGGGTGTACGAGGTGCTGGACGCACCGGAGCCCGTGACGGAGCCGGAGCGGCCCCGCGAGGCGCCCGCCTCACCGTTCCCGGTCGTGCTCAGAGGGCTCACCGCCCGGTACGCCGGGCAGGAGCGGGACGCGCTCGCCGGGCTCGACCTGACCCTCGGCGAGGGCCGCCGGATCGCCGTGGTCGGACCCTCCGGCTCCGGCAAGACCACACTGGCGCAGGTGCTGCTGCGGTTCCTCGACGCGGAGGCCGGTTCGTACGTGCTGGCGGGCGTGGACGCCTACGCGCTGCACAGTGACGACGTACGGGGGCTCGTCGGGCTGTGTGCGCAGGACGCGCATCTCTTCGACAGCTCGCTGCGCGAGAACCTGCTGCTCGCCAGGAAGGACGCCACCGAGGACCACCTGCGCGCCGCGCTGCGCCGCGCCCGGCTGCTGGACTGGGCCGACAGTCTGCCCGACGGCCTCGACACGCTCGTGGGCGAGCACGGGGCACGTCTGTCGGGAGGCCAGCGGCAGCGTCTGGCGCTGGCCCGGGCGCTCCTGGCCGACTTCCCCGTCCTGGTGCTGGACGAGCCCGCGGAGCACCTCGATCTGCCGACCGCCGACGCGCTCACCGCTGATCTGCTGGCCGCGACCGAGGGCCGGACGACGCTGCTCATCACGCACCGGCTGGCGGGCCTCGAAGCGGTCGACGAGGTGATCGTGCTGGACCGCGGACAGGTGGTCCAGCGCGGTTCCTACGCGGAGCTGCTGGCGATGGACGGGCCGTTGCGGGAGATGGCCGGGCGGGAGGCGGCGTCGGAGTCGGTGGCGGCAGCGCGGTAGCGGGCCGGGGCCGGTGCGCACTGGGCCGTTCGGCGCAGCCGGTCCCCCAGCCGTACGACGTGAACAGGACCGGGCCCCCAGTCCTGGGTGACGATCGCTGACATGCGCTCATATCGCCGCCATCGGCTCGTGGTTCCGGTCCTGCTGTGCGCGCTGGCCGTGCTCGCGGCCCGGCCGACGGCGGCGCCCGAGGAACCCGGGAGCGAAACCGGGACCGGCACGGAGGCGGGCCCGAGCGCCGAGGTGGTGCGGCTGTACGAGGAGGCCGCGGTGGCGACACAGCAGTACGAGGCCGGCCGCGAGGAGGCCGAGAGGCAGCGGGCCGAAGCACTGCGGGCGGAGGAACTCCTGGACGCGCAGCGGCGGCACATCGCCGCCCTGCACGAGGACCTGGGCCGGATCGCCCGGGCCCAGTACCGCACCAGCGGTGGCCTGCCGGTGGCCGCGCACATGATCCTCGCCGACAGCCCCGACGGCCTGATGCGAGGTCAGCACGCCTTCTCGCAGGCGCATCTCGCCGTGAACAACGCGATCTCCAAGAACCGGCGCGCCGAGGCACGGCTGACGGCGGACGAGGCCAGGGCCGCGGACCGGTGGCAGGCGCTGGAGAAGCGCAACCTGCAACTCGCCGGGCTGAAGGCGGGCATCGAGCAGAAGCTGGAGACGGCCCGCTCGCGGCTCCAAGGGGAGGCGGACGCCGCGGTCGCGGCCGGGGCGTGCCGTGGAGCCGTCCGGCTCGACCAGCCGGAGACGGGGTTCACCGACGGCGAGTGGGTGGCCCCGGTCGAGACGTATGAACTGTCCGCGTCCTACGGCAGCGGCGGTGCACGGTGGTCCAGCCGCCACACGGGGCAGGACTTCGCGGTGCCGATCGGCACGCCGGTGCGGGCCGTGGGTGCGGGCCGGGTGGTGAAGGTGTCCTGCGGCGGAGCTTTCGGCATGGAGATCGTGCTCAAACACGCGGGCGGCTACTACACGCAGTACGCCCACCTCGCTTCCCTTGCGGTCGACCAGGGGGAGCACGTCAGCCCAGGCCAGTGGATCGGCCAGTCGGGCACCACGGGCAACTCCACCGGGCCGCACCTGCACTTCGAGGCGCGGGTCACTCCGGAGACGGGGTCGGCGGTGAACCCGGTGTCGTGGCTGGCGGAGCGCGGGGTGTCCCTCTGAGACACCCCGGTCCCGGCGGTTACGGCAGTTCCGCCAGCAACTGCTCGATCACGACCGCCACCCCGTCCTCGTTGTTCGCGACCGTCCGGCCCGAGGCGGCGGCGATCACGTCCGGGTGGGCGTTGCCCATCGCGTACGAGCGGCCCGCCCAGGTCAGCATCTCGACGTCGTTCGGCATGTCGCCGAAGGCGACGACCTGCTCGTGCGAGATGCCGCGCTCGGCGCAGCACAGGGCGAGGGTGCTGGCCTTGGACACTCCCGGGCCGCTGATCTCGAGCAGGGCGCTGGGGCTGGAGCGGGTGACATTGGCACGGTCGCCGATGGCGAGGCGGGCCAGGGTCAGGAAGGCGTCGGGGTCGATCTCGGGGTGGTAGGCGAGGATCTTCAGTACCGGCTCCGCGGCGGCCGGGTGGTCCGGGCCCAGCAGTTCCTCGGCCGGGGCGAGGCTGTCCGGTATCTCCATGTGCAGCTTCGGGTATGCCGGCTCCTGGTAGAAGCCGTACGTCTGCTCCACCGCGTACACGGTGCCCGGCGCCGCGTCGCGCAGCAGTCGTACGGCGTCCAGGGCGTTCTCCCGGGCCAGCTCCCGCACCTTCACGAACCGGTGGGTGCCCGGGCCGCCGTGCAGGTCGACCACGGCGGCGCCGTTGCCGCAGATGGCCAGGCCGTGGCCGTGCACGTGGTCGCTGACGACGTCCATCCAGCGGGCCGGGCGGCCCGTGACGAAGAAGACCTCGATGCCCGCCTGCTCGGCGGCGGCCAGCGCGGCGACCGTACGCGGGGACACCGACTTGTCGTCGCGCAGCAGGGTGCCGTCGAGGTCGGTGGCGATCAGTCGCGGCGGGAGGGTCTTGGCCGCGGTCTCGGGCTGTCGGGTCGCTGAGGTCACCCGGCCATTGTCCCGCACATGCCTGCACGGGCGTGCGGGGCTCCGCACAGGTGAGTGGATACCGCCCTGATACCGCCCCGACCAGAGGTTCCCCGGCCGGTCCGGCGACGCTCAGCGCAGCTGCGCCGGCGCCTCCATCGCGATCTGCTCGAAGACCTTCTCCTCCGCCGCGAACGGCGAGTCGGGGATCGGCCAGTGGATCACGATCTCCGTGAAACCCAGCTCCGCATGCCGTCCGGCGAAGTCCACGAACGCGTTCAGGGACTCCAGCGGGCCGTTGCGGTCCGGTGTGAAGCCGGTGAGCAGGACCCGGTCGAGGCCGGTCATGTCCCGGCCGACCTCGGCGCAGATGTCGTCGAGCCTCTCAGCCTGCCCGCGAATGGCCTGAATCGACTGTTCGGGAGTGCCGTTCTCGAAGAGTTTCGGGTCGCCGGTGGTCACCCACGCCTGGCCGAACCGGGCGGCGAGCCGCATCCCCCGCGGACCCGTCGCGGCCACCGCGAACGGCAGCCGGGGCCGCTGCACACAGCCGGGGATGTTCCGGGCCTCGTGGGCGGAGTAGAAGTCACCCTCGTAGGACACGGCGTCCTCGCTGAGCAGCCGGTCGAGCAGCGGGACGAACTCGGCGAAGCGGTCGGCGCGCTCGCGCGGTGTCCACGGCTCCTGGCCGAGCGCGGTGGCGTCGAAGCCCGAGCCGCCCGCGCCGATGCCCAGGGTGACCCGCCCTCCGGAGATGTCGTCGAGGGAGATCAGCTCCTTGGCGAGCGTCACGGGGTGCCGGAAGTTCGGGGAGGTCACCAGGGTGCCCAGCCGCAGCCGGTCGGTGACGCCCGCGGCGGCCGTGAGGGTCGGCACAGCGCCGAACCACGGGCCGTCCCGGAAGGTGCGCCAGGACAGGTGGTCGTAGGTGTAGGCGGTGTGGAAGCCGAGCTGCTCCGCGCGCGTCCAGGCCGCGCGGCCGCCTTCGTGCCAGCGGCGGTACGGGAGGATCACGGTGCTCAGGCGCAGACTCATGGGATCGAGCCTAAGGGAGCCCGGTGGGCCACCCGTGTTTCACGTGAAACCAGTCACCCTGAGTGTCTGGTCACACCACCCGGTCAGTGCGGGCCGGGAAAGCGCAGGTAGCGCGGCGGTACGACCTCGGTGAGCCACACCCCGTTGGCGCTGACGTGGAAGACGTGGCCGTCGGCGTGCATGGCGGACGCGTCCACCCCGAGCACGACCGGCTGCCCCCGGCGGGCTCCGACACGGGTCGCCGTATCCCGGTCGGACGAGAGATGGACGGCGTGCCGGTTCATCGGACGGAGGCCCTCGGCCCGGATCGCATCCAGGGTGCGGGCGACGGTGCCGTGGTAGAGGTGCGCGGGCGGGGTGGCCGATGCCAGCCCGAGGTCGACGTCCACGCTGTGGCCCTGACTGGCGCGGATCCGGGTGCCTTCGACGGCGAAGCGCCGCTTGTCGTTGGTGGCGACGACATGGTCCAGTTCGTCGCGGGTGAATAGGAAGCCGTGCGCGGTGGCTGCGGCGATCAACGTGTCGATCTCGACCCAGCCGGCCTCGTCGAGCGTGAGCCCGATGCGTTCGGGCTGGTGGCGCAGATGCTTCGACAGGTACTTCGACACCTTCACGGTGCGTCTTTCGTCCATTCCCCCAGGGTGCGGGAGAGATGCGAATCACGCGATCGAGTTTCACCTCGCAGGTTTGATCCACAGCCAAGTATGGTTATCCACAGGGGAATTGGCGATTCTGTGGACAACTTCCCTTCACCGCAGGGGCTTTGGGCCTCATTTCGCAGGGGCGGGCCTCACGTCACACCGGCGGCTTCAGTCGCGCGATGCCCCGCAGTGCTCCCGGCGCCCACCGTGACAGCCAGCGCGCACCCCGCGCCTCCGGTGTCACCGGCACCACCGCCTCGTCGCGCGTCACCGCCCGCAGGATCGCACGGGCCACCTTCTCCGGCGGGTAGTTGCGCAGTCCGTACAGACGGGCGGCGCGCTTCTGCAGCCGCTTCTCCTCCCCGGCGTCGACTCCGGCGAAGTGCGCCGTCGAGGTGATGGCCGTGTTGACGAACCCCGGACACACCGCCGTCACGCCGATCCCCTGGCCTGCCAGCTCCGCCCGCAGGCATTCACTGAGCATCAGCACGGCCGCCTTGGAGGTGCTGTAGGCGGGCAGCGCCCGGGACGGCAGATACGCCGCGGCCGACGCCACGTTGACGATGTGGCCGCCCTGCCCCCGCTCGGCCATCCGCCGGCCGAAGAGCCGGCAGCCGTGGATGACACCCCACAGGTTGACGTCCAGGACCTTCCTCCAGTCCTCCGGCGTGGTGTCGAAGAAGGAACCGGACAGTCCGATCCCGGCGTTGTTGACGAGGACGTCCACCACTCCGTACTCGGTGGTGACCTTCTCGGCGAGCTTCTCCATGGCCTGCTCGTCGGAGACGTCGACCGTCTCCGCCCAGGCTTCGGGGGCGCTCAGCAGGCGGGACTGCTCGGCGGTGCGGGCCGCCGCCTCCGCGTTCCGGTCGACGGCCACCACGCGCGCTCCGGCCTCGGCGAACGCGAGCGTCGCCGCCCGCCCGATGCCGCTGCCCGCCCCGGTGACCAGCACGAGCTGACCGCCGAACCGCTCGGCGTGCTCGCCGCTCGCCACCACCGGGGACCGGCCGCCCTCGACGGACGTCACGAACTCGTCGATCCAGGAGGCCAGCTGGTCCGGGCGGGTGCGCGGGATCCAGTGCCCCGCCTGGACCGTCCTGCGGGTCAGCTGCGGAACCCACTGCTCCAGTTCATCGTGGAGCCGCTCCGAGAGGAACCGGTCCTCCAGCGGCGTGATGACCCGCACGGGCGCGTGAGCGTGCGCGTCCGGGCGTGGCGCGCGCAGCCGGGGCCGGACGTTGTCCCGGTACAGCCAGGCCCCGCGGGCCGCGTCCGACGGCAGGGACGCGGTGGGGTAGCCGTCCCGGGGCACCTTCTCGACGCGCTCCAGCACCCGCGGCCAGCGCGTGCCGAGCGGGCCGCGCCAGGCGAGCTCGGGCAGCACGGGCGTGTGCAGCAGATACACGTACCAGGACCGGGCGCCCTGCCCGAGCAGCTGGCCGACCCGGCGCGGGGTGGGCCGCTTCACACGCCGGGCGATCCAGTGGCCGAAGTGGTCGAGGGACGGCCCGGACATCGAGGTGAACGAGGCGATGCGGCCTTTCGTGCGCTCGACGGTGGTGAACTCCCAGGCCTGCACCGAGCCCCAGTCGTGCCCCACCAGGTGCACCGGCGCGTCCGGACTCACCGCGTCCACGACGGCCAGGAAGTCGCCCGTCAGCTTCTCCAGCGTGAAACCGCCCCGCAGCGGCCGCGGCGCCGTCGACCGGCCGTGGCCGCGGACGTCGTACGCCACCACGTGGAAGCGTCCGGCGAGCCGCCCGGCGACCTCGGACCACACCTCCTTGCTGTCCGGGTAGCCGTGCACCAGGACGACCGTCGGCCGTCCCGGATCCCCCATCTCGGCCACGCACAGCTCGACTTCGCCGGTCCGCACCCAGCGCTCCCGCGCGCCCGTCAGCAACGTCATCCCGCGAATCTGGCAGTTGTTAGAGAGTTCGTCAATAGGGGCTCCCCAGGGGCTCCCCGGGTGTGGTAACTCCTGAGAACCAGCTCCCCTAGGGGCCCGTAATACTCAGGGCTGATCCCAAGACAGCTCTGCGGAGTGACGACCGCCACGCACACGGCCCCTACCTTCGAAGGGTGACTGTGATCGCGACCGAAAGCCTGAGCAAGCGGTTCCCCCGGGTGACCGCGCTTGACCGGCTCTCCGTGGACGTCGGACCCGGTGTGACCGGACTCGTCGGAGCCAACGGAGCCGGCAAGTCCACACTGATCAAGATCCTGCTGGGTCTGTCCCCCGCCACCGAGGGCCGCGCCGAAGTGCTCGGTCTCGACGTCGCCACCAAGGGCGCCGCCATCCGCGAGCGGGTCGGCTACATGCCCGAGCACGACTGCCTGCCGCCGGACGTCTCGGCCACCGAGTTCGTCGTCCACATGGCGCGCATGTCCGGCCTGCCGCCCACCGCCGCGCGCGAACGCACGGCCGACACCCTGCGCCACGTCGGGCTGTACGAGGAGCGCTACCGCCCCATCGGCGGCTACTCGACCGGCATGAAGCAGCGCGTCAAGCTCGCGCAGGCCCTCGTCCACGACCCGCAGCTGGTCTTCCTGGACGAGCCGACCAACGGCCTCGACCCGGTCGGCCGTGACGAGATGCTCGGCCTGATCCGCCGCATCCACACCGACTTCGGCATCTCGGTCCTGGTCACCTCCCACCTCCTCGGCGAACTGGAGCGCACCTGCGACCACGTCGTGGTCGTCGACGGCGGAAAGCTCCTGCGCTCCAGCTCCACCACGGACTTCACACAGACCACCACGACCCTCGCGATCGAGGTCACCGACACCGACGAGCACCCGGACGGCACCCGCGCGGTCCGCGAGGCGCTGCACGCGCGCGGAGTGACCGTCGAGGACGGCAGCGGCCTGCCGGGCGCCGGCCACGTCCTGCTGCTCACCGCGCAGGGCGAGGAGACGTACGACGTGGTCCGGGACGTGATCGCCGACCTCGGACTCGGCCTGGTGCGCATGGAGCAGCGCCGGCACCACATCTCCGAGGTCTTCACCAGCAGCGACGAGCGCGAGCAGCGGAAGGAGGCGGTCGGCCATGGCGGTTGAGCACTCCACGGGGACATCCGCCCCGGCCCCGGGCGACCAGACCCGCATCCACAACATCGGCTACCGCAGCTACGACGGCCCGCGCCTCGGCCGCGCCTACGCCCGCCGCTCCCTGTACTCGCAGTCCCTGCGCGGCTCCTACGGCCTCGGCCGCTCGGTGAAGTCCAAGGTGCTGCCGATGCTGCTCTTCGTGGTGATGTGCGTGCCCGCGGCCATCATGGTCGCCGTCGCGGTCGCCACCAAGGCCAGCGCCCTGCCCCTGGACTACACGCGCTACGCGATCGTCATGCAGGCGGTCATCAGCCTGTACGTCGCCTCGCAGGCACCCCAGTCCGTCTCGCGGGACCTGCGCTTCAAGACCGTTCCGCTGTACTTCTCGCGGCCCATCGAGACCGCCGACTACGTCCGCGCCAAGTTCGCGGCGCTGGCCTCGGCGCTGTTCGTCCTCACGGCCGCTCCCCTGCTCGTGCTCTACGTGGGCGCGCTGCTGGCCAAGCTGGACTTCGCCGACCAGACCAAGGGATTCGCACAGGGACTGGTCTCCGTGGCACTGCTCTCACTGCTCTTCGCCGGGATCGGCCTGGTCATCGCGTCCTTCACCCCGCGCCGCGGCTTCGGCATCGCGGCCGTGATCGCCGTGCTGACCATCACCTACGGCGCGGTCTCCACCCTCCAGGCCATCGCCGACGCCCAGGGCAGCGGCGACGCCGTGCCGTGGATCGGGCTGTTCTCGCCGATCACGATCGTCGACGGTGTGCAGTCCGCGTTCCTGGGCGCGACGTCCGCCTCCCCGAGCGGGGTGGGCCCGAGCACCGCCGAGGGCGTCGTCTACGTCCTCGTCGCCCTGGGCCTCATCGCGGCGAGCTACGGCCTCCTGATGCGCCGCTACAAGAAGGTGGGACTGTGACCACGCTCAACATCGACCACGTCTCCCGCTGGTTCGGCAACGTGGTCGCCGTCAACGACATCACCATGACCATCGGCCCGGGCGTCACCGGCCTGCTCGGACCCAACGGCGCCGGCAAGTCCACCCTCATCAACATGATGGGCGGCTTCCTGGCCCCTTCCACCGGCACCGTCACCCTCGACGGCCAGGCCGTGTGGCGCAACGAGCAGATCTACAAGCACATCGGCGTCGTCCCCGAGCGGGAAGCGATGTACGACTTCCTCACCGGCAAGGAGTTCGTCCTGGCCAACGCCGAGCTGAACGGCCTCGGCGCCAAGGCGGCCCAGAAGGCGCTCGCCACGGTCGAGATGGAGTACGCCCAGGACCGCAAGATCCAGACGTACTCCAAGGGCATGCGCCAGCGCGTGAAGATGGCCAGCGCCCTCGTCCACGACCCGTCGCTGCTCCTGCTGGACGAGCCGTTCAACGGCATGGACCCGCGCCAGCGCATGCAGCTGATGGACCTGCTGCGCCGCATGGGCGACGAGGGCCGCACGGTCCTGTTCTCGTCCCACATCCTCGAAGAGGTCGAGCAACTCGCCTGGCACATCGAGGTCGTCGTCGCCGGCCGGCACGCCGCCAGCGGGGACTTCCGCAAGATCCGCCGCCTGATGACCGACCGGCCGCACCGCTACCTGGTGCGCTCCAGCGACGACCGCGCCCTCGCGGCCGCGCTGATCGCCGACCCGTCGACGGCCGGCATCGAGGTCGACGTCGCCGAGGGCGCGCTGCGCATCCAGGCCGTCGACTTCGGCCGCTTCACGGCCCTTCTGCCGAAGGTCGCCAGGGACCACGGCATCCGGCTGCTCGCGGTCTCGCCGTCCGACGAGTCCCTCGAGTCCGTGTTCTCGTACCTGGTCGCGGCGTAGGAGGCCCTGATGTACGACCCCACAGTCGCCCGGCTCACCTACCGGGCCCTGCTCGGCCGGCGCCGGGCCCTCATCCTGGGCGCCCTGCCCATGCTGCTGATCGTGATCGCCGTGGCGGTGCGCGCACTGGCCGGAGCGGACGACCAGACGGCGTCCGACCTGCTGGGCGGACTCGCCCTCGCCACGATGGTGCCGATCATCGGCGTCATCGCCGGAACCGGCGCGATCGGCCCGGAGATCGACGACGGCTCGGTGGTGTACCTGCTGTCCAAGCCGATCAAGCGGCCGACCATCATCTTCACCAAGCTGATCGTCGCCATCGCGGTGACCATGGTGTTCTCCGCGGTGCCGACGCTCATCGCCGGCTTCATCCTGAACGGCAACGGCCAGCAGGTCGCCGTCGCCTACACGGTGGCCGCCCTGGTCGCCTCCATCGCCTACGCGGCCCTGTTCCTGCTGCTCGGCACGGTCTCCCGGCACGCGGTGGTGTTCGGTCTCGTCTACGCGCTGGTCTGGGAGGCCCTGTTCGGCTCCCTGGTGCCCGGTGCGCGCACGCTGAGCGTCCAGCAGTGGTCGCTGGCGGTGGCCCAGAAGGTCTCCGGCGGGGACCTGGTCTCCTCGGACGTGGGGCTGACCACGGCGACGGTACTGCTGGTGGCCGTCACGGTGCTGGCCACCTGGTTCGCCGGACAGAAGCTGCGCTCCCTGACGCTCGCCGGCGAGGAGTGACGTGCCCCGGCCTTGACGGGGGCTTCACCTCTGTCCGGGCACACTGGGCGAACGGGATGTAGGGGAAACACAACGGGAGTTGGACGGCTGGGAGGACGGGGATGGCGGGCGAGAGGGCTCAGTACGACGACGGCGGACAGTCCATCGGCGAGCAGGGGAGCGGGGCCCGGCCCGGGGCCGGGCCGGGATCCCGGGGCGAAGCCCCGGACGACCTCGACGGCGTCGTACTGGACGAGGACTTCATACGCTCCGCCGGGACCTCCGAGCCGTCCGCCCGTGCCCGGATGCTCGCCGCCAAGTGGCGGCGCGATGAACCGGAGCCGCAGCCCTGGCGCTCCGACGAGCCGCCCGCGGGCTGGTTCTTCAGCAAGTCCCGGCGGCGCAGATGGCGCAGGAAGTAGCCGGACCACCACCACGGGCCGGCCGCCGATTTAATCGGTGGCGCCCCATTCGCCCGGCGGGCAGAGTGGATGTCGTCACGGCCGGGCGAGAAGCCCGGCCCATGTTCTGGGAGAGGAGCGGGACGATGTCCATGCACGGCAGTACGTCCAGCTCCCTTCAGGGCAGCCCGCGGCGGGATCCGGAGTAGTCGCTACCCCTCCGTGGAACCCGCCCGATACGGGGAGCTGCCCGGGGCGGCCGCTTCGAGCACGCGAATCGCACCTCGCGTGAGGCCGCCCACCCGGAGGATTGGCCGAGTGGTAAGGCACCGGTTTGCTAAACCGTGGTCGGGCCCGAAAAGGCCCGCGCACGTTCGATCCGTGCATCCTCCGCAGAGCACCATCGAGTCCTGAGCATCGAGCCTCACCCCCGGCCCGGAGGGCCCGAGGCTCAGCCCAGCAACCGCTCCAGCACCACCGCGATGCCGTCCTCGTCGTGGGAGGACGTCACCTCGTCGGCCACCGCCTTCAGTTCCTCATGGGCGTCCGCCATGGCGACGCCGTAGGAGGCCCAGGCGAACATCGGTATGTCGTTGGGCATGTCGCCGAAGGCGATCGTGTCGGCCGCCTTCATCCCGAGCCGGCGGGCCGCCAGGGACAGGCCCGTCGCCTTGGACAGACCCAGAGGGAGGAGCTCGACGATGCCCGCGCCGGCCATCGTGACGGTGACGAAACCACCGGCGGTGCGCGTCGCCACCTCGCAGAGCTCGTCGTCCGTCAGCGTCGGGTGCTGGATGTACAGCTTGTTCAGCGGCGCGGTCCACAGGTCGGACGCGTCCGTGAAGGGCGTGGCGGGCAGGGTGCCCTGGACCGCGTAGCCCGGGCCCACCAGCACCTCACCGTCCAGGCCGTCGCGGCTCGCCGCCAGGTGGAGCGGGCCGACCTCCGCCTCGATCTTGGCCAGCGCCACCCCGGCGAGCTGCCGGTCCAGCGTCACCGACGTCAGCAGGCGGTGCGCGCCGGCGTCGTAGACCTGTGCGCCCTGGCCGCAGACGGCCAGCCCCTGGTAGCCGAGGTCGTCGAGGATGTGCCGGGTCCACGGGACGGCGCGGCCGGTGACGACGATGTGCGCTGCGCCCGCCGCCGTGGCGGCGGCGAGCGCGTCACGGGTGCGCTCCGACACCGTGTCGTCGGAGCGCAGCAGCGTCCCGTCGAGATCGGTGGCGACGAGCCGGTACGGGAAGGCGCCCGGGGAAGCCGTGTCGCTCACTTGGCCACCGGCTCCAGGACCTCCCGGCCGCCCAGGTACGGACGCAGCACCTCGGGCACGCGCACCGAACCGTCGGCCTGCTGGTGGTTCTCCAGGATCGCCACGATCGTGCGCGGGACGGCGCACAGCGTGCCGTTGAGCGTGGCCAGCGGGCGGACCTGCTTGCCCTCACGGACGCGGATCGACAGACGGCGGGACTGGAACTCGGTGCAGTCCGACGTCGAGGTCAGCTCGCGGTACTTGCCCTGGGTCGGGATCCACGCCTCGCAGTCGAACTTGCGGGAGGCCGAGGCACCGAGGTCGGCGCTCGCCACGTCGATCACGCGGTACGGCAGCTCCAGCGAAGTCAGCCACTGCTTCTCCCACTCCAGCAGGCGCTGGTGCTCGGCCTGCGAGTCCTCGGGAGCGACGTACGAGAACATCTCGACCTTGTCGAACTGGTGCACGCGGAAGATGCCCCGGGTGTCCTTGCCGTGCGAGCCGGCCTCGCGGCGGAAACAGGGCGAGAAGCCCGCGTAGCGCAGGGGGAGGCGGTCGGCGTCGAGGATCTCGTCCATGTGGTACGCCGCGAGCGGCACCTCGGACGTGCCGACCAGGTAGAGGTCGTCGTCGGCGAGGTGGTAGACGTCCTGCGCGGCCTGGCCGAGGAAGCCCGTGCCCGCCATGGACTGGGGACGCACCAGCGCCGGGGTCAGCATCGGGGTGAAGCCGGCCGCGGTGGCCTGCGCCATCGCCGCGTTCACCAGGGCCAGCTCCAGAAGGGCGCCCACGCCCGTCAGGAAGTAGAAGCGCGAGCCGGAGACCTTGGCCCCCCGCTCGACGTCGATCGCGCCGAGGATCTGGCCGAGCGCCAGGTGGTCCTTGGGCTCGAAACCCTCGGCGGCGAAGTCGCGGATCGTGCCGTGCGTCTCGAGCGTGACGAAGTCCTCCTCGCCGCCCACGGGCACGTCCGGGTGGACGAGGTTGCCGAGCCTCTGGAGCAGTTCCTGGGTCTCGGTCGCGGCTGCGTCGCGGTCCGCGTCGGCAGCCTTGACGTCGGCGGCGAGCTGGCCCGCCTTCTTCAGCAGCTCGGCCTTCTCGTCACCGGCCGCCTTGGGGATGAGCTTGCCGAGCGCCTTCTGCTCGGCGCGCAGCTCGTCGAAGCGGACGCCGGACGACCTGCGCCGCTCGTCGGCAGACAGGAGGGCGTCGACGAGGGCGACGTCCTCTCCACGGGCGCGCTGCGATGCGCGCACACGGTCGGGGTCCTCACGGAGCAGGCGAAGGTCAATCACGCGCCCAAGGCTACCGGTGTGGGGTGACCGCCCACTACTCACTATTCCTGGTGCGGCATACGTACCGTTATGGGTGAATTACGTGCAGTGTCAATAGAACGGACCACCGTCCCCGTTGCGAGGCATCGACAGGGCGTCGCGTTGACGTGAATTCCCTGCGGGGAGCGGGACTTGGGCCTGAGTTGTCCACAGGGGTCCACACCCCTCGCAGAGTTATCCACAGGCTGTGTGGAAGATCTGTGGACTTCGGAATTGATCACTCCGGAAGCCCCGGCCACCCCTCAGAATTCCCTTCGGAAACCCGCTTTACCCTCACTTTCGAGTGGAAATGGGTCACCCCTAAGAGTTACGCAAGGGAAAACGGTGGACGAAGGGCGACCTGCCCGCCGATGGACGCATCAGGGGCCTGTAGGGCGATTTGTCGACTGACGCATGCTTCGTTGTCGACTTGTCCCCAGGTCGAGAAGCGGACCTGTGGAAAACTTCTGTGGATAACGACAATCAGCAGGTACGACGGCCTAGAAGCGGCCGTCCTGGCACCGCGCGACCCAGTCCGCCGCCGCCGTGAACTCGTCGTCGGAGGTCCCCAGACGAGGCGGCTGCACATCCCCCGGACCCACGTCCGCGCGCGGGTAGGAGCCGAGGTAGCGCACCTGGAGGCAGATCCGCTTCAGACCCATCAGGGCGTCGGCCACCCGGCGGTCGGAGATGTGGCCCTCGGCGTCGATGCAGAAGCAGTAGTTGCCGATGCCCGCACCGGTGGGCCGGGACTGGAGCAGCATCAGGTTGATGCCGCGGGTGGCGAACTCGCCCAGCAGGTCGCGCAGGCCGCCGGGGTGGTCGTCGCGCTGCCACAGCACGATCGAGGTCTTGTCCGCGCCGGTCGGCGCCGCGGGCCGGGCGGGCCGGCCGACCAGCACGAACCGCGTCTGGGCGTTCTCCGCGTCGTGGATCCCCGTCTCCAAGGCCTCCAGGCCGTAGCGGGCCGCAGCGAACTCACCCGCGAAAGCGGCGTCGTACTGGCCCTCCTGGACCAGGCGGGCGGCGTCCGCGTTCGAGGCGGCCGACTCCCAGTGCGCGTCCGGCAGGTGCTTCTTCAGCCAGTTGCGCACCTGCGGCTGCGCGGCCGGGTGCGCGGAGACGGTCTTGATGTCCGACAGCTTCGTGCCGGGCCTGACCAGCAGCGCGAAGGTGATCGACAGCAGCACCTCGCGGTAGATCATCAGCGGTGCGCCGGCGACCAGCTCGTCCAGGGTGGTGGTGATGCCGCCCTCGACGGAGTTCTCGATCGGCACGAACGCGGCCTCGGCCTCGCCGGCGCGTACCGCGTCGAGCGCGGACTGCACGGACACGTACGGGACGAGTTCACGGGTGGCGGCCTCGGGAAGCGTGCGCAGGGCGACTTCGGTGAAGGTGCCCTCGGGACCGAGATACGCATAGCTCGCTGGCATGACCTCACCCTAATGGGCTTGCGGAAGCGCTATCCCCCACAAGCCCGTACAGCGCCCGACTCTCACCCCTCCAGCAACCTCTGCCCCACGTACTCGCCCTCCGCGGCCCCGCCCGGCACGGCGAACAGCCCGCTCGACTCGTGCCGGATGAACGTGGACAGGGCGTCGCCCCGGTCGAGCTTGCGCTGCACCGGCACGAAGCCGCGCAGCGGATCGGCCTGCCAGCAGATGAAGAGCAGGCCGGCGTCGGGCACCCCGTCGGTGTCGATGCCGTCGTGGAAGGAGAACGGCCGGCGGAGCATCGCCGCGCCGCCGTTCTGGTCGGGCCGGGTGATGCGGGCGTGGGCGTTGATCGGGACGACGAGGTTGCCCTTGGCGTCCGTCTTCTCCAGGTCCATCGCGGTCGCCTCGGTGCCCCCGGACAGCGCCGCACCGTCGGACTTGCGGCGCCCGATCACGTCCTCCTGCGCCCTGGCGGAGAGCTTCTCCCAGTCGTCGAGGAGCATGCGGATCCGGCGTACGACGGCGTAGGAGCCGTTCGCCATCCAGGCCGGTTCGCCCTTCTCGGGGACGAAGATGCGCTGGTCGAAATCGGCCTCGCCCGGCTTGGGATTGCGGGTGCCGTCGATCTGGCCCATCAGGTTGCGGGCCGTCATGGGGTGGGAGGTGGCGCCCGGTGAGCGGTTGAAGCCGTTCATCTGCCACCGCACCCTGGCGGCGCGGCCCGCGTCCTTCTGGATCGCGCGCAGGGCGTGGAAGGCGACCAAGGCGTCATTGGCGCCGATCTGCACCCAGAGATCGCCGTTGCTGCGGTTCTTGTCGAGGTGGTCCGAGGAGAACTCGGGCAGCGGGTCCAGGGCGGTGGGGCGCTGCTTCTCCAGGCCCGTCCGGGCGAAGAAGCTGTGGCCGAATCCGAAGGTGACCGTCAGGGACGAGGGCCCGGCGTCGCGGGCCACGTCGGTGTCGTCGTGGGGGCTCGGCTCACCGGCCATGAGCCGCCGGGCCGTCTCCGACCAGCGGCGGAGCAGGGCGGCGGCCTCCTTGCGTCCGGCGCCCGCCGCCAGGTCGAAGGCGAGGACGTGGCCGCGGGCCTGGAGGCCGTCGGTGATGCCGGGCTGATGTTTCCCGTGAAACATCGCCCGGTCCGTACCGAGCGAGGTGAGCGGAGCCGCGGCTTCGGAGGGAGCGGCGGCGTACCCCACGGCGGCGCCCGCAGTGCCGAGGACGAGCCCGGTGGCACCGGCGGTGCCGAGCAGCCGCCGCCGTGAGATGCCCTCGTGGGCAAGGGACGCTTCCCTCTCTCCCGGGGTGGCCTCGGGGGTACGGGCCTTCGGAAGGGACTGGTCAGGCATGGTCGTTCAGCCGATCTGCGCGTTCTTGGAGACGGTCACCTCGTCGATGTCGGAGGTCCGCACGGTCACGTCGACCTGCCAGTCGCCGGCCATGGGGATCTGCACTCCGTTCGCCGACCAGTGTCCGGTAGCGATGTGGTCGGGGACGACGGGCAGGGGCCCGATGTCCTTGGCTTTGAGGGTGAACTCGACCTTCACCTCGGGGATGTCGAAGGCCCGGCCGTTGGGCCGCTCCACGAAGACGTGCATCTCGTTGTCGCCGACGCGCGCGGGGTCGAGGTCGACCGTGACGATGCCCTTGCCGTCCTCGCCGCCGGTGTCGAACGGCATGTTCAGGGTCAGCGCTCCGGACGCGCCCGTGCCGGACGAGGCGGACGCGGACGACGAGGAGGCCGCCTTCGCCTCCTGCTCGGTGCGTCCCGGCTCGGTCTGCGTCAGCACGGTGGTGACGGCGAGCAGCACGACCGCGATGCCGGCCTCGGCCAGGACGGAGCGCCGCAGTCCGAAGCGGTTCGGGTCCGCGTCCCGCATCCGCTTCTGCCGTGCGGCGTCCCGGGCCGCCTGCTGCCGGGCGAGCTGCGCGGCACGTTCGCTGCCTGGATGCTCGTCGGTGTCGGTGTCGGTGTCGGTGTCGGTGTCGGTGTCGGTGTCCGAGTGGGCTGTGGCAGGGGCGTCTCCATCGCCGGCGTCCGTGGTGGCCACGTCACCGGCGGGCTCCGCCCCGGCGCCGACCCGCTCCTTCTCACGTACCGCCACTGCCTCCACCGGCGCCGTCTCCGCCAGCCGGCCCGTCCACCGGCGCGAGATCCACGCGACGCCGACCATGACGACGACAAGGCCGATCTTGGCCAGCAGGAGCTGGCCGTAGCGGGTGTCGGTGAAGGCCGACCAGGAGCCGAGCTGGCGCCAGGACTGGTACGTGCCGGTCGCGATCAGGGTGAGGACGCTGCCGAAGGCGATCTGGGAGAAGCGGCGGACGGCGGGCCGGTCGACGGGCGTGTCGGCGGGCGCGCGGTACAGGGCGACCAGGAGCGAGCCCAGTCCGCCGAGCCAGGCGGCGACGGCCAGCAGATGGAGCACGTCGACCGGCATGGCGATGCCCGCCTGGAGGCCGACCGAGGCGTGCTCGGACATCGCCCAGCTCGCCGCGAGCCCGGCCGCCACGACGACGCCGCCGATCGACAGCCCGAAGGTCAGGTCCCGCTTCTCCTGGGCGTCCTCCCGCTTGTCATAGGCCCCGAACAGCACCGCGATGAAGAGGGCCGCCGCGGCGAGCAGCAGCAGCCGGGACACCAGGGCCGCGCCGGTCTTGGTCTGGAGCACCTGCCCGAGCAGGGACAGGTCGAAGACGTCGGCGACCTTCCCGGAGCCGGTGAAGGAGCCGCGCAGCAGCAGCAGTGCGAGGGTCGCCGCGGTGAGCGCGACCCACCCGGAGACGACGAACCGCTGCACCGGCCGCACTCCGGAACCGCGCCGCCAGCAGGCGAGCACGAACGCGGCACCGCCGGCCATCACGATGAACCCGGCGTACGACACGTAGCGGCCGAAGCCGTACAGCCAGCCCACGACCCCGTCGTCGGCCGACTGCCCGGAGACCGATACGGACGTCTTGGAGGGGGCGCCGATGGAGAAGGTGTAGGCGCCGGCGACGGGATGGCTGTCCGCCGAGACGACCTGGTAGGCCACGGTGTAGGTGCCGTCGGGCAGTCCCGAGTGCAGCGGCACGGCGTACGTCGTGCCGCTGACGTTGGAGGGCTTGCCCGTGTCGACGCGCTTGCCCTCGGGGTCGAGCACGCGCAGCGAGTCGTCGGACATCGCGACCTGCTCGGAGAAGGTGAGCGAGATCCGGGCCGGGGCCTTGTCGACCACCGCCCCCTGGCCGGGGTCGCTGCCGGTCACCGCGGCGTGCGCTGAGGCCGTGCCGGCTGCGGCGAGGAGTGCGCAGGCCGCGGCCAGGAGCAGCAGCACCAGTGCCCGGACGCGGGGGGCGATGGTCAGCGTCACAGTGGTCCCTCCCTCAGTGTCCGGTCTCAGGGGTGTAGGTCGCCGGCTTCACCGGGATCTCGACCTTCACGGGGTCGGAGTGAGCGAAGTGCAGCTCGACGGAGACCGTCTGGCCTTCCTTCGGCTTGCGCTTGAGCTGCTCGAACATCAGGTGGTCGCCGCCGCTCTTCAGATCCAGCCGGCCGCCCGCGGGGATCTTCAGGCTCTTGACCTCCTGCATGGCTCCGTCGACGGTCTCGTGCACGGTGACCTGCCCGGCGATGTCGCTGGTGACCGAGGTCAGGTCGTCGGCGGCACCGCCCTTGTTCGTGACCGTGAGGAAGCCCGCCGCCATGTCGTCGGACACCGGCTGCGGCATGTACGCGGAGCCGACGGAGAGTTCCGCCTTCCCGGAGCCGCTGTCGCCGGAGTCGCCCGAGTCCGCGCCGCCGCAGCCCGCCAGGGCCAGTGCGCCGGCTATGACGAGGGCCGCCGGGCCCGGTCGCCGCCTCACGGGTTCTCCCCCTTGACGATCTTGGGGAGGTCCTTGGTGTAGTCGTCGACTTTGGCGTCCTCGCCGTAGAGCACATAGCCGCCGTCGGTCTTCGGGGAGAACGCGATGACCTGGGTGCCGTGCTCGGAGACGAGCTTGCCGTTCTTGTCCTTCTTGGTCGGCTCGATGGAGATGCCGAGGGTGCGGGCGCCGGCCTGGATGGTCGCGAAGTCGCCGGTGAGGCCGACGAAGCTGGGGTCGATGCCCTTGAGCCACTTGCCGAGTTCGGCCGAGGTGTCGCGCTTGGGGTCGGTGGTGACGAACACCACGCGCAGCTCGTCCTGCTCGGCCTTGGGCAGCTGCTTCTTGGCGACGGCGATGTTGCTCATCGTCAGCGGGCAGACGTCCGGGCAGTGGGTGTAGCCGAAGTAGATCAGCGTGGGCTTGCCCGCCGTCTCCTTGCGGAGGTCGTACTTCTTGCCTTGCGTGTCGGTGAGGACCAGGTCCGGCTTCTCGAACGGCTTGTCGAGGACGGTGGCGGCCTTGTCGGTACCGGCCTCCTCCGACACCACGGCGACGGGCTTGTTGCCGTCGTCGCCGCTGCCGCAGGCGGTCAGGGTCAGGGAGGCGGCGGCGAGCAGAGCAGCCGCGGCGAAGGTCTTGGTGCGCATAGAAAAATGTCCCAGATGTCGGTGACCCGGCGCGCGCCGGGGTGCTCCCGCCCGGGGGCGGGATCCGGCGCGCGCCGTCAACGGAAGCAGCCTCAGGCGGTGGTGCGCCGACGCCCGGCGAGTACGCCGTAGGCGACACCGGCCGCGCCGACCACGATGCCGACGATGCCCAGGACGCGGGCGGTGGTGTCGGTGCCGTCGGAGGAGGCGGAGTCGGAGGCGGCGGTGTGCGCGGAGGCCTTCTCGGCCGACTTGGCGTCGGAGTCCTCGTCGGCCGCCGAGCCGTGGTGCCCGTCCTCGGAGGCCGCGGACAGCTCCAGCACCGGGGCCGGGTTGTCGGGCTCCTCCTTGCCCTTCTGCGGCACCTCGATCCAGCGGACGACCTCCTTGTTGGAGTACGTCTGCAGGGCCTTGAAGACCAGCTGGTCGGTGTCCTCGGGCAGCTGGCCGACGGAGAGCGGGAACTTCTCGAAGTAGCCGGGCTCGATGCCCTTGCCGTCGGCGGTCCAGGTGACCTTGGTGACGGCCTCGGTGATCTTCTCGCCGTGCATCTCCAGCGGCTTGTCCAGCCTGGACTTGGTGACCTCGATCTTCCAGCCGGGCAGGGGCTCCGGCATGACGGAGGCCAGCGGGTGGTCGGTCGGGAAGTTGACCTCGAGCTTGGTGGTCGAGGCGTCGTCACGCTCGTTGGGGACCTTGAAGTTCACGACCGCGTAGCCGCCCTTGGCGGCCGTGCCCTCGGGCTGCACGGTGACGTGCGCGAAGGCCGGGGCGGACAGGGCGAGGACGGCGATACCGGCGGCGGCACCGGCCGCGGCGATACGGGAAGCCTTCATGGAAGGAGCACTCCGCTGTGATTCGGTCTGGATGTGGAAGGAGGGGTGCGTGCACACGCGCGTGCCGCACGACGGCGGCCCCTCCTCCGCGGGAGCGGAGTGGTGGTGGTCGCGTCGCGTCAGGCGGCGAGGGCGCATGCGGCTGCGGAAGCCGTCGTGGTCGGCGGGCCGCGCCGGATCACCGAGTGCTGGAGTGCCAGGGTGCGGGGCATCGCAGGCGCGGGCCGCGTGGCGCACGCCGGGCGCGGGCGGGCCTCCGGAGCTCCCGGGAGCCCGGCGCGCAGGGCGCGTATCAGCGCGAGAGCGGCCCGGAGGGAGCGCATGAGCGCCCCCTCGGCGACTCCCTGCGCCGACAGTTCGGTGAGCCGCAGCAGCGCCAGATCGCCGTGGCGCAGCAGCCAGCCGGCGGCGAGCGCCGCAAGCACGTGACCGAGCAGCATCGGCAGGGACGGCCACAGTGAGGCCGACTCGGACAGGGAGTCCGCGGGCAGATGCGTGTGCGCCCCCGGAGACGGCTGGACCCGGGCTTCGGTGAGGATCCTGTGGGCCTGCGCGGGGCTGATCGCCGCCGCCGTCGCGCCGCACACGAACCGCGCGGCCTGCTGGACGAGCGCTGCGTCGCCTCCGCCCGCCGGCGCCGAGGACGTGACGGCGGCCGTACCGTGCTGGCCGAGGCCGAACAGCGTGTGCAGCACCGTCTGGCCGACCGCGAGCATCCCGGTGATTCCCGCCAGTGAGCGCACGCGCCCGGCGAGCGGAGCCGCTACCGCGACCACCCCGAGGAATCCGGCGCCCAGCGTCCACAGCGGAATGCCCTCGCAGGAGGCGAGCGCGTGACCTGCCCCGGCCAGCACGACGCAGACCGCGGCGAACACCGCGGCCCGCAGGATCCGGAGCGTGTGTCCGGAGCGCGTCGCGCGCGCGTGGGGGGCAGTCATGGCGGGCTCATCATCGCACTGGGCCCGCAGGCCCCGTGCGGCAGGTCCACAAGATGCCCTACGACCGGAACGTCATGCTCTGGCCCCAGACGCTCCCAGATGCGCCGATGTCTGCCCCCACATACACCGATCAGGACCAGCGCGCATCCGCCGTATGGGCGGCGTCACGTCAACTTCACGCTTACACACAGGCGCTGAGGGCAATACGTAACGGTATGTCGAGCCGCAGCCAGGAGGCTGGAGCATGAGCATCTGGTGGTCACTCCATCTGCGGCGCGAAGCTGCGAGCGTGCCGCTCGCCCGCCGCCTGCTGATCGGCACGATGGAGACCGCGGGCGTCGACCCCGACATCTCCTACGACCTCTCCGTCGCCCTGAGCGAGGCGTGCGCGAACGCCGTGGAGCACGGCGGGGACACGGGGCGTGGCCCCGGTTCGGAGGCGTACCGGGTCACCGCGTATCTCGACGGCGAGAAGTGCCGGATCGAGGTCGCCGACGCGGGCCCGGGGTTCCCCACGGCTTCCGCCGGGCGGTCCCGTCCGCCGATCCGCCCCGCGCACTCCGACGCGGAGAACGGCAGGGGGCTGTGTCTCATCGAGGAGCTCGCCGATCACGTCCACATCGGCAACAAGCCGGGCCGGGGCGGAGCCGTGGTGAGCTTCGACAAGGTCCTGAAGTGGCGTTCCGACGCACCGCTGATGGCTGTCTGACCTTCCCGGCGGGGCGGTGTTTCACGTGAAACACCGCCTGTGACCGGCTGCTCGAAGCACCGCGTGTGACCGGTTGTTCGAAGCACGCGGGTGACCGGCTGCGAGAAGCGCCGGCTGCTACCGCCCCTGAGGATCACCGCCCGCTACCGGCCACGAGGATCATCGCCCGTGACCGGGTGAGCGTATTACAGCGCGCCCCAGTCCAGCGTCGTACGCGCCAGCCCCGCCACCTCCGTCAGCAGCGCCAGCCGCGCCGCCCGGACCGCCGGGTCGGGGTCCATCACCAGCACCTCGTCGAAGAAGGCCCCGATCGCGTCGACCAGCGGGGCGGAGACCTCGATCAGCGCTCCGAGGTCGTCCTCCCGGCCCTGCAGCGCCTGCCGTACGGCCTGTGCGCTCTCGGCGAGACGCAGTTCCGCGGGCGCGGTCAGCAGGGACGCGTCCGCCGCCTCGACACCGTCCTCGGGCAGGATGCGCACCACCCTCTGGAAGGCGGCGGCGAGCGCCTCGAACGCATCGCTGCCGATGTGCCGCTCCAGCGTGGCCAGCGTGCGATCGCCGTGGGCGGGCCGGTCGGCCCACACCAGGACGGCCTGCACGAGCCGGTGCTCGTGCCCGGCGTCGGTGAGCTGCTGCTCATAGCGCCGCGTGATGAGCTCGGCGGCCTCGGCGACCCGCTCGGCGGGCACCTCGACGCCCTGTGCGGCGTACCGTACGGCCGCCGCGCGCAGCCCTTCGCTCACCCGCACCCCGGCCACGGCGGGCAGGCTCCGCAATACGTTGAGCAGCCCGATCGCGGCCCGCCGCACCCCGTACGGGTCGGAGCTCCCGGTCGGTGCGGCGCCGATCAGGAACATGCCCGTCACCAGGTCGAACCGGTCGGCGAGGGACAGCACGGCCCCCGCGTCCCCGGCGGGCAGGGCGCCACCGGCGGACCGGGGCAGCTCCATCTCGGCCAGCGCACGGGCGACCTCCGGGGACTCGCCGGCCCGGCGGGCGTACTCCTCGGCCATGACCCCGGCCAGCCCGGAGAACTCGATCACCATCTGCGACGCCAGATCGAACTTGGCCAGCGCACCGGCCCGCCGTACGACCTCCACCGACTCCTCCGGGAGCCCGGCCCGTCCGGCCAGGTCCTGGGCGAGGGAGGCGAGCCGGACCGCGCGGTCGGCGACCGTGCCGAGGCGGTCCTCGAAGGTCAGCTTGTCCAGCCGCCGCCGGAACTCCTCCGGCGCCACCTTCAGGTCCGCCCGCCAGAAGAACGCGGCGTCCTCGTAACGGGCCCGCAGCACCGCCTCGTTACCGGCCCGCACCACGTCGTCGTCGCACAGGGCGTTGGCGAAGGTCACGAAGTGCGGCATGAGCCGCTCGCCGTCCAGCACCGGCAGATAGCGCTGGTGCTTGCGCATCACGGTGGTCAGTACGCTCGCGGGCAGTTCCAGGTAGCGCTCGTCGAACGAGCCCCGCACGGCGTACGGGAACTCCAGGATGTCGGTGATCTCGTCGATCAGCCCGGCCTGGCCCTCCACGTCGATGCGCCCGCCCACCTCGGCGGCGGCCTCCAGGGCCCCGCGCACGACCGCGCCGCGCCGGGCGTCCCGGTCGAGCAGGATGCCGTGCATGTGCAGGAAGTGGGGGTAGCCCTCGGCGGAGGTCACCCGGACCTCCGGGTAGGGGGCCTGCCGCTGCACCCGCGTCGTGTCGCCCGCGGAGAGGGAGGAGACCACCACGGGCAGGGGAGTACGGCCCAGCAGCGCGAGCAGCCAGCGCACGGGACGCGAGAACGACAGGCCGGGATCGCTCCAGCGCATGTTGCGCCCGGCCCGCAGCCCGGAGACGACCTCGGCCAGCAGGTCGCTGAGCACCTCGACGGCCGGCCGGCCCTCCTCGTGCCGGGTCAGGGCCACGTACTCGACCCCGTTGACCTCGACGATCCGCACGTCCGTCGGTTCGGCGCCCTGGCTGCGGGCGAAGCCCTGCAACGCGGCGGTGGGGGCGCCGTCCTTGAAGGCGGCGGCGACCTTGGGCCCCCGCACGGTCTTCATGGTGTCCCGCTCGCGCGGCTGCACCCCGTCGACCGTGATCACGATCCGGCGGGGCGTGGCCATCACGGTGATCGCGCCGTGCCCCAGCCGGGTCGCGGCGAGCTTCGCGGTGACCGACTCGCGCACCGCTTCCGTGGTGGCGGGGACGTCGGCGTAGGGCAGTTCCTCCACGCCGATCTCGAACAGCAGCGTCTCGGCGCCGGGCACCTTGGGGAGCATGGCCCGCTCGGCCGGAGCCGGCGCCGCCGCCCGCCCGAGCGGATGCTCCAGCGCGGCCCGCCGCCGCTCCCACAGCTTGGCCGTCTCGTGCGTCAGGCCGCGCATCAGGGAGAAGGCCTTGGCCCGCTCGGTGGTGCTGATCGCGCCGCGCGCGTCGAGCACGTTGAAGGTGTGGCTGCACTTCAGCACGTAGGTGTACGCGGGGACGGGCAGTTCCAGGTCCAGCAGGCGCCGGGCCTCGGCCGCGTACGACTCGAACAGCCGGTGGTTGGTGTCGATGTCGGCGTCGTCGAGGTAGTAGCGGCTCATCTCGTACTCGTTCTGCCCGAACACCTCGCCGTAGGTGATGCCCGGCGCGTACGCGATGTCCTTGAAGTGGGACACGCCCTGAAGGTTCATCAGGATGCGTTCGAGGCCGTACGTGATCTCCACCGACACCGGGTCCAAGGCGACGCCGCCGACCTGCTGGAAGTAGGTGAACTGGGTGATCTCCATGCCGTCCAGCCAGACCTCCCAGCCCAGACCCCAGGCGCCGAGGGCGGGCGAGGCCCAGTTGTCCTCGACGAACCGCACGTCGTGCGCGTTCAGGTCGACACCCAGGGCGCGCAGGCTGCCCAGGTAGAGCTCCTGCGGGTTGCCCGGGTCGGGCTTGAGGATCACCTGGAACTGGGTGTGGGTCTGGAGCCGGTTGGGGTTCTCGCCGTAGCGCGAGTCGTCCGGCCGCACGCTCGGCTCCACGTAGGCGACGCTCCACGGCTCGGGACCGAGCACCCGCAGCGCCGTGGCCGGGTTGGCCGTACCGGCTCCGACCTCGGTGTTCAGCGGCTGCGTGATCATGCAGCCGTTGTCGCTCCAGTACTTCTGCAGGGTGAGGATGGCGTCCTGCATGGTCAGCGCCGTCGATTCGTTCTTCATGGTGATCGCGCCCGTTCCCCGAGTCGGCCCGGCAAGGTCGGCCATGATCTCATACGTCAACTACCGCTGACCTGCTGTTTCTTGACCGACCGGTCGGACGCCCGCCGGGGCTCCTGCACAGGGGACTCACAGCCGGGCCTCATGCCCCTGACGGGTCAGGCCCCTACATTCCGGGTGCCATGACGGGAACACAGCACGGCAACGACCCCGAGGACGAGGCCCTGGCCCGGGCCGCCGTCGACGCCCTGATCGGCCAGCTGGCTTTGGCGCCCAAGCCGGGCCTGCCCGACCCGCGGGACCTGACGGCCCGGGCCACCCGCCGGGACCACAGCGCCCTGCGCTGGTCGGCCCGGGCACTGCTGCCCGGCCTCACGGCGATGGCCGCCACGGCCCGCCGCACCGGCGAACCCGGCGCCCGGCTCCGGGCGGACCTGGGCGCGATCGGCCGCTCCACGGAACACACGGTGGCGCTGACGGGCGGCGGCCATCGAGGCGCCCTGTGGACGCTCGGTCTGCTGGTGGCGGCCGCGGCACTGCGACCGGGAGCCGGACCGGCCGACACCACGGCCCTGGCCAGACAGCTGGCGTCCCACCCCGACCGCCGCGCCCCGCGCCGCCCCTCGCGCGGCTCCACGGTGTCGGCCCGCTACGGCGCGGCCGGCGCGAGGGGAGAGGCCAGGGCGGGATTCCCGCACGTCCGCCGCGCCCTGACCGCCCTCGTCGAGGCCCGCGCCCAGGGCGCCACCGAGCCCCAGGCCCGCCTGAACGCCCTGCTCACGGTGATGTCCACGCTCCAGGACACGGAACTGCTCTACACGGCGGGCCCCATGGGGCTACGCCACGTCCAGGCGGGAGCGCGCGGGGTGCTGGAAGCGGGCGGTACGGCGACGGAGCCGGGGGCAGCGGCGCTGTCAGCCCTGGACGCAGACCTTCAGGCGCGCGGCTGGGGCCCCAGGGGCAGCGCCCCTCTGCTCGCGGGCACGCTGTTCCTGGATGCCATAGGGGCGCGGGGAACTGCGCGACCGGCCCCCGTGCACCGGATGCCATAGGGGCACGGGGAACTGCGCGACCAGTCCCCGTGCACCCGCACCCGGAACTCAGCCCTTGAGCGACGCCATCCAGGCCTCGACCTCATCCGACCGGCGAGGCAGCGCCGCACTCAGATTCCGGTTCCCGTCCTCCGTCACGAGGATGTCGTCCTCGATCCGCACCCCGATACCCCGGTACTCCTCCGGCACGGTCAGGTCATCGGCCTGGAAATACAGCCCGGGCTCGACGGTGAGACACATCCCCGGCTCCAGCGTGCCGTCGACGTACGCCTCGACCCGCGCGGCAGCGCAGTCGTGCACGTCCATGCCGAGCATGTGCCCGGTCCCGTGCAGCGTCCAGCGCCGCTGCAGCCCGAGCTCCAGCACCCGCTCCACCGGCCCCTCGACGAGCCCCCACTCGACGAGCTTCTCGGCCAGCACCCGCTGGGCGGCGTCGTGGAAGTCGCGATACTTCGCGCCCGGCTTCACCGCCGCGATCCCGGCCTCCTGGGCCTCGTACACGGCGTCGTAGATCTTGCGCTGGATCTCGTCGAACCGCCCGTTGACCGGCAGCGTGCGCGTGACGTCGGCCGTGTAGTACGTGTGCGTCTCCACGCCCGCGTCGAGCAGCAGCAGCTCGCCGGAGCGCACGGCCCCGTCGTTGCGCACCCAGTGCAGCGTGCAGGCGTGCGGTCCGGCCGCGGCGATCGTGCCGTAGCCGACGTCGTTGCCCTCCACGCGCGCGCGGAGGAAGAACGTGCCCTCGATGTACCGCTCGGAGGTCGCCTCCGCCTTGTCGAGGACCTTCACCACGTCCTCGAAGCCGCGCACGGTCGAGTCGACGGCCTTCTGCAGCTCGCCGATCTCGAACTCGTCCTTGACCAGGCGCGCCTCGGAGAGGAAGACCCGCAGCTCCTCGTCCCGCTCGGCGGTGACCTTGTCGGTCAGGGCCGCCTCGATGCCGGCGTCGTAACCGCGCACGACCCGCACCGGCCCGTTGGCCTCGCGCAGGGCCCCGGCCAGCTCGCGCACGTCGGAGGCGGGGATGCCGTACAGCGTCCCGGCCTCGGTGAGGGAGTGCCGGCGGCCGACCCACAGCTCGCCCTGGCCGTCCAGCCAGAACTCGCCGTTCTCCCGGTCGGAACGCGGCAGGAGGTAGATCGTCGCCTCGTGGCCCTCGGCCGTGGGCTCCAGGACGAGGACGCCGTCCTCGGTCTGGTTACCGGTGAGGTAGGCGTACTCGACGGAGGCGCGGAAGGCGTACTCGGTGTCGTTCGAGCGGGTCTTCAGGTTGCCCGCGGGGATCACCAGACGCTCGCCCGGGAAGCGCGCTGAGAGCGCGGCCCGGCGGGCGGCGGTCTCGGCGGCCTGGGCGATGGGCTCGAGGTCGCGCAGCTCGGTGTCGGCCCAGCCGCTCTTCATGTTCTCGGCAAGCTCGTCGGACACGCCCGGGTACAGTCCGTTCTTCCGCTGCTTGATCGGCTCTTCGCTCTCGTCCGGGGTCGCCGGTGTGAGCTCCTCGGCCACGGTCATCCTCCTCGGTACGGCACTGGACCACCGTCCACTGTACGGCCGCGCGGAAGCGGCCCCGGGGCGATGACGAGGAGCGTTACTCGAACCGGACCGCCAGCAGGACCACGTCCTCCGCACCCTCCGCGGCGTCCAGCCCGTCCGGCAGCACGCTCCGCAGGACGTGGTCGGCGATCGCGCCGGGGTCACCGCGCAGGGCCCGGGGCACTGCGGCCGCGGCCGCGTGCAGCCGGGCGAAGGCGCGGTCCGTGGCCTCGCCCGTGCGGTGCAGCAGCCCGTCGGTGTAGAGCAGAACCGTCTCTCCGGGCTCGGCGAGGATCTCCACGCTGGGCGCCTCCCAGCAGGCGAGCATGCCGAGCGGGGCCGAGACGGACGTCTCCACGAACTCGGTACGGCGCTGTCCGATCAGCAGCGGCGGGCTGTGCCCGGCACCGGCCAGCGTGATCTTGCGCGCGGCCGGTTCGCAGTAGCCGAACAGGGCCGTGGCCGAGCGGGCCGGTTCGGTCAGCCGCAGCAGCAGCTCCAGGTCGGACAGGACGGCGACCGGGTCCTCCCCCTCCATCACGGCGTAGGCGCGCAGCGACGCCCGCAGCCGCCCCATCGCCGCGACCGCGCTCGGGCCCGACCCGGTGACGGATCCGACGGCGAGGCCGAGGGCCGCTTCGGGCAGCGGCAGCGCGTCGTACCAGTCGCCGCCGCCGCGCGGGCCGGTGCGGTGCCGGGCGGCGAGCTGGACGCCGGCGACCCGGGGCAGCCGGGCGGGCAGCAGCTCGTCGGACATCGTCGCCATCGATGTGCGGGTGCGTTCCAGTTCGAGGAGGCGGGCCAGGTGCTCGGCGGCGTACCGCGCGTAGAGGCCGGCGAGATGGCGCTGCCGCTCGCCCGGTTCGGCGGGCTCGTCGTAGAGCCATACGGCGACGCCGAGGCGGCCCGCGGTGTCGGTGGTGAGGGGGAGGGCGTAGCTGGCGGCGTAGCCGAGGCGGGCCGCGACCTCGCGGTGACGGGGGTCGAGCCCCTCCACGGCGAACAGGTCCGGTTCGGCGATGCCGCCCTCGCCGCCGGTCAGCCCGTCGAGGATCCGGCCGTAGGACAGGGCGCTGCGGGGCACCGTCTCGATGTGGCCGAGGTCGGCGCGTGCGAGGCCCAGGCCGGTGGTGGTGTCCGGGCCGAGTCCGTCGCCCGGTTCCAGTACGGCGAGGCCGCGCCGAGCGCCCACCAGGGCGGCGCCGGCCCGCAGCAGTTCCTGGAGTGCCTCGTCGAGCGCGGCCGTGCGGGCCAGGCGTTCGGTGAGTTCGTGCAGGGTGGTGAGGTCGGAGACCCAGCCGGCGAGGCGGTCCTGGAGCACCGCGCCGGCAGGGGTCGGGGGGTTCGCCGGAGCGGCCGGGGACGCACCCGCCGCGACGGGCGCGACAGTGTGTGCGGGCGCCGGAACCGTTGAATCGATTCCAGCCACTTTCGGAGGGTGCGGAGCGTTCATGGCGTCCGGCCTTCCAACCGGTACGTACTGCTCAAAAGCATCGCAAACCCCCATGTCATTCTGCGTCGCTAGCAGTGTCTCCACATGTACACGCACTCGTGAGGAGATGTCCAGCATTGTCCTGCCGGGATTCCTGGTGTCCATGAGGACCGAGAGAACAACTCCCCTTCCTCTTGCGGAAATGCAAAGTTGGCTTAAAACTGCCTCAGGGGACGGCTTATTGCGGTCGACTGGGCTTGCTCGACGGAGCGTCACAACGGTCGTGATGGGTACGTACTCGGTGAAGGCCAGGGGTGGTTGGGAACCACCCGGAACCTGGTGACGGAACCGGGCGTCCTATCCACCGACGACCGTGCCCCATCCTCCCGTGGCGGAGGCGGAGAGAAATACGCGCGACGGCAAACGCCATACTTCGCCACCCCTACGCCACGCCCGTGCTTTCGACAGACGCAGTATGGGCGGGACGGCCGCGGAGGCAGCCCGAAGCTCGACCCATAGGGGTTCCCCCTGCTTTCAGCAGGGGTGTGATGCGCCAACAGGTACGCACAGTGAAGTGATCGACACATGATGTGATGTGGACCACGGTGTTGCCAGGCGTGCAACGGAAAGGAACGAGCGCTCATGCGCGAGATCCTCGGAAGGCGACGCAGGCTCCTGTCCCAGGGCAGCGACGGGAGGCCTGAGCTGATCGGCGCGGCCCTGACCTACGCGACGGAATGGCAGTGGCCCGTACTCCCGGGCGTGGCGGCGGATTCGCAGGGGCACTCCCGCTGCAGCTGCCCCGACCCCGACTGCACGGTGCCCGGCGCCCACCCCTTCGACCCCGGCCTCCTCGCGGCCACCACCGACGAACGCATGGTGCGCTGGTGGTGGGGCAACCGGCCGACGGCGCCGATCGTCCTGGCCACGGGCGGCCACGCGCCCTGCGCGGTGTCGCTGCCGGCCCTGCCGGCCGCCCGGGCCCTCAAGGCGCTCGACCAGATGGGCATGCGGCTCGGCCCGGTCGTCGCTTCCTCCGCCCGCTGGGCGATCCTCGTCAAGCCGTACTCCATGGAGCAGCTCGGCGAACTGCTCTACACCAAGGACTTCGTGCCCGGCTCCCTCCGCTTCCACAGCGAGGGCGGCTACCGGGCCCTGCCCCCGTCCGAGACGGGCCAGGGCGAGATCCGCTGGGAGCGCGCGCCGCTGCCCGGCTCCGCCTCGCCGTGGGTGCCCGATGTCGAGGCCGTGGTGGACGCCGTGGTCGAGGCCCTCACTCGTACGGGTGTGAGCGCGCCCGAGTTGTAGGGCTGTCGGGCGCGCCGAGCCCGGCGCCCGCCCCGGCACGTTAAGTTCCGGAACCATGCGGCGTCATGCCCGGGGCCGCTCCCGGGATCTCCGAAAGACCAGACTGTTCGCCCTCGCGGGCGTCGTGGCGGCGTGCGCGGCCGCACTGCCACTGGCGGTGGCGTCCGCGGGGTCCGTGGGGCCCATGGGTTCCAAGGGCGCTGTGGGCTCCACGGGTTCCAAGGGCTCCGTAGGGTCCTCGGGGTTCAAGGGCACGGCGGGGCCGGTGGGTGCCGACTCCCGTGTGTCCGGTTCCGGTGCCCTGCGTCCCTCCCCGCCCGCCGACGGCAAGGCGCCAGGGGCGCCCGTACCCGGCCGTCCCGCACTCGGCCCGGGTCTGTCGCCCGCCGTGCGCTGCGGCCCCGGACTCTCCTCGCCCGACGGCATCGAGGCCCAGACCTGTGTGGTGACGCAGGGTGCCGAGACCTGGGCGCGGACCTACTACCGCAACGCGACGGGCGAGGCGCTGGACGTCGTACTGAGCCTGATGGGTCCTGGCGACCGGAGCGTGCGGATGACGTGCGCCGTGAGGGCGGAGGACGAGCCGGGGACGTGTGAGACGCCCCGGGAGCCGGCGCGCGGGAATCCGGCGGCGTACACGGCTGTCGCGGAGTTCGCCGAGCGGGGCGGGCGGGGCCCGCTGCTGCTGCGCTCGGGGAGCAACTAGCCCTAGAAAACGGGTAGTTGAGGAGCTGCTGCGTTCCGTGAACGGAAGCGGAGACGAAAAGACCCGGTTGCTGGCGACGGGGGATGCACCAGCAACCGGGCTACAGGAACGGTAACAAGAGATCGGCGGTTCGCAAATTCGAACTCGCCTTTCCGGTCACCGACTGGCTTGTCCGCGACGGGAGTTGTGGTCCTTTCGGACGCGACGACCCGGCCCGCCGGTGGACCGGCCGGCCGGGCGCCGGGGCGGGGTCAGCTGAGCGTGACCTGCCGGTTGGTGAGACCGCCGCGGGCGCGGCGCTCCTCCGCGGTGAGCGGCGCGTCCGTCGCCAGAGCGGCGGCGAGGCGCTCGGCGAACTCCGCCGCCGGCTTCTCCACATCCTCGGCCGTGACCCCGCTCGGCAGGTCCCAGACCGGCACCGTGAGCCCGTGAGCGCGGAAGGAGCCCACCAGGCGGGTGCCCTCCCCGAGGCTGGAGCGGCCCGCGGCGTGCAGCCGCGCGAGGGCGTCCAGAAGCAGCTCCTCGGCGTGCGGCATGACCCACCGCAGGTGGTTCTTCTCCGGCGTCTCGCACCAGTACGCGGCGTCCACGCCCTGGAGCTTGACGGTCGGGATGGCCGCGGCGTTGGCCCGCTCCAGGGAGGCGGTCACGTCGGGCGTGGCGTTCTCCGGGTCCGGCACCCAGAACTCGAAGCCGCTGTGCACTTCTGGCTCGAAGGCGCCCTCGGGGTCGAGCAGATCCTGCAGCCGCGGGCTGTCGGCCGGGGCGCGGCGGCCCTGGACGGGCGTGCCGGGCTGGGCTTCCAGGGCGCGCTGGAGCGTGTCGGCGAGGTCGCGGCTGATGTCGCCGGAGGAGGTGTCGTTCTGCAGGCCGATCAGGACCGAGCCGTCGTCGCGGCGCAGGGCGGGCCAGGCCATCGGCAGGACCGTGGCGAGCGTGACCGCGGGGACGCCCTCGGGCAGGCCGTCCTTGAGGGTCAGCTCGACCGTGGCCGCCGGCACCAGTTCGCGCAGGGCCACCCAGTCGCACTCGCCGGGCAGGCCCTCGAAGGGGCGGTGCACCAGCTCGGTCGCGGCGTGGGAGGCGGCCCGGCCGTGACAGGCCTTGTAGCGGCGGCCGCTGCCACAGGGGCAGGGTTCACGGGCGCCGACGACCGGAACGTCTCCATCAGCACCTGCGGTGCGGGCCCCGCCCGTGGTCTGCGGGCGCTTGGCCTTCGTCTGGGGTCGCTTCTTGGCCATCGATGGGTCTCCCGGTTACGGCTCGTCTCGTACGGTCGCGAGCCTAGCCGTTCGTGCGCCGGGTCACCGGGCCCTGTGGACAACGCCTTTCCGGCGCGGCGTACGCGCTCGGCCCCGGGCGTCGTACACGCTCAGTCCTTGCCGGCGTGCGCGTCGGTCCTTGCCGGTGTGCGCGTCAGTCCATGTCGTCGAAGGCGTCCGCGAAGTCCAGCCCGGGTATCCGGGAGACCGCGGGGGCGGCGACCCGCGTGGCGAAGTCGTCGCGGCGGTGGCCCGCGTCAGGGTCGTGGACGTCCCCGTGGACGATGACCCACACGGTGACCTCGCCGCGGATGTCGTCGCGTACGCCCCAGTCGTCGGCGAGCGCGGTGATGATGTTCAGCCCGCGGCCGCCGTGCGCCGTGACCGACGGGGTCGCGGGGGCGGGGCGGGTCGGGCCGCCGCCGTCCGTGACCTCGACGATGAGCCGGCCGGCCGGGTCCACGCGCCAGGCGGCACGGACGTCTCCGTCACCGGACAGCGCGTCGCCCAAGGGCCTGCCGTGCTTGCACGCGTTGCTCAAGAGTTCGGAAAGGATCAGTACGGCGTCGTCGATGACCGATTCCGCGACTCCACCTCCGCGCAACTGCGTACGCATCCGGTGTCTCGCTTTCCCCACGCCCGCAGGGCCATGGGGAACGGCCATGCTCGACGACGTGGGCACCTCCTGTGCCACCACCAACGCCACCCCCGAGACCTCCTTCGCCCCACGCCACGGTGTGGATGCCCCATTGGCCTGTACCGGAAACCGGCCAATCCACGTCCCATGACGCATTCACCACGACCGAATACGGATCGAACGCGCCGGAGCACTCCCTGTAATCACCTGGCTGGAAACCGTCGGTGTGGCCGAGATGGGAGGATCCCGTCCGTCGGGGCACGGGGTCAAGAGGTGTGCGTGGGTCTGGTGTGACTTGAGAGGTTCAGGCCGCGCTGCTGCCGCCGCCACCGACGCCGGTCGACGGTGTGCGTCAGCGGCCGAGCTGGTCCAGCACCGCGCGCGGGCGGTTGGTGATGATGGCGTCGACGCCCAGTCCCACGCAGTGATCCACGTCCGCGGGCTCGTTCACGGTCCACACGTGCACCTGGTGGCCGGCCGTCTTCAGGCGCTCGATGTACGTGGGGTGGTTGCGCACGATCCGGATGGAGGGGCCCGCGATCCGTACGCCCGGGGGCAGCCGTCCGTCGCGCAGCCTGGGTGAGAGGAACTGCGTCAGATAGACCGTCGGAAGGGTCGGCGAGGCGGCACGCACGCGGTGCAGCGAACGGGCCGAGAAGCTCATGACCCGCACCTGGGACTCGTCCGCGGAGGCCGGGGCGTCCAGGCCGAACCGCTTCAGCAGGACCAGCAGCCGGTCCTCGACCTGGCCCGCCCAGCGGGTGGGGTGTTTGGTCTCGATGGCCAGTTCCACGCGGCGCCCGGCATCGGCGACGAGTTCCAGCAGCCGCTCCAGGGTGAGGACGGAAGTCGCCTCGCGGTCCTCCGGGCGGTGCTCCCAGTCGGGTTCCTCGTCGCGCCCCTTCCAGGCCTCGCCCGTCTTCCAGGAGCCGAAGTCCAGGGCGGCGAGGTCGGAGAGCTCCAGAGCGGAGACCGCTCCGCGACCGTTGGACGTACGGTTGATCCGGCGGTCGTGCACGCACACCAGGTGGCCGTCGGCGGTGAGGCGCACATCGCATTCGAGGGCGTCCGCGCCGTCCTCGATCGCCTTGGTGTACGCGGCCAGGGTGTGTTCCGGGGCATCCTCGGAGGCTCCGCGGTGGGCGACGACTTGAGTCACGTGCTGTCGTGCGTGGGTCACCGCGTCATGGTGCCACCGAGTGCGGGTACGCGTCCGGTCGGACGGACTCGACGGATACGCCGGTCCGGACGGAGGCATTGGGATTGCATCCTTTTCGCCAGTAATGACCTATATAAAGAATGGCCGCGGACGCACAGGCACCGCTTATGGTGCTCTGACGGCCGGTGGGAAAAGCTGACGGCATACAAAGGGACAAGCACAGCTGCATCGCACCGGACCCGTCGACCGGTGTGAAAAAGCGTGACCGAGTGCGACCCGGACAACAGCCGTGGATCTAGGAGAGAAGCTGTGAGCACCGAGAACGAGGGCACCGCGGTACCCCCCGCCCCGTCCGCACCCCCCGTGCCGGTGGACGCTCCCGCTGCTCCGGCGCCCCAGGCACAGGCTCCCCAGGGGCCGTACGGGCAGGACGCCCAGGGGCAGGCCCCTCAGGGGCCGGGCGCATCCGGTGACGCACCTCACCCCGGCGCCTCCTCTTCCGCCCCCGACCCGTCCTGGCCCCCGCCCCCGCCGCCGACCGCTCCCTACGGCGACGGCGGTTCCGGGTCCGGCCCGGGCGGCTGGGGTTCGTCGTACCAGCAGCCGGCGCCGAAGTCCGGCCGCGGGCGCGGCGGTCTCGTCGCCGCGGTCCTGGTGGCCGCCCTGGTGGCGGGCGGCCTCGGCGGCGGGCTCGGCTACGTGCTGGCGAGGGACAACGACGAGAGCACCGGCTCGACGACGGTCTCGGCCTCCGCGAACGGCGGTGACGTCAAACGCGACCCGGGCACGACCGCGGGTGTCGCCGCCAAGGCGCTGCCGAGCACGGTCACGATCGAGGCCGAGAGCACCAGCGGCGAGGGCGGCACCGGCACGGGCTTCGTCTTCGACAAGCAGGGCCACATCGTCACCAACAATCACGTGGTGGCGGACGCGGTGGACGGCGGCAAGCTCACGGCGACCTTCCCGACCGGCAAGAAGTACGACGCCGAGGTGGTCGGTCACGCGCAGGGCTACGACGTGGCGGTCATCAAGCTCAAGGACGCTCCCTCCGACCTGAAGCCGCTCACCCTCGGCGACTCGGACAAGGTGGCCGTCGGCGACTCGACCATCGCGATCGGCGCCCCGTTCGGCCTGTCCGACACGGTGACGACGGGCATCATCAGCGCCAAGAACCGCCCCGTGGCCTCCAGCGACGGCAGCGGCAGCCAGGCGTCGTACATGAGCGCCCTGCAGACCGACGCCTCGATCAACCCGGGCAACTCCGGCGGTCCGCTGCTGGACGCGCGGGGCAACGTCATCGGCATCAACTCCGCGATCCAGTCCACCGGCAACGGCGGCTTCGGCACGGGGCAGTCGGGCTCGATCGGCCTGGGTTTCGCCATCCCGATCAACCAGGCCAAGTACGTCGCCCAGGAGCTGATCAAGAACGGTAAGCCGGTCTACGCGAAGATCGGCGCGTCCGTCTCCCTGGACGACAGCTCCGACGGCGCGCAGATCACCGACCAGGGCGCGGGCGGCGCGGCACCGGTCGAGCCGGGCGGCCCGGCCGCGAAGGCGGGCCTCAAGCCGGGCGACGTCATCATCAAGCTCGACGACCGGGTCATCGACTCCGGCCCCACCCTGATCGGCGAGATCTGGACCCACCAGCCCGGCGACAAGGTCACGATCACCTACGAGCGCGGCGGCAAGCAGCGTACGGCCGAGGTCACCCTGGGATCCCGCGTCGGCGACAACTGACCCCCACCCGCCCGCACCGACCCGTTACCCTTGTCCCCGCGCCGCCGATCACGGCCGGCGCGGGGAGGCGTGCCCGAGCGGCCGAAGGGAACGGTCTTGAAAACCGTCGTGGCAGCGATGTCACCGTGGGTTCAAATCCCACCGCCTCCGCGCAGGTCATAGATGTTGCAGGTCAGAAGGGGTGCCTCTCACTGAGGGGCACCCCTTCTGGGTGGGTCCTGTCTCACCTTGATCCGGCTCTGTCGAGTTGTGGATCACTGTGTGTGGACCGGGCGTGGACCAAGAGCACGAGAGAAGTAGCAGGTCAGGCGCCGCTCTTACAGCGGGTCGTGTCATGATCCACGGCAACTCGAAGGCGCACGTCACCTGGGCAGCGATCACCCTCACGACCAGGCGTCTTACGCGCTGCCAGCCCGCCCCACCAGCCCTCAAGAGGGCGTATCTCACGTCGGCAGCTTGATCACCTGACCCCGCGTAGGCGTCCCGGATCTGCCACTGGCGAGCCCAGACGATGGATCGCTCGTAGATTGGAAGCGCCAGCAGTCGCGCGCGGCCCCTGGAGAGCGCGTCATGACAGTGGACATCGATTTCGCCGCGTTCTTCGACGCCACACCAAGTCCGTACTTGGTATTGGACACGGACCTGGTGATTCGCTACGTCAACCAGGCATGCGTGCAGAGCACCGGCCGGACCAGGGACGAGTTGATCGGGAAGCACTTCTTCGATGCCCTGCCGGAAAACCCCACCGGTTCCCCCGACGAAGCGCAGCGCAATCTGAAGGCGTCACTGCGCCTCGTCCTGGACACCGGAAAGCCGGACACCATGGTGTTGCAGCGGTACGACATGCCCCGGCCGGGTGGCTTCGAGGAGCGATGGTGGTCCGCGATCCACACTCCGATTGCCGGGCCTGACGGCAGGGTGAAGTGGATCGTCCAATGGACCGAGGACGTCACCGCCTTCGCTGGCTCGGGCCGAGCCAGCCGACCCACCGAGGAATTCACCGAGCAGGAGCAGGGCATAGCAGCCGAGCTATACGGACGGGCCCGAGCGCTACACCGGCTGAACCAGGAACTGCGCCAGGCCCACGCCTATGAACGACAGGTCGCCGTCACGCTGCAGGAAGCCATGCTCTCCGCCCCTGACCTGGACCAGCACAGCAACATCGCCGTGCGCTACCTACCGGCGACCACAACACTGAACGTGTGCGGCGACTGGTACGACGTCGTCGACCTGCCCCCCGACCGCTACTCCGCGGCCGTCGGAGACGTCGTCGGCCACGGCCTGCATGCCGCCGCCGTCATGGGCATGCTCCGCAGTGCCCTCAGCGCAGCCATCCGCGCTATTCCCAGCCCTGCCCAAGCCCTGGAGGTCCTCGGTCTTTACGCCCGCTCCCTGGAGGGAGCAACGGCCGCAACCGCCGTCAAGGTACTCATCGACACCCGCAGCAAACTGATCGTCTACAGCTGCGCCGGACACCCACCGCCCGTTCTGCTCCACCCCGACGGGACCTGGGAGCTGCTGGATCAGGCGACCGACCCCCCGCTCGGCGCCCGCCCCCACCATGTCCCCCGCCCCCAGGCCGGCCTCGCCTACAACCTGGGGGACACCCTCGTGTTGTACACCGATGGCCTCATCGAGCGTCGTGACGAGGACATCTACGCCAGCCTGGCACGCCTGACCACAGCCCTGGCCAAGGACAGCTCCCTTTCGCCTGACCAACTGGCCGACGCGCTGTTGGCCCGCCTCGATGTCGCTGGTGGCGGCCCAGACGACATCGCCCTCGTCGTCATCCGTCTGTAATTCTGCGCGGCTTCTCGGCGCTGTCTCCGGGAGCGATCCAGAACAGGCAGAGGGCGGGATGACGAAGGCGCCACCCCTCCTACGTCGGTGGGATGGCGCCCTTGGTCGGCCGGACCGCCTGATCTACTCGGTGTCGGCATCCGCCAAGGCCCGCTCGACCTGTTGGTTCGCGCGCTGTTGGTTGCGGTGAAGCGCCTTGGCATAGAAGCGGAACATCCTTCTTTGAACCCGTGCGTCGAATTGGCGGTGCACCTCGATGACCTGGCTCTGAGCGTGGGCGCTCACTGCTGGACGCCCGAAGCCACGCTCGCCGTCGATGTCCTTGTCGCAGCCGCCCGTGACCGGCATGGTGATCAGGCCGTGCTGCACGCGCTCGCCAGGCGTGAGCGTGATGCCCTCCAGGCTTTACGCGTGCCGTGACAAGAGTGTTCGTGACACTGTCCTGGCGCCCTGCTTTCAGGAACCCTCGTCCGTTCGGTCCTCAAGGGAGTGCTCCTGGAGGACTCCGGCCAGGGCCGAGGCGACGAGGGCGACAGCGCGGTCGTCGTCGTGGGCCAGTTGGCGCAGGACCTCTCGCGCGGCGGTTCCCGCGAGCTCGACCAGCGCCTGGATGAGGCGGATCCGCGTCGCTGAGTCCGCGGTGGGCGCGGCGAGTTCGTGGACCAGCGCGGTCGTGATCCGGTCCGCCCACCCGGGGTCCTGGGACAGCGTTCCCAGAACCTCCGCCGCTTCCAGGTCGTTGCAGCCCTCGACCACCATGTCGACGAGGATGGGCACGGTCGCGGCCACGCCGTGCCTGCCCAGAGCGAGAGCAGCGTGCCTGCGCACCGTGGTGTCCTGGTCCCCGAGGGCGTCCGCAAGCACCGCGCTCGCACCCGGCGCCTCGGGCATCTCGGCGATCGTCAGCACCGCGCGCCGCCGGATGTCGACGTCCTCCGAGTGCGCGCCGGCGTGCAGCGCCGCCACGCCTTCGCCGCCCGTTCGGGCGAGCGCCCAGCGCAGGGCGCCCGCGACGTGGGGGTCGGATTCGGCCAGGACCGCCCCGGCCAGCAGCTCGGCGGAAGCCGACACGCCCTCCGACCGGGCCAGGGCGGCCTGCTGCCTGCGCGCGGCGTTGGTCGAGTTGAGGTCCCGCATGAGTTCGACGATGCGCAGGACGTCCTGCCAACCGGTGGGTGCCGACGCGTCGATCGCACGGAGTCGCCCGAGCAGCTCCTGTTCCCGCGCCAGCCGGTCCTCCGTCCACCGGATGAGATCGCTGACCAAGGCGGACGGCGTGAAGGCCGGGTCCTCCAGCGCGCGGCCGATCTGTTTGAGGGAGAGCCCGAGGGATCGCAGGCTCTCCACGTGGAAGATCCGGCGGAGGTCCTCGGTGGAGTACTCGCGGTAGCCGCCGACGGTGCGGCCCGTCGGCCGCACCAGACCGAGGGCGTCGTAGTGCCGGAGCATCCGGGGACTCACCCCGGAGTGGCCGGCCACATCGCCGATCAGCAATGTGCTGCCTCCGATCCCCTCACAGGCTCGGTCGTCTCCGCCTCGGCGGTCTCATAGGTCCTGGTGCCTGCCGACGCGGCGGCGGAAACTGCGGCCGCTCGTTCCGGACCGAGTGCGGCCACGCGCTTGGCCTCCTCGACGGCCGTGTCGAAATCGGTCTCCGGGTTCTGCCGGAGCAGTTCGGTGGCACGGGCATGCGCGGCCACCGCTGGATCGGGATGCTCCGCGGCCCTCTCCAGGGCGGGCCTGCTCACGTCGCCGAGGTCGGCGAAGGCCCGGCTCAGGCTCAGCTGCATGCCGCGGTCGCCGCGGCCCAGCTGCAGAACCAGTTCGTCGACCAGGTCCTTCTCCGCGTCCTCGTCCTCGGGCACGAGGACGACCGCGACACGCCACGCGGTTCGCGCGACCTCGTCGTCGGCGTCGCGCAGCATGTCGCGGCCGATCCAGGCCCACGTGTTCTGGTCGCCGATCTTGGAGAGCGTGTGCAGCGCCTGGCTGCGGGCCTGGTTGCGCTCGGAGTCGAGCTCTTGGCGGATCCGGGGCAGGGTGATCTCCGGCGAGAGGCGGGTCAGAGCCCAGGACAGCATGTCTCGTACGAAGAAGTCCGGCTCGACCGCGCACCGCTCGACGAGCGTCCCCAAGAACGCGGAGTCGGCGTTCGAGCCGGCCGCCAGGGCCGCCCGCAGCCGGATCGACGAGTCCTCAGCGCTCAGGGCCTTGAGTATGCGGGCGTTCTGCGGGGTCACGTCGGTCGTGTTGATCAGAACCACCTCCCGCGGCCAAGCAAAAACCTTGTCACCGTGTCAAGGTCAAGCCCCTTGAAAGGCGGCACAGTGCTTTCGGGCGGTGCCCTCCTCGCCCTGGGGTGGCGAATCCAGGGCGAGGTGCAGTTCCTGCCGAGCCGGAAACAGCCACCGCCTGCGCTGAGCGGGCCGGCGGGGCGCCTCTGCCGGGTGGGGCAACGGCAACCGGCTTCGCACCGTCTTCAGCTTTGAGACCGCACGGCTTCAGCTTTGAGGCCCCACGTCTTCAGCTTTGAGACCCCACGGCTTCAGCCTTGAGACCCCACGACGCAGGAGTGTCATGACGAACACCAAGGTGCGGACGGCCGCCCTCATCACCCCCGTCGGGCGGGAAGCCCAGGACGAGGCGAGGGCGCTGGCCGCGGACGGGCGTACGGGCAAGGCCGTGCGGCGGTTGCGCAGGGGCTCCTGGCTCAAGCGGGGCCCCGCCCGGGAGGCTGTGGAACTGCTCGCCGAGGGGCAGGCGTTGCCCACGAGCAAAGCCGAGGGGCTGGCCGCGCTGCGTCGGCTCGATGCCGAACTGGTCGCGGAGCTGACCGCTCTGCTCGACGACGGGCAGCAGATCACCGCGGTCAAGCTGCTCCGCGAGCGGACCGGTGTCGACCTGGCCGGCGGTTATCACCTCGTCCTGGAGCTGGGCGGGCGGCCGGCAGCGGACTGAGGATCACGAGCGGCCCGGCCACGGAGGCGCCGCCGGAGTCAGGTCGTGGCAGGTGTACCACTCCGTGCCGAGCAGCCGTTCCCGCTCCGGCGCGGAGAGGGCGGCGATCAGGCCGGGTGCGGCTCCCCGTGCCACTTCCGTGCGGTGGGCCAGGACCGCGGCGATCTTCCGGTCCAGCCAGGGGGTGACGTCGACGGTGACGGAGACGCGTTCGTCGGGGACCGTGCGCATCGCCTTGCCCGTGGGGGCCCAGTGTCCGCCCCACGCCCGCAGGGCCGAGTGCGGGTGGGTGGCCAGGTACAGAGCGCTCGGCTGCCAGGGTTCTCCGGCGTCCGGGAAGAGGCGTTCCAGGCCCGCGGCGTGGACCGCGAGCGTGGTCACCCGGTGGGTGTGCACGTGGTCCTCGTGGCCGGTCAGGCCGCCGTAGGCGTCATGGGTGACGACGATCTCCGGGCGGACGTCGCGGAGGTGCGCGACCAGTTCCCCCACCGCCTCGTCCAGCGGGGCGTCGCACCAGCGCGGTCTGCCCGGGGCCGAACTCGGGACGCGGGAGTCGGCGTAGCCCGGCATGCGGGGCGGGCCGGCGCCCAGGATGCGGAGCGCCTCGGCCAGTTCGGCGGCGCGCGGGGTGTCCGCCGACCAGGTCGGCGTGACGACGGCCGTGCGCGCGCCCGCGGAGGCGTGGCGGGCGAGGATGCCGCCCGCCGACAGGGCCTCGTCATCGGGGTGGGCGAAGACCGCGAGGAGGCTCGGCGCCGGCATCGGCCCTCCCTACGGCAGGTCTGGCAGGTCCGGCGGGCCCGGCGTCGGGTGCGGTGACCCGGTGATGCTGATCGCCTGGCTCGGGCACTTCTCCGCCGCCTCCAGGATCTCCGGGTCCTCGCCCGTCTGCTCGCGGCCCGGGCGGACGACCCCGAAGCCGTCGACGAACTCGAAGACGGCCGGAACCCGGTGGGCGCACTCGGCGGAGCCGTAGCAGAGATCGCGGTCGACAGAGACCTTCATGCCGCTTTGTCCCCCTCCTGACGGCATCGGGAGCCGGTGGCCGTCGGGAGACTGCCTGCCCAGCACGCCGTCGGCTGAACCGGCCCGGCTACCGCGTGCCGCCGGCGGCCGTCAGCCAGTCGGCGATCCGGCGTACGGCGGCCTCGTCGAGCCGTTCGACCAGGGTCTGGACGGTCGTGTCGTCCTCGGGGGAGAGGTCGTAGAGGCCCGCGTTGGTCAGGCCGGCCATGAGGACCTGGTGGCGGCGGCCGGTCATCCGTTCCGCCAGGGTGGCCGGTTCGCCCGGGGAGGGCTCAGGATCCGGCCGGGACACGGCGGTCTGCTGCTGCGGGGCGTCGTACCGGTGCCACGCGCCGTCCTTCGGCCCCCACAGGGCCACCGTCACCTCGTCGCCCCGGGCCCGCACGGCCCGGGTCATCTCGCCGAGGGCGTACAGCACGGGCGAGCGGTGGGGCGACTGCGCGGCCGTACGCCAGGAGTCCGCGGCCGGCCGGTAGAACATCGCGACCCAGCGCGGCGCACCCTGCGGCTGTGGGCTCTCGGGACGTGACTCCACTGCGCTCACCCCTGTACGTCGGGTACATCGCTCCGAAGCGGTACGGCAGGGCGACCATAGCTGACGGGTCGTCAGTTATCCAGGGTCCGGGAGCGCGGTCGGCCAGGGCCGGACCGGACGGTCCGCCAGGGTTGCGGGGCGGGGTCCGCTGGGGAGGATCACCACGTCGTCCGGCACCGGTCCCTCCCCTCGTGGGGACCGGTACCGAACGGTGGGGGGTGGAGTCGTCCGGCTCGGACGGCAGCTGACCGGATGAGCCCGCTGGTGCGTCCGGATCCTGCCATTTTCGGCCACCTGGGAGGAGGTTCCGGCATCCAGCGGAGGGCATTACCGCAGGTCAGCCATATAAAGTGACCTTTCCGGTCCGGACGTCCAGGCGTGGGAAGTAAGGAGCTGAGACCTTGAGTTCCGACTCGGGGGCACGCACCGCCTTCGCGGAACGCCTCGCACTGCTGTACAAGGAAGCCGGCAACCCTCCTCTCAAACGGGTGTCCGAAGCGGTCGTCCGGCTCCAGCGGGTCGACGAACGCGGGCGGCCCGTGCGGGTGTCCGCCCAGCGCATCAGCGACTGGCGGCGGGCCCGGAACGTGCCGGCCCAGTTCCCCGCTCTCGCGGCCGTGCTGTACGTGCTGATCCCCGAGGCGCGGCGCTCGCGGCCCACGCCGGTCTCCCCCGGCCTGTACGACCTCGGCCAGTGGCAGCGGCTGTGGGAAAGCGCGGTGGCCGACCCGGTCGGCGAGCGCCCCGCGGCGTCCGCGGGCGAGGAACGGTCCGCGGACGGGGCCGCGTCCGCGCCCGGCGGGGTGTGCCCGTACCGCGGGCTGGCCTCCTACCGCCGGGAGGACGCCCGGTGGTTCTTCGGACGGGAGCGGAGCACGGACGCGCTCGTCACCCAGCTCGGGGCCGCCGCGGACACGGGCGGCCTGGTCATGCTCGTGGGTGCGTCGGGGGCGGGAAAGTCCTCGCTGCTGAACGCCGGTCTGGTGCCTGCCCTGCGGGGCGGTGCGCCGGGCGGGGGCGGGAGCGACGGCGGCGACGGCAGCGGCCGGGCGCGGCACGTCGTGCAGCTCGTACCGGGGGGTGATCCGCTCACGGAGCTGTGCCGCCGCATCCCCGAGCTGGCGTCCGTCGTGTCGGCCCCGCTGGGGGGAGCCTCGCCCCGGCCGGAGGGAGCCGGATCCGGCCCGTCTCCCAGGGGAGTGCCGGGGGCCTCTCCCGGCGGAGTCGCCGCTTCCTCTCCTGGAGATGGCCCCGGACCATCCCCCGCAGAGAAACCCGCCTCTCAGGAGCCCGCCCCCCAGAAGCCCGCTCCTCCGAAACCCGCTCCTCAGGAGCCCGCGACCCGACCGGCCTCGGAGCCCGCCGCTCGGCCGGCCCCGGCACCCGAGGCCCGACCGGCCCCGGGCCCCGCCGCCGCCCGCGCCGCCGTCGCCGCCTGGGCCCGGCGCGTGGCTCCCTCCGGGGCCCGTCCGGTCGTGATCGTGGACCAGTTCGAGGAAACGTTCACGCTCTGCCCCGACGAGGCAGACCGGCGCGCCTTCATCGAGGTTCTGCACGCCGTCTGCTCGCCCGCCGGCCCCGGCGAACCGGCCCCGGCGGTCGTGGTGCTGGGCATCCGCGCCGACTTCTACTACCGCTGCCTGAGATACCCCGAGCTGGCCGACGCACTCCAGCACCGGCACATGGTGCTCGGGCCGCTGACCACCGCGGAGCTGCGCGAGGCGGTGACCGGCCCGGCCAAGGCCGTCGGCCTGGAGCTGGAACCTGGCCTCGCGGAGCTGATCGTCCGGGAGGTCAGTGCCGACGGCCTGCGCCCCGCGCACGACGCCGGCGTGCTGCCGCTCCTCTCGCACGCCCTGCTCGCCACCTGGCAGCGCAGGAAGGGGGGCCGGCTCACGCTGGCCGGCTACCGCGCGGCCGGCGGCATCCAGGGCGCGGTCGCGGCGACCGCCGAACGGGCCTGGGCCGACCTCGACCCGGCCGCGCGCACGGCCGCCCGGCTGCTCCTGCTCCGCCTGGTCCGGCTGGGTGAGGACACCCAGGCCACGCGCCGCCGCGGAACCCGGGATCAGCTGGCACAGGAGTCGGCCGACCCGTGCAAGACCGAGGAGTCCCTCGAAGCACTGGTCCGCGCCCGGCTGGTGACGCTCGACGCGGAGACCGTGGAGATCACCCACGAGGCGCTGCTGCACGCCTGGCCGCGGCTGCGCGACTGGATCGACGAGGACCGGCAGGGCAATCTGCTGCGCCAGCGCCTGGAGGAGGACGGCCGGGCCTGGGAGGAGTCGAACCGCGACACCTCGCTGCTCTACCGGGGCTCCCGGCTGGAGCAGGCCGACGGCTGGGCGAGGTCCGCCGGGGACACCTTCCTGACCCGCAGCGCGGTGGAGTTCCTGGCCGCGTCGGTCCGGCTGCGCAGGCGGATCAGCTGGATCAGCCGGGGCGCAGTGGCGGCGCTGGTCGTGCTGGCGATGGTGGCCGGCGGGTCGGCCGTCGTGGCCTGGAAGCAGCGGGACGCGGCCGTCTTCGAGCAGGTGCTCGCCCAGTCCGACCGCGTCCAGCACACCGATCCGTCGCTGTCCGCGCAGCTCGACCTCGTGGCGCACGGGCTGCGGCCCGACGACAAGGGCGCGAACAGCCGTCTGATCTCCATCGTGAACGCCCCGCTGTCCACCCCCCTCACCGGCCACACGGGCGCCGTCTACCTGACGACCTTCAGCCCGGACGGACAGCTCCTGGCCACCGCCAGCTACGACCGGACCGTACGGCTGTGGAACGTCGCCGACCCCAAGCGCCCGAAACCCCTGGGCAGGCCCCTCACCGGTCACACGAGCTGGGTGAGCAGCGCGGTCTTCAGTCCGGACGGCCGGACGCTGGCCAGCGCCTCCGACGACGGCACGATCCGGCTGTGGGACGTGACCGACCCCGAACACCCGAAGCGGCTCGGCGAGCCCCTGACCGGTCACGACGGCACGATCTACCTGATCGACTTCAGCCCGGACGGCCGCACGCTGGCCTCCGCCGGCGACGACCGCACCGTCCGGCTGTGGAACGTGGCCGACACGAGCCGGCCGCGGGCCGAGGGCGAGCCTCTGACCGGGCACACGGCAGCGGTGCGGTCGGTGGCGTTCGGCCCGGACGGCCGGACGCTGGCCGCGGGGGGCGACGACGGCACGATCCGGCTGTGGGACGTGTCCGGCCCGGGGCGCCCGGAGCCGGCCGGGGCGCCGCTGACCGGCCACACCGCCACCGTGCACTCCGTGGACTTCAGCCCCGACGGGCGCACGCTCGCCAGCGGCAGCGCGGACGGCACCGTACACCTGTGGAACATGGCCGGTCCGGGCCGCCCGGCCGCGGTCGGCGCGCCGCTCACCGGCCACACCGGGCCGGTCTGGTCCGTGGCCTTCAGCCCGGACGGGAACATGCTCGCCGCGGCCAGCGCGGACAGCACCGCGAGCCTGTGGAAGGTCGGCGATCCGGAGCACGCGTCGCAGGTCGGAGGGCCCCTCGCGGGCAGCAGCGGCGAGATGTACGCGCTCGGCTTCAGCCCCGACGGGCGCACGCTCGCCACCGGGGCGGGCGACAACAGGGTCCGCCTGTGGTCGCTGCCCACGTCGGACATGACCGGCCGGACCGGAGTGTTCCGACCCGACGGGCGGCTTCTCGCGACGGCGGCCCGGGACGGGCGGATCCGGCTGTGGGACGTGCGGACGCCCGGCAGGCCGATCCGGATAGGAGAACCGTTTCGCCCGGGCAAGGGCGACGTGCGCTCCCTGGAGTTCTCCCCGGACGGCCGCACTCTCGCGGTCGTGACGGGCGACCGGGTGGTGGAGCTGTGGAACCTCGGCGACCCCGAGCGCCCGGTCCGCCACGGCTCTCCCGCACCCCTGCGCATCCGGTACGCCGACCCGCTGGCCTTCAGCCCCGACGGGCAGATCCTGGCCACCGCCTACGACGACCGCACCATCCAGCTGTGGAACATCGGCGACCCGGCCCGGCCGCGCCCGCTCGGCACCCCCCTCACCGGCCACAAGGGCTACATCAACCACCTCGTCTTCAGCCCGGACGGCCGGACGCTCGCCAGCGGCAGCGCGGACGGCACGATCCGGCTGTGGAACGCGGCCGACCCCGGCCGGGCCACCCTGATCGGGGCACCTCTGCGCGGCCACCTCGGAGCGGTCAACGCGCTCGCCCACAGCCGCGACGGCCGCATGCTCGCCAGCGCCGGTGACGACAACTCCGTCCGCCTCTGGGACATCTCGGACCCCGCCGAGGCCTCCGAGCAGGAGCGGCTCACGGGCCACACGGAGGCGGTCGTGTCGCTGACGTTCAGCCGGGACGGCCGCACCCTGGCCAGCGGCGGCAACGACAGCACCGTCCGGCTGTGGAACGTCTCCGACCCCGCGCACGCCACCGCGATCGGCCCGTCGATGAGCCCCAACGCCAAGACCGGCACCTTCCTCGCGTTCAGCCCGAACAGCGACATGCTCGGGGTGTCGAGCGGCGCGGACACGATCCGGCTCTGGGATCTCGACGTCGACACGGCCATCGGCCGCATCTGCTCGATGACCCGGGGCGTGCTGACGCCGGACACCTGGCGGGAGTACCTGCCCCGGCTCTCCTACGATCCGCCGTGCGACGGCTGACGAGGCCGTCTCGTCCAACCGGCGGAGGTATCAAGGTAGTTCAGTGATACCAGTCACAACCGTGCCTTCCTGACGGCCAGTCGGCTCGCGGTGGGCAAGCGCTTGTTACCCTTGGCCATGGCTCGACCGCTGGTGCATCCCCCGTCGCCAGCGGTCGAGCCTTTTTTCAGCGCAGGCCGAGGCGCATCAGAACGCGGGGATGACCGGCCAGGACCGAGGTCGTGTCCGCCGCGTGGGCGAAGCCGGCGCGCTCGAAGTTCTTCCGCAGACCCGCGTACGCCATCGTCAGGTCGACCTTGGCGTCGCCGTTGTCCAAGGGGTACGCCTCGATCGCCGGTGCGCCCCGGTCGCGGGCGAACTCGACCGCGCCGGCGATGAGAGCGTGCGAGATGCCCTGCTTGCGGTGGCCGGGGCGGACCCGTACGCACCAGAGCGACCACACCGGCAGGTCGTCGACGTGCGGGATCTTGCGGTTGCGGGCGAAGGAGGTGTCCGCGCGCGGGGCGACGGCGGCCCAGCCGACCGGTTCGTCACCGTCGTAGGCGAGGACGCCCGGGGGTGGATCCGCGCGGCACAGGTCGGCGACGTACGCGCCGCGGGCCGGACCGCGCAGCTCGTTGTTGAGCCGGGAGGGGATCCGGTAGCTCAGGCACCAGCAGACGTTCGCCGTGGGCGACTTCGGCCCGAGCACGGCACGGACGTCCTCGAAGTCCGTGGCCGGGCGAACGTCGATGCTCATGCCCCCACGATGTCACGGCCCGGGCGGCCACGCCCCGGGAGCCGGGGACACTGCCTGGCTGAACGCCTCGTAGAACGGCTGGGCCATCCCGGCGTATTCGAGGCGCCCTGCGCGACTGGGTGATCGGATCGATCGCCCTCGACCGGCCGCCGCCCCCTCCGCCACCGTCACCGCCGCCGCCTCCGCCACCGTCACCGCTGCCGCCTGCGTCACCGCGCCTCCTCCGCTCCCGGTGGCCGGCGTGGACGAACCGCCCGGCGTGGCGATCGCCCGGGGGAAGACCGGCGTCACCAGGCGCCCAGCGCGCCCGTCCGTCGCGGTGCCGGCGCCGGACGCGCCGGGCGGCACGGGCCCGGCGGCGCGGCGCCCGCGGCCCGGGCACCGGCTAGACGGACGCCGCCCGCAGCAGCCGCAGCTGGCCGATCTCGCTCACGTTCTTCATCAGCTCCGCGTTCACCCAGGCCACCATGTGCTCGACGGTGTGCCCGGGATCGTTCGGCCAGGGGAACGGGGCCGTGGCGTCCAGGTCCTGGTCGGTGAGGCCGTCCAGGACCTTCAGCCACTGGGTGCGCAGGTCCCGCAGCCACTCGACCGTCGGGGCGCCCTCGCCGGGCCAGACGATGTCCGCCCGGTCGCGGGGCGGGCGGCCCTGCGCGTGGTCGAGGGTGACGCTCCACCACCATCCGATGTGCCAGGTGACCCACCCCAGGGTGGGCACGGGGACCGGGTCGGGCTCGGTGTCCGCCCAGTCCGGGACCCAGGTGCCGTCGGGGCCCCGGCGCATCGTCCAGCAGAGCCCCACGGGCTCCCAGAGGAAGTCCCCGGGCTCCAGCCGCTCCAGGTGGTACTCGAACAGCGACCAGGTGAACTCGAACTGCCAGCGCGGCAGTTCCGTACGGGAAGCACTCATCGGCCGACCCTACGGGGGCGCCGGGGCGTCCCGGGCCAGTACCGGCCAGTCGAGGTCGCGCAGCGCGGGCTCGGCGTCGCAGTCCGACGGCAGGCGGGGCGTGGACTGGAACCAGACGACGGTCAGGCGCGAGCGGCAGGCGACCGGGTCGCGGGCCGGGTCCAGGGCCGCCGAGTGGAACGTGCCGAGGCAGGCCACGGCGGGCAGCACCTCGACCGGCCCGAGACCGCCCGCGTACTGGTCGGGGTACTCGCGCCGGGGCGGGACGAGGTGCACCGGCGTCCCCGGGCGGGACCGCTCGGCGGCGTGCAGGAGGCTGCGGATGCGCAGGTCGTTCAGCGGCTTGCAGGGGTAGCCGTCGAGCAGGTCGCCGTACGTCGACGAGAACCGCAGCTCGGCGAGGTCCACCGGGCGGCCGGAGGCCAGGACGAGGCGGGCGAGCGCCAGGGCCGGCCTTTTCGCGTGGAGTTGCATCGAGGTCTTTCAGTGGTGGTCATGGGCGGGGCCGTGGTCACGGCCGGTGCCCGGTCATCCGTGCCGCCGAGGCGATCGTCGCCCGGGCCTCCCGTTCGGAGAGGCCGGTGGCCCGGGCGGCGTCGGCCAGCGGATCGACGAGCGCCGGGCCGATGCCGTCCTCGTAGGCACGGCAGGCCGCCCAGAACAGGCGGGTGTTGCGCTGGCCCTCGTGCGCGGCCAGGACGAACTGGACCAGGCCCTGGCCGTGCCCGTCGGCCGGGGCGGGCAGCGGCTGGTGGGCGCGGGGTGGCGGGAGGAGCAGCCGCAGGAGGGAGCGGGGGCAGGGGGCGGGGGCCAGGTGCGCGGTGCCCGGGGCGGCGGCGTACACACCTTGGCCCGTGCGGGAGCCGGGGCCGACGAGGTAGCCGCCCGCGCCCCGGATGTCGATGCCGGGGGCGAGCCGGCCCGCCGAGTTGGGGACGACCACCTCGGGCGGTCCGCTCAGCCACAGGTGCCGCCCGCCGGACGGCGTCACGACGACCACGGTCGGCGGGATCGTGAACAGGTGCCGCAGTGCCAGCTCGCGCAGGGCGGCCGAGGAGTCCGTGCCGGTCTTCACGTCCAGGTCGAGGCCGATCAGATGGTGCGGGGGCAGCCCGCAGGCGATGCCGTAGCCGGTCGCCCAGGGCGCGGCGGCGAACAGTTCGCGGATGCGGTCCGGGTCGCTGGAGGCGTCGTAGACCCCGTGTCCGAGGCGGCCGCACGCGCCGTGGCAGGGGGAGGGCGCGGGGTCGTCGCGATGCGGTGAGGGCAGGGCCGGGAGCTTGGAGCGGGACAGGGGGAGGACGGCCAGTCCGCGTTCGGCGGCTGACAGGGCGTGTGCGAGGGCCAGCGTCGTGGCCTGCCGGTCGGTGGTGGCCATGACTCTAGTTTCGTACGTACGTTCGAAAAAGGAAAGGGGGAGCGGGTGCGACGCGCCGGGGCCGGACGGTGGCCGGGAAAGGTGCTGGAACGCTTCGTCCCTTGCGGCACCCGGGTTCGAACGCCCCCTTTCACTCCCGTCCGGTGCGGAAGTGACACATAGGGGTTTATCGGCATGTCCTCACGCTTGCGTGCGAAGAGTGGCTTCCGATGTGGTTCGCCGGGGATTCGGTGGGCAGTTCTGGATTCGCGACGTCGAGCACCGCACCTGGGCGGTCGGCCGACTTCCCTGGTGGCAGCAGTGGTTCACGCACGAAACGGCCATGAGCCGGTGCGTCCTCGGTTCCGGAAAGCCCTGGAGGGACAAGAACATGGCAAGCATCCGTACCGCCGGCGTCCATCGCGTCCGTCACCAAGGCCGAGCAGGGCGTCCTCGGCAGCGGCGTCAGCGGCGACAACTTCGGCACCGCGGCCACCGCCCAGCAGCAGGCCGTCGGTGACGGCGCCTCGGACCACAGCAACATCGCCCAGGTCGCCGGCTCGGAGTTCACGGCCGTCAGCCAGGGCAACGCCGACACGGCCATCGGCTTCACCCCGCTGTGGTGGTGAGCTGAGCGGGCCGGCGGGGCGGCGCCGGCACGGGTGCTGGGGGGTGTACTTCGTGGGGTCACAACGTCTGAGCGGCGGTACTCCGGTACCGCCGCGCAGGCGTTTTCGCGTCTGCCGGGCCTTGACGGGGCACCAAATCTGACGGACAGTCAGAAACTGTGATCGGTGAGCCGGAGGTCCACGAGGAGTTCGAGGCGCGCCTGAAGGCCTACGAGGGCCTCCCGGCCGCCGCCACCGGGGTCGGCCGCGACCTCGTCAACGAGCCGATGATCAGGCACTGGTGCGAGGCCATGGGCGACACCAGCCCCGCGTACACGGGACCGGACGCCATCGCCCCGCCCACCATGCTCCAGGCATGGACCATGGCCGGCCTCACCCGCCGCCCGGAGCGCACCGCCGCCTACGACGAACTCCTCACGCTGCTCGACGCGTCGGGCCACCACGCGGTCGTCGCCACCGACTGCGAACAGGAGTACCTGCGCCCGCTGCGCCCGGGCGACCGGGTCACGTTCGACTCCGTGATCGAGTCGGTGTCCGGCCGCAAGACCACCAGGCTCGGCACCGGCTACTTCGTCACCACCCGCACGGACGTCCGGGCCGGCGGCGAACTCGCCGGCACCCACCGCTTCCGCATCCTCAAGTACGCCCCCGCACACCGGCCTTCGAAACCGGTGGAACGCCGCCCCCGCCCGGTCGTCAACCGCGACAACGCCGGCTTCTGGGAGGGCGTCGCCCGCCACGAACTGCTCATCCAGCGCTGCACCGCCTGCCGCACCCTGCGTTTCCCCTGGCTGCCGGGGTGCAACGCGTGCGGCTCCCCGGACTGGGACACCGTGGCGGCGAGCGGCGAGGGCACGGTCTACTCGTACGTCGTCATGCACCATCCGCCCTTCCCGGCCTTCGAACCGCCCTACGCCGTCGGCCTCGTCGAACTCGCCGAGGGTGTGCGGATCGTCAGCAACGTGGTCGGGGTGCCGTACGACGAGGTGCGGATCGGCCTGCCGGTGCGTCTGGAGTTCCGGCGGTACGACGAGGAGCTGGAGCTGCCGGTGTTCCAGGGGGTGGGCCCGTGAAGGCCGGTGACCGTCTCCCGCCCCTGGAGATCCCCGTGACCCGGACCCTGATCGTCGCCGGGGCGATCGCCTCCCGGGACTACCAGGACGTCCACCACGACCCGGAGCTCGCCCGGCGCAAGGGCTCCCCCGACATCTTCATGAACATCCTGACGACCAACGGCCTGGTCGGCCGCTACATCACCGACCACTTCGGCCCCCGTGCGGAGCTGCGCCGGGTCGCCATCCGGCTGGGCGCGCCCAACCACCCCGGCGACACGATGGTGCTCACGGGCACGGTCGATGAGGTCGACGGCGACACGGTGACCGTCCGGGTCGTCGGCGCCAACGGCATCGGCAAGCACGTCACGGGCACGGTGACGGTGAGGATCCCGGCATGAGCCCGCGAGCGCGGGACGGTCTCGGCGGGCGCGCGGCCGTCGTCGGCGTGGGGGCCACCGCCTTCACCAAGGACTCGGGCCGCAGCGAACTGCGCCTGGCCGTCGAGGCGGTGCGGGCGGCCCTGGCGGACGCCGGGCTGACCCCGGCCGACGTCGACGGGATGGTCACCTTCACCATGGACACCAGCCCCGAGATCACCGTCGCCCAGGCGGCGGGCATCGGGGAGCTGTCCTTCTTCTCCCGCGTCCACTACGGCGGCGGCGCGGCCTGCGCCACCGTCCAGCAGGCGGCCCTGGCGATCGCCGCGGGCGTGGCGGACGTGGTCGTCTGCTACCGCGCCTTCAACGAGCGCTCGGGCCGCCGCTTCGGCTCCGGGGTGCGGCACCGGGAACCCTCGGCGGAGGGCGCGGCCCTCGGCTGGTCCCTGCCGTTCGGCCTGCTCACCCCGGCCTCGTGGGTGGCGATGGCGGCCCGGCGCTACCTGCACACCTACGGGCTGACCCCGGAGGCCTTCGGGCACGTGGCGGTCGCCGGCCGGAAGTACGCGGCGACCAACCCGGCGGCCCACTTCCACGGCCGGCCCATCACCCTGGCCGACCACGCCGCCTCGCGCTGGATCGTCGAACCGCTGCGGCTGCTCGACTGCTGTCAGGAGACGGACGGCGGCCAGGCCCTCGTCGTCACCTCCGTCGAACGGGCCCGCGACCTGCCCCACCCGCCGGCCGTGATCGCCGCGGCCGCCCAGGGCGCCGGGCGGGCCCAGGAGCAGATGACGAGCTTCTACCGCGACGACCTGACCGGGCTGCCCGAGGCCGCGGTGGTCGCCCGGCAGCTGTGGCGCGCCTCGGGGCTCGCCCCGGCCGACATCGACGTGGGCATCCTCTACGACCACTTCACGCCGTTCGTGCTGACGCAGCTGGAGGAGTTCGGCTTCTGCGGCCCCGGCGAGGCGGCGGACTTCGTGGCCGGGGAGCATCTGCCCCTGAACACGCACGGCGGTCAGCTGGGCGAGGCGTACCTGCACGGCATGAACGGCATCGCGGAGGCCGTCCGGCAGATCAGGGGGACGGCGGTGAACCAGGTGCCCGGGGCGCAGCGGGTCCTGGTGACGGCGGGGACGGGCGTGCCTACGTCGGGACTCGTACTGACCGCCGCCCCCCAGGGGTGAACCCGCAGTACCCCGGTCCCACCGCTCCACCTACAGGAGGTGCAGCGGACCCTACCCCTACAACCTGAGGGGGACCCCGCTTCGGGACCTGCGGCCGATCCGCTCGGCGTGCCCTCGCTCATAGCGTTGAGCCATGACCACACTCGTCTGCACGAGCGCTTCGAAGGCGGCCGGACCAGCGGCGCAGACCCTTCCGTACCCGTCGTTCTCGTCGTACGTCAGGGCCCGCCAGCCGGTGCTGCTGCGTACCGCCCGCTCGCTCACCGGCAACCCGAGTGACGCGGAGGACCTGCTGCAGACCGCCCTCACCAAGACGTACGTCGCCTGGGAGCGCATCGAGGACCACCGCGCCCTCGACGGCTATGTGCGGCGGGCGCTGCTGAACACCCGGACCTCGCAGTGGCGCAAGCGCAAGGTCGACGAGTTCGCCTGCGACGAGCTGCCCGAGCCGGACCCGGTGCCCGGCGGTGACGACCCGGCCGAGCAGCAGGCGCTGCGCGACGCGATGTGGCGGGCGATCATGCGGCTGCCCGCCCGCCAGCGGGCGATGCTGGTCCTCAGGTACTACGAGGACCTCAGCGAGGTCCAGACGGCCGAGGTGCTCGGCGTTTCGGTGGGCACGGTGAAGTCGGCCGTCTCCCGGGCGATCGGCAAGCTCCGCGAGGACGCTGAGCTGGGACTTGTCCGTCAGTGAGGCGGTGCCCGGCCCGCTTGTGAGCTGCCCCTCCGGCATGGCGTGATCTGATCGATCACCCGGTCCTAGTGACATACCGCGTGGTATGTGCGCAGAATCAGCGCAACCTTTACCACCGCGTAGGCAAAGTCGCCCCCGGGAGGACGCCGTGCTGAGCACCATGCAGGACGTACCGCTGCTGATCTCAAGGATCCTGACCCACGGGTCGACGATCCACGGGACATCACAGGTGACCACCTGGACCGGTGAGGACGAGCCGCACCGCCGCTCCTTCGCGGAGATCGGCGCCCGCGCGGCCCAGCTGGCGCACGCACTGAAGGACGACCTGGGCGTCACCGGCGACGAGCGCGTCGCGACCCTCGCCTGGAACAACGCGGAACATGTCGAGGCCTACTTCGCGATCCCCTCCATGGGCGCGGTCCTCCACACCCTGAACCTCCGCCTCCCGCCCGAGCAGCTGGCCTGGATCGTCAACCACGCCGCCGACCGCGTGATCATCGCCAACGGTTCGCTGCTCCCCCTGCTCGCCCCGCTGCTGCCGCACCTCAAGCCGGTCGAGCACGTGGTCGTCACGGGCCCCGGAGACCGCTCCCTCCTCGACGGCGCGGACGTCCGCGTCCACGAGTACGAGGACCTGATCGCCGGCAAGCCGACCTCCTACGACTGGCCCGAGCTGGACGAACGCCAGGCCGCCGCCATGTGCTACACCTCCGGCACCACCGGCGACCCCAAGGGCGTGGTCTACAGCCACCGCTCCGTCTACCTGCACTCGATGCAGGTCAACATGGCCCAGTCGATGGGCCTGACCGACGAGGACACCTCCCTGGTCGTGGTGCCCCAGTTCCACGTGAACGCCTGGGGCTTGCCGCACGCGACCTTCATGACCGGCGTGAACATGCTGATGCCGGACCGTTTCCTCCAGCCGGCCCCGCTCGCCGCGATGATCGAGAGCGAGCGGCCGACCCACGCCGCCGCGGTCCCCACCATCTGGCAGGGCCTGCTCGCCGAGCTGACCGCGAACCCCCGTGACGTCTCCTCCCTCGGCCAGGTCACCATCGGCGGCTCGGCCTGTCCGCCGTCGCTGATGGAGGCCTTCGACAAGCTGGGCATGCGGGTCTGCCACGCCTGGGGCATGACGGAGACGTCCCCGTTGGGCACGATCGCCCGTCCGCCGGCCGGTGTGGCGGCCGGCACGGAGGAGGAGTTCGCCTACCGCCTCACCCAGGGCCGCTTCCCGGCCGGCGTCGAGGGCCGCCTGACCGGCCCCGGCGGCGAACGCCTCCCCTGGGACGGGGAGTCGGCCGGCGAGCTGGAGGTGCGCGGCCCCTGGATCGCCGGGGCCTACTACAACGGGCCCGACGGCGAATCGCTGCGCCCCGCCGACAAGTTCAGCGAGGACGGCTGGCTCAAGACGGGCGACGTCGGCACGATCTCCGCCGACGGCTACCTCACCCTCACCGACCGGGCCAAGGACGTCATCAAGTCCGGCGGCGAGTGGATCTCGTCGGTGGAGCTGGAGAACGCGCTGATGTCCCACCCGGACGTCGCCGAGGCGGCCGTGGTGGCCGTCCCCGACGACAAGTGGGGCGAGCGCCCCCTGGCCACGGTCGTCCTCAAGGAGGGCTCCACCGCCACCTTCGAGACCCTGCGCGCCTTCCTCGCCGGCGAGGGCAAGATCGCCAAGTGGCAGCTCCCCGAGCGCTGGACGATCGTCGAGGCGGTCCCGAAGACGAGCGTGGGCAAGTTCGACAAGAAGGTCCTGCGCAGGCAGTACGCGCAGGGGGAGCTGGACATCACGGCCCTCGGCTGACCGGCATGGCCTTGAGGAGCCCCTGGCTGTGGCCGGGGGCTCCTCCGTGTCCGCACGCCGGGCACGCGCGTGCCGCTGGATCGTCTCACCGGCGTACGGAGGTCAGCCCCCACCCCAGCACCAGCCACACCCCCGCGACGACGCACACCCCGCCCCACCCGAAGTGGGTGTAGGCGGTCCCCGCGAGAGCCGAAGCGGCCGCGCCGCCGGCGAAGCCGGCGACCACATAGGCGGTGTTGGCCGTGGCGGGGGTGGAGGTCGCGGTCAGGGCCAGGGTCTGGTTGGCGACGTGGGAGGCGACCAGGGCCGCGTGCACGGCGACCGCGGCGGCGAACAGCGCCCACAGCACCTGCCCGCCCAGCCAGAACAGCGGCACCGAAACGGCGGCGACCAGGTACGCGGAGCGCACGACCCGCGCCGCCCCGAACCGGTCCACGAGACCGCCCGCCAGCGGCGCCACCGCACTCGCGGTCAGCCCGAAGAGCCCGAACAGCCCGGCGGTCGCGGTGGACAGACCGTGTTCCGGCCCGGTCAGCAGCAGCGCCAGTGAGGTCCACAGCGCGCTCCACGCGCCGAACATCCCGGCCTGCCGCACGCACGCCCGCCACAGCTCCGGCGAGCCCCGCAGCACCGAAGGCAGCGCGACGAGCCCCGCGAACAGCGGGCCCTCCCGGCGCCCCCGCGACGGCAGGACCACCGCGGTCGCGAGCCCCAGGGCGAGCGTGAGCACGGCGGCGCCCGCGAACACCCACCGCCAGCCGAACGCCTGCCCGGCCAGCCCGCCCAGGACCCGGGCCGCGACGATGCCGGTGAACAGGCCCGCGATGACCGCCGCGACATGCCTGGCCCGCCGCTCGGCGGGGGCCCGCTCGGCGACCAGCGGGACGAGCAGCTGGGGGATCACGGTCGCCGCCGAGGCGACGAACATCGCGGCGGCGAGGGCGGCGGTGCCCGGGGCGGCCGCACTGGCACCCAGCGCGAGCGCGGTGACGAGCGTGAGCCCGGCGACCAGCCGGCGCCGGTTCGCACGGTCGCCGAGCGGGGCGAAGAACAGCAGCCCGACCGCGTAGCCGAGCTGGGCGACCGAGGCGATCCAGGCGATGGCCGAGGGCGCCGAGCCGAAGTCGCGGGCCATGAGCGGCAGCAGCGGCGCGGCGAGGTAGATGTTGGCGGCGGTGACCGCGCTGCACACGGCGAGCAGCGTGAGGAAGAGGCCGGGGGCGGGGGTACGGGCCTGCCGCACGGGGGCGGCAGTGCCACGGGCTGCGGTAGTGGTCGCTGACGGCATGGGAGGGGGACTCCTTGGAGTCGGCTCTAGCAACTAACTGGTTGGTTGGCTGAGGAGGGAACAGTCTGAGCCGCCCCGCCATTCCCTGTCAACCAAACGGTTGGTTACCCGGCCGCGCTACCCTCTCCCCCATGGCAGCAAGGGACCCCGAGGCCACCAAGGCCCGGATCTTCGAGGCGGCGGTCGCCGAGTTCGCCCGGCACGGCATCGCCGGCGCCCGCATCGACCGCATCGCCGGCGCGGCGAAGGCCAACAAGCAGCTCATCTACGCCTACTTCGGCAACAAGGCCGAGCTGTTCGCGATCGTCCTCGAAAAGAAGATGCTCCACCTCGCCGAGGCCGTCCCCGTCGACCCGGACGACATCGAGGGCTGGGTCGACCGCCTGATGGACTACCACGCCGCCCACCCGGAGCTGCTGCGCCTGCTCTTCTGGGAGGGCCTGGAGTACGGCAGCACCGAGCTGCCCCACGAGTCCGACCGCCAGGAGCACTACGCCCGCAAGGTCGCCGCCCTCCGGGAGGGGCAGCAGCGCGGAGCCGTCACGGACGCCATTCCGGCGGCCGACCTGCTGTTCCTGCTGACCGCCCTGGCCAACTGGACCGCCGTCGTCCCCCAGATGCGGCGCATCCTGGTCGGCGACGGCGAGTCCGAACGGGACCGCCTGCGGGCCTCGGTGAAGGAGGCCGCGCGCCGGCTGACGGCCCGGTAGGACTACGGCCCGGTGCTCAGTTGGTCCCGATCCGGCTGAGCAGCTCGACGATCCTGGTCTGCACCTCGGAGCTGGTGGACCGCTCCGCGAGGAACAGCACCGTCTCCCCGGAGGCCAGCCGCGGCAGGTCCGCCTGGTCGACGGCTGCGGTGTAGACGACGAGCGGGGTGCGGTTGAGCTGCCCGTTCGCCCGCAGCCAGTCGACGATCCCGGCGGAGCCCTCCTGCCGCCGCTGCACCTGCAGCAGGTCCATCACGACCAGGTTCGGCCGGAACTGTCCCGCCAGCGTCACCGCGTCCGCGTCACTCGCGGCCCGCGCGACCTGCATGCCGCGCCGCTCCAGCGTCGCCGTCAGCGCCAGCGCGATCTCCGCGTGCTCCTCGATCAGCAGCACCCGCGGCGGGTGCTGCTCGGTGTCGCGCGGCGCCAGCGCCTTCAGCAGCACGGCCGGATCGGCGCCGTACGCCGCGTCCCGCGAGGCCTGCCCGAGCCCGGCCGTGACGAGCACCGGCACCTCCGCGGCCACGGCGGCCTGCCGCAGCGACTGCAGTGCCGTCCGCGTGATCGGCCCGGTCAGCGGGTCGACGAACAGCGCCGCGGGGAAGGCCGCGATCTGCGCGTCGACCTCCTCGCGCGAGTTCACGATCACCGGCCGGTAGCCCCGGTCGCTCAGCGCCTGCTGGGTGCCGGCGTCCGGCGCCGGCCACACCAGCAGCCGCCGCGGGTTGTCCAGCGGCTCGGGCGGCAGCTCGTCGTCCATCGGCTGCGGCCGGGGCGGATCGGCCACCTCGACGGCCCCGCCGGGCCCGTCCAGCGGCTCCGGCCCTTCGGCGGCGTTCTCGTCCGGTGCGCCTATGGCGTACGACCGTCCGCCGCCCTCGGTCATCTGCGCCAGGCGCGACTGACCGGCGAGGGACGGCTGCGCCGGAACGGGAGCCGTGGCCGGGCCGGGGACCTGCGCGGCGACCGGCGGCGGCGTGTGCTCGGCCGTCGGATGCGGCCGCGCGGCCTGCTCCGGACGGGGTGCCTGCTGCTCCGGGCGCGGCTGCCCCTGCTCCGGCCGGGCGGCCTGGTCCGTGCGCGTCGCCGGGTCGGGCGGCGTGCCGAGCTTGCGGCGCCGTCCCGATCCGCCCGGCTGGTGCGGGGGAGGCGTCGCCGTCTGCTGCGGGTGGGCGGACAGCGGGCCGGGTACGGCCGAAGGCTGCTGGACCTGGACCGCCTGCCGGTTGAACGGCACGCCCTGGCCCAGCGTCCGCACGCTGATCGCCCGCCCCTGCGTCGAGTTCGGGTCGACGGGCGCGGCGGCCTCGGCGGGCAACGGCTGAGCCGCCCGTGGCGAGCCCTCCGGCGGAAGCGGGGTGCCCGGGGCGGGCGTGTGCTGCTGCGCGGCCCGGGGCGGCGTGCCGTTCGGGGACACGGGGTGTGCGACACCGGCCCCCGACGTGTCGTCGGCGGCGGGCCAGGGCTGGGCACCGGGCTGCCGGTCTGCCGTTGCCTGGGCGGGCGTGCCCTGGGGCGGGGTGCCCTGCCCGGGAGCGGCCTCCGCGGGGAGCGGCCCGGCGGACGGCTGCTGACCCGGTGCGGCGACGCCCTGCTGGGGCAGGGGCTGGGCCGGTGCGGGGGGCTGCACAGCCTGCCCCGGCAGGGCCGCCTGCACACTCTGCCCGAGCCCGCCCTGGGCGGGGACGGACACGCCCGGCGGCTGGACGCCGTGCGGGGCGTTCGCGTGGGGGACGTTCCCCTGCGCGGGACCCGGCACGCCCTGCGGCGGCACGGCCGTACCCGGCGCAACGGGGGAAGCGGCGAAGCCGGCCTGGACGGGAGCGCCCGGCACGGAACCGGCAGGCACCGAACCGGCGGGCACCGAACCGCCCGGCACCGAACCCGTAGGCACGGGACCTGTAGCTGTGGAACCAGCGGGCACGGGACCCGCAGGCACGGAACCCGAAGGCACCGGACCCGCCTGGTCGGCACCCGCCGGCGCCTGCGCTCCGGCCGGCTCGGCAGGCTGCGGCGCGGCGACGGCCCGTCGCCGGCGGCCGGTCGGCGCGCTGGTGGGATGCGGCTGCGGCGGAGTGTGATCGGCGGACTGGTCGTGCGGGACGGCGTCGTGCCGCCCCTCCTCGACCGCCCCGGCACCGGCGGCGGCCACACCGGGGACCACCCCGGCGCCCTGCTCCGGAACCGGCACCTGCCCCTGAGCGGGCACGACCCCCGGCGCTCCCACGGACCCGTCGGCGACCGGCTGCCCTGCTACGGCCGGAGCCTCCTGCTGGGCGGGCGCGGGGGCCGGGGCCGGAGTCTGATCGGCCTCGGCCGGCGGCAGTGCGAACACCGGACGCGGCCCCGCCGCCTCCTGGGCCGCCGCCGCCCGCTCGTTGGCCGCGGCCAGCGCACGCCGCCGGCGCCCGGTCGGCTGCTGGGCCTGCCCCTGAGCCGCGTCGGACGGACCGGCGGCCTCACCACCGGACGGCGACGCGGGCAGCGCCGGCGGCAGCGCGGCCTGCTCACCTGGCTCACTCCGGCCCCGTCGGCCGGACGGCCCGGGCACACCCTGCGGCGGCACGGTCCCGCCCAGTCCCGTGTTCGAGGCGGCGGCGCCCGCCGCATGCTCGGCGGCCGTCATCACGGCCCCCTCGGCGACACCCTCGACGGCACTGCCGACGGCACCCGCACCGGCGTCCTCCGCCGCGCGCCGCCGTCGTCCGGTGCCGCCCGACGCGCCGCCCGACGCGCCGTCCTCACCGGAGGCCTGAGCCGGAAGGGCCGCCTGCTCCCCGGCGGCCCGGCGCCTGCGCCGCCCGGTGGGCGCGGCCCCGTCGGCTCCGGGACCACCGGCCGCCTCGCCCTCACCACCAGGGACGTCTCCGTCCAGGAACGCGTCGGTGGTGGCCCGCCGTGCCCGCCGCCGCCCCCCACCGGACGTCTGCCCGGCGGGATCGACGGGAGCCGGGCCGACGAGCGCGGGGTCGACGACGGCGAGCGCGGCGGACTCGTCCACCGGCTGGACGGCGACCGCCCCGGCCCCGCCCCCGATCGGCACCTCCAGGACGTACGCGCTCCCGCTCATCCCCGGCACGTCGTGCGTCTGCAGCACACCTCCGTGGGCCCGGACGATCCCGCGCACGATCGGCTCGTGCACGGTGTCGCCACCGGCGTACGGGCCGCGCACCTCGATGCGGACGACCTCACCGCGCTGCGCCGCCGCCACCACGACGGTGTTGTCCAGGTAACCGCCCGCCGACACGGGAGTGTTGCCGGTCGCGTCGACCCCGGCCACGTCCGCGACGAGATGCGCGAGGGCGGTCGCGAGCAGCCGGGGATCGACCTCGGCCTCGATGGGCGGCGCGTGCACGGCGAACTGCACGCGCCCGGGCCCGATGAGCTCGACGGCCCCGTCGACCCCGGCGGCGACGACGGCGTCCAGCATCACCTTCGTACGGGAGATGCTCTCGCCGCCGGCGTCGAGCCGCTGGTACCCGAGGACGTTGTCGATCAGTGTCGTGATGCGCGCATAGCCCGCCGAGAGGTGATGCAGCACCTGGTTGGCCTCGGGCCACAGCTGCCCCGCGTCGTCGGCGGCCAGCGCGGCCAGCTCGCGGCGCAGCTCGTCCAGCGGGCCGCGCAGCGACCGGCCGAGGAGGGTCAGCAACTGCTCGTGCCGGGCGGCGAGCGCCTCGAAACGGTCCTTCTCCCGCTCCCCGAGGGCGGCGTACCGCTCTTCGTCGGCGGCGAGCTCCTCGGCGTGCCGCTCGGTGAGCTCCTCCACTTCGGTGACGTGCCGCTGGCGCAGCGCGGTGAGTTCGGAGGCGTGCTCCTCGGCGACCCGCTCCAGTTCCTCGGCGTGCCGCTTCTCCGCCGCCTCCTTCTCCTCGACGACGGCGTCGTAGGGCCGCCGGTCGGTGAAGGTCATCACGGCGCCGACGAGCTGGTCGCCGTCGCGCACGGGCGCGGTCGTCAGGTCGACCGGCACCTTGCCGCCGTCCTTGGCGTACAGCACCTGGCCGCGCACCCGGTGCTTGCGCCCGGAGCGCAGGGTGTCGGCGAGTGGCGACTCTTCGTACGGGAAGGGCGAGCCGTCGGCGCGTGAGTGCAGCACGAGGTCGTGCAGTTCGCGCCCGCCGAGATCACTGGCCCTGAATCCCAGTATCTGAGCGGCGGCCGGATTGACGAGCACGATCCGTCCGTCGGTGTCGGTCCCGACGACGCCCTCGGACGCGGCCCGCAGGATCATCTCGGTCTGCCGCTGCGACCGCGCGAGCTCGGCCTCGGTGTCCACGGTCCCGGTCAGGTCCCTCACGACGAGCATGAGCAGCTCGTCACCGCTGTACCCGTAACCGTCGTAGGCCTGCTGCCCGTTCTCCAGATTCGCACTGGTGACCTCGACGGGGAACTCGGTCCCGTCGGTCCGGCGCGCGATCATCCGGGTCGGCTTGGTCCGGGCGTGCGGGTCGAGGTGTTCCGGGCGCCGCATGGAGCCGGGGATGAGCTTGGAGTCGAACTGCGGCAGCAGATCGAGCAGCCCGCGCCCCACCAGAGCGGTCCCCGGAGTCTCGAAGGCCTCCAAGGCGATGGTGTTGGCGTTGACGACCGTTCCATTGGCGTTGACCAGCACCAACGCGTCGGGAAGCGCGTCCAGTATGGCTGCGAGGCGAGCAGCGCCTCGGGATGGCCTGCTGCTCACGAGACGCTTCCTCCCTGATACCGCACCTTGCCGACCGCTCGGGCCATCTTGCCAACCGTCCCGCGGCGTGTCACGCGAGGGAGTCTAAGGGTTGCGGTTGCGCTCGCGACGCCGGATGAGAGCGAGGTCGCACGAGGAAGTGACCCCGAACTGACGACCGAGTAACCGTCAAACACCCGCCCTCCTGCGACGACGGCGCGGGACCGTCGCGAGACCTTTACGAGGACGGTGTTTCTGTACCTTTTGGCCAGACTGGCGTGATGAGGGCGGGACGTGGCGCAGAAGGAGCCGCCGGGACGCCCCGCCCTGTCCGCCGAACCGGAGCCGGCGGACGGCTCAGGCCCTGGCGCCCCCGTCACCCCCCAGGCCCGGCAGCAGCGGCACGAGCCGGTCCCAGCGGGAGATCTGGCAGCCGTCACGGCGGTCGTAGGTGGCGTCGACGGGCCGCCCGGCCCAGGTGCCGGTGACGTGCGCGGTGGCCGGGCCGCCGTTCTGCATGGTGCAGAAGCCGCCTTCCGGCGCGGGCGCGAAGACCTCCTCTGTCGACCGCGTGTCCCGCTCCAGGGCGGCACAGGCGCCGCTCGGGTCGGGATGGCTGCCGCCGTGGGGGCCGCAGTACAGCTCGAACGTTCCGTCGGCCCCGCCGCCGGCGTCCCGCACGGTGACGGTCAGATGATCGCGGTCCGGACCGCCGCCGGGCTGGGCGTGGGCGGCCGGGGGCATCGCGGTCAGCGACCCGGCGGCGGCGATGGAGGCGGCGGCACCGACGAGGAGGCGCCGCAGGACAGGGCGGGCGATGGCCCGGGGAATGGCACGCAACATGCCATGACTAACGCGAAGCGGCCCCGGATGTTGCGCGCTGTCATGCAAGCGGAGGCCCGCACGGCCCTGACAAGGCCTTTGCCCTGCGCCCTTCCCGCCTAGTACCGTGGGGGTCGATTGGTGACAGCACGCTCGACTGTGTCATCATCGGCACGCACCGCTCGCGCTCGCGCGGGAGTGATGCTGGAGGCGTCGCCTAGTCCGGTCTATGGCGCCGCACTGCTAATGCGGTTTGGGCCTTAAAGCCCATCGAGGGTTCAAATCCCTCCGCCTCCGCACTCGATCACGAAGCCCCGGTCACCCGACCGGGGCTTCGCTGTCGTTGCCCTCCGGGAGAGCACCCGGAGGAGCGGCCGGAAGTGCCGTTTCCGCAGCTCACAAGGGGTGCGGCTAACGGATTTCACATGGCGGCGGCAGTCATGTAATGTTCTTCCTGTCGCCGCGAGCGAGCCGGAAGGCCCGAGAGCGGCGAAAAAACAGAACAAGCACTCGTAGCTTAACGGATAGAGCATCTGACTACGGATCAGAAGGTTGCAGGTTCGAATCCTGCCGAGTGCACAGCACGTCAGAGGCCCTGTGGAGAGATCCACAGGGCCTCTGCTCTTTGCCTTGACGGCACCAGTTGACGGCAACCGGTTCAGCGCTTGAAGGCAAGGCTGATGGTTTGGTCTCGCCCGTCCTGCCGGCCAAGTGGACGATCTGCTCCAACCTCGCTAACCCTCCCTTGGTTGCGCAGAACGCACCAAGCTGCATGATGCGGACCAGAGGTGCGACTGCCCAGAAGGTGCCGAGTCCCCTCACGCTGCGGGGTGTGGGAAGCAGCCGCAAGGCGGGAGTCAACCCGAGAGGCTCCAGTACATCTCGTTGGCGGGCTTTGTGTCTTCCTCCGTATTCCATGTCTGGATCGCCGCGCCCGGGGTCGTATAGGGGCCGCGAATTGTCAGGCATAGGGAATCGGACCAAATGCGGCCGTCGCGCTGTTCCCATTTCTGAATATCGCTTCCGTCGCATGCTTGCGTGAGCATGGTCTGTCCGCCACCGACTCCTTCCGGTGAAAGGCAGCGCGCGTCGCGGCTGACGATCTCGCTGCGGTCAGTCGTTTTTTCCAGAGCTGCTCCTTGGAGTCACGGCAATTGGCCGTAACGACTGTGTCTCCTTCGGCTTCCAGGCAGAGGCCCTTGAAGGGTGATTTTGTGGCGCGTATATGTCCCCAGGTGGTGCTCTTCTTGGGCGGCTTGGCGGAGTTGATGGAAGCGCTGCCATCAACGGTGGGGGAGGTCGGAGGTGCGACCTTCGGAGAAGGTGAGTCCTTAGCTGCATCTGACTCGCCTGGTGATGGGTTGATCGTGCTCGATTCGCTCGGGCTTGTTGGTCCACCGGCAGGGGCCGACTTCGAGGCTTTATCGGGTTCATCGAGAATGGCCGTGAAGTACGTAGCGAGCAGGCCGAGTATTGCTGCAGAGACGCCGAGGACGCTTGTCTGCGTAGTAGCGCTAGCGTGCTGTGTGCGGAGGAGGAAATAGATGGCGCCCAGTGTGACTATGGATGCCATGATGAGGATGCCTATCGTGGTCGTCCGGTCCACTCCTCGCGCCCTCCGACAATTCGACGACTTGATCATCGAATAGGACGTTGCGCGGCGGTGGTGAGGTTCCGTAGGGGGGAGCGTAGTTCTGACTACAACTGCGGGCAGTTGCAGGAGCTATGGAATGCGTACCTCCGTCGATCTTTCGGAGGCCAGAACTTGCGGATGAGTAATCGAAGGGATAGCCGTCCTGCCTGGTTCGTGGCAGGACGGCTGGACGGCAGTTCGGAGACCAACAGCTAGTTCGAGTGCGACCTCGCAGGGTTCGCATGAGTGTCAGTTGCCTGGGTCTCGAAGGGCGTTGCCAACGCGGTCGAAGGCGGACCGCTGGGAGTCGAGCCGTACGAAGGTGTAGATGTCCATGGTCACGCGGATTGAGCTGTGGCCGAGAACTTCCATGATCATGCGGGCGTCGGCGCCCTGTTCGTGGAGCAGCGAGGCGCACGTGTGGCGCAGGTCGTGAAAACGGACCCTGCGGACGCCGGCACGGACGCACAGCGCCTCGAAGGAGCGGTTCAGGTTGCGTGGCTCGATGGGCGTGCCGTTCTTCGTGTGGCGACGGGACGACCAGCACGGCGGCGAAGCACTCCGGCCCGCCATCGTTGGCCAGCTCCGGTATGTCGTCGGACTCTTGAAGGAGAGCCGACCGCCGTCCATCCAGAACGGCCTGTACGGCATCGCGGCCGAGCTGGCACGCCTGACCGGCTGGACCTACTTCGACGCCCGCCAGTACAACCAGGCCCGCGCGTACTTCACCGAGGCCCTGCAACTGGCGAAGGAGATCGACGACCGCCAGTTCATGGCTAACGTCCTCGCCTGCATGAGCTTGCAGGCGACCTACCAGGACAAGCCCGCCGACTCGTTGGCACTCGTGACCGCAGCCCAGGACCAGGCCCGGTCAGCACTCGGCAACACGCCGCGCGTTATGTCGATGTTGGCCATGCGGGAAGCATTCGCCCACGCCACCCTCGGCAACCGTGATGACACGCACCGGGCGATCGGGGAAGCGCACAGCCAATTCGAGAAGATCGGGGCGAGCGATCCGGACCCCTCATGGGTGACCTACTTCGACGAGCCGAAGCTCATCGTGGACACGGGCATTGCCCACGGCCGTCTGGGCGAAGCGGCGACCGCCGAACCTTTGATCGCAGACGCCCTGCGGCGGGAGGACCACACAAACCAGCGAGGCCGCGCGTTCCACTCGTTCTGGCTGGCCCGTACGCAACTGGACCAGGGCAAGCTTGACCAGGCGTGCCACACCGCCACCGAGGCTCTGGAGCCCGCGTCGGCGGTGGCTTCGGAGCGAGTGTCAGGGCATCTCAGGGAGTTCTACGACCAGTTGGCCCCACACAGGCAGGAGCCCGTAGCCCTTGCCTTCGAGGCACGGCTACGGGAACTCCTCCCGCCGGTCAGCGGATCGCTTCGTCCATGAGCAGGTAGAGCAGGCCGACGAGCGATCCACTACTCACGACCTCGCGGCGGTCTATCATCCCGCGCACCTCTGAGAGCGGGATCCACTCGATGCGGTCGGACTCGTTCTTCTCCGTGGGCGGACCAGCGTAGGTGGCGCCGTCGATGCGGAAGACGTGGTGCTGCGAGTCGGTGATTCCGTTGGCCGGCTCGGCGTAGATCAGGGGCTTGATGGGGCCGGGGCGCCAGCCGGTCTCTTCCAGGACTTCGCGGGCGGCAGCTTGTTCCGGCGTCTCGCCTTCCTCAACCAGGCCCATGGGCAGTTCCCAGGCCCAGGAGTCCGTGATGAAGCGGTGCCGCCACATCATCAGGACCTCTTTGCGGTCGTTGACCACGGCGGCAACGGCCAAGTGCCGGAGGCGGACGACGTGGTACTCCCACCTACGTCCGTCCGGCTGCTGGACGTCGACCAGACACAGATTCACCCAAGGGTTGGTGTAGACCTGACGCTCACCGTGAGTCTTCCACTCCATACCTGCGGCCCCTCTCGATCGGTCTCAAGGATCTCAGACCGATCGCGCGACGGGCGCGGGTGCCGCAATCTTTCGCGTCACATTGACGAGATGCGCGAAGAGGGCCCAGCCCGCCGTAGGAAGCGAACGTCAGGCGAACGGATCAGGAGCGACGGGGCGGCGCGCTTCTGCGCGATTCATGTCGGATTGTGCAGAGCGTGCAGTCAGGGTTGATCTTCCTCTGACCCTCCGTCAGCGCAGCGGAACTCGTAACCGTACGGGCCCATTTCGCCTGCAATGAAGAGAACGGGCTGGGTCGGGCTCCAAGCGATGATGTGTGGACTGGAATCTAGACGGGTCATCGCCAGTGCCACTCCGGTTGTTGGATCCCATACGCGGACTGTCTTGTCGTCACTAGTAGTCGCAAGCCAGGTGCCGCACGGACTGATAGCCACAGCAGTGACGGCACCAGAATGCCCGGTGAGCGTATGCAATTCCACCCCGGTGGTCGCGTCCCAGATGCGCGCGGTCTCGTCGTAGCTGGCAGTCGCCAGCCAGGACCCATCAGGGCTGATCGACACAGAGTAGATCGCCTTTGTATGACCGTTAAGAATTTTCCGCTCTTGTCCACTGTGGGAATCCCAGATGCGAGCTGTTTGGTCCGAGCTGGCAGTTGCAAGCCAAGTGCCGTCTGGGCTGACACTGACTTGCTGCACCAGTCGATTGTGACCAGTCAATTCGTGAATTCGCTCACCAGTGCTAGCGTCCCAAATGAGAACCTTTTCGTCCTCGCGCGCAATAACCCGCCTTCCGTGAGGGTCAATTATCACCTGTCCCAAAGAACCGGTGATTCCTGACAGAGTATGTAGTTCAGTTCCGTCGACGCAGTCCCAAATCCGCACGGTGCCATCCTCTGAGCACGTCGCGAGCCAGGTGCCGTCTGGGCTGATCGCCACAGACCAGACAGTATTCGTATGGCCGACCAAGGTTTGTAGCTCCTGGCCGGTACATGAATCCCAGATGTGCACGATACAGTCGCTGCCCACAGAAGCGAGCCACGTAGCGTCTGGGCTGACAGCTAGATACCAAACAGCATCCATCGGGCCTAGGACGTGGAGCACTTGGCCAGTCTCAGAATTCCAAATACGGACCGTTTCATCAAGACTGGCTGTGGCGAGCCATGAGCCATCTGGGCTGGCAGCAAGCGACCACAATCTGTCCGTGTGGCCGCTAACAGCTTCATTTTCCTCTAGCGCTGTCAAATCCCAAATGCGGACCGTGCTGTCGTGACTGGCTGTGGCGAGCCATGTACCGCAAGGGCCTATTGCGGCTTGCAAACATGTGTCGGTGTGTCCCCTAAGTCTGTGCAATTCCACTCCGGACGACGCATCATAGATGCGGATAGCGCCGTTATCGGAACAACTGAAGAGGCGAGTCTTGTCGGGGCTGATGATAACCGACCAAGCCGCCCCCCCGCCGTGGTCCAGGGTGTCCCTGACCTCTCCATTGACAGCGTCCCGAATGAGGATTCTCCCATCCCCTCCCGCAGTAGCGAGCCAGGTGCCGTCCGGGCTAATCGTTACTTCCAGAACCGATACGGAATGCCCTTGTAAGGCGAATCGCTCTTGCCCTGTGTCTACGTCCCAAATCCTGACCGTGGTATCACCCCCGGCTGTGGCGAGCCAGGTGCCGTCTGGGCTAATGGCCACTGAATTCACATGGTAGGTGTGTCCGGTCAGAGTATTGCGGAGCGTTCCGTCGGTGGCATCCCAGATTCGGACTGTGCGGTCGCCACTGGTTGTGGCGAGCCAGGTGCCGTCTGGGCTAATGGCCACTGAGGTCACGCTGGCCGAGTGTCCGGTCAGAGTATTGCGGAGGGTTCCGTCGGTGGCATCCCAGATTCGGGCTGTTTGGTCGCCACTGGTTGTGGCGAGCCAGGTGCCGTCTGGGCTAATGGCCACAGAGGTTACCGACTCCTCGTGGCCAGTGATAATCAACTGCTCTTCTCCGGTGGTTGCATCCCAGGTGCGCGTTGTGCCATCCGCGCTTGCTGACGCTATCCAAGTACCGTCTGAACTGATGGTCACAGAAGTAACAGGTTGGGTGTGGCCGGCCAGGGTGCGACGAAGCGCTCGATACGGCAGATCAGGAGGTGGCCACTTGTCAATTAGAACAGGTGGAGAGAGGTAAAGATTATCCACCTGAGAATTCCAGTGAGGGAGTGAGTGTAGCCGACTTCTTAGTACGGCATCCCTGGAGTGTGGGGGTTCTGTTTGAGAAAGCAAGTGTCCAGCGCGAGTCAAGTCCGCAGCAAGTACACGAGCTGTGGGTGTGTCGATAGATGCTAAATCACTGATAGGGGCGGTGGGTCCCTGTCGCTGCAAGCGGTAACTTATCCACCGCAGATCGCCGGCCAGCTCCTCAGCTTCACTTTGACGCCCTGCCGCAAGGAAGTGTGCAATTAGGTGATTCTGCAAGTAGCATCCTCTCGTCTGCCACCATTCTCGGTTCGGTATAGAGGCAGCGATTGCTTCTAGGAAGGTGGCGTTTAGCGTCGCCAATCGATCTCCGAGCTCGGCGCGCTGATATTCGCGAATGACGTCATGGAGCTCAACTCCGCCGCCATCGACGGTGGTATCAATGGAGATCAGAGAGAGGTCGCTCATTTGCTTGAGTAGGTGCCGAGTCTGGGCCTCATCCAATCCACCGGTAGCTTCCCATAATGCGACAATAAGACTCATCGGAATCTTCTCGTCTTCGGCGAATATGCCTAGCTCGGCAAATCGCTCGCTAGCTGAGGGTAACAACGTGATCGCGGCCTGAATGCTGGCTCGCACCGCCCTGTTTCGACGCTCGGGATCATTTAGGTCCAACATTTCCTCGTGGTCAGCGCCAGCGGGCCCAAAAGTTCGGAGTCGTGTATAGATTTGCTGCGCAGCTTCTCCGCAGCCAATCCCAGTCGCAGTTAGCGTTGCAACATACTGATTGACCATGCGTAAAAGCAGTGCCCAGCGGCCGGTGGCCTTTAGTAGTGCATCCAAGACGGGTCCGGGAATCGAATCGTCTAGGCCATGGCACAACACTGTCCGGGACTGTTGTGCAGACATTCGGTCTACGGTGATCAGTGCGACGTGCGAAGGGAGTGCATCTGGGTTTCGTGTCGTTACCAGACGGACGCAGCGATCCTCAGCCCCTCGCAAGAAGGGGCTGAGCTGTTCAAATTCCCAGATGTCGTCAATCACGAGCAGTGTGCGAGGGCGACGAGTCAGCAGTTGACCGAAGTGTTCACCCATTTGCGCTGGGTCTGCGTCTGGCCCGGCATTTAGTGGTTCGCCTGTTACGGCAAGCGTTACAGCAGCCACTTTGGCGGCTATGGCCGCTCGACCGCGAACATCGCGGCCCACTGTTACAAAGTAGATGTGTTCCCCGAAAGCCTTCTGTACGTCGGGGTGCGCGCAGACCTGCTTTGCAAGAGTCGTCTTCCCGAATCCACCAGCGCCCTTCAGCGCCGTCGTGAAGGCAACCGCTGAGCCGTTACCGCGGCGACATACGGCTGCGACAGCCTGCTCAAGTTCGTCTCGGTGAACGAACCAGGACTCTGGCGCAGGAGCCTTCGGTGGTAAGACTGTGGCTTCCTTTGGGCCAGTCCTTGGCATGACAAGGGAGACAACGAAGGCGGTGACGCCAACCACTCCACCAAAGACGCTTGCAATGGGGTCAGCTTGTCCCCACCCATCACTGAGTGCGACCATCAGCAGCCATGCGATGGCAGCCACACCCAAGGCGATGACGATCGCCAAGGCCCAACGCCCCCTGTTGCTCATGCAGATGATCCTGCGTCGTGCCCGGCGCGGGTGCCACCTGGTTTGACCAACTCATGGCCGGAGAGTGGGCGACAGCGTGGAGGCGCTAACCATGGTCATGGTCGCTCGGCGATGGCGCTGTATCTCGCGATCTGACGGCAATCCTGACGGCAACGACGGCACACACTCGCCTTTGACCACCAGCTTGTCCGATCGAGATCAAGGGCTCTCGACATCGCGTAAGGCGTCTTGCCCAATCCTACGGATCAGAAGGTTGCAGGTTCGAATCCTGCCGAGTGCACACAGGCAAGAGGCCCCGGAGAGATCCGGGGCCTCTCTTGCGTTTCAGGGGTGTACAGCTGCCGCCCAGGACTGGTCCGAGTGCTTCAGTCGCCGGCCACGGCTCTCGGCGATGCGGGGTGCGTCGCGCAGGGCCTCGGTCAGGCGCTCGGCAAGGTAGCGGAGATCGCCGGGTGGTTCGTCTGGGAGCAAGGCGATGGCGTGGTCAACGAGTTAAGTGCCCATGTGGAGCTGCATCAACTCCGTGGCATTGGCGAGTCGGGAGACCGGTCCGCCGTGATGGTCGGTGATCAGGTAGCTGTGCTTGCCTTCGGGCCCGGACCGGGGGAGGAGGCGGGGTTCGTCTGCTGTCATCAGGCGGCCTCAAAGTCCGTGGGCCCAGTAGGGGCCCGGAAACCGGCTGACCCGGGGTGACCGTTGCGAGTCTGCGCCGGTGCTGATGTTGCTCATGAGCGAGCAGGTACGGGCGTACCGAGCTCGTTGCCGCGCCATCCAGCGGAGTGTCGTCCTGGGCGTACGGGCTGCGGTGCGGCGGGTCGTTCGCCGCTGAGCGGCCACAGCAGGCTGGTACCGACGGGGAGTCCTAGCGTTCGCCGCAGCCCCGTGGTCTGGACGCATCCATGCAGTCGACCCCGGTCGTGGGCGGACTCCGCCTGATGTTGTGCATCTGGCTGATGTCAGAGGCTGGTGTCGATCAGGATCTGCTGGGCCTGCTTGAGGTTGCCGGATCGGACCGCTTCGGTCAGCGCGGCTCGCGCCGCCTCGGGGGGCGTGTCCGGTGGGACCACGAGCAGCGAGAAGTGGTCCTGCTCCCCTCGGGTTACGAGCGCGGTGTCGTCGCCCACGGAGAAGACGTCGATGTGCACCACACGGTCGTCGACGGTCACCCGCGTCGGTATTTCGTCCCAGGCCGCGGAGTCCAGGCCGATCCGTGTGATCGGCCCGAGGCGCTCGGTCAGTGCGCTGATCAGGCCGGGCAGTTCGGAGGCGAGACTCCTTGAACGGGGCCACCACGCGCCGTCGAGGATGCTCCGGCGTTCGTGAGTGGTGGTGAGCCGCAGAAGCGCCGTTCCGGGACGCATGGATTCGTGTGCACCGTCCGCCAGCAAACCTGCCGCAGGCGGGGAATCGGGATCGGGCATCGTGCTCACCTGCCTGTTCGGGTCCTCCTCGCGTCCACGCTACTCCTGGCGGGCCAGGCGCGGTCGCCGAGCACGGCGGTCATGATCGGTTCGGCCGCCTCCTCGGTGGTGTCGGGCGGCACGACCAGCAGGTCCCAGCGGCCTTGGCCGGGGGCGAGCAGGACGACGGTGTCCGGGGCGTGCGCTGCGACCGTCTTCTGCAGTCGTACGACCTGGTTGGCGACGAGCATCCGGCCAGGTGCCGCGGACCAGGCCGCTCCGTTCACCGTGACGCCGGCGATGTGTCCCCAGGCGCGCGGCAGTGCGGCGAGCAGCTGCGGAAGCTCCGCCAGCAGGTCGTAGGAATGTGGCCACCACACGCCGTCGAGACGACGCGGTACCGCGCTGTGGGGCGCGAGGCGCAGGCGGAGGAGAGGGCGGGTGGGCGGTGAGGGCGGTGAGGGCGGCGCTGTGGTGATCATGGCGTTTCCTTCGACGGGGTGTGGAGCGGTGGGTTCTGGTCAGACCCGGCGGGCGGCCAGGCGGTCCGACGTGGGCCGGCGCTCGGCGCCGCCGCGTGCGGGCGCCGGGCCGTCGGACGGGAAGGGCACCGTTCCGTCGTAAGCCTGAGGCGGGCCGGCGGGATCCGGCGGGGCCTTGGCCGGTGAGGGAACGGTTGCGGAAGAATCGAGCGGCATGACGGGGCTCCTCGGCCTCGGTGAAGGGGATTCCTCCCGCCGGGCCGAGACGAGAGGCCGGGGGAGGCGCGGCCGGGTGCTCGGCTGCTGTGGTGACGTGGACGGGTGGCCGTCGGGTGAGGCCGCGCTCTCCTGCGCCGCTGGGGTAGCGCGCTGTTCCGGCTGCGTGCCGGGCGCCTGCGCAAACGTGGTGCCACGACATCCGCGTCCAGGTCGGGCGGCAGAAGGCTGCCGTGATGCGGAACCTGTCCGGGCGATGAACCGCCCGGAGTCATGGTGCGCCGGGAGCGAAAGCCGGTCCGTCGCCGGTGTACGTCGTGCCCTCGGTTCCTTCAGCGTACCTGGCGGGAAGCGACAAAGGGGTCACGGACCGTAACAGTAGCGGGAGTGGAGAGGGGGCCCCGCGTGGGCCAGGGGCGTCTCGGTGCTCCGCCCTCGTCTTCCCACTGCTCCATCTGCCCCTGCTCGCGTACGGCCTCGTCGTCGGCGTGGAGGCTTCGCTCGGCCGCCAGGAGCTCGCTCGCGGTGAGGTGGAGTGCGGGGTCGGCCGCCGCGGCCATGAGCCGCGCGGCCGTGGCGGTCTCCGTCCGGGGCGGGACGACGAGCAGGTCCCAGCGTCCGACGCCGTACGAGAAGAGCCGGATCATGTTCGGGTCGAAACCGGACGCAAACCACGCGGCCCTCACCGTGTGCCCGGGCACGGGCAGGTCGCAGGGCGTCGCCGGCCAGGTGTCGCGGTGGGACGCCATGCGCGACACGCGTCCTCGCATCGCGTCGAACGCCTCGGTGAGTGAGGGCAGTTCGGCAAACAGGTCATCGGTGCGGGGCCACCAGGCGCCGCAGAGGGGGCCAGGCGGGAAGGTCGGCGGGCGCAGGGCGAGCCGGGCAGGGCGCGGTGGCGTACGTACAGGGCGGCTCGGGGCGCGGACGCCGGTCCTCGGCGGTGGGCCCGTGCCGGTGTGCGGGTTCATGGTCGCGGTTCCTGTCCTCGGGCGGCTGTCCTGCGACTGCCGGTGCTGCTGGGCCGACGTCAGCCAGGCTCGTCGGTGTGGGCGCGTCGTGCCTGGGTGTGGCTGGTGGCCAGCCAGGGCGCATGGGCAAAGGGCTCTTCGCCGACCTGCCCGGTGTCGACGGTGAGATGGAGCAGGGTGCCCTGCCCGTCGGGGCCCGCGGGGTAGCTGCGTGGCTCGTCGCAGCGGAGGTTCCGGCGCAGCAGCTGCGCCACTCGTTGGGCGATGTCGGGGCTGGCGGCGATGATGCGGACCTCCGCGAGGTCGCCGAAGGAGAGATCACCATCGGCGGTCTCGAACGCCGGCGGATCTTCGCTTGTGTCGTGGGTGCTGCGGGTGCCGGTGCCGGTGCCGGTGGCGGTGCCGGTGCCGGTGCCGGTGCCGGTGCCGGTGCCCTGGCTGCGGCTGCGGCGGAGCGGCGCGGGCATGGACGTGACCTCTCTTCTGTCGGCCATGTCGGCCTCAACGCCCCGCGGTGTTCCGCTGGTTGTGCGTCGTCCGTTCCCGGTGGCGGCGCGGCCGGAAGCGCCCCCGCCCGCCGTCGCGATGGTCGCGACGCTCGTGACCGGCGGAGGGGGTGGAGTGCGGTGCAGGCGGCGGGGTGGTGCCGGCGGCTCGGTCGGCGGCGGCTGGGGGGCCGGGAAGGAAGCGGCTGTAGGAACGCAAGGCGATCCTTTCGCTGTGTGCGGAGTTGAGCCGGTGGATCACGTACGCTCCCGCGGCGATGAGCACGAGGAGCGCGGCAATGGTGAGGGGGATGTCCATGGCGGTCACGACCTGACGGTCGGTCGAACGCGAGAAGAGCTTGGGAGAAGCGGGCCCGCCGTCCCTCGGGCGCGTGGTGGCGCATGGGTGCCGGTGGTGCCGTTCGTGCTCGTGGCGCCGGTGGTGAAGAGCTGCAGTACGGCCCTGCGTGGGTCGGGCTCCGGCCACGCTTGGGCGGCGGAGAAGGAATCGAAGGCCGGGGCCATCGTGTTGACCTGTCTCCGGAAGCTCCTGCGCTGCGCGAGGCTTCCGGCGAAGTGTCTCGCCGAGGACGAGACCAGCGCGGAAGCCGGTGTGCGACATGCCCTCGGTACCTCCACCGTACTCCCGTGCGCCCTCGACTGTCGGGAAGCGGACGAAACCGCCGTACCCGCTTCGGCGTTCTCGTCCACCGTCGGTCCCGAAGGGGGGCGCGGCCGCGGGAGTACGGTTGAAGACACCGAGGGCGTCGCGCGCCGACTCCGACACCGGTGCCGCTCTCGGCGACCGACGACGCCGGGCCGGGTCCGTCCGTGCCCGAGCAGGGCTTGCCTCATGACCGTGAACGTGCCGGCTGCGCCGACGACCACAGAACTCCTCGGGCGTCCCGTCGGTTCGCACCCGCCCGCGACGCGGAAGCCCGGCCCGAGGCCGGAACGGGGCTCCTCGCCCCGGGAAGGTCAACGCGTCCGGGCGCTGACCCGGCGTCAGATCGAGGACCATCTGCAGGAACTGGGTGATCTGTACGCGGAGACGTCCGGCGGCGGCCCCTGGGCGTGGAACCAAGCCCGCAGCGCCTTCCTGCGGCGGCTTGCGACCGACGCGCGGCGACCGGGATTCGAGCTGCTGATCGCGGAGACCACCGTGCTGACCGGTTGCGCCCACGGCTTCCCCGTACGCGGCGACGGCCCCTGGTGGGAGGGCTTCGACGGATACCTTCCGGGGCGGCTGCTTCGGCTTGCCGCCTCCGGACGCCTCTTCGTGATCTCCGGGATCCATGTTCCCTCCCGGGTGCGCCGGCAGAACCAGGACCGTGCCTGGAACCTCGCCCGGCGCCTGCAGAAACGGCTGCTCACCGACCACGGTGCCGCCGTCGCCGTCACGCTGGTGAAGCGCTCCGACCACAGGACCGTCGAGGCGCTGCGGTCCTGGGGGTGGCGGTACATGGAAGGCGACACACCTCGGACTGCCCCGCTCGGCCCGTTCCGCGTCCTGGTCCTCGACACCTGAGCCCCGGTGTCCCGCCTCACCGCGGGCACCGCCTTCAGGACGACGGCAGACGCAGGGCGAGGAGGGCCACGTCGTCGGTGCTGCCGGGCGGCATGCGGGCGGGCAGTTGGTCGCACAGCGTGTCCAGCGGTTCGTGGGCGAGAGCGAGGGCGTGGCGGCGCAGACGGGCGAGGCCGGTGTCCAGGTCGCTGCCGGGGATCTCGATCAGGCCGTCGGTGTAGAGCAGGAGAGTGGAACCCGGTGGAAGGGACTGCGCGGCGCTCGGCCGGCTGCCGCCGGTGCCCGGAGGGGCACCGAGGAGGAGTCCCTGTCCCGCTTCGAGGTACTGCGCCTGCCCGTCCCGGGTCAGCAGGAGGGGCGGTGGGTGCCCCGCGCTGGTCCACCGCAGCGTCCAGGGACCGGTGTGCGGGTCGCCTTCGAGCAGGGCGAGGACGAGGGTGGCCATGGGGACGGTGGTGATGGCGGGCATGGCGTCGTCGAGGCGGTCGACGACGGCACCGGGCGGGCCACTGTGGTCCCAGGCCAGTGAGCGCAGGATGCCGTGCAGTTGCGCCATTCCGGCCGCCGCGGTCAGGTCGTGGCCCACGACGTCGCCGATGACCAGCGCGAGTGTGCCGTCCTTCCGCTCGAACGCGTCGTACCAGTCGCCACCGACCTGGGAGCCGGCCGGGGCGGGCTGGTAGCGGGCGGCCAGCCGCAGGCGGCCGGGCTGGGGCAGTGGGGCGAGCAGGTTGCGCTGCATGGCCTCGGCGACGGCGCGCTGGCGGCCGAACCGCCGTGCGTTGTCGATGACCAGGCCGACCCGACGGCCGATGTCGCTCACCACTGTCAGGTCGTCGGCGTCGAAGGGGTGCGCCGGGTCCGTGCGCACCAGCGTCAGGGCGCCGGTGACCTGACGCCCGGAGCCCAGCGGCACCGTGACGGCGGACGCCGCGCCGACAGCCCGCAGGAAGCCGCTGTGGACGGTGGCCAGGGCAGAGGAGACCGGTGCGGCCAGGTTCGCCTCGCGCTGCAGGACGGGATCAGCGCCGTTCAGTACCTGGACCAGAGGGGAGCGGGCCTCCTCCCCGGCCTCGGGAAGGCGCTCGCGCCAGTCCTCCTGGGCGGCGTCCCGGCCCTCGGGGCCCGTCACCGCCACACGGTGGACCTGGTCGGAACCGACCCGGAGGTCCACAGCCGCCCAGTCGGCCAGGCGGGGAACCAGCAGGCGGCCCAGCCGGACGAGGGCCTCATCGGTCTCCAGAGTCTGACCGAGCACGTCGGTGATCTCCGCGACCAGCGTCAGCCGCTCGGTGAGGTCCTCCAGAGCACGCGTATAGGCCGCACGCTCCCGACGCGCGCTGCCGTCGCCGGCGGCGTCGGTCAACAGCACGGCCATGCCCATGAAGGCACCGTCGTCCCTCAGGGGAGAAGCCGACCAGGAGATCGCGATAAGGCGACCGTCCCCGCGCAGACAGATGTGACCCTCCCCGCGTGCCTCGGCCCTCTTCGCCACGGTCCGCAGCAGCGGGCACCGCTCCCGGGGGATCCGACCGCCGTGCGCATCCCGGTGCAGCAGGTCGTGTGCGTCCTCCCCGAGCATCGCCGCAGCGGAGCGGCCCAGTAGCCGCTCGGCTGCCAGGTTGGCCGCGAGGATCCGTCCGGCCGGATCCGTCACGATCAGGGCTGTGCCCAGCTGCTCGACGACCTGCTGCCAGAACCCCGGCTCGGCCGCAGACGGGCTCCCCTCGTGTCCCACACCCTCCACCATGCCGGCACCCTCCCTCAGGCAACCCTTGCCGAAGACGGCGGGCGCATCGGCGGTCCGACACACCAGTGGAGCAATATTTCCCCGACGGCACCGATCAGCTCGGCGACGTCGCATGGCCATGCCTTCCCCTGGCGCTCCTTGCTCCTGAGCGACAACCAGGGCGGGTTCGCGTTCCCGCGACGACTGGAGGTGAGCTCGACGTGGCCTGGCGGCGCGCGAGGCCACTTCCGGCACCCGGGCGAGGCTCCCTGTCTCCGACATAGGTCCCCGACGCACCGTGTCCGGCCTATTCTCCCCGAGCACGAAACGAGTGGCGACCATCCTGCTACGGCTCAGGCCCAGGCCGGAGCAATGCCTGCTCCGTGAAGTCGACTTCGGCCTCGGCCCCGAATTGCCCTCGACCGCAATGACCTCCGGGCCTCTGACCTGGACGTTTCGAATGGAGCGGTTGAGGGGAATCGGTCTCGCGCTCTCCAGCTTGGGAAGCTGCGAGCATCGGGGGCCGACTTGGGGTTGACCTGGGCGGAAGACTTCGAGACGCGTCTGCGGCGGCCGCCGCTGTCACCTCACGGCCCTCGGCCTCCGGGCCGCCCCGGAGGAGAGCCCCGGGGGCGGCCCGGAGGCCGAGGACGGTGAGGTGTTCCGGCAGAGGATCCGCGTGGCCGTGGACCGTGGATCACGCCCGCGCCCTGCGCGTCTCGCGCCGCCGAACTCCTGCCCGACGCGCCTGGCGGGCGATCCGGCGGAGGCGGTGCCCGTCGCTCCAGTGGACGCCCCGCCTTGCGATCTAGCGGGTGGACCCGGTGTGCTCCCGCACAGTCGCCGCCTCGCTCGCCGCCGTCCCGGCCCCCGGCTCGGCGCTCTTCCTCGCGAACCCGCGCCGGCCCGGCAGGACCGCGAGGACGATCAGTGTTCCGGCGGCCATGATGATCCCGCCGATGAGGCTGGTCTGGGCGACTCCGTGGGCGAAGGCCTGGTGGACGGCGTCCACGGCGGCCTGGGCCTGCTGGGGCCCGGCGGAGGGATCCTGCGCGACCCGCTCCGCGACGGCCAGGCCGGCGCCGACCGAGTCCTTGGCGGTCTCCATCGCCTCCGCCGGGAGCCGGTTGCCCACCAGGTCGGTCAGCTCGTCGCGGTAGGCCGTGCCCAGCAGCGAGCCCAGCACCGCGATGCCCAGCGCCCCGCCCAACTCCAGAGCGGTGTCGTTGACCCCGCCGCCGACGCCCAGCTCGGACTCGGGGAAGGAGCCCATGATCGTGTCGGTCGCCGGGGAGATGGCCAGTCCGAGCGCGAGGCCCAGCATCATCAGCGGCGCCAGGAAGTCCCCGTACGTCGACCCCTTGTCGATCTGGGTGAGCAGGAACATGCCCGCCGTGCCGACGGCCATGCCGGTCACGGCCATCACCCTCACCCCCAGCTTCGGGGCGAGCACCCCGGTCACCGCGGACCCGAGGAACACCGCACCGCCCAGCGGCAGCAGCCGTACACCCGTGTCCAGGGCGCCGTAGCCGAGGACGAACTGCAGGAACTGCGTCGCGTAGTAGATCACGGCGAACATGCCGAAGAAGAAGAACATCACCGCGAGCATCGAGCCGGTGAAGGGCCGCAGCGCGAACCTTCGGACGTCCAGCATCGGGTGCGGGCGCCGCAGCTCCCAGGCGACGAAGGCGACCAGACCGACACCGGCGACCACGGCGGCGGTGACGGGGCCGGCGCCCCAGCCGGCGTGCGGGCCCTCGATGGCGGCGTAGATCAGGGAGCCGACGGTGACGATCGACAGCAGACCACCGACGTAGTCGATCCGGCCCATGCCCTCCGCCTTGGACGGCGGTACCAGGGCGAGCGCGCCGAACACGGCGAGGACGGCGATCGGCACGTTGATCAGGAAGGTCGAGCCCCAGGCGTGGTCCTCGAGCAGCCAGCCGGAGACCAGCGGGCCGACGGCTACCGCCACACCGGAGGTCGCGGCCCAGGCGGTGATGGCCTTGGCCCGCTCGCTCCGGGGGAAGGTCGCGACCACCAGGGACAGCGTGGCCGGCATCACGACCGCGGCACCGACACCCATGATCGCGCGGGCCGCGATGACCAGCGAGGTCTCGTCGACCATGCTCCCCATCACCGAACCGGCGGCGAAGATCAGCAGACCCAGCACCAGCGCGCCGCGTCGGCTGTACTTGTCGCCGATCGCGCCCAGCACCAGCATCAGCGCCGCGTACGGAACGGTGTAGCTGTCGACGACCCACTGCAGATCACTGCTGCTCAGGCCTAGGTCGGTGGTCATGTCGGGGGCGGCGACGATCAGCGACGTGTTCGCCATCACCGTGATCAGCAGGCTCAGGCACAGCACGAGCAGCGCCCACCAGCGCCGCGCGTACGGCCCGGTCGTTTTCTCCACGGGGGTGTTCGCAAGGAAGGACATCAGTAGCTCCTGAGGGGGGCGGGGCGGACGAGCGGAATCACTTGATTGCCCGTGAGGGGAGCGGGCGACGGGCTGAGATCTCAGGGCTTCGAGATCATCCTGTGGCCCCTTGTGGGCTTCCCTCGGCGATCCCCTGGAGGGCTGCGTCGGTGTCCGCGGTGGCCAGCATCCTGTTGATGTCGGCGCCGGCCAGTGCGCCGGCCGCTGCGGAGGCCCCGACCTGGGCGACCAGATCGGTGGCGTTGCCGGCCACCCACACGCCCGGCACCTCGGTGGTGCCGGCCGTGCCGGAGGCGAAACCGCGGCCCATGTTCGGCAGGTCCTGCACCGGCAGGCCCAGACCTTCCAGGCCCTGGATGCGGGCCTGCATCTGCGCGGCGACCGCGAGGACGCGGCGGGCCACGACTTGGCCGTCGGCCAGGCGCACCCCGGCGAGGGCACCGTCCGTGTCGTTGACGGCCTCGGTGACCGGGGTGTCGATGACGCGGATGCCGCGGGCGGCGAAGCGGGCGCGGCTGTCCTCGTCCAGGTCGGTGCCGTGGGTGAAGTAGGTCAGGTCCTCGGTCAGCTGACGGAACAAGAACGCGTGGCCGATGGAGGCCGGGCCGGTGGCGAGGATGCCGATGGGCTCATCGCGCACCTCCCAGCCGTGGCAGTACGGGCAGTGCACCACACTGTGCCCCCAGTGCTCGGCGAGTCCGGGCACCTGTGGCAGCACATCCGTGAGGCCGGTGGCCACCAGGATGCGGCGAGCGGTGATGCTGCGGCCGTCGGCCAGGGTGACGGTGAACCGCAGGTCCCCGTCCGCCGACGGGGCGGCGGACTCGGCCGAGACCACCTCGCCGAACACGACGCGTCCGCCGTACTGGCGCACCTGCTCCCGGCCCCGTCGAAGGATCTCGGACGGCGGGGTGCCGTCCAGGGCGAGGAGGCCGTGCACGGCCTCCGCGGGCGCGTTGCGCGGGGAGCCGCTGTCGATCACGACGACCGAGCGGCGGGAGCGGGCGAGGATCAGTGCACCGTTCAGCCCCGCGGCGCCCCCGCCGATCACCACCGCGTCGACGGTCCCCTCGGCCAGTGCGTCGCTCGCGTACGGAGGAGTCGCCACAGCCATGGCCTCCTGCCTTTCCTTGTCAGTCATGGTTCGGTCAACCCTTCGAGTTCTGGGTGGTTGGTGGGGGTCAGCTGTTCAGAAAGCCGAGGATGTGGTCGGCGACCGTCTTGGGCTGTTCGAGGTGCAGGAAGTGCCCCGCGCCGAGGACAGCCCGACGTTCGTGATGTACAGATCCAGTCCGGCGACGAAACTCGCCGTCGCCAGGATCGCGAGGATCAGACCGGGCCTTGCAGGCCTGGAAGGCGTCGCAGCGCCGGGCGGGGCGGAGGAGTTCAAAAGCATGGGGTGCTCGCCATCGCGCCAGGCGTGCACGCAGCCTGTCCGGTGAGCTCAGGACCGTTGTGGACTGAACAGTCAGAAACCTAGGCAGTTCTGTACTGGGTTGTCAAATACGGTGGGTCGGCTTTACCTTCGATGTATGGCGAGACCGCGAAGCTTCGACCCCGACCACGTCCTCCACGCCGCCGAGCGGCAGTTCCGCACCTCGGGCTACAACGGCACGAGCGTCGACGACATCAGCGCCGCCACCGGCCTGGGGCGCGGCAGCCTCTACGCCGCGTTCGACGGCAAGCACGGCGTGCTGCTGCAGGCGATGGCCGGCTACTTCGCCCGGCTGGGGGAGGGTCCGCGGAAGGCGCTCGCCGGACCGGACGAGGGCGCCCTGGAACGACTGCACGCGTACTTGCTCCGCGCCGTCCACGGGGTGCCACTCGCCGCCGACGTACCCCCCGCCCCTGACCGGGCGGCAGCGGCCTGCTTCGCCGCCAAGATGGCCCTGGAGATCGGCGCCTCCGACTCCGAGGTGCAACGCCTGGCCAGCGACTGCTTCTCCGTAGTCCGCACGGCGGTGGCCGAGTGTGTGCGAGCGGCGCAGCGCAACGGCGACATCGACCCCGACGCGGATCCCGACGACCTTGCGTACCTTCTGCTGACCATCGTCCGCGGGACCGATGTGGTAGGCGCGTACGGCCACAGTCCCGCCCGCCTGACCTCGATCGCGGAGAGCGCGTTCGCCTTGCTGCCCCGCCCGCGCCACCGCTGAGCAGGGCACGGCCGGCCTCGTTGCACAGGCATCTGATGCGGACGGCCCACTTCGACGCCGTGGAGGCACGGCACACCCCTACGAACCCGCACCCGGGAACGCCGCCCCCCATCCCGGCGTCGGCCGATCCCCCGCCCGGAGGAGCGGAGCGACGACCGGTGCTTGAAGGGCGGCCCTGAGCGTCGTGTGACCGTTAACTCCGCCGCGACCCACGCCAGTTCGCATTACGATCACGTGGCCGTAGCTGAGCAGGACATCGCGAGGGGACACGGACGTGGGGAGAACACAGGGCCACGGAGGCCGCCGGCGGGGCGGGGGTGTGGCTGCGTTGGCTGTCGCCACGGTGTTGCTTCCGCTCGTCGCGGGGTGTGGCGGGGGCCGTGACGACGCCGACCCCGATGCCAAGGGCACTCAGAGGCCTGCCGGACAGCAGGGCGGGAGCAAGAGCGCAGACCAGAAGAGCGGGGACTTCCCGGACAAGGGTGTGATCGTCACCGCCTCGTGTTCCGTGCCGGCGAGCAATCCGGCACGAGTGACGGTCACGGGCTGGAATCCGACAACGTGGGAACAAACCGTCTCCCGGACCTTCACCGTCCCGGCCGAGGCTGTGGTCGCGGAGGCCGACGACGTCGCCTCCCCGCTCGTGGAGCTGTGCGCTGACAACTTCCCCGGTGTCGGCACGTCCGAGGACGGGCCACGTGCCGTCGCCGCCACCCGGCTGCGGCAACTCTTCGACGAGGACTTCTCCCGGATGGCCGTCGTCCTCATCGATCGAGAGACCGAGGCGACCGGGGTGGGCTACGTCGACACCAGCGGCAAGCTGACCAAGCTGTCCGGTGAACAGAGCGCGGACTTCGGTGACGCGCCCAGAGAGGAGAACGCCGTCTTCGCCCCGGACGGGAAGGCTGTCTGGTTCACCGAGGAGGACTCCTCGGATCGTGTGCGGATCGCCAGCCGCTCCGTCGCGGGAGACCATGCCGTGACCGAACAGGGGGGCGGTGATGCCGGTTACATGGACGGGGCCGACCTTGCGCTCGCGGGTGACCCGGTGCGCGGGCTCTTCGGCAAGGAAGTCCGGATCAGTCCCGACGGGCGTAAGGCGACGGCCTTCATCACCTGGAAGGGCTACAGCGTGGCCGACGTGCCACAGCGCAGTGCGCTGCTCAAGGCCGAGGGTGTGAAGGCAGCTCGCACCCCCTTTGACGCCGACTGCCACCCCTACGGCTGGGTCGACGACAGGACCGTGCTGTGCGGGCCCCGGCTCGGCGACACCAAGGACCCGAAGCGGAAGAACTCCTTCTGGACGCTGGACGCTTCTCGGCTCGACGGCACGGCGGATCTCCCGAAGGGTGCCATGGGTGACCCGATCATCCCGGCGACGGACCGGAAGAACACGGTGCGGGCCATTTCGCAGAACGGCAAGCAGATGATCTTCGCCTCGCTCCAGGGCACCCGGCTCGAGTTCTTCATCTCCGCCATCGCCCCCGGCGCCACCCCGAAGAAGATCACTGCAGGGGGCGCGGACAAGGCGCTGAGCGTGGGGGACGTCCTGGAGTGGCGGTAGAGGCCGTCAGCCTCTGAAGCCGGCAGACCGGCCGGGGGCGGGCGCCGGTCCGGCGCTTGTCGCTCGCGCGGGAGTGTCCGGCGCCCGCCCCCTACGCGATCAGGCCTGTGCCGTGGCCCCCCGGCCGAGGTGCCGGACGAAGAAGCGGACCGCGCTGTCGAACTCGAACCGCGGGAGTTCCTTGTGCCTGCCCGTGTTGGCGTGCAGCGTCTTCTCCTTCGACGCGAAGGCGTCGAACAGGGCCAGGCCGGAGGCGCGCGGGATGTGCTCGTCGTCCCACTGCAGCGTGAACTCCACCGGGACGGTGATCCGCTTCGCGTGTTCGGCCAGGGCGTCGGGCCAGTGGAGGCCGAAGACCGCGGCGGTGATCCGGGGGTCGGACGCGGTCAGCGGGACGCCGATCGCCGTGCCCATGTTCAGGCCGAGCCAGCCGACCGGGCCGCCGGAGCCGATCTCCGGCAGTCCCTGGAGGGCGTCGAGGGCCGCCCGGTACTCCGGTACCGCGCGTTCGGCCAGGTGGGCGTTGTAGCGGACGACGATCGGGCCGACGGGCTCGCCCTGGGTCATGGCGCGCTGCATCAGGGCGATCTCCCGCTCGTCGTGTGCCGTGCGGGGCCGGTCGCCGTGACCGGGCGCGTCGAGGACGGCGACGTGGAAGCCGCACTCGGTCACGAGGGGCCTGGCACGGCCCGCCATCGCGGGTGCCTTCTTGTGGGTGCCGCCACCGTGGCCCATCAGTACCAGGGGTGCGCGGCCGGCGCCGGAAGCGGGGGACCAGAGGACGCCGGGGACCGTGCCCACGGTGAAGTCGCGTTCGAGGACGCCGTCCGACGAGGTTTCAGTGGTGAACTGCAGAGAGTGCATGGGTGTTGCCTTTCGGGAGGCCTGGTTCTTCGAGGCGCTCCCGGCGACACCTACGTCACTCGCCCGACCGTGACGACGAGGTGGAGCACCCACAGGGATACAGCGTTCATGGGTCTCACCTCCTCGGACCGTGTCACGGTGCTTCGCAAGCTATCGCCCCGGCTGCCTGTGGCCCAACTGCTTTTCCGCGCCCGGACCGACACCGCCGTGCTCACCCCGGGCGGCAGTGCTCCTCCAGGTAGTTCGCCGCCAGCGTGCTCGCGCGGGTGAACCAGTCGTGCAGGACCGCGATCTCGTCCGGGGAGTAGTCCGCGAAGAGGTGCGTGAGGCGGGCGTAGTACGGCTCGTAGACCTCTCGGACACGGGCGACCGCGTCGGGTCTGGCCGCCACGCGGATGCGGCGGCGGTCCGTGGGGTCGGGGCGGCGGGTGATGTAGCCGGCGCGTTCCAGGCGGTTGAGGATGCCGGTGACCGCGCCGGTGGTGACGTGGACGCGGGCCGCCAGGTCACCTGCTGTGGGGAGGTTCTCGCCGGCCTCGATCACATAGGCGAAACAGGTGAGGTCGGTCACACTGAGGCCCACCTGCTGGGCGATCTCGTGCTGTCCGACCAGGTGCGTCGCGATGAGCTGGTCCATCGCCGAGAGCGCCTGCTCGGGTGTGGCGGCCGGACGCGGCTTCGCTGACATTCCCAGATCCCTTAGTTCGTGAGATGTTTGGGCTGTAAAAGTCTTAGCACATGAAGGGTTCGGCGGACAGGAGCCCTTGGGCACGAAGGGAGTGACACGTGAGTGCACATCAGTATGACCACGGGCACACGGTCGCGGGTTGGGTCGGAACCGGCATCGCCAGCGTCGGGGCCGTAGCGGCGGGGCTCGGGGTCATCACGGTCTCGGGCGTGCTGATCGCCGGAGGTCTGGCGATCGGGGTCGTGAGCCTGCTCGTCACCTGGGCCCTGCATCTCGCCGGGTGGGGGAAGGGGCCCGGTCTGCGGCCCCGGGCGGAATGGGGATGGCGGGTGCGGGACTCGGCGGCTCCGGGCGGGCACGCGGAGTGCCTGGCGTGCCGGCTGGCCGGGCGGGGGCGTGGCGTGGGTGCGGTGGTGCCGGCCATGCCTGCCCAGCGCGAGAGCGAGCCGGAGACCGTCGCCTCCGGCGGGGCCGCCGACTCCGTGCGCTGAGGCCGCTCCTCACGGGCCCGCTCCTTACCGGCGCTCCTCACGGGCGCCCCTCCCCGGCCCTCTCCCTCCCAGGCCCTCTCCCTACCCGCGCTCCCACCGGCCGTCCCGCGTTGTCAGTGGTGCCCCTTACTCTCGGCAGGGATGGCACAGGCATGGAAGTGCTCGGGACTGCGGTGGTCGGCGGACGGCCCCGTGCTGGTGTGGGACGGCGGCCGGCCCAGTGCGCTGGCCCGGGGGAAACGCGTCGCCTTCGGGGTCGCGGAGGGCGGTGTGCGCACCTGCGTGGGGGCGCGGGGGCATGCGTGCCCGGTCGGTGCGGCCGTGCCGGGGCGCAGTACGGGGGCGCGGTGCGAGGAGTGTGCGCGGCTGGACCGGGCGCACTCCGTGGCGGCGGACACCGTTGCCGACGATCCCCGGCCGTACCGCGTCTATCTGGCGTGGTTCGGACCCGGCATGGTCAAGGTGGGGATCACGGCGGAGGCGCGGGGCTCCGCACGGCTGCTGGAGCAGGGCGCCGTCTGTTTCAGCTGGCTCGGCGTCGGTCCGCTCATGGCCGCGCGGCGTACGGAGGAGCTGCTGCGGGCCGCCCTGCGGGTGCCCGACCGGATCCCGTACGCCGAGAAGCGGGCGGTCCGGGCCACGCTGCCGGAGACCGCCGCCGACCGGGCCCGTGAGGTGGCCGAGCTGTACGAGCGGGCGATCGCGCTCCCCGCGTGGCCGGATTCGCTCGTGCGGGAGCCGCTGCGGGTCGTCGATCACGTGGGGGTGTTCGGGCTCGGGGGGCTGCCCGCCGCCGTCGGGCAGGTGAGCGAGCTCGTCGCCGGGGGTGCGGTCGGCGGAGAGCTGGTCGCGGCCGCCGGGCCCGATCTGCATCTGGCCACCGGGGGCGGGGTGGTGGTGCTGGACACGCGGTTGATGACGGGGTGGGGGCTGGTGCCTGCCGCGGCGGGTGAACTGACCGTGCCGACCCGGCAGTTCAAGGAGGCGGCCGGCGTGCAGGACGGGTTGTTCTGATCCGGCCGGGAGCTTTCCCAGGCTTTGCCTGAGAACCGCCTGTGTGTTTCTCAGAGAAATCACAGGTTGCCGAAAGCGTGTTCTCAGAGCTCCCCGACATCGTGTTCACATGACCACGACCTCGCCCCAGGGGCGCACCGAACTGCTCAGGCCGGACGGGAGCCCCGTCCGCGTGCTGGTGGTCGACGACGAGATGTCGATCACCGAGCTGCTGTCCATGGCACTGCGCTATGAGGGATGGCAGATCAGGAGTGCCGGTGACGGCACGGGCGCGATCCAGGCCGCCCGCGACTTCCGGCCCGACGCCGTGGTCCTCGACATGATGCTGCCCGACATGGACGGGCTGGCCGTGCTCGGGCGGCTGCGCCGGGAGCTGCCGGACGTACCGGTGCTCTTCCTCACCGCCAAGGACGCCGTCGAGGACCGGATCGCCGGGCTGACGGCGGGCGGGGACGACTACGTCACCAAGCCGTTCAGCCTGGAGGAGGTCGTCGCACGGCTGCGCGGGCTGATACGCCGCTCCGGTGCCGCCGACCGGCGCTCGGAATCCGTGCTGGTCGTCGGCGACCTCACCCTCGACGAGGACAGCCACGAGGTGACCCGGGCCGGGGACGGCATCCACCTGACCGCGACCGAGTTCGAGCTGCTGCGGTTCCTGATGCGCAATCCGCGGCGCGTGCTCAGCAAGGCGCAGATCCTCGACCGCGTGTGGTCGTACGACTTCGGCGGCCAGGCCAATGTCGTCGAGCTCTACATCTCCTATCTGCGGCGGAAGATCGACGCCGGGCGCGAGCCGATGATTCACACGCGGCGCGGCGCCGGGTACCTGATCAAGCCCGCGGCCTCATGAGCGGCCGACGGCGGCCGCGTACGCAGCAGCGGGCGGGCAGGCGGTGGGCAGGCAAGCCGCGCACGCTGCGGACACGGCTCGTCGTCGCGTCCGTGGTGCTGATCGCGGTGGTGTGTGCGGTGATCGGGACCGTGACGACGCTCGCGCTGAAGTCCCACCTCTACGAGCAGCTGGACGGGCAGCTCGGCGCGGCCGCGTCCAGGGCCGCGCAGAGCCCGCCCAGGGAACCGGGCACGGACGGGGACGACGGGCCCGCCGGGCAGAAGAAGGAGAGCCTCACCGACTTCGTCACGCGGGGGCCCCAGCCGGGCGGCACGGTCGTCGCCGAGGTCGAGGGCGGCCGGATCACGGACTCCGCGTACGGCGTGACGGACGACAACTACCAGGTGACCCCCCGGAAGCTGAACCCCGCCCAGACCGCCGCGCTCGCCTCACTGCCGCAGTCCCCCGGAGATCCGAGCACCGTCGACATCCCGGGCCTGGGCGCGTACCGGGTCGAGTTCAAGAGCGGCGACAAGGGCAGCTACTACGTCGCCATCCCGACCGCCGACGTCGACAACACCATCAGCACCCTCATCCTGGTGGAGCTCAGCGTCACGGCTGCCGGTCTCGCCGCCGCCGGTCTCGCCGGTCACGTACTGGTCGGCGTCGCCACCCGCCCCCTGCGCCGCGTCGCCGCCACCGCCACCCGCGTCTCCGAACTGCCCCTGCACACCGGTGAGGTGAACCTCAGCGAGCGGGTCCCCGACTCCGAGACCGACCCGCACACCGAGGTCGGCCGGGTCGGCGCCGCGCTCAACCGGATGCTGGACCACGTCCACGGGGCGCTGCACGCACGGCAGCAGAGCGAGACACGTGTCCGGCAGTTCGTCGCCGACGCCAGTCACGAACTCAGAACACCCCTCGCCTCCATCCGCGGCTACGCCGAACTCACCCGACGCGGCAGGGAACAGGTCGGGCCCGACACCCGGCACGCGCTGGGCCGGATCGAGTCCGAGGCAGGCCGGATGACCCTCCTCGTGGAGGATCTGCTGCTGCTCGCCCGGCTCGACGCGGGACGGCCGCTCCAGTTCGAGCAGACCGACCTCGCCCCGCTCGTCGTGGACACCATCAGCGACGCCCGGGCGGCCGGCCAGGACCACAACTGGCGTCTCGACCTGCCCGACGAGCCCGCGCTCGTGTCGGCGGACGCGGCCCGGCTGCAACAGGTGCTGATCAACCTGCTCGGCAACGCCCGCACCCACACACCGCCCGGCACGACCGTCACCGCCCGCGTCCAGCGGCGCGGGACCTGGCTGTGCGTGGACGTCGAGGACAACGGGCAGGGCATCCCGCCCGCGCTGCTCCCGCACGTCTTCGAGCGGTTCGCGCGGGGCGATTCCGCGCGCTCCCGGGCGACCGGCTCGACCGGTCTGGGCCTCGCCATCGTGCAGGCCGTGGCGAGCGCGCACGGCGGTGCCGTGACCGTCGACAGCGTGCCCGGGCGGACCGTGTTCACGGTGCACCTGCCCGCGCTGCCGCTCCAGCCGCAGCCGGACATGAGCCGGCAGCAGCACTCACAGGCACGCCACAGCGTCACCACATCGGCGCAACAGGGCGCCTGACGAAAGTCGGTTCCATGCGAACCGACTCTTCTCCCGGCACCCTGCCGGCGCGGGAGCACCTCCCGGCCGCACCAGCCGGTACGCCTGTCCTGGACGTAGTGATCCCCGTCTACAACGAGGAGAAGGACCTCCAGCCGTGCGTCCGCAGACTGCACGAGCACCTCGACCGGACGTTCCCGTACGCGTTCCGCATCACGATCGCGGACAACGCCTCCACGGACACCACCCCGCAGGTGGCGCGGCAACTGGCGGCGCAGATCCCCGAGGTCACCACCTTCCGCCTGGAGCAGAAGGGGCGCGGCCGGGCCCTGCGGGCCGTCTGGTCCGCCTCGGACGCCCCGGTCCTCGCCTACATGGACGTGGACCTGTCCACCGACCTCAACGCCCTGCTCCCGCTGGTGGCGCCGCTGATCTCCGGCCACTCCGACCTCGCGATCGGCTCCCGGCTGACCCGCAGTTCGCGCGTGGTGCGCGGCCCCAAGCGGGAGTTCATCAGCCGGGCCTACAACCTCATCCTGCGCGGCTCGCTCCAGGCGCGGTTCTCGGACGCGCAGTGCGGCTTCAAGGCGATCCGCCGGGACGTGGCGCAGATACTGCTGCCCCTCGTCGAGGACACCGGCTGGTTCTTCGACACCGAGATGCTGGTGCTCGCCGAGCGTGCGGGGCTGCGGATCCACGAGGTGCCGGTCGACTGGGTCGACGACCCCGACTCGACCGTGCACATCGTGAAGACCGCGACCGACGACCTCAAGGGCGTGTGGCGGGTCGGCAGGGCCCTGGCCACCGGCTCGCTGTCGCTGGACCGGCTCGCCCGGCCGTTCGGCGACGACCCGCGCGACCGGGACATCGAGGACGTGCCGAAGGGACTGGCCCGCCAGCTCGTCGGGTTCTGCGTGGTCGGCGCCCTGTCCACCCTGTTCTACCTGCTGCTCTACAGCGGCTTCCGGGTGTTCACCGGCTCTCAGACCGCCAACGCCCTCGCCCTGCTGGTCTCGGCGGTCGCCAACACCGCGGCCAACCGGCGGCTCACCTTCGGGGTGCGCGGGCGGGGCGGGGCCGTACGGCACCAGGCGCAGGGCCTGGTGGTCTTCGGGATCGGACTCGCCCTGACCAGCGGCTCGCTCGCGGCACTGAACGCGGCGACCTCCGAACCCGCCCACTCCACCGAACTGGCCGTCCTCGTCGCGGCCAACCTCGCGGCCACCGTGCTGCGCTTCCTGCTCTTCCGGGCGTGGGTGTTCCCGGACCGGCGCGAGGACGACTCGGCGCGTGCCGCCTCGCCCTCGTACGACACCACCCCCTTCCGCGCCGGTGAAGTCGCGGACTCCTGGCGGGACGCCACCGTGCAGCTGCTGCCGGTACGCCCGCACGACACCGATGCGAGGGACTCGCGATGACCGTCCACTTCGACCAGCAGATCACCGGCAGAGGCGCGAGCCCCGGCACCCGGCCCCCGGCATCCGAGCCGCACGCCGGTGCCCCGGCCCGGCCCTTCCCGCAGCGGCTGTGGCGCGGCCGCCCCGAGGACCCCCGCTGGGCCCGCCCGGCCTTCCTCGCCGTGCTGCTGGCGACGGCCGTCCTCTACCTGTACAACCTGAGCGCCTCCGGCTACGCCAACTCCTTCTACTCCGCGGCCGTTCAGGCGGGCAGCCAGTCCTGGAAGGCGTTCTTCTTCGGCTCGCTGGACGCGGCGAACGCCATCACCGTCGACAAGCCCCCGGCCGCGCTGTGGCCGATGGCCCTCTCCGTGCGGCTCTTCGGTCTCAGCTCCTGGGCGATCCTCGTGCCCGAGGTCCTGATGGGCGTCGGCACGGTGGCCGTCGTGTACGCGGCCGTGCGCCGCCGGTTCAGCCCCGCGGCCGGTCTGATCGCGGGTGCCGTGCTGGCGCTCACCCCCGTCGCGGCGCTGATGTTCCGCTTCAACAACCCCGACGCGATGCTGGCGCTGCTGATGGCGGTGGCCTGCCTGCTCGTCATCCGCGCCCTGGAGGACGGCCGCACGAAGTGGCTCCTGTGGGCCGGTGCCGCGATCGGCTTCGCCTTCCTCGCGAAGACGCTCCAGGCCTTCCTGATCCTGCCGCCGCTCGCCCTCGTCTACGGCGTCTGCGCCCCCGTGCCGGTGAAGAAGCGGATCGGCCAACTCGCCGCGGGGCTCGCCGCGATCGTCGTCTCCGGCGGCTGGTGGGTCGCGATCGTCGAACTGTGGCCCGCGTCCTCCCGCCCGTACATCGGCGGCTCGCAGAACAACAGCTTCCTCGAACTGACCTTCGGCTACAACGGCCTGGGGCGCCTCAACGGCGACGAGACCGGCAGCGTCGGAGGCGGCGGGGGCGGCAACGGCGGTGGGGCCTGGGGCGAGACCGGCTGGGACCGGATGTTCGGCTCCTCCATCGGCGGCCAGATCTCCTGGCTGATCCCGGCCGCGCTGATCCTCCTCGTCGCGGGGCTGGTGGCCACGCGCCAGGCCCGCCGGACCTCGGCGACCCGCGGCGCGTTCCTGGTGTGGGGCGGCGCGCTGCTCACGACCATGCTCGTCTTCAGCTACATGCAGGGCATCTTCCACGAGTACTACACGGTCGCCCTCGCCCCCTACATCGCCCCGCTGATCGGCATGGGCGCGGCACTGCTCTGGGAGAAGCGGGACAAGGCGTGGGCGTCGCTGACCCTGGCCGCCGCGATGACGGCGACCGCGGCCTGGGGATACGTCCTGCTCAACCGTTCCTCCGACTACCTGCCCTGGCTCAAGTGGCTCGTCCTGGCCGGCGGTCTGACGGCTGCCCTCGGCCTGATCTTCGCCGGGCGGCTGGGACGCCGGCTGGCCCTGGGAGCGGCCGGGCTCGGCCTCGTCGCCGCGCTGGCCGGCCCGGCGGCGTACACCCTCACCACGGTGAACGAGGGGCACACCGGCTCGATCGTCACGGCGGGCCCGGCGGTCGCGGGCGGCCGCGGCGGACCGGGCGGTGGCGGCGGTCCCGGCGGAGGCGGCTTCCCGGGCGGCGGCCCGAACCAGCAGGGCCAGAACCAGCAGGGTCAGAACCAGAACCAGCAGAATGGCAACGGCTTCCCCGGCGGCGGCCCGAACCAGCAGGGTCAGAACCAGCAGGGCCAGAACCAGAACCAGCAGAACGGCGACGGCGGTCGTACGGGCGGCATGGGCGGAGGCGGTGGAGTCGGCGGCCTGCTCAACGGCGCCGGCGTCACCTCCGAGGCCAAGAAGCTGCTGGAGACCGACGCCGACCGGTACACGTGGGCCGCGGCGGCCATCGGTGCCCAGAACGCGGCGAGTTACCAGCTGTCCACCGGCGACCCGGTGATGGCCATCGGCGGCTTCAACGGCACGGACCCGTCCCCGACCCTGGCCCAGTTCAAGAAGTACGTGGCGGACGGAAAGATCCACTACTTCATCGCCTCGGGCGGCATGGGCGGCGGCATGGGCGGCAGCAGCGACGGCACCTCCTCCCAGATCACCTCCTGGGTCGAGGCCACCTTCAAGAAGGTCACGGTCGGTTCGGCCACGTTCTACGACCTCACCCAGAAGGCGAGCAGCTGACACGTCCCTGACCGGGCGAAGGGCGGTGGCCGAAAGCCACCGCCCTTCGCCGTCCCCGCGGAAAACGCCGTTGTACGCCGTATAGGAACTGTTCTACGGTGTACAGCATGACGACGTCCCCCCAGGAAACGGTGCCGCCGCAGACGGCCCACGGAAGCCACCCGCAACGCTGGCTGATCCTCGGTGTCATCTGCCTCGCGCAGCTCACCGTGCTGCTCGACAACACGATCCTGAACGTGGCCATCCCCTCGCTCACCCGCGAGATGGACGCGACGACCGCCGACGTCCAGTGGATGATGAACGCCTACGCACTGGTCCAGTCGGGCCTGCTGCTCACCGCGGGCAACGCCGCCGACCGCTACGGCCGCAAGCTGCTGCTGATGTCCGGCCTGGCGATCTTCGGCCTGGGCTCGCTGGCGGCCGGCCTCTCCCAGAGCCCGGGCCAGCTGATCGCGGCCCGCGCGGGCATGGGCGTCGGCGGCGCGCTGCTGATGACCACGATCCTCGCGGTCGTCGTGCAGATCTTCGACGACCAGGAGCGGGTGAAGGCCATCGCGCTGTGGTCGACGGTCAGTTCGCTCGGCTTCGCGGCCGGACCGCTGATCGGCGGCGTGATGCTGAACCACTTCTGGTGGGGCGCGATCTTCCTCATCAACATCCCGGTCGCGCTGCTCGGCCTGGTCGCGGTCGCCGCGCTGGTGCCGGAGTCGAAGCACAAGGCCGGTGACCGGCCCGACCTGCTCGGCGCGGTGCTCTCGACCATCGGCATGACGGCCGTCGTGTACGCGATCATCACCGGGCCCGAGCACGGCTGGACCTCCGCTCAGGTGCTGGTCTCGGCGCTGATCGGCGTGGTCGTGCTCGGCCTGTTCGTGCTGTGGGAGCTGCGGACCGAGCACCCGATGCTCGACATGCACTTCTTCCGCAACCAGAAGTTCGTGGGCGCGGTCGCCGGCGCGATCCTCGTGGCGTTCGGCATGACGGGGTCGCTGTTCCTGCTCACCCAGCACCTCCAGTTCGTCCTCGGCTACGAGCCGCTGGACGCCGGGCTGCGGACGGCGCCGCTGGCGCTGACCGTCGTCGCGCTCAACTTCACGGGGGTCGGGGCGAAGCTGGTGCTCAGGGCGGGCACCCCGGCGGCGATCGCGCTCGGCATGACCCTGGTCTCCGCGGGGCTGGCGGCGATCGCGCTGCTCGGTGGACACGGGTACGGGGGGATGCTGCTCGGGCTGATCGTGATGGGCGCGGGTGTGGCCCTGTCCATGCCGGCGATGGCCAACGCGATCATGGGCGCGATACCGCCGGAGAAGGCGGGTGTGGGAGCGGGGATCAACGGGACGCTCGCGGAGTTCGGCAACGGTCTGGGCGTCGCCGTTCTCGGGGCGGTGCTCAACTCCCGGTTCGCCTCGCTGGTCGCCGTGTCCGCGGCGTCGTTGCCGGCGGCGCTGGCGGCGGCCGACAGTGCCGAGGAGAAGGCGCGCATCTCCGACGCGTTCGCCTCCGGGCTGGAGACCAGTCAGCTGGTGGGGGCGGTTGCCGTGCTGGCCGGGGGACTGGTCGCGGCGGCGTTGCTTCGGCGAGCTGAGCGGGGAGAGTCCGCCTAGGAGCTCGGGGTGTGCGGTCGTCGTGTGCGTGCGGCGCCGCTGTGGTTGATCGCGCCCACGCGGCGGAGCCGCACAATGAGACAGTCCCGCGCCCCTGAGGGGCGCCTAGCATGATCGGCAGTAAGACGTCGAGGAAGGTGCGCCATGGCGAAAGCCGCCCGGCAGGATCAGTCGCGGTCCAGCGTCTGGCTGGAGGGCAAGGCGCACCGGCGGCGCGGTGGCGGGCAGCCCTCGGGGCTGGACCGGGACCGGATCATCGAGGTCACCGTGCGGCTGCTGGACGCCGAAGGACTGGCCAAGTTCTCGATGCGGCGGCTGGCCGGCGAGCTGAACGTCACCGCGATGTCCGTCTACTGGTACGTCGACACCAAGGACGACCTGCTCGAACTGGCCCTGGACGAGGTCATGGGCGGGATGCGGCTGCCCGATCCGGACGCCGGCGAGGACTGGCGGGACCAGGTGCGGGCGCTCGCCCGGGAGTACCGGACGCTGCTCGTGCGGCACCCCTGGGTGTCCGCGCTGGTCGGGGTCTTCCTCAACATCGGCCCCAACAGCCTGGCGTTCTCCCGGGTGGTCCAGCGCGTCGTCCGCAGGACCGGACTGCCCGCGAAACGCATGACGAGCACGATCTCGGCCGTCTTCCAGTTCGTCTACGGCTACGGCACCCTGGAGGGCCACCTCGCCTCCCGGGCCACGGCCGGCGGCATGAGCGTCGACGAGTACTTCCAGCAGGCCCTGAGCGCCGTGACCGCCGCCCCGCAGGCCGCCGACGTCCTGAAGGAGTCGCGGGAGATCATGGCGGCCCGCGGCGGCGACACGGTCGCCGAGATGCTGGAGCGCGACTTCGAGTTCGCGCTGGAACTGCTGATCGCGGGCATCGAGGCGATGGTCACCCGCGAGCGGGAAGCCGCCGCAGAGGGCTGACCTACTCCCCTTCGACCAGTCGCGCCGGGAACCCGCCGGTCGCCACCGGCCCCCACCGCTCCGGCGTGATCCGAATGATCGACTTGCCCTGCTTGAGCATGGCCGCGCGGTACTCGTCCCAGTCCGGGTGCTCCCCGGCGATGTTCCGGTAGTACTCGACGAGCGGTTCGACGGAGTCGGGGGAGTCGACGACCTCGGCCGTGCCGTCGATCTGCACCCAGGGGCCGTTCCAGTCGTCGCTGAGCACGAGCAGGCTCACGCGGGGGTCCCGCTTGGCGTTGCGGGTCTTGGCGCGCTCCGGGTAGGTGGAGACCACGATCCGGCCGGCGTCGTCGACGCCGCAGGTCAGCGGGGAGCCCTGGGGGCCGGCGTCGGCCCTGCGGGTCAGCAGGATCGCGTGGTGCCGGGGGCGTACGAAGTCGAGCAACTCGTCCAGGGAGACGCGGGTGTTCGTCGCGATGTTCGGTGCCATGTGCGGCAGCCTACGACGCCAGGGCTTCGGCGAGGTCGTCGTACACGGGGACGTCCCGCCGCAGGCCGGTCAGCTCCAGGATGCGGCCCGTGACCCCCTCCGGCCGGGCCACCAGACGCACCACGGCCCCGGGAGGCAGCCGGCGCCGCACGTCGTTGATGAGGCGGACGCCCTGGGAGTCCATGAAGGAGGTCGTGCTCAGGTCCAGGACGAGGACCTCCAGCCGGTCGTCCCGGGCCCCGGCCGCGGACAGGACGAGCGGCAGCAGCTCCGCCGCGTTGCAGAAGTCGATCTCGGCGGGCATCGTGATGTGGACGCGACCGGGGAGATCGCGCGGTTCTGTGGGAATCGTGAAGAAGGTCACGGCATTCACCTGGCAGACGTTCGTCCGGTTCCGGTAAGGCCGCTTCCTGACCCGTGGCGCCATTCCACCATGCGGGGGGCCGGTGGCGGAAGCGCCCCGCAGCGGCGTCGGCCGGGCGTCACTTGGAGGCAACCGAACAGTTAGAGTGCTGTCCGTCCTGTGCTCGCAGTCGGGAATGTGCTGCGGAGCTCTCCTGCGCACGGCCATGGCCGTGCATGCCGAAGAGGTTCGTGGTGGCTGCGTCCGAGTTTCCTGATTTGCCCCGTTTTCCGGCTGGCGCCGAGCTGGCCGAGGCCCTCACGGTGGCTTCTCAGCAGCTGCACGAAACCCTCACGCCGCACAGCGCCCTGCGCACGGCGGTCCGGCTGGCGGTGCATCTCATGCCGGGCGCCGAGCACGCCGGCATCTCCGTGATCGAGCGCGGCAACAAGCTCCGCGCGCTCGCCTGGACCGACGAGGTCGTGCGCTCCGCCGAGTCCCGCTACACCGGCCGCGAACAGCACGGGCTGTGGGACCAGTTGTGGAACAGCCCGGTCGCGCAGATAACGGACAGCGAGGCGGACGACGGCTGGGACGTGCTGGCGGCCCTGGGCCTGCGCTCGGCGCTGTCGCTGAGACTGCGCGCCGACCGGCGCCGGCTGACCGTCCTCACGGCCTACGCGCGCAAACCGGGCGCCTTCGACGAGGAGGCCACGCGCGTCGGCCGGCTGTTCAGCGCGCACGTCAGCATCGCCCTGGACTCGGCGACCGTACGCGAGCAGCTCACCGAGGCCATGCACACCAGGGACCTGATCGGCCAGGCGACCGGCATCCTCATGGAACGCCAGGGCATCGACGCGTCGGCGGCCTTCGAGAGCCTGGTGCGGGCCTCCCAGCGGGAGAACGTGAAACTGCGCGACCTCGCCCGCAGGATCGTCGGGGCGCACAACACCCCCTGAAGTGAGGTGGATTACGTCGGGGGCGTGTCCGGCCGGTGACGGGATACCCGTACGGTCATGAGCTCCGAAGCGTCCGACACGCTGGACCAGGCGATGGTGCGCAGCAGCGGTCTCGACACCCTGCTGCGCGATCTGACCGACCGCGCGGTGCAGGAAGTGCCCGGCGCCGAGGCGTGCAGCATCACCGTGCGCCGCGCCGGCCGGCTGCTCACCCTGGCCGGCAGCGACGGCATGCCCAGCGGCCTGGACCTGCGCCAGTACGAGAACGGCTCGGGGCCCTGCGTGGACGCGGCCGAGACCGGCGAGGAGCAGTACACCCCGGATCTCGCCGAGGAGTCCCGCTGGCCGTCGTACGCGCAGTACGCGCTCTCCACCGGCGTCCGCTGTGTGCTGGCGGTGCCGGTCGCCGTCGAGGGCGAGAGCGGCGCCGCGCTCAACTACTACGGGGTGCGGGCCGGGGCGCTGGACACGGGCCGGGACGCGGCCCGTGCCTTCGCGGCCCGGGCCGGGGACGCGATCGACGTGGCGCTGCGGATCGAACGCCGGCGCCAGTCGGCGGCCGATGTGCGCACCGCGCTGCTCTCCCGCAGCGTCATCGACCAGGCGGTAGGCATCCTGATGGCCAGGGAGCGCATCGACGCACGGATCGCGCTGGAGCGGCTGCGCCGGGTCTCGCAGGACCGGAACGTCAAGCTGCGGGACCTGTGCAGCCAGTTGGTGGCGCGGGTGTCCGCCCCGGACTCACACCGCCGGAAGTGACTCGCCCTGCACGGCCTGGATGTCCAGCTCCACCTTGAGCGTCGTGCCGATCGCGGCGATGCCCGCCTGGAGGACCTGGTTGTAGTTCATCGCGAAGTCCTCGCGGTGCAGTTCGGTCGTCGCGCGGAACGCCGCCCGGGTGCCGCCCCAGGGGTCCGGACCCGTGCCGAGGTAGGCCAGATCAAGGTCCACGGGCCGGACGACCCCGTGCATGCCCAGCTCGCCGTGGACGGTCCACCGGTCGGGCCCGGCCGCCGTCAGCCCCGTCGACCGGAAGGTGATCTCCGGGAACCGCTCGGCATCGAGGAAGTCCGGCGACTTCAGGTGCCCGTCGCGCATGCCGTTGCCCGTGTCGATGGAAGCGGCCCGGATCACCGCCTCCACACGCGACTTGGTGACGTCGTCCGGGGCGATCTCGATCGAGCCGGAGAACTCCGTGAACCGGCCGTGCACGCTGGAGATGCCCAGGTGCTGGGCCACGGCGGCCACGCTGGAGTGCACCGGGTCGACGGTCCACGGCCCGGGCGGCGGCAGCTCGGTGCCGCCCTGCCGCGCCAGCGTCACCGAGCCGACCTCGGCCCGGCCGCTCGCCGTGACGATCACGCTGGAGGCCGCGGGCGCATAGCCCACCGCCGTGACGATGACGGTGTACGCCCCTGCCTCCATCGGCGTCGCGTCCCGCACGGCGCCCTCCGCGTCGGCCTCGGCCCGCAGCACCTGCGCACCGGTCATGTCCGCCACCGTGACGACCGCGTGCGACACGGCCCATCCGTCCCGGGTGCGGATCCTCGCGGTCAGTCCCATCTCAACTGCTCCTCAGAAAGAAACCGGCCCGCGACAGGGGGCGCACCTCCGCTCAGAGCGCGCCCCCCTGCCACGGGCCGGGGTCCGTACTACTCGCCGGGGTGGGCGAGTTCGATGTCGTGGGCGTCGGTGCCGGCGCCCGTGACCGTCAGGGCGGTGGCCACCGGCGGGTAGCCCGTGGCGATGACGGTGTACTCGCCGCCGTCCAGGTCGGTGAAGGCGTACGCCCCGTCCGTCCCGGTCGTGGCCGAGCCGACGACGTTGCCCGCCTGGTCGACCAGCGTGACCCGGGCGTCGGCCAGCGGCCCGTGCGGTGCGCGGACGACACCCTGGACGCTGGCGCCCGAGTCCAGGTCGATCTCGACCCGGGTGACCCCGGTGCCGCCCACCTCGACGGGCAGGGCACGCGGCCGGTACCCGGCGGCGTTCACCGCAATGGTCACCGCCCCCGGCACCAGCTCGGCGAAGGAGAACTCGCCCTGCTCGCCCGTGGTCCCGTTGGCCAGCAGGTCGCCCCGCACATCCGTCACGATGACCATGGCGTCCTTGACCGGCTGCCCGCTCTCGGCGGCTCGCACCAGGCCGGTCAGCCCGCTGGTGCCGCTGAGCAGGATGTCGTAGGCGACCGGCTCGCCGTTCACCACGACCGTGGACGCCTGCGGCTGGAAGCCGTCGGCGGAGGCGATCAGCACGTACGAACCGGAGCCCGGGGCGTCCACGGCGTACGAGCCGTCGGCCTGCGCCACGGACCGGCCCAGCTGGCGCCCGGCCAGCGAGATCAGCGTGACGGCGGCCTGCGGCACGGGCGCGGACTCGTTGCCGCGGACGAATCCGCGGACCGGGACACCACCGGAGGCCTCCTCGGCACGCGCCGCCGTGGCGACGGCGGCGAGCCGCTGCGTCCCCTCGGGCCCGGTCCCGTCGGCGGCCCCGGTCTCGGCCACGGCCCAGCTCGGCACGGCCTTCTCCGCTTCGGCGGCCTCGACGGCGACTTCGGCCGGAGCCACGGCCGGCGTCTCCGTGTCGGCGGCCTGCGCCAGCCCGCCCTTCGTCTTCAACGGGACCTCCTTGATGAACAGCGACACCAGCAGCGCGAGCAGCGCCAGCGGGGCCGAGTAGAGGAACACGTCCGCGACACCGTGGCCGTAGGCGCTCTCCACGACGGTGCGGATCGGCGCGGGCATCGCGCTCAGGTCGGGGATGTTGCCCTCGCCCGTGCCGGCGTGGCCGAGGGCCGCGCCCTTCGGGCCGAGGTCGGCCAGGCCGTCCTTGACGTAGTCGGTGATCCGCGTGGCCAGGACCGCGCCCAGGGCGGAGACGCCCACCGCACCGCCGAGCGACCGGAAGAACGTCACCGTGGAGCTGGCCGCGCCCAGGTCGGTGGGGGCCACCTGGTTCTGCGTGCACAGCACCAGGTTCTGCATCATCATGCCGATGCCGAGACCCAGCAGCGCCATGAAGATCGCTATGTGCCAGTACTCGGTGTCGTACCGGATCGTGCCCAGCAGGCCCAGGCCCGCGGTCACCAGCACGCCGCCGCCGACCAGCCAGCCCTTCCAGCGCCCGGTCCGGGTGATGACCTGGCCGGAGACGGTGGAGGAGATGAACAGACCCGCGATCATCGGGATCGTCATGACGCCGGACATCGTCGGCGACTTGTCGCGGGCCAGCTGGAAGTACTGGCTGAAGAAGACGGTCCCCGCGAACATCGCGACACCGACGAACAGCGAGGCCAGCGAGGCCAGCGCGATGGTGCGGTTGCGGAACAGCCGCAGCGGGATGATCGGCTCGCTCGCCTTCGCCTCGACGAGGACGAACACCGCCAGCAGCGCCAGCGAACCGCCGACCATCGCGTACGTCTGCCAGGACACCCAGTCGTACTTGTCACCGGCGAAGGTGACCCAGACCAGCAGCAGGCAGACGGCCGCCGTGATGAAGAAGGCGCCGGCCCAGTCGACCTTGACCTTCCGCTTGACCACGGGCAGGTGCAGGGTCTTCTGCAGCACGATCAGGGCGATCACGGCGAAGGGCACGCCGACGTAGAAGCACCAGCGCCAGCCCAGCCAGTCGGTGTCGGTGATGACACCGCCGACCAGCGGACCGCCGACCATGGCGGTGGCGAAGGTGGCGCCGAGATAGCCGTTGTAGCGGCCGCGCTCACGCGGCGAGATCATCGCCGCCATGATGATCTGGGCCAGCGCGGACAGACCGCCCATGCCGATGCCCTGGACCGCGCGGAAGGTGATGAGCATGCCCGGGTTCTGGGACATGCCGGCCGCCGCCGAACCCAGCACGAAGATGACCAGCGCGAACTGGATCAGCAGCTTCTTGGAGAACAGGTCGGCGAGCTTGCCCCACAGCGGGGTGGACGCGGTCATCGTCAGCAGGGACGCGGTCACGACCCAGGTGTAGGCGCTCTGGCCGCCGCCGAGGTCGCTGATGATCCGGGGCAGGGCGTTGGAGACGATCGTCGACGACAGGATCGCGACGAACATGCCGAGCAGAAGGCCGGTGAGGGCCTCCATGATCTGCCGGTGCGTCATCGGAGCGCCGTCGCCGGAGGAGCCGTGGGAGCCTCCCCCGTGCTTGGCATGAGCCCGCACACCGGCTGGTGTGGTCGTTGCCATGGGCTTCCTTCTCTTACGTGCTTGCGGGTGTACGGGTGGTCTGGTCGAAAGCGGGCGGTGCGGCCCGGGGCCCGGGCCGGCAGTCGAAGCTCTCCCTCAGCCGCGCCATGAGGCTCGTGAGTCGGCCGACGTCCTCGTCGGACCAGTCGCTCAGGCGCTGGGCGAGGACCTCGGTGGTCCGCCGGGACAGCTCGTCGAGCTGTGTATGGCCCGCGGGTGTGAGGCGCAGGATGCGTGAGCGTTTGTCCGCGGGGTCGGGGGAGCGCTCGATCCAGCCCCGGTCCACGACGTGCGCGACGTGGCGGCTGGTGACCGACATGTCCACCGCCAGCAGCTCGGCGAGCTTGCTCATGCGCATGTCGCCGTGGCGTCCCAGCAGCGTCAGGACGGCCGCCGACCCGCCGGGGCACTCGGCCGGCATGATTCGGCCGAGCTCCCGCTTCACGGCGCCGAAGGCGCTGAACTGGCGGACCAGCTCTTCGTACTGCGCCTGTTCGGCCATGACACCTCCCGCTTTCGTTGCTTAGGGCAACCGTAAGAGCTGTTGGTTGCTGAAGGCAAATAAAAGAGGAGGGTGCGGAACCAAAAAGTTGGCAAAGGCAAGTATTGCGGGAGTAAACGTGCAGGTGACGTGCCCGCCGGTACGGGTCGCTCGGCCCCAATCGGAACCCCAACCCCCACTTGGGGAGCCCCGCCGTTTTCGCTAGGGTCTCGGGCCATGGCTAACAACCAGGCCCCGCAGGGCAATCACGACCCCGCCGGCAGCACCCAGATGTTCCGCGCGTTCGTCGACGAGGCCCCGCAGGGCCGACAGGCAGCGGCCTCCTCCAGCGGCGGCCCGCGCATCGGCCTCATCCTCGGCGTCATCGCCGCGGTAGCGATCGTCGCGGCCGTGGCCTGGCTGGCACTGGCGTAACGCGTACGGCTGCACGGGGCGTAGCGGCTGAGGCCGGGTGGGTCCGCAGCCCGGCGTAGCGGGGTGCCTCCCCCAAGCTCTCGGCTCCGCTCGAACAGGGGGGACCCCCATCGCCCACCCGTGCCGCCCTAGCGGCACGCATGCCCGCAGCGGGGTGCGGCAGCCACGACGCTCCCGCACCCGCCGTCGTACGCAAGGGGCCGTGTCGGGGGGTGTCCGCCCGCAGCGGTTGGCGCGTCAACGGACGGTTAGTCGGTATCCGACCTCATCGCGCCGTTCCGAGGACGGACACCCCCCGGCGCGGCCCCGACCCACCACCCGGCGAGAAGGCGAAGCGAACGCGCGCCCCCACCGCCGGAGGAGCAGGCAAAAGGCGCGGTCCCAACGACCGCGCCCCAGCCTTCCGTCAGGACTCCGTCAGTCCGAGATCAGGCCTTCCCGGAGCTGCGCCAGCGTCCGGGTCAGCAGCCGGGAGACGTGCATCTGCGAGATGCCGACCTCCTCGCCGATCTGCGACTGCGTCATGTTCGCGAAGAACCGCAGCATGATGATCCGCCGCTCACGAGGCGGCAGCTTCGCCAGCAGCGGCTTCAGGGACTCCCGGTACTCCACACCCTCCAGCGCGGTGTCCTCGTACCCCAGCCGGTCCGCCAGCGACCCCTCGCCACCGTCGTCCTCCGGGGCCGGCGAGTCCAGCGAGGACGCGGTGTACGCGTTCCCCACCGCCAGCCCGTCGACGACGTCCTCCTCGGACACCCCGAGCACGGCGGCCAGTTCGGTCACCGTCGGCGACCGGTCCAGCTTCTGCGAGAGCTCGTCACTGGCCTTGGTCAGAGCGAGCCGCAGCTCCTGCAGTCTGCGCGGCACCCGCACCGACCACGAGGTGTCGCGGAAGAACCGCTTGATCTCCCCGACCACCGTCGGCATCGCGAACGTCGGGAACTCCACGCCCCGTTCGCAGTCGAACCGGTCGATCGCCTTGATCAGCCCGATCGTGCCGACCTGGACGATGTCCTCCATCGGCTCGTTCCGGGACCGGAACCGCGCGGCGGCGTACCGCACGAGCGGGAGGTTGAGCTCGATGAGCGTGTCACGGACGTACGCACGCTCGGGGCTGTCCTCGTCGAGCGCGGCCAGCCGCAGGAACAGGGAGCGGGACAGGGTGCGGGTGTCGATGGCGCCCGCGGTCGGAAGGACCGGGACGGGCTCGGCCACGAGGGCCGGAGCCTCATCGATGGGGTCGAGTGAGTCGAGAGCATGGGGAGCTGACTCGCTCTCCGCGAGCGTGAGCACCTTCGAGCTGCCCTGTTCTGCGGACATGCCACCCCCTTTGGGTCGCGGACGGTCGCGGCGGACGCTCCCGTCTGAGGAACGCAGCCTTCACCTGAATACCGGAGCCGGAGCTCTGGCAAACGCGCTTCCCGCAGAATGTCACATGTCGGCAACACGCTGTAGTGACATGTCGACATCTGAGACGCGAATACGCCCTGCAAACAGGGGGTCTGACGGCTTTTCGGCATTCAACTGTCGGCAACCGCCCTGATGAGCGATTCGCTCCTCGCGGTGACCTCTCGCTCGCGTTTGCGGTTACGCGTCAATGCGGTTCGCAGACCGCAACCTCTGGAAGCTACGCGCGAGTAGCCGCGACACGTGCATCTGCGAGACGCCGAGCTCCGCGGAGATCTGGGACTGGGTGAGATTGCTGTAGTACCGCAGCAGCAGGATCCGCTGTTCGCGCTCGGGCAGCTGAACGAGCAGGTGCCGTACGAGATCCCGGTGCTCCACGCCGTCCAGCGCGGGGTCCTCGTAGCCGAGCCGGTCCAGCAGCCCCGGCAGCCCGTCGCCCTCCTGCGCGGCCTCCAGGGAGGTCGCGTGGTACGACCGCCCGGCCTCGATGCAGGACAGCACCTCGTCCTCGGTGATGCGCAGCCGCGCGGCGATCTCCGAGGTTGTCGGGGTGCGCCCGAAGGAGGTGGTCAGGTCCTCCGTCGCGCTGTTGACCTGCACCCACAGCTCGTGCAGCCGGCGCGGCACGTGGACCGTGCGGACGTTGTCGCGGAAGTACCGCTTGATCTCGCCGACGACCGTCGGCATCGCGAACGTCGGGAACTGCACGCCCCGGTCCGGGTCGAAGCGGTCGATGGCGTTGATGAGCCCGATGGTGCCGACCTGGACGACGTCCTCCATCGGCTCGTTGCGGGAGCGGAACCGGGCGGCCGCGTAGCGCACGAGCGGGAGATTGGCCTCGATGAGCGCCCCGCGTACGCGGTCGTGCTCCGAGGTGCCCGGCTGGAGCTCCTTGAGCTGCGCGAAGAGGACCTGGGTGAGAGCGCGGGTGTCGGCCCCGCGGCTCCGCTGGGGAGCGGGCGGGGCGGTTTCCGCGGCTTCCGGGGTTTCCGAGGTGGGTGCCTGAGGTGCGGTACTGGCCAGCACGGTCAACTCCACCTCGTCATCTTCAACTCATCGTTCAACTCTTCCATCAAAAGCGGTCATAGCATCACAAGACATGTGCACTGTGTGCAAGCACCCCATAACTACGTGTTGAGGGATGAATGGCGCATAAATGAACTCATGTCACACAGAAGCCCCCTGTCGCACTGACAGGGGGCTCGAAGCGACCGGACCGGCCGGGGATCAGAACTCGTAGTCCGCGATCACCCACGTGGCGAACTCCCGCCACAGCGCGACACCCGCCTGGTGGTCCGGGTGCTCCACGTACCGCCGCAGCGCCTCCGCGTCGTCGAAGGCGGAGTTGATGGCGAAGTCGTATGCGATGGGGCGGTCGCTGACGTTCCAGCCGAGCTCCCAGAAGCGGATCCCGGGGATCGTGCCCTCCAGCGCGCGGAAGGCCTCGACGCCCTTCACGACCCGTGTGTCGTCGCGCTCGACGCCCTCGTTGAGCCTGAAGAGCACCAGATGGCGGATCATCACTTTCCTCCCTTTGCGACCCACGTGGCGAAGTCGCCGAGCGCCCCGGCGGCGTCCGATATGCCCTGGAACCCTATGAGGACGTAGTCGGCCGCCGTTCTCGGGTCCGTGATGATCACGTACAACGCGAAGACCACAACGGCGTAGACGGCGACCTTCTTCGCGTTCACCGCCATCGCGGCCTCCCCTGTCACTGGTGTCCCATGCAGCGCACATGATCGCACGAAGGGCCGAGCACACGAAGAGGCTGATCGCACGAAGGGCCCCGTCTGTCGACGGGGCCCTTCTCAAGCGGTAGCGGAGGGATTTGAACCCTCGGTGACTTGCGCCACACTCGCTTTCGAGGTCTGTTCGTGCTGGTCAGAGGGACGTTCTAAGTCGTTCAGCCTCACGGTTGACGAGGTGCAGCGGTTGTTGCGCGCGGCGGACAGTCGGCGTAACTCCGCGCGCTGGGCCGTCGCGCTTGCCCTCGGACTACGCCAAGGCGAGGCGCTTGGCCTCAGGTGGGCGGACGTCGATCTTGACCGGGGCGTCCTGATGGTCCGGCGGAGTCGCCGCCGGCCGCGTTACGCCCACGGGTGCGGCGACACCTGCGGCAGGAAAGCCGGCTACTGCCCGCAGCGTCAGCGGACCAATCCGGAGACGGCCGACACAAAGTCTCGCGCCGGACGGCGCGCCGTGGGGCTGCCCGGGCAACTCGTGGACTTGCTGCGCACCCACCAGGCCAAGCAGCAGGCCGAACGCGCCGCGGCCGGCCCTCATTGGGCAGACGAAGGATGGCTCTTCGCTACGCCGACCAGGCGAGGCACATCACCCCGAACGGACTACGACGACTGGAAGGAATTGCTTGACGACGCGAGGGTACGAGACGGCCGCCTGCACGACGCTCGTCATTCCGCCGCCACAGTCCCCTTGATCCTTGGCGTCTCAGAGCGGGCCGTGATGGGGCTCATGGGCTGGTCGACCACACCACGGCCATGGCCGCGCGGTACCAACACATGGTGGACTCCGTCCGGAGCGACGTCGCACAACGGGTCGACGGGCTCATTTGGAAGCCGGTCGACGGTTCGAATGACGACGACAGGCAGTCTGCCAGTTCAGTCGTACTCCCCCAATGAAGCAGTGATGGCAGGCTTATCTGCCCATATGGGCACGTCCGCTTATGAGCGGGTCGCTTCGGTACTGCTGGCCTACTAGCGGTCTTCTCAGCTCAGTGCGGGTCAGTCATGCTTACTGGCACGCACCGAGCTGGGGTGCCACTGGTGCGGTGTCGAAGAATGAATCGGGGGAGAGTAAGCCGTGTCACTTGATCTTGCGATCAATCTAGCGGCCTCGCTGATAGCTTTTTTGATCGGATTGCTGGCTCGCACTGTCCTTACGTACTACCGCAACCGCCGTCCGGTCGCTCGCCTGTGCCGCATAGAGCGTCACGCGCCTGTGACTGCTGTAGTTGGCACTGCACGTGACAGAAGAACGCTCTTCGAGGCGGATGCCCTGGCAGCCATGAACATCCGCCTCAGTCTCACCCGGGATCTCAAGATCCATTCGATCGGAACTGTGAGGTCGTCTGACTTCAACATGGCTGGACATGCGGATGACAACCTAGTCGTCATCGGGGGGCCGGCGATGAACGAGGTATGGAAGACGTATGCGAGCAGATTGGATGCACCATACGCATTTCAAATCGTTGGCGACCATTACAGGATCGTGGCCCGAGATGGCAGTGCGTCCTTCGGTGAGGCGAGGGGTGCGAGTGGAGAAGTTGAGCAGGATCATGCACTAGTGATTTTTGCCTGGAACCCCTTTGAGCCCCGCAGTAGATTGATCATGATGGCAGGTTGCGCCTACCCGGCCACCATGGCTGCACCCGCTGTCCTGTCCCCGGACTTCGCCAGGCAGCTCACCCGACGTATCGACACCTCCGAACCGTTTGCACTAGTCCTCTCGGTAGAGGACGTGAACGGCTACGTACCCAGACCCAAGATCGTTGCGTGGGGACAGTTCGCCCGGCAGGCCGACGGCTGAGACGAAGCCCGTTCACACACTCGGATCGACTGAGCCTCCTGTCGCGGCCGGAGACAAGACGCCCGCCGGATGGGAGAAGCTCAATCGAGACGGGAACTGAGACGGAGACGCGCGAAGGGTCCGGCTCATCGAGCCGGACCCTTCGTCTACCTGCGGTAGCGGAGGGATTTGAACCCTCGGTGACTTGCGCCACACTCGCTTTCGAGGCGAGCTCCTTCGGCCGCTCGGACACGCTACCGAGGGAGACCTTACAGCAAGGAGCCGCATGCTTTGAAATCGGTATTCAGCGGCCCCGGAAGAACGCCGTGAGCAGCCCGGCGCACTCCTCGGCGAGCACGCCCTCGATCACCTCGGGCCGGTGGTTGAGCCGCCGGTCGCGGACCAGATCCCAGAGGGAACCGGCCGCGCCCGCCTTCTCGTCGCGGGCGCCGTAGACGAGCCGGTCGACGCGGGACTGCTGGATCGCGCCCGCGCACATCGTGCAGGGCTCCAGCGTGACCACGAGGGTGCAGCCGGCGAGCCGCCACGCGCCGAGGGCGGCCGCGGCCCGCCGCAGGGCGAGGAGCTCCGCGTGGGCCGTCGGATCGCCGCCGGCCTCGCGTTCGTTGTGCCCGGCCGCGAGCACGGTCGCGCCGTCCGGGGCCAGGACGACGGCGCCGACGGGGACGTCCCCGCCCCGGACGGCCTCGGCGGCCTCGTCCAGGGCGAGTCGCATCGCGGGCCGCCAGGGGTCACGGACCGGATCCGGCGGCCCCGCGGTGGTACGACCGGTCAGCGGACGGTCTCCAGGGTCTCCGAGGCGCCCAGGGACTCGGCGATCTCGGTGACGGCTTCCGTCGACATCAGGCGCAGTTCCTTCTCGCTCACGCCGAGGTCGTCGAGGATCAGGGCGTCGCCGACCGGGCCGTGCGGCACGGACTCGGCGGAGCCGGCGGGCCCGGCGCCGTCCTCGGCGTCATCGTCGTCCTCGTCGGATTCACCGTCCTCGGTGCCGTCGAGGTCGAGGGCGTCGAGGTCGTCCCCGTCGTCCGGATCGCGGCCCAGCAGCTCGTCGGTGAGCAGGATCTCGCCGTAGCTGCTGCGGGCAGCGGCGGCGGCGTCCGAGACGTAGATGCGAGGGTCCTCCTCGCCGTCCACGCGGACGACCCCGAACCAGGCGTCCTCCTGCTCGATGAGCACGAGCACCGTGTCCTCGTCGGGGGAGGCTTCACGGGCCAGGTCGGCCAGATCCGACAGGGTCTCCACATCGTCGAGCTCTGTGTCGCTCGCTTCCCACCCGTCTTCGGTGCGCGCGAGCAGTGCGGCGAAGTACACCGTGACTCTCCCACTGGTCTTAGGCGTGCCGGTTGGGGGTCCCCCCGGCGGAGGTTACGGGCGGGGAGTGCTCGTCCGAGCCCCACCCACTCGGAATCGTGGCAGAAACAAGGCGTTCAGGGGACGTCTTCGGCTCCCTGTGTTGAGCAGTTCCCTTCACACGCCCGTTGCCGCCACCTGCGGATCGTACGCGGCTTTGCCCCGCTCCACGCACGGTCACCCGCGACAATCGCCGCGCGGTTCGTGATCTTTGCCGGGGGATCTCCCACCCGTTTCCTACCAGCGGAAGGTGCGCATGCGCATGGCGTGCCGCAGCCGGGCCGTCTTGGCGCGGCGCGGCTGGACGCGGTCGCGCAGCTCCCGGGCCTCCGCCAGATCGCGCAGGAACCGGGCGCGACGCCGGCGGCGCTCGGCGTCGGACTCGTCGGTCCCGTTCGTCAGGTCGGGCTCCGGGCCCGTCCCCGGCCGCGTGCGCGGCGACGGATCGTCTCGGAATTTCCGGTCGGGCATCAGGTTCACCACCCCCAGTCCGTCCCTTCCGCCTTCCCCCGGACGGGCCGTTTGACGCCGGTGACCGGGTGAGGGCCGGACGGCGGGCTCGCCGTGCGGTCCGGGGTACCCCGCCCGGTTAATGTTGTGGACATGCGTCTCCACGTCGTCGACCACCCTCTGGTCGCCCACAAGCTCACCACGCTGCGCGACCAGCGCACCGACTCCGCGACCTTCCGCCGTCTCGCCGACGAGCTGGTCACCCTGCTCGCCTACGAGGCCACGCGTGACGTGCGCACCGAACAGGTCGACATCCAGACGCCGGTCGCGCGGACCACGGGCGTCAAGCTGTCCCACCCGCGCCCGCTGGTGGTGCCGATCCTGCGGGCCGGGCTCGGCATGCTGGACGGCATGGTCCGGCTGCTGCCGACCGCCGAGGTGGGCTTCCTCGGCATGATCCGCAACGAGGAGACGCTCCAGGCCTCCACGTACGCGACGCGGATGCCGGAGGACCTGTCGGGGCGTCAGGTGTACGTGCTCGACCCGATGCTCGCCACCGGCGGCACGCTGGTCGCGGCGATCCAGGAGCTGATCCGGCGCGGCGCCGACGACGTGACCGCGGTGGTGCTGCTGGCCGCCCCGGAGGGCGTCGAGATCATGGAGCGCGAGCTCGCGGGCACGCCGGTGACGGTCGTGACCGCCTCGGTCGACGAGCACCTGAACGAGCACGGCTACATCGTCCCGGGCCTCGGCGACGCGGGCGACCGCATGTACGGGGCGGCCGAGTAGGCCGGAGGGGCCTCTCAGCAGCCCTTCTTCGTCGTGGGCGCCGGCTCGGGCGTGGCGAGCTTCGTCAGTGCCCGGTCGGCGTCCGGCTTCTTCGCCAGCTCCTTGAAGCCGTCCCCGATCACGAGGTCGACGGCGGCGCCCTTGCGGGCCGCCTCGGTACGCCGTTCGGCGCCCGGGAGCTGGGTGCCGAGCACGGGCAGCGAGGTGTCGAGCGCGGCGGCGGGGCCGAGCAGCAGACCGGTGCCCTTGACCTTCTTGTCGTACTGCTCGGTCGCGTTGCCCACGTCGCCGATCTTGAAGCCGCGCTTCTTCAGCTCGTCGGCCGTCTTCTTCGCCAGACCGCCGCGGGTGGTGGCGTTGAGGACGTTGACGGTGATCGTGCGCGGCTGGGGCAGGGGCTTGGCGCTGGGCGAGGGGCTCGCCTTGGTCGTGGTGCCGCAGTCCGTCCCGTCACCGGCCGCCGAAGCCTTCTTGCCACCGCCGGTGAAAACGTCGATGAGCTGCAGCGTGCCCCAGCCGCCCACGCCGAGGACGACGACGGACGCGACGGTCAGGACGACGAGCCTGCCGCGCCGCCGGGGCCGGCGCATCCGGGGGTGCTTGTTGCCCTTGATGCGGTACTTGCCGCCCATGCCGGGGGGAGTCAGCATGCTCATGAGCGCAGCGTAGTGCGCCCGGGCGGCGATGCCTACTAGATGATCATTCGATGTCGCCCGGCGGAACCCGAAAGGGCCAACCCGCGACCGGCGGGGATCAGTCCAGTTCGAGCACGCGCGCGTGCAGCACCTGGCGCTGCTGGAGCGCCGCCCGCACCGCGCGGTGCAGCCCGTCCTCCAGGTACAGGTCGCCCTGCCACTTCACGACGTGCGCGAAGAGGTCGCCGTAGAACGTGGAGTCCTCGGCGAGCAGTGTTTCCAGATCGAGCTGACCCTTGGTCGTCACGAGCTGATCGAGGCGGACCGGGCGCGGCGCGACGTCCGCCCACTGCCGGGTGCTTTCCCGGCCGTGGTCGGGGTACGGCCGGCCGTTTCCGATGCGCTTGAAGATCACACGGAAAGCCTACCGGTCAAGACCTTCCGGGCGCAGCCATGGCGGGCGAGTGCGACGCTGAAAAAATCACCACAAGGCGGAACGAACCGGGAACAGGGGCCTGAATATGCCGGACCGCGAGACCATGCCGTCGGCCTCCGCCCCGGAGGTGTCCGCGCGCGCCGCCGCCCTTCCCCAGGAGGCCCTGCGGATCGCCTCCGGCTACGCCTTCTCCGGCCCGGCCCTCCATCTGGGCGCCCTGCTGTGGGACGGACAGTGCCTGCCGGACGCGCAGGTCCGGGTGCCGCTGGCGATGCTCAACCGCCACGGGCTGGTCGCCGGCGCCACCGGCACCGGCAAGACCAAGACGCTCCAGCTGATCGCCGAGCAGCTGTCCGCCCAGGGCGTGCCGGTCTTCCTCGCCGACATCAAGGGGGACCTGTCCGGGATCGCCGCGCCGGGCCACCCGGACACGCGGGTCGAGGGCCGGGCCGCGGACGTCCACCAGCGCTGGACGGCGACCGGGTTCCCGGCCGAGTACTACGCCCTGGGCGGCATCGGGCGCGGCATCCCCGTCCGGGCGACGGTCACCGGGTTCGGCCCGCTGCTGCTGTCCAAGGTGCTGCGGCTGAACCGGACGCAGGAGCAGTCCCTCGCGCTGGTCTTCCACTACGCCGACAGCAAGGGTCTGGAACTGATCGACCTCAAGGACCTCAGGGCGGTCGTGACCTTCCTGACCTCGGACGAGGGCAAGTCGGAGCTGAAGACCGTCGGCGGTCTGTCGGCGGCCACGGCCGGGGTGATCCTGCGGTCCCTCACCGCCTTCGAGGCGCAGGGCGCGTCCGGGTTCTTCGGGGAGCCGGAGTTCGACACGGGTGAGCTGCTGCGGACCGCGGAGGACGGGCGGGGCGTGGTCTCCGTCCTGGAGCTGAGCGCCGTACAGGAGCGGCCGCAGCTGTTCTCGACCTTTCTGATGTGGCTGCTCGCCGATCTCTTCCACGACCTGCCCGAGCTGGGCGACGTCGACAAGCCGCGCCTGGTGTTCTTCCTGGACGAGGCGCACCTGCTCTTCGACGACGCCTCCGAGGCGTTCCTGGAGTCGCTCACGCAGACCGTGCGCCTGATTCGCTCGAAAGGGGTCGGGGTCTTCTTCGTGACGCAGACCCCGAAGGACGTTCCCGCCGACGTCCTCGCCCAGCTCGGCAACCGCGTCCAGCACGCGCTGCGGGCCTTCACGCCCGACGACCAGAAGGCCCTGAACGCCACGGTGAAGACCTTCCCCAAGTCGCCCTACGACCTCGAAGAGGTGCTGACCAACCTGGGGACGGGCGAGGCGGTCGTGACGGTGCTGAGCGAGAAGGGCGCGCCGACTCCCGTCGCCGCGACCCGGCTGCGGGCGCCCGAGTCCCTGATGGGCCCGCTCGGGCAGGACGCCCTGGAGCGGGCCGTGGCCGGGTCGCCGCTGTACGAGCGGTACGCCCGCGCCGTGGACCGGGAGTCGGCGTACGAGCGGCTGGAGCGGGGTCGGGGGGCCAAGGGGCCCGACGAGATGCTGGACGCCGCCCCCGGGCGGGGTGGGCGGGCCGAGGAACAGCAGTCCATGGCGGAGCGGGTGGCCGAGAGCGGCGTCTTCAGGTCGCTGGCCCGGTCGGTGGGGACACAGATCGGCCGGGAGATCACCCGATCACTGTTCGGCACGGCACGGCGTTCGGGCCGGCGCAGGCGGTAGGCGGCCGCGCGGCGGAGGCGGTGTGCCACGGGGCGGAGTCGATGGGGGCGGCGGAGGCGTGCGCGCCTCCGCCGCGCGGGTTGCGTCAGCCGCGATCTCTTCCCTGCCCCTGCTTCTGCCCCTGTCCCTTCCCCTCCGGGGGCTGCGGCGGCTTCCGGGAGTCCGGCTGGGAGGGGGAGTGGGGGTGAGGATGGGGCTTGGGGGCGCTGCGGGCGGCTTCCGCGCGCAGGAGGGCGCGCATGACCGCGTACGGGTCCTGGAGCATGGCTGGGTTCCTCGTCGTTCCTCGTCGTTCTGGTTCCGTGCGGGACGGACGGACCGGGGCCGGGCCGGTCTGGTCAGCAGCGCAGGACCTCGGAACGCAGGGGACGGGGGTCGTACGGCGGGTCCGCCGGGACGGGCAGGGGGAGCCGTGCGGTGTGGGCGGGCCCGGGGAGCGGGGCGGGGGCCGGCGGAGCGGCGGTGCGGCGGACGCCCCGGGCCGGTGGGCGCAGGGCCGTGTCGAGGAGGTCGCACTCGACGGTGGTGCTCTCGCCGGAGACGGTCGCCGTCGGTCCCGTCATGGCCTCGGCGTGGGCGCCCGGTACGAGCAGGGCGAGCAGCAGGACGAGCACCCGCAGCCAGATGTGCCGGCGGGGGCCGCGGGGTTCCGGCTGCGGTTCGGGGGCCACGGGACGTCATTCCCCCCGCGGTCCGCGCGGCTCATCCCGCAGTCCGCGAGATCCGCTCGCTCGGCCCAAGCCGGTGAGGAGCCGGGTGGTGCCGGGACACCGGGTCCTCACGCCTCCCGCTTCCCCGCGGCGCGGGTCCGAGGGTGCGGGGCGTCGTATGTCGGAGGCGTCGTGCTCCGGGCTCCTGGGGGAGCCGTCGGGTGGCTCGCTCATGGTTCATGCTGGGTTCGCACCGCAGGCAGCTGCCACCTGAGCCGGGCCGGCCGAATGACACCGACGTGTCGGGGCCGGTGCGGGTGCCCGGGGTGCATGCTGCTGCTCGGGGGCCCTGTGGGCCAGGACTCGATGCCCTGCTTGCCGGTGGCCTGGTGACCTCGGGTCAGCGGCCCGAGGCCCGTGTCCCTTGGCCGCAGCCTGCTCGCGGGTGGCTTCGGGCGGCCAGGAGTTCGATGCCCGTATCCGGCTATGGCGGACGTTCCGGCTGCGGGCCGACGCCGCCGTCTCGCGTGCCCGCTGCTAGGCCGTGTCCGCAAAGTCCCGCCTGCCCCGCGACGCCTGGCACGCACTCTCGCCGCACCGGACGAAGCCCCAAGTACATCCAGTACGAGGGACTCCGCCCGGCGCACCGAGAGCACGCACCAGACGCCGCGGGGCCCGCCCTCCGGGCGGACGACGGGACTTTGCGGACACGACCTAGCCGGTGGCTCTGGGCGAACCTGCGGCCGGCGGCCGAGCGCTCAGCGCCGGAAGGGCGGCGTCGGTGCGGCCGCGGCTCGCCGCTTGCCCGCGCCCCCCTCGGGCGGGCCAGGCGTGCAGCCGCCCCGCATCGGCCACGCTTCACCGCCGGCGGCCACCCGCCCGGGCCGGCCGACCGGTGCTCGCGTCCTACCCGCCGCCGGAGGCGCGGCGGCTACTTTCCGCCCGCCTTGGACGCCTTGGCCGCTGCCTTCATCTCCTGCTTGTGGGCCCGGACCTTGACCAGCGATTCGGGGCCGGTGATGTCGGCGACCGAGCGGAACGAGTCCGGCTCGCCGTAGGAGCCCGCCGCCTCGCGCCAGCCCGTGGGCCGCACCCCGAGCTGCTTGCCGAGGAGGGCGAGGAAGATCTGGGCCTTCTGCTTGCCGAAGCCGGGCAGTTCCGCGAGCCGCTTCAGCAGGTCCTTGCCGGTGCCGGCGTCCTTCCAGACGGCCTCGGCGTCGCCGTCGTAGTGCTCGACGAGGTACTGGCACAGCTGCTGGATCCGCTTGGCCATGGAGCCCGGGTAGCGGTGCACCGCCGGCTTCTGGGACAGCAGCGCGGCGAAGGCCTCCGGCTCGTGCGCGGCGATCTCGTGCGCGTCCAGGTCGTCGCCGCCGAGCCGCTGGGCGATCGTCGCCGGGCCCTTGAACGCCCACTCCATCGGAACCTGCTGGTCCAGCAGCATGCCGACCAGCGCGGCGAGCGGGCTGCGGCCGAGCAGCGCGTCGGCCTCGGGATCCTGGGCGAGGTGAAGTGTGACGTCCATGCCCCGATCATCCCCCGGGGCGGGCCCGGCCGCCGCTCAGGTCGCCCGCCAGTACCCCAGCGCGTGCACCCGCTGCCTGGGCAGGCCCAGTTCCTTGCGGACGTACGCCCCGAGGGCACGGGTCGTCGCGGTGTCGCAGGCGATCCAGACGTACGGGTCGGCCGTCTCCCGGAGCAGGCCGGGCAGGTCCGCCTTCACCCGGTCGACGAGGTGCGCGCCGGAGTCCTGGCGCGGCACCTTGCGCAGCTCGTGCCGGTCCGGGTCGGTGCGGAACGGCAGGTCGTCGTCGCCGCCCTCGAACCAGACGGTGGCGGGGGCGGAGCCCAGGGCGTCCAGGAGGGAGTTGATGGCCGGGAGCGAGGCCGGGTCGCCGACGGCGAAGACGTGCGAGGGCGCGGGGCTCGGGTGCTCGAAGCCGGTGCCCTGGACGGTCGCCTCGATCGTGTCGCCCGGTTTCGCCGCCCTGGCCCAGTCGCTGGCGCACCCCTCGTGCAGGGCGAACTCCAGCTGGAAGGTGCCGGCCTCGGCGTCCGGGTCGACCAGGGTGTAGGCCCGCTGGTGCGGTTTGCCCGCGTTGTCGAACCACAGCCGTACCCACATGGTGGGGTGCACTCCGGTGGCGGCGAGCAGACCGCCGTCGGTGAAGCGCAGCCGCCGGTACTCCGGGGTGACGTCCTCGACGTCCGTCACCGTGAACTCGAAGTCCTTGCCGCGCATCAGTCTGAGGACCGCGCCCTCCCAACCCCGCCCCTGCCCCATCGCTTTTCCGCCCCTTCGCGTACGATTCCGGCCACAGCTGTGACTTAGGCAAGCCTAACCTAAAGAAATCCCGACCCGAAGGAAAGAGGAGACCCGGCGTGACCACCGAGATCTACCGTGATGCCTGGGGCATTCCGCATCTGCGCGCGGGCAGCGCGGCCGGACTCGCCCACGCCCAGGGCCTCGTCACCGCCCGCGACCGGGCCTGGCAGCTGGAGGTCGAGCGCCACCGGGCGCAGGGCACCTCGGCGTCCTTCCTCGGCGGGAGCGCCCTGGCCTGGGACCGGTTCGCGAGACGGGCGCGGCTCGACGACACCGCCCGACGCTGCTTCGCGGACCTGGAGAGACGGGACCCCGAGACGGCGCGGTGGGTGCGCGCGTACGTCGACGGGGTCAACGAAGGTCTGGCCGGCGGCACCGCCCCCGAGTTCGCCCGCACCGGTCTCACCCCCGGCCGCTGGGAGCCCTGGACCCCGCTCGGCGTCTGGCTCGCCACCCACATCCTCTTCGCCGGATTCCCGGCCAAGCTCTGGCGCGAGCAGGTCGCCGCACACCTGGGCGCGGACGCCATCGGCCTCTTCGCCGCCGACGGCCCCGGCACCTCCGGCAGCAACGGCTGGCTGGTCGGCGGCGAGCGGACCGTCACCGGGCAGGCGGTCATCGCCGGTGACCCCCACCGCTGGATCGAGGACCCGGGCGTGTACCAGCAGATCCACCTGTCCTGCCCGGAGTTCGACGTCGTGGGCCTGGCCGTCCCCGGTGTCCCCGGCATCGCCCACTTCGGGCACACCGGCACAGTCGCCTGGGCCATCACCAACGCCATGTCCGACTACCAGGACCTCTACCGCGAGCGTCTGCGGCGCACCGGCGCCGGGGTGGAGGCCCTCGACCCGGACGGCGTCTGGCGGCGGGCGGCCCGGCACACCGAGACCGTCGAGGTGGCGGGCGAGGACCCGGTCGAGGCCGAGGTGATCGAGACCGGCCGCGGCCCGGTGATCATCGGCGGGCCCGAGGGCCTGGACGGCGACCCGGCCGACCCCTCCGGCCTGCCCGTGGCGATCAGCCTGCGCTACCCGCCCCGCGTCACCGGCGACCTCGGCTTCGCCGCCCTGCTGCCGCTGCTGCGGGCCCGCCGGGTCGCCGACGTGGACCGGGCCTTCGACCGCTGGGCCGAGCCGGTCAACGTCGTCCAGGCCGCCGACACCGAGGGCGGCGTCCTGCACCGCGTCGCCGGGCGGGTGCCGCTGCGCGCGGAGGCCAACTCCCTGCGGGTGGTGCCCGCGTGGGAGCCCGGCCACGAGTGGCGGGGCTGGCAGGAGACGCCGCGCGCCGGGCTCACCGACGGCGTCGCCGTCATGGCCAACCAGCGCGGCCCGGCCGCCCCCCTCGGCGTCGAGTTCGCCCCGCCGCACCGCGCCGACCGCATCGCCGCGCTGCTCGCGGGCAAGGAGCGCTGGTCCGCCGCCGACATGCCCGCGATCCACACGGACACCCATCTGGCGTCCGCCTCCTCCCTCCTGGACCGTCTCGCCGCCCTCGACGGCCTCACCCCCGAGGCCTCGGTCCTCCGGGACCGCCTCCTCGGCTGGGACCGCCGCATGGACTCCGGCAGCGCCGACGCGGCCCTGTACGCGGCGGTGCGCGCAGCGGTCGTACGGCGGCTCGCGGCGCACCCGGCGTTCGCCGCGCTCACCACCCCACCGGTGTACCCGGAGGTGTTCCAGCCCTGGCTGGCCCTCGTCCCCCGGGTCGGCTTCGCCCTCGAACACCTGCTGCGGGCCGGGGAACTGTTCGGCGTCGACCGCCCGGCGGCCGTTCGCGCGGCGATCGAGGAAGTGGCCCTGCGCCCGCCGGCCGGTGTCTGGGGTGACACCCACCGCCTCGCCCCCTGGCGTGTGCTGGAGCCGGAGCAGCCGTACGACGAACCGGGGCTGTCCGGCGACCACGACTGCGTGCTGTGCACTTCGGGCGTGCCGGGCCTCACCGACCGCGCCGCCCGGGGCCCGGCCGCCCGGTACGTCTGGGACCTGGCCCGGCGCGAGGACAGCCGCTGGGTGGTCCCGCTCGGAGCCTCGGGCGTCCCCGGCTCGCCCCACCACCGCGACCAGCTCCCCCTGTGGCTCGCCGGAGACCTCGTCCCGGTCGTCACCGACTGGACCAAGATGAAGAAGGAACGCGATGTCTGACCCGTACTCCTCCCGCACGCCCGTCCACGAGCAGGTGGTCGACGGCTTCGGCGCCGTCCGCGTCCTGCCGCTCGACCCCGGGGCCGACGCCGCCGTGATCCACCGCTGGGTCGGCGAGGAGCGGGCCGCCTTCTGGGGCATGACCGAGCTGACCGAACAACAGGTCGCCGCCGTCTACGCCCACATGGCCGCGCTCGACACCCACCACGCCCACCTCGTCGTCCGGGACGGCGAGCCGGTCGCGCTCCTGCAGACCTACGAGCCGGAGGCCGACCGCGTCAGCGAGTGCTACGACGTCCGCCCCGGCGACATCGGAGTCCACCTGCTGCTGGCCCCCGCGGGGCCGGGCGGCGGACAACCCGGCTGGACCGCCCGGCTCGTGGCGGTCGTCGCCGCGTACGTCCTGCTCGGACTGAACCGCCGGCGGGTCGTGGTCGACCCGGACGTGCGCAACGAGAAGGCGGTCGCCCGTTTCCTCGGACTCGGCTTCGCTCCGGGCCCGGTGGTGGTCCTGCCGGAGATCGACCTGCCGGACGTGTACCTGCCGGAGAAGAAGGCCCAGCTCGCCTTCCTCGACCGGGAGCTAATGTTCCCCGGGTGACCCCCGAGGACCTCATCGCCCACTACGGCCTGGAGCCGATCCCGAGCGAGGGCGGCCTGTTCCGCCAGACCTGGGCCGGGCCCGAACGCCCCGACGGCAGGCCGGAGGGCACGGCGATCGTGGCGCTCCTGACGGCGGACGACTTCTCCGCCCTCCACCGCCTGCCGACCGACGAGATCTGGCACTTCTACCGGGGCGACCCCCTGGAGCTCCTCCTGCTCGCCCCGGACGGCACCACGCGCACGGTGGTGCTCGGACCGGACGTCCTGCGGGGCCAGCACGTCCAGTTCACGGTCCCGGCGGGCACGTGGATGGGCGGCAGGGTGGCAGCGGGCGGCTCATGGACCCTGTTCGGCTGCACGATGGCCCCGGGCTTCACCTTCGCGGGCTACGAACACGGGGACGCGGCGGAGCTGACCGCACGCTATCCGGCGGAGGCGGCCGGGATCGCGAGACTGTCCCGGCCCGCCCCTTAGCCCCCATCCCGTTGAGCGCTACACCGATCCCGTCCGTACATAACCGGAGCCGTCCAGCCCGACCCCGGAGAGCCACGTGGACCAACGGCGGAACGAGGATCGCAATGCCGGACACCCCCGGCGCTGCCAAGCCCTGGTGCTGCTGGGCACCGTGCTGGTCCTGCTCCTCGCCGGAGCAGCCCCCGCCTCCGCCCACGCCGCCCTGCGCAGCACCGACCCCGACGACGGATCCGTCGTCCAAAGGGCCCCTCGCCACGTCACCCTGACCTTCACCGAGTCCGTGGGCCTGCTCGACGACTCCTTCCGGGTGTTCGGCCCCGACCAGCGCCGGGTCCACACCGGCGAGGCCACGCACGCGGACGGCCGCTCCGACACGGCCCGGATCGGCCTGCCCGGCAAGCTCGCCGAGGGCACGTACACCGTGGCCTGGCGGGTCGTCTCCGCCGACAGCCACCCCGTCTCCGGCGCCTTCAGCTTCTCCGTGGGGAAACGGTCCGCGACCACCGGCCAGATCGACACGGGCCCGACCGAGGACCCGCTCACCCGCGGCCTCTACGACGCCGCCCGCTACCTCGCCTACCTCGCCGCCGCGCTGCTCGTCGGCACGGCGGCGTTCGCCCTGCTGTGCCGCCCCGCGCACACCTCCCCGCTGCGCCGGCCGCTCGTGGCGGCCTGGTGGACGCTGCTGGGCTCGACGGCCGTCCTGCTCCTGCTGCGCGCCCCCTACGAGGCGGGCACGGGCCCCGCCGCGGCCTTCGACGCCTCCGCCCTCGGCCGCACCCTGACCGGCCGCCCCGGCCTGGCCCTGCTCGCCCGGCTGCTCGTCCTTTTGCTGACCGCCGCCTTCCTGATCGGGCTGTCCAGGCGCCGCGACACCGTGAAACGGCCCGTCGCCCTGGCGATCGGCACGGCCCTGGCGACGGCCCTGGCCCTGACCTGGGCGGCGGCCGAGCACGCCTCCGCCGGGATCCAGGTGCCGGCGGCGATGACGTCGTCCGTGGTGCACCTGCTGGCGACCGGCGTCTGGCTGGGCGGCCTCGTGGCGCTGCTGCTGACCCTGCGCCGCTCGTCCGGCGACGACCTGGTGGAGGTCGTGCCCCGCTTCTCCCGGATCGCCTTCGCCTCGGTGACCGTCCTGGCCGTCACGGGCTTCTACCAGTCCTGGCGCGGACTCGGCTCCCTCTCCGCGCTGTCCGGCACGTCGTACGGCCGTCTGCTGCTCGCCAAACTGGCCGGGGTGGCCGTGCTGTTGCTGGTGGCCGGGTACTCGCGGCGCTGGACGGCGCGGATCGCGGCACCGGCGGTCGCGGCCCGGGCGGCCGTACCGGCGCCGGTCCCGCAGCCGGTCGGCGCGCCCGCGGGAGGCCGCGAAGCCGCCGAGGGGCCCGGGACGGGCGAACCGGGGACGTCCGAAGAGGCGGAGTCGCGCGGGGAGCCGGAGTCGCTCGATGGCCCGGCGGGGCCGGGGGCCGGATCCGTCGACCCCGGCATCCGGCGCCGCCTGCGCCGCTCCGTCCTGGTCGAAGTGGCCGTCGCCGCCGTGGTGCTGATGATCACGACCGTGCTCACGGGAACCCTTCCGAGCCGGGCCCAGGCCGAGGCGGCCCAGCAGGCCCCGGTGGGCGCGCTGCCGCCCACGACCGAGATCACCGTGCCCTTCGACACGGGCACGGATTCCGTGACCGGAAGCGGAAAGGTGCAGGTCACCCTGGACCCGGCCCGCGTCGGCGAGAACGGCGTCCAGGCCGTCGTCTACGGCTCCGACACGGGCCTGGTGGTGATCCCCGAGGTCCGCGTCACCTTCACCCTGCCCTCCCGCAAGATCGGCCCGATCGACGCCGAACTCGCCGACCGGGGCGGCTACTGGAGCACCAACTCCGTCAACCTGCCGCTCGCCGGGAACTGGACGATGAAGACGACCGTGCGGGTGTCGGACGTGGACCAGGTGTCGGTGGAACGCCGGGTGCGGGTCGAGCCCTAGGCAACCGCGCCGCCGTCGACGGTGGGGCTTCGGCCGGTGGTACGTGGTCCGCCGGTGGCGCGTCGTCCGGCGGCGGGGCGTCGCCCGTCGGCCGGGCCTCGTCGAGGAGCCGTGTCATGGTCTCGGCGGCGCTGACGGCGGCGTCGCCGCAGCAGTTGTTGAACAGGACGTGGACCTGCTCGGTCCGTTCGGCCAGCCGGAGCACCCGGGGCAGCCACTCGGCGAGTTCGTCCTCGCCGTACGCGTGGCGGAACCGGTCCTCCTTGCTGCCGGAGCCCCAGGCGGTGCTGCGGCCGTGGAAGCGGACGACGGACAGCCGGGGCGAGGTCACGGGCGTGACCGGTGGGACGGAGGAGGCGAGCCTCTGCGTCATGTCGACGGCCACCGCGGCCATGCCGAGCCGGGTGAGCAGCGCGCCCGTCGCCTCGTCCTGCCCCGGCTCCCACCAGGAGGGGTGCCGGAACTCGACGGCGAGCGGCCAGCCTTCGGTCCGCCCGGCGCATTCCCGGAGGAACGCCTCCGCCCGCTGCCCGGGCCGGAACCACGGCGGGAACTGGAACAGCACGCTCCCGAGCCGCCCGGCCTCCCGCAGCGGCTCGATCCCGGCCGCGAACCGGGCCCACACCTGATCGAGCACCGCCGGATCCCGGTGCTCCGCCCGCAGCCCGTCCGGCATCACGGCCTCCCGGGTGGGATGCCCGGTGAGCAGCGAGAACGCCTTCACGTCGAACACGAACCCGTCCGGTGTCCGCTCGGCCCACAACCGGCTGTTCCGCTCGCTCGGCAGCGCGTAGTAGGAGGCGTCGACCTCGACGACCGGGAACCGCTCGGCGTAGTGCCGTAACCGCCCCTCGGCGTCCCGCCGCCCCGGGGGATACCAGCCGCCGGCCACCAGCGCCCGGTCGGTCCAGGAACACGTGCCCACCAGGATCTGACCCATGGGGGAGCGATTACCCGGGCCGGGCGGCGGCAGGCTCTGTCTCCCGGCGGGGGCGTCACGGTGATAGCCGACGTAATCGGGGTAAACCGGGTGATATCTGTGCATGTCCGGGGTCATGGCTGATTTCCCCGAGAGTGAGATGACCGATCATGGACCAGCCCGCCACCTTCGGCCGGGCCACCCGGCCGGCCGGAGAGGAACCCGAAGCCCTCGAAGCCCTCGTCGGCGCAGCCCTCACGGCCCGTGTCACCCTCGACGAACACGGCACCGTGACCGGCTGGAACGCGGGCGCCGAACGGCTCCTCGGGTACTCGGCCGGGCAGCTGACCGGCCACCGTGCCGCGGATCTGCTGGCCGAGCCGATCCCGGTGCGGGGCGGTCTGCCCACGCTCGCCGAGCTGCCCCGCTGGAACGGCGACATCGCGCTGCGGCACCGTGACGGCCGGAAGCTGACGGTCAGGATCCTCGCCCACCACAGACCACCCGGCGCCGACGCCCCCGCCTGGCTCATCGTCTCCGCCCTGACCGACCGGCAGCCACCGGCCGGTCTCGACGACTCCCTCGTGAGCTGGAGCTTCGCCCAGTCCCCGTGCTGCGCCCAGGCGATCTACGACACCCGGCTCCGGCTGCGCCGGGCCAACGCCGACATGGAGCGCGCCACGGCGCTCACCGAGGAGGAGATGCGGGGCCTGCGCGTGTCCGAGATCGTCGACGACGGCGCCGGCCTGCGGGCGGAACGCGGCATGGCCCGGGTGCTGCGGACCGGCGAGCCGGAGTACCAGGAGAACTACCTGCGCGCCCCCGGCGAGAGCCGCGAGCACGCCTGGTCGGTCTTCATGTCGGCGCTGCGCGACCACGAGGGCACCGTCCAGGGCGTCTGCCTGTCGGCGCACGACATGACGGAGCAGTTCTGGGCGCGCAAGCGCCTCCAGCTGATCGCCGAGGCGAGCCGCCGCATCGGCAGCACGCTCGACGTGACCCGCACGGCCCAGGAACTGGCGGACGTGACCGTCCCGGCGCTGGCCGACTTCGTCAGCGTCGATCTGCTGGCCGCGCTGGACGACGCACCCGAGCCGCCCGTACCTGCGGTTCCGGCGGAGGGGCCGCTGCTGCTGCGACGGACCGCCGTGCGGTCGGTGACGCCGGACGCCCCGGAGTCGGTCGTGGCGGCCGGCGCGGTGGGCTCCTACCCGGCGGGCTCGTTGCACTTCGAGAGCCTGCGCACCGGACGCCCCGCCCTGCACGAGGTGAGCGACACGGGGTTCACCGCCTGGCTCGCCCGCGACCCGGCCCGTGCCGCCCGGGTCCGGGCGTTCGGCATCCACTCCGTGATGACCGTGCCGCTGGCCGCCCGCGGCACCACCCTCGGCGTCGCCTTCTTCGTCCGGCACCGCAACCAGGAGCCCTTCGGGCACGACGACCTGGTCCTGGCCGGAGAACTGGCCGCCCGGGCCGCGGTCAGCATCGACAACGCCCGCCGCTACACCCGCGAGCGCGCCACGGCGGTCACGCTCCAGCGCAGCCTGCTGCCGCGGAGGCTGCCCCGGCAGGCGGCCGTCGAGGTCGCCTCCCGCTACCTCCCCGCGGGCGGGCAGGCCGGTGTCGGCGGGGACTGGTTCGACGTCATCCCCCTCTCGGGCGCGCGGGTGGCGCTGGTCGTCGGAGACGTGGTCGGCCACGGGCTGGTCGCGTCGGCGACCATGGGTCGGCTGCGTACGGCGGTCCGCACGCTGGCCGACATCGATCTGCCGTGCGACGAGCTGCTGACCCACCTCGACGACCTGGTCGCCCGTCTGAGCCAGGAGGAGGAGAGCGACGGCGAGCGGGCGGCAGCGGGCTCCGCGGGGACCTCGGGCGACGTCGGGGCCACCTGCCTGTACGCCGTCTACGACCCGGTGACGCGGCACTGCTGCTTCGCCGGGGCCGGGCATCCCGTGCCGGCCGTGGTCGGCCCCCGGGGCACCGTCGACCTCGTCGGGCTCCCGGCGACGCCCCCGCTCGGCGTGGGCGGCCTGCCGTACGAGGCCACCGAGGTCGTCCTTCCCGAGGGCAGCCTGCTCGCCCTCTACACCAACGGCCTGATCGAGACCCCCGACCGGGACCTCGACACCGGCGTCGACCGGCTGCGGGCGGCCCTGGCCCGCCCGGCGGCCTCGCTGGACGCCCTGTGCGACACGGTCCTCGCCGACCTGCTGCCGCAGCGCCCGGCCGACGACGTGGCCCTGCTCATCGCCCGGACCCGCGCGCTCGACGCGCGGCAGGTCGCCACTTGGGCGGTGCCGTCCGACCCGTCCGCGGTCGCGCAGACCCGCAAGGACGTGGTGGCGCAACTGGAGCGGTGGGGGCTCTCCGACGCCGCGTTCGTCACGGAGCTGGTCGTCAGCGAGCTCGTCACCAACGCCATCCGGCACGCCCAGCCGCCGGTCCAGCTCCGCCTGATCCACGACACGACCCTGATCTGCGAGGTGTCCGACGGCGGCAGCACCGCTCCCCACCTGCGGCGGGCCCGTACCTATGACGAGGGCGGCCGAGGCCTGCTCCTCGTCGCCCATCTGACCGAGCGCTGGGGCACCCGCCAGAGCGCCACGGGCAAGACCATCTGGGCGGAACAGACCCTGTCCCCCGCGTGAAAGAGCCACCGGCCATGACCACACCCGCGTCTCACCGGGCCGCCCGCGCCCCCGTCCGGCAGGCCGCCCTGCTGCTCGGCCTCGTCTTCCTCGTGGTCGGCGTGCTGGGCTTCATCCCGGGCATCACCACCGACTACGGCTCGCTGGAGTTCGCCTCCCACGAGTCGGGCGCCGAACTGTTCGGCGTGTTCCAGGTCTCGATCCTGCACAACCTGGTGCACCTGGCGTACGGCCTCGCCGGTCTGATGCTCGCCGGCACGGCCGCGGGGGCGTACTCGTATCTGCTGGTCGGCGGCGCGGTCTACCTGGTGCTGTGGGTGTACGGCCTGTCCGTCGGCCACGACAGCGACGCCAACTTCGTCCCGCTGAACACCGCGGACGACTGGCTCCACTTCGTCCTGGGCATCGCCATGATCGGCCTGGCGCTCGCCCTCGGCCGGCGGCGCGGCGCGCGCACCGACGCACGGTAAGGAGCACCGGCGACCGCATGCAGACCTTTCTGCCCTACCCGGACTTCCGTACGACGGCCCTGTCCCTCGACCGCCGCCGGCTCGGCAAGCAGCGCGTCGAGGCCCTGCAGGTCCTGCGCGGCCTGGTGGTCCCCGGCTACGGCTGGCGCCGCCACCCGGCCGTGAAGATGTGGCACGGCTACGAGGAGGCGCTGGTCCGCTACGGCCTGGAGATCTGCCGCGTCTGGCGCGAACAGGGCCACCAGGACACGTGCGCGGCGACGCTCGTGGCCGACTTGGCGGCGGCCCGTCCCCACGCCCCGATCCGCGACCAGCCGCACCTGGCCGCCGAGGGCGAACTCCCGCCCTGGCTGGGCGACGGTCCCTTCCACGAGAGCCACCGCTCGGCGCTGGTCCGCAAGGACCCCACGACGTACGCGTCCCTCTTCCCGGGGGTCCCGGACGACTTGCCGTACGTCTGGCCGGCGTCGGACCGCGAGATCGGACCGGACCGCGAGGCCTGACCGGACCGGGCCGTAGAGGGGAGACCGCAGAGGGGAGCTAGGCGGCCCTGCGGCGCGCCGGACGCCTGGTCGCGGCGGGCTGCTCCGGCATGTCCTCGACGAGAGGGAAGCTTTCGGCCTCCCCGAAGTCGGGGGCCTGGAAGGGGTTGGTCGCCGGAGTCGGCGACGCCGCGCTGGAAAGGCTCGGCTGCCCTTCCACGGCGGAGAACAGCGAAGTCGGTTCGATGAGAGGTCTCTTTTCGGTTACTGGCCCGAGGCAGGGCCAGGCGTGCCCCGACCGGGCACGGAGGTCCTACAGCTTGGTCATCTTGGCGTAGGGGCTCAGGATCCGCATCTGCGCCGAACCGAAGTCGACGAGCGCGGCGATCCCGTCCTCGATGCCGATGACCCGGCCGAGCCCGTACATGTCGTGCGTGACCTGGTCACCCACGGCGAAGTGCTTGGGAGCGGGGGCGACCGGCGCCTTGAAGGGGCTGGTAGGCAAGTGACGCTTGGGAGCAGCAGGCTTTGTCATTGGCCTCAGTATGCGCCTACTCGGGCCCCTCGCGCTGCGGCTGTCCACGTCCGGTGCCCGAACCGAGACCTCGGAGGAGGGTCGCACTGGCTCGAAAAATCGAACACATGATTGAATTCGGCCATGCGAACGTTTCCCGACGACCTCGTCCGGGCGCAACGGGAGTGGAGTGCCACGTACCGGCAGCTCGCCGATCGGCCCGGCCGCACCGAGCTGCGCCGGCGTCTGTACCTGCTGTCGGCTCAGGCGTTCTTCCACCCCTACTGGCAGCAGCGACGGCCGAGTCCGGCGGCGTGGTGGGAGCTGCGGGAGCTGGGGCGGATGGCCGGGGACGTGAGCGAGCGGCTCCCCCGATGACGCGCCGGCCTGCGGGACCGTACGTCACGGACGATCCTGAAGGCATGTCCGGACCGATACGTGTGATCGTGCATCCGCCGTCGCCCTCGGGCGGCCGGCGCGTCCGCGTGGACGGCGAGATCCTCGGACTCGCCCACAACGTCGTCGACGTCGCGGAATTCCTCCGCCGCGCCGGACTGGAGATCGACCCGGCGGACGTGGCGGAGGTGCCGTGGATCGACTGGCGCGGAGTGGGGCCCGAGCACTGGGGTCCGGAGGCGGGTGGCTGACCGCCGACGGTTTCGCGGCGTGGCCGGCGCCCCGGGGTGCGATCGGCCCCGGGTGGCTGGACATTGGTGCCGTGGCCGTGTGGATGACGTGGGACTTCGAAGGGGTCGGGAGGGCCGCGCAGACCGTCGAGAGCGTGGACGAGGCCGCCGGGTGGCTGATCGGCTCGGCGGAGCGTTCCAGGCGCGCCTTCGCCGCCGAGTGGCAGTGGCTCAGGCTCATGGACTCGGTGCTGAGGGTGCGTGGCGCGATGCTCGACGAGGGGCGCCGGGCCGTGGAAAGCGGTACGCCGTGGACCTCGGAGGTGGAGGGTGTGAGGGTGCGGCTCTCCCTTGTGGGCCACCAGGACTGAACCCGGCTCGGCCGCGGCCGTTCCGCAGGAGGTCATCCCGGTCCGCATATCGCGCCAAAATGGTATGTATCCAGTCTTCTATGCCATACCGGAGGGCCCCATGAAGGACCTCACGTTCGAGCAGAAGCGTTCGCTGTCACGCCAGGAGGCCGCCGACCAGCTCACGGCCCTCGCGGACGCCCTGAGGGAAGGCGGGGACGCCGAGCTGGACCTCGGCCCCGGGACGCTGGGCCTCCGGATCCCCGACGACCTCCAGAGCGAGCTGGAGATCGAGATCGGCGGCGGTGAGATCGAGCTGGAGATCGAACTGAAGTGGAAGACCGCCCCTGCGCGGGCGACGCCCCCACGAACCGAGACCCGCACGGAAAAGCCCCAGCGGAAGAACACGCCCACCCCTGCGGGACGCAGCAGGAGCACACAAAGGGCCACCGCGAAAAAGGCATGAGCGTGCGGCGGATGCAACCAGAACTGCAACCACCGGGGTTCAGTTCCCGCTCATGCCCTGAGCCAAGCGCTGAGCAGTTCCTCGGGACCGTACACCGCCTGAAGGCCGGAGCAATCGACCCCGCTGCGGGAGACCGCTACGAGCGGTACCGGCTCGTCGGTGACCGCTGCCCGGTGCTTCTGCAGCGCGGCCAGGTCGTGGCTGTCGAACGCGGAGTTCTCCAGCCACTTGACCGAGCCGAGAAAGAGCAACCGCTTGGCCACCGGCTGCCGGTCGGCGCCTACCAAGTCGATTTCGACGTCGTTGCTGCGGGTCCAGTACCCGCCGATCGCCGGGGCGGCGGGCAGAAGCCCGTCGGGCAGGAGACGGGCCAGGGAGTCCCGGATCAGGGGCTCGACCGCGCGGCCCCGCCAGCTCGTCCACTGCTCCTTGATCCGGCTCAGCGTGAGATCTCCCCGCATCCGCTCGATCTCCGCCATGTGCGGGTCCAGAAACGCGAGCCAGAAGCGCAGGTAGGGGTCGGCCACCCGGTAGCGGCGTTCTTTCGACGGCCTCAGCGAGAGCGGCAGCTCGGTGGCCACGACTCTCTTCTCGGTCAGGACGTCGGTGGCCCGGGTGAGCGTGGTGTGGGCGATGCCGCCGGCGGCGCGAGCGATGTTGGTGAAGGTTCGCTCCCCGGATCCGATGGCCCGCAGGACCTCCCTGCTCATCGCCTGCGGTGGGAACTCCGCTGCCATTGAGCGTTCGGCGGAGACCAGCAGCGCCGAGATCGGGTTGTCCAGCGAGTCGCGGAGGAACTCCCAGACATCCGCTCCGGCCCGCCACTCGGCGCAGATCAGGGGGAGACCCCCCGTGATCAGAGCGGCGTCGAACGTGGCCGCTGGAGACAGGCCGAGCATCTCGCCGATGTCGGCCGGGTTCAGGGGCCCCACGATCATTTCCCCGCCCCGCTGGTGAAAGGGACGGTCGTAGCTGTTCAGCGCCTCCATCATCGACAGATCAGACCCGACCAGGAGGAGAAGCACCGGCTTGCGGCTGAGCAGCCGGTCCCATGCCCGCTGAAGCATGCCCTCGAAGGCGTCGATGCGGTCCATGAGATAGGGAACCTCGTCGAGGACGACCACGCTCGGGCTGTCGTCGGGAAGGATCTCCGCGAGCAGCCTCAACGCCGCGTTCCACTGCGTCGGGGTCTCCTCCGCGAACAGTCCCCGCTCCGGCAGGGTGGATCTTGCGACGGCGTCGAGCAGCTCCGTCAGTTCGTCCTCCGCCGTGCCGCCCGCTGCGGTGAAGAAGAGGTACGGCGTCTCAGTACGCCGGAGGAACTCCTCGACGAGGCTGGACTTGCCGACCCGCCGCCTCCCTCGAACAAGGATGCACTGCCCCGGTTTCACCGACCCGACTGCATCGTGCACCGTCTGCAAGGCGTTGCCGAGCAAGCTCAGTTCGCGGTCCCGCCCGATGAAACGACGCAAGGCAAGTCTCCCGATAGCAATAGTATCGACAGAGATAGTATCGCTATCGATACCATCTTGCCTTCATTCCGGCACGGGCTCATGACGCTCTTCGCGCCGGTGCCGCGCGGAGCCGGCACTGGAGCGGCGGCCAGCTGAGGCCGGGGCCGATGCCGTGCCGTTGGTCTCCCGGTCGGCGACGGAGACCAGGAGTGAGGCCGGCCGCGCGGACGGTGTGCCCGTGACGACGGCGGTGAGGTCGGCGCCGATCCGTGCCGTCTTGGTGGCCGAGGGCAGCAGCCGTCGGCACTCCGCGCCCAGCCCCTCCGCTGCCTCGTGGTCGACCTCCGGCGGGGTGACGGACGCCGTTCGCACGGAAGGCGCGACGGGGTCGAACGGGGCGTGCCAGCCTGGCCCGCGCCATGCACGCGCCACCTCGGCAGGCATACGGGCCGGGCCGTAGCGGTGAGGTTCCTGGATCAGGAGCCCCCGGGTCCAGTGCCCACCGGGCGCCCGGTTCGAGGCCAGGGCCGGGAGTGCCGAACACGATGAACTGTGGCTGCCCCGGCACACCCTCCGCTCGGGGCGGTTGGCGGTGGCCGGGGTGCCCGCTGTACTGCTCTGCTCTTAGCGAGCGGCAGTGTGGGGTTGTCCTAGGAGGCCGTACGGCTGTCCGCTTCCGCCTGAGCGATGGCTTCGGCTTCGCTCTCGGCCAGGGCGAGCGCGACACCGAACGCCTGGGCGATGTGGCCTGCGGCCGACATGACGCGTGCTGTACCCACGACGGGAGCGATCGCGACGAGCAGGTCTTGTAGCTGCTCGACCGTGAACTCGGCCTTGATCGCGGGGTTGATGTGGGCCAGGTAGGAGATCGCCGGTGCGTCCATGGCCACGAGTGCGGAAATGCGGGCGAGGATGAGCGTCCGCTCATCCATGTGGCAGCGCTCGATGGAATCGATCGTCATGGCGGCGATCGTGTCGAGCACCGGAGTTTCAGATGCAGTAGCCACTATTGGGACCGCCTTCTCGTGCGTAGGGGGTTGGACCGCCACCCGCTCAATGCGGGAATCCCCCCTGCGTGCCTGGCGGCTGCGACTCAAGAGTAGGCACCCTTGGGCCGTCGCGCGCGCCGAGCGGACAGTCGGAGCGAGCGTGCCGATCTGCGTTTGACGACCAGCCATGCGTCCCCTGCCTCAGTCCCGGGTCGGTGCTGCGGCGTGGTGCTCTCGTCGTGCCGCTGAGGCGCGGGAAGAGTTCCACGATCCGGGGATCGGCTCTCTGGTGGCTCGTGGGGGTGCTCGGGTGCACGATGGTCGACACGGGAGGATGCGATGTCCCGGAGTCGACGGTGGGAGCTCCCGAAAACGAACTGAGACGGACAACGTCGAAGGGCCCCACCGCGAACGGTGGGGCCCTTCGACATCGTGCCCGGTGAGGCACTGGCGGAGGATACGAGATTCGAACTCGTGAGGGGTTGCCCCCAACACGCTTTCCAAGCGTGCGCCCTAGGCCTCTAGGCGAATCCTCCGCTGGGAACATTACATGACCGAGAGGAGTGCTCGCGAACTCGTTCACCACCCCCGACATCAGGTAACCTTGGCGCAGCCCCTCACGCGGCGCTATCTGACTGAACTCCCCCAGGGCCGGAAGGCAGCAAGGGTAGGTCGGCTCTGGCGGGTGCGTGGGGGGCGCCTGCGTTGCCGGCCCAGATCCCCCGACCGGATCTTCGACGTGGATCTCCCGACCGGGTCCGGGCCGGGCCCGATGTCAGTGGGCGCCTATAACCTCGTATGCGTGTCGTCTCTCGCTCTGTACCGCCGCTACCGCCCCGAGACCTTCGCCGAGGTCATCGGGCAGGAGCATGTCACCGACCCGCTGCAGCAGGCGCTGCGGAACAACCGGGTCAACCACGCGTACCTGTTCAGCGGGCCGCGCGGCTGCGGCAAGACGACCAGCGCCCGCATCCTGGCCCGCTGCCTGAACTGCGAGCAGGGGCCCACGCCGACGCCCTGCGGTGAGTGCCAGTCCTGTCAGGACCTCGCGCGCAACGGCCCCGGCTCCATCGACGTCATCGAGATCGACGCCGCGTCCCACGGTGGCGTGGACGACGCCCGTGACCTGCGTGAGAAGGCCTTCTTCGGGCCCGCCCGCAGCCGGTACAAGATCTACATCATCGACGAGGCCCACATGGTCACGTCGGCCGGCTTCAACGCGCTGCTGAAGGTCGTCGAGGAGCCGCCGGAGCACCTCAAGTTCATCTTCGCGACCACCGAGCCCGAGAAGGTCATCGGGACGATCCGGTCCCGGACCCACCACTACCCCTTCCGGCTCGTCCCCCCCGGCACCCTCCGGGAGTACCTCGGACAGGTGTGCCAGAAGGAGACGATCCCGGTCGAGGACGGCGTGCTCCCGCTCGTCGTGCGGGCCGGCGGCGGGTCCGTGCGTGACTCGATGTCCGTCATGGACCAGCTCCTCGCGGGCGCCGCGGCGGACGGTGTGACCTACACCATGGCCACCGCCCTGCTCGGATACACCGAGGGTTCCCTCCTCGACTCCGTCGTCGAGGCCTTCGCCACCGGTGACGGAGCCGCGGCCTTCGAGGTCGTCGACCGCGTGATCGAGGGCGGGAACGACCCCCGCCGTTTCGTCGCCGACCTCCTGGAGCGGCTGCGTGACCTGGTGATCCTCGCCGCCGTCCCGGACGCGGCGGAGAAGGGGCTCATCGACGCCCCCGCCGATGTGATCGAGCGCATGCAGGCCCAGGCCGGCACCTTCGGCCCCGCGGAGCTGAGCCGCGCCGCCGACCTCGTCAACGAGGGCCTCACCGAGATGCGCGGCGCCAACTCGCCCCGTCTCCAGCTCGAACTGATCTGCGCCCGCGTCCTGCTCCCCGCCGCCTACGGCGACGAGCGCTCCGTGATGGCCCGCCTCGACCGGATCGAGCGCGGCGTGAACTACTCCGCGGGCGGCCCGTCCGGCATGCCCGCCATGGGTTACGTGCCCGGCCCGGAGGGCCATGGGGGAGCGGCTCCCGCTCCGGCCCAGGCCGGTCCGGTGCCTGCGGGTGGCGGCGGTCCGGTGGCGGCAGGCGGTGGCGGTCCGGTGCCGGCAGGCGGTGGCCCGGCGGCGGCCCGCGCGGCGGTCCGCGCGACCGGAGCACCGGCCACCAGCGGCGCGGGGCCCGCCGGCAGCGGCGCAGGGCCCGGCAGCGGCGGCGCCATGTCCGGCAGCGGTGGCGGCCCTACGGCGGCCGCGCCCGGCTCCGCCCCTCCGGCCGCGGGTCAGGGCGTGCCCCAGTCGTCGCCGGCCCAGAGCGCGCCGCCGTCGGCACCGGCCACCCCGCCTCCGGGACACGCCGACCCCGAAGCAACCGGCGCCACCGCCCCCGTCCAGGAGACCCAGCCCGCCCCGGCCCAGCCCGCTCCCGGCGCCTGGCCCACCGCCGCCTCCGCCGGCAGCGGCGGCCGTCGCCCCGGTGGCTGGCCCACGGCCGCCCCGGGCGCGCCCGCCTCGAACACCCCACCGGCGAATACCCCACCGGCGAATACCCCACCGGCGAACACCCCCGCCCCCAGCACCCCCCCGGCGGCGCAGCCTCCGGCGGCATCGGCTCCCGCCCCCGCCGCTGCCCCCGCTCCCACCGGCGGCGGCCATCTCGACCCCCGCATGCTCTGGCCGAACATCCTGGACGCGGTCAAGAACCGCCGGCGCTTCACCTGGATCCTGCTCAGTCAGAACGCCCAGGTGGCCGGCTTCGACGGCACGACCCTCCAGCTCGGCTTCGTCAACGCCGGAGCCCGGGACAACTTCCTGAGCAGTGGCAGCGAGGACGTGCTGCGGCAGGCGCTGGGCGAGCAGTTCAACGTCCAGTGGAAGATCGAGGCGATCGTCGACCCCTCGGGCGGCTCCGGGCCGCCCCCGGCGCCCGGCGGCGGCCCCTCCGGTTTCGGTGGCGGTGGCGGCTACACCAGCGGTGGCGGTGGCGGCGGCTACAACCCCGGCGGCGGTACGGCGACGGCCCAGCGCCCCGCCCCGTCCCAGCCGGCTCCCCCGGCCACCCCCGCCCAGCAGTCGGGCGGCCCCGCTCCCGCAGCCACCCCGGCCCCCGCCCCGGCCGCCTCCGTCCCCCAGCCCTCCGCCCCACTGCCGCGTCACGTCTCCGTCGAGGAGGACATCCCGGAGGACGACGACCCGGACCTCGACGAGTCGGCCCTCTCCGGCCAGGAGCTGATCGTGAGGGAGCTGGGAGCGACGGTGGTCGAGGAGTTCACGAACGAATAGCCCCCTCCTTGGAGGAACCTCCAGCTCAAGATCCCCCCTCCCCTCGGCGGCCCGCACAAAGGGAACCCGGCGCCTCCCGTTAGGCTGACCCCGTGAAGGTCCTCGTCATCGGCAGCGGCGCCCGCGAACACGCCCTGTGCCACTCCCTGTCCCACGACCCCGATGTCACCGCGCTGCACTGCGCCCCCGGCAACGCCGGCATCGCCGAGGTCGCCGAGCTGCACCAGGTCGACGCCCTGGACGGCGCCGCCGTCACCGCGCTGGCCACCCGTCTCGGCGCGGAGCTGGTGGTCGTCGGCCCGGAGGCCCCGCTGGTCGCCGGTGTCGCCGACGCCGTGCGCGAGGCGGGCATCCCCGTCTTCGGCCCGTCCGGCCGGGCCGCGCAGCTGGAAGGCTCCAAGGCCTTCGCGAAGGACGTCATGGCGGCGGCCGAGGTGCCCACGGCCCGGTCGTACGTCTGCACCACACCGGAAGAGGCCGACACGGCCCTCGACGCCTTCGGGCCCCCCTACGTCGTCAAGGACGACGGGCTCGCCGCGGGCAAGGGTGTCGTCGTCACCGACGACCTCGAAGCGGCCCGGGCCCACGCGGCGGCCTGCGAGCGCGTGGTCATCGAGGAGTACCTCGACGGCCCGGAGGTCTCCCTGTTCGCCGTCACCGACGGCGAGACGGTCGTCCCGCTCCAGCCCGCCCAGGACTTCAAGCGCGCGCTGGACGGCGACGAGGGTCCCAACACCGGCGGCATGGGCGCGTACTCCCCGCTGCCGTGGGCCGACCCGAAGCTGGTCGACGAGGTGCTGCAGACCGTGCTGCAGCCCACCGTGGACGAGATGCAGCGGCGCGGCACCCCGTTCTCCGGCCTTCTCTACGCCGGTCTCGCGATCACCTCCCGCGGTGTCCGCGTGATCGAGTTCAACGCCCGGTTCGGCGACCCCGAGACCCAGGTCGTCCTGGCCCGGCTCAAGACGCCGCTGGCCGGGCTGCTGATGGCCGCCGCCACCGGCAACCTCGCCCACCTGGAGCCGCTGCGCTGGAGCGACGACGCGGCCGTGACCGTCGTCGTCGCCTCGCACAACTACCCCGGCACCCCGCGCACCGGCGACCCCATCACCGGTCTCGACGAGGTCGCTGCCCAGGACGCCCCGCACGCGTACGTGCTGCACGCCGGGACCCGGCAGGAGGGGGACGCCGTCGTCAGCGCGGGCGGCCGCGTCCTGTCCGTGACGGCCACCGGCGAGGACCTCACCGAGGCCCGCGACCGCGCCTACACGGCCGTCGGCCGCATCCGCCTCGACGGCGCCCAGCACCGCACGGACATCGCCGCGAAGGCGGCGGGCGCGTAACCGGCCCACGCGAAGCGGGGAAACCACCCCGCCGCCGATGAACCCCGCAGGCCCCGGATCCGTCTCAGGATCCGGGGCCTGACGCATGCGAAGGGCGGGGCGGAAGTATGCGAGGAGTGGCGCCGGAAATATGTGGGGAGCGGGGCCGGAACGACGCGAGGAGCGGGGCCGGAAGTATGCGGGAGGTGGGGGCCTGATGCTCGCTTTCCGTCATCCACCTCTCCCCAAAGCCATTCCATCGAGTGACCGATGCCCTATCCGGCTGACGGGGGCCGAAGCCCCAACTAGGGTGCGGCGCAAGCGTTCCGGCACTTGGCCCACCGGCATTGCGATGTCAGTGGCGGGTGCCACAGTGGGGGAGTGAGCAAGGGCAGCATCAGGTCAACGGGGAGGGCGTGAGGTCGGTAGTGACCGGAATGGGTGTGGAAGCAGGCGCGCAGGCCGCGCGGGCACGGGCACTGGCCGTGCTGCGCATCCGCAGCCGTGCCCTGGCCGTCGCCCTGCTGCCGGCCGCCGTCGCCGTGATCCTGCTCGCGGGCGCCGCCGGCGACCGTCTGGAGGGCCCTGTCTGGGACACGGCCCGCTGGGTGCTGACGCCGTTCGCGGTCCTCGTGCTGCTCTCCGCCGCCGGGGTCGCCCTGGTCGTCGCCCGGGCCCGGCCCGCCATGAGCCCGACCGTCCCGGTCACCGAGGAGGCGGCTCCCGACCTGTACCGGATGGTGCGCGACCTCGCCGATCGTCTCGACGTCCCCGCGCCCTCGGCGATAGCGCTCACCCCGGACTGCGACAGCTGGCTGGAGGACCGCACGCACCCGGCTCACGGCCCGCCCCCGGCCGAGAAGCACCACGACATAGCGGGAGCGGGCAAGCAGGCACACCGCCGGCACCCCGTCGCGCCGGTCCTCGTCATCGGCTCCCCGTTCCTGTGGTGGATGCGGGTCGGCGAGCTGCGCGCGGTCCTCGCCCCGGTCATCGCCGGTACGGGCCCCTCGGCCCATCCGGACATAGCCGCCGCCCGGCGCTTCGTCCGGGGCCTGGACGCCGCGGTGGCTGTGGCCTCGGCGGCCCGCCGCGAGCCGGTCTCGCGGGCGGTGCTCGCCGGGGTCGGCTGGGTCGCCCGGCTGCTGCTGCGCAGTTGCCGCGTTCATGCCGCCGAGATGGAGCGGGGCGTGGCCGCCGCGGCCGCGGAGCGTGCACAGGCTGTGGATTACGGGCTGCGGATCGTCGCCCAGGAGCAGGTGGGCCTGGCGTACGCGGGCTGGGACCGGCTGCTGACCCGGGTCGCGCTGCCCGCCTGGCGGATGGGCCGCTGGCCGTCCCGGCTGGACGCCGGTGTGGTCGCGGCGCTCACGGAGCTGTCGCGGCGCGACCGCCTGGCGGAGGGTTTCGCGTCCCGGCTCGGCGAGCGGCCCGCCTGCGACCTGCTGGAGGAGCCGGGCACGGTCGACGAGGCCGCCTCCCTCCTCTTCCACGGCGGCCCGGCCGGATCGGGGCCCGACTGGTCGCCGGTGGACTGGAGCGAGTATCCGGACGAGGTCGTCGACCGCAAGTGGCGCCTCGACGCGGCCCGGCTGCACCGCGTCCTGGACACCATGGGCGTGCGCCCCGCCCCCGGCCCCGCGGCCCCCGCGACCGGCGCCCCCACCCTGTCCCGCGTCCTCGACCACCTGGCGGACCCGGGCACCGCACGGACGGCGGCTGGGACCACCCCGGCCGACAGCCCCGCAGGAGTCCCGGCCGCCTCGGGGCCGGACACCACCCCGCCCCAGGCCCCCGGCGCACCGGACCCCCTCGACGACGAGGACCTCTCCGGTACGACGGCCCCCAGCGCTACGCTCGCCGCCCGGCTCAGCGCGGAACTGGCCCGTGAGGAGGCCGCCCCCTCCCCGGCGGCCCCGTCGCCCGCCTCGCCGGCCCCTGCCTCCGACGCCGCGGCGCTCTGGGACGACCGGGCTCTGCCCCTGTTCCCCCTCCAGCCCCCGCGCACGGCCAGGGAGCTGCTCGCCGACCACCTCACCGCGATGGTCTGCTGCGCCGCGATGGACACTGCCGGCGCGACCCCCGGCCTGGACTGGCTGGACGGCCCGACCCTCCTGATCGACGGCGAGCGCACGGCCGATCTGGCACCCAAGGTCCTCACCCTCATCGAGGACGGCGACGCCACGCCCCTGCGGGTCTGGCTCTCCCAGCTCGGCATACGCCCGGAGAAGCCCGTCCGTCTCGGCTGACCACCGGAGCACTCACTTCCGGTTCTGGCCAATTCAAAACGAACAGTGACGAAGTGCGCGCGTTATGTGATGTGCTGGGACCGTTCGCGCACAGGGCAAGGGCTTGCGACATACGACAAGCACATAGGCACGAAGGCATCGCACCCACCGCAGAACACCGCACACACCACACCGGCACACAGCACACCGGCAGGCACCACCACGGGGGCAAGGGGAGGGGAAGCAACCATGGGTTCGGAGCAGATCCGCCGCTGGGAGTCGGGAGCGCTGGCGCACGCCGTGACGGATCCCTTCGGGCAGGGCCCCGTTCCGTGGCTGCGCGGCAACGTGACGTACTTCGACGACTCGGGCCAGGTCGTCCCCTGGTACGTGGACCAGGACGCCCCCCACCCGTCGAAGAAGGGCAGCCGCTCGGGCGGCCCCCGCGCGGCCGACGACGTCCACCGTCAGATCAAGGGCTTCACCTCCACCGGCGCGGTCGCGCCCGGCGAGGCCATCGACTTCCACATCACCGTCGACCCGCCCCAGCAGTTCGCCGTCGACATCTACCGCATCGGCCACTACGGCGGTGACGGCGCCGCGAAGATCACCACGAGCCCGCGCCTGTCCGGCATCGTCCAGCCCGCGCCGCTCACCGCGGACCGCACGGTCTCCTGCCACCACTGGTGGCTGTCCTGGCGGCTCCAGGTCCCGTCGTACTGGAACGTCGGCGCGTACGTCGCCGTCCTCACCACCGCCGACGGCTACCGCTCGCACGTCCCCTTCACCGTCCGCCACGACCAGCCCGCCGACCTGCTGCTCGTGCTGCCCGACGTCACCTGGCAGGCCTACAACCTCTACCCGGAGGACGGCCGCACCGGCGCCAGCCTCTACCACGCCTGGGACGAGAAGGGCCGGCTGCTCGGCGAGTCCGGGGCCGCCACGACGGTCTCCTTCGACCGCCCGTACGCGGGCGCAGGCCTGCCCCTCCACGTCGGTCACGCCTACGACTTCATCCGCTGGGCCGAGCGCTACGGCTACGACGTCGCCTACGCCGGCGCCGTAGACCTGCACGCGGGCCGCGTCGACCCGGCCCGCTACCGGGGACTGGTCTTCCCGGGCCACGACGAGTACTGGTCGGCGGACATGCGCCGCGCCGTGGAGCTGGCCCGCGACGCCGGCACCTCGCTGGTCTTCCTCTCCGCCAACTCCATGTACTGGCAGGTGGAGCTCGGCCCCTCCCCGTCCGGCGTCCCCGACCGGCTGCTGACCTGCCGCAAGCGCCGGGGCCCGGGCAAGCCGGTGCTGTGGCGGGAGATCGACCGGGCGGAGCAGCAGCTCCTGGGCATCCAGTACGGCGGGCCCGTCCCCGAGCCGCACCCGCTGATCGTGCGTAACGCCGGGCACTGGCTGTGGGAGGCGACCGGGGCGCACGAGGGCGACGAGATCGAGAACCTGGTGGCGGGCGAGGCCGACCGCTACTTCCCGCGCACCCAGCTGCCCGAGCACGAGGAGCGCATGCTGCTCGCCCACTCCCCGTATAACGACAAGGAGGGCGTCCTCCGCCACCAGGAGACGTCCCTCTACCGCGCCCCCTCCGGCGCCTGGGTCTTCGCGGCAGGAACGTTCGCCTGGTCCCCGGCCCTGGACCGCCCCGGCCACGTCGACCCGCGCATCCAGCGAGCCACCGCCAATCTCCTGGACCGCATCTGCAAACGCGACTGACCCACTGTCCGTGATCAGGCCCGGATACGGGAGAATCGAGCCACTTGGACAGAACCACGGGGAGGCACCGTGTCCGGATTCGTCGAAAAGCCCGAGCCGATCCAGGTTCCGGGCCTGGTACATCTGCACACCGGCAAGGTGCGCGAGCTGTACCGCAACGAGGCGGGCGACCTCGTGATGGTCGCCAGCGACCGCATGTCCGCCTACGACTGGGTGCTGCCGACCGAGATCCCCGACAAGGGCCGGATCCTCACCCAGCTCTCCCTGTGGTGGTTCGACCGGCTCGCCGACCTCGTCCCGAACCACGTCCTGAGCACGGAACTGCCCGCGGGCGCCCCCGCCGACTGGGCGGGTCGCACCCTGATCTGCAAGTCGCTGCAGATGGTGCCCGTGGAGTGCGTGGCCCGCGGCTACCTCACCGGCTCGGGCCTCGCCGAGTACGACGAGACCCGCACGGTCTGCGGCCTCGCCCTGCCGGAGGGCCTGACCGACGGCAGTGAACTGCCCGCCCCGATCTTCACCCCCGCCACCAAGGCCGCCGTCGGCGAGCACGACGAGAACGTCTCCTACGAGGAGGTCGCCCGCCAGGTCGGCGCGGACACCGCGGCCCGGCTGCGCCAGGCGACCCTCGCCGTCTACTCCCGGGGCCGCGACATCGCCCGCGAGCGGGGCATCATCCTCGCGGACACCAAGTTCGAGTTCGGCTTCGACGGCGACGACCTGGTCCTCGCGGACGAGGTCCTCACCGCGGACTCCTCCCGCTTCTGGCCGGCCGACCAGTGGCAGCCGGGCCGTGCGCAGCCGTCGTACGACAAGCAGTTCGTCCGGGACTGGCTGACCTCGCCGGAGTCGGGCTGGGACCGCAAGAGCGAGCAGCCCCCGCCCGCCCTGCCGCAGCAGGTCGTCGACGCCACCCGCGCCAAGTACGTCGAGGCGTACGAGCGCCTGACCGGCACGAGCTGGGCGTGAGGAAGTAGCGCACGAAGAAGCCCCCCGGCCGGAACCGGGGGGCCTTGGAGCGAACGACGAGGTTCGAACTCGCGACCTCAACCTTGGCAAGGTTGCGCTCTACCAACTGAGCTACGTTCGCATGCGCCGTGGCGCGAGAACCACTATACCCAACCTCGCTCCCGCGCGAGCCGCACGGCCGCATGCCGGTTCTCCGCACCGAGCTTCGACACCGCCGACGACAGATAGTTCCGTACGGTCCCCTGCGACAGCGCGGCCCGCTCGGCGATCTCCGCGACGGGCGCCCCGTCGGCGGCCAGTTCCAGGACCTCGGCCTCCCGCGCGGTCAGCGGCGAGTCCCCGGCGGCGATCGCGTCGGCGGCCAACTCCGGGTCGACGTACCGGTTCCCGGCGTGCACCGTACGGATGAGCTCGGCAAGCCGCTGCGCGCTCACGGTCTTGGGCACGAAGCCCCGCACCCCCGCCGCCAGCGCCCGCTTCAGGTGGCCGGGCCGCCCGTGACTGGTGACGATGAGGACCCGGCAGCCGGGCAGTTCGGCCCGCAGCGATGTGGCGACCTTCACACCGTCGGCCCCGGGCATCTGGAGGTCCAGCACGGCGACATCGGGCTTGTGTGCCCGGGCCATCGCCATCGCCTCGGGCCCGGTGGCCGCTTCGGCGACGACGACCAGGTCGTCCTCCAGCGACAGCAGCGCGGCGAGCGCCCCGCGGATGAGGTGCTCGTCATCGGCGAGCAGGAGCCGGATGGGTTCCACGGCCGTCACGAGGTGACCTCACTCACAGGGCGCGATGCGACGACGGCCGGGGCGGCGCCGGGAGGGGCGGACGGTGCCGGCAGCGGGATCTCCGCCGTCAGCCGGAACAGCCCGCGCCCCGCCGGGCCGGCCTCCAGCGTCCCCTCGATCTCCGCCAGGCGTTCCCGCAGCCCGGCGAGCCCCGAACCGGGCGGTCCGGCCCCGGGCTCCTTCCCCGCCTCGCTCACCCCGTCGTTCTCCACGGACAACACCACACGCCCCTCCAGCACCTGCAACCGCACCGCACACCGCCGTGCGTCCCCATGCCGCAGGACGTTCGTCGCGGCCTCCCGCACCACCCACCCCAGGGCGGACTGCACCGCGCCCGGCAGCCCGGCCACCGGTGCCCCGCCGACCGTGCAGTCGATGCCGGCCGCCGCCAGCACCCCTTGCGCACCGGTGAGTTCCGAGCCGAGGTCGGCTTCCCGGTAGCCGCGCACGACCTCCCGCACCTCGCGCTGCGACTCCTGCGCGAGCCGCTGCACCTCGACCATCTGTGTCACGGCCTCCGGCCGCCCCCGCTGGGCCAGCTGCACGGCCAGCTCGCTCTTGAGGGCGATCACGGCCAGGTTGCGCCCCATGACGTCGTGCAGATCCCGCCCGAACCTCAGCCGCTCCTCGGCGACGGCGAGCCGGATCCGGGTCTCTCGGGCCTCGTCGAGTTGGTAGACGGCGTTCAGCAGCCAGATCGAGAAGACCGCCGTGAAAGCGATGAACACGCCGCCGGTCAGCACGATCAGTGCCGTGAGAAGCGCCGTGAGCAGGGGGGCGCCGAGCGCGAACGCCACGGTCCAGGCGCCTGCCGCGAAGCCGCCCGCGATGGCGAACGCGCGCCGCCGGTCGCGGACGCCGAGCGCGATGATGCCGGGACCGAAGATCAGGATCACGCCGAAGACGCCACCGGCGGCGGTGTCGACGTCCTCGCCCCGGGGCCCGTGCTCGGCGATGCCGAGCGCGACGACGGCGATGGTGGCGGTGACGGAGGCCAGTGTCCACAGCAGCCCGGTGGGCTGGGGCCTGCGGCCTCGTGTCCAGTCGATCGCCCGGGAGACGGTCACGAAGCAGAGACCGGCGTGCACGGCCACCACCAGCATCACGGCACTGCCCAGCCGTGCACCGAGCGGGGCCACGGACGTGACCCCGACGGAGAAGAACTCCATCACCGCGAAGAAGTGGAACGACCACCGCGTGTACGTCTCGACCTTCTCCGGCGTGCTCTTGTGCCGCCACCACCTGCCCGGCGTGCGCATCGGCCCGTCACTCCCCCTCCGGTCAGCGCCGCGGTTCCCAGCGGAACCACCGCCGTACAGCAAACACCGCGATGAGGATCCAGGCCATCGCGGTCGCGAGAGCGCCCAGCGCCTCGTACCCGGAGAGATTCCCGGCCCAGCCGCCGCGCACCAGCGTGACGACGGGCGTCAGCGGCAGCAGCTCGCAGAAGGAGGCCACCCGGTCCGGCAGCAGCTCCAGCGGTACGAACATGCCGGAGCCGATCATCGAGACCAGCAGCAGCGGCATGGGCGTGGCCTGGGCGCTCTCGCCGGTCCGGGTGAAACTCGCGGTGGCCGCGGCGAGGGCGGAGCACATCACGAGCCCCAACAGCAGGCCGAGCACGACCAGATGGGGCGCCGACGGCGCGGTCAGGTCCAGCAGGGCGACGCAGCCCACCGTCAGCAGCAGACACTGCGCCAGACCGGTCAGGACGGCCGGCAGGGCGGAGCCGGTCAGGATCTCGGCGTCCCGCAGCTCACCGGTGCGCAGCCGCTTGAGAACCAGCTCCTCACGCCGGACGACGAACACGCCGACGAGCACCGAGTAGACGGCGAACAGCAGGGAGAAGCCGACCGCGGCGGGCAGTACCAGCGTGCCGGTGCTCAGCCCCGCCCCGGCGAGGTCCATCTCCTCCGCCGCCGACCGCACGCTGACCGGCATCACCAGCGGCACGAACAGCGCGGCGACGAGCGCGCCCCTGGTCCGCCCCAGCAGGACCAGTTCGGCGCGGGCGAGAGCGGCCATCCGGCTCAGCGGGGTCGTCGTCGCCGTGGCCGGCCGGGGCGTCGTCCGTGTGGCGCTCATGCCGCGTACTCCTTCGTCGTCATTCCCGTGGCCTGCTCCGCCGAGACGTTCTTGGCGATCCCGAGGAACGCCTCCTCCAGGGAGGCCGAGCGCACGTCCAGGCGGCGCAGCTCCACTCCGGCCTGCGCGGCCCACACCAGCAGCTCGGTGGCCGTCCGCTGCAGTTCGCGGGTGCGGAGCCGGACGATCCGGCCGTCGGTCTCGTGCCCGGCCACGCCCAGCTCGCCGAGCGGCGGGAGGTCGCCGACGAAGTAGCCGTCTGGCAGTTCGAAGGAGATCCGCGAAGGTTCCGCGGCGGTCACCTCGGCCGGTGTCCCGGTGGTGGCGATCCGGCCGTCGTGCATGATCGCGAGCCGGTCGGCGAGGTGCTCGGCCTCCTCCAGGTAGTGCGTGGTCAGCAGCACCGTCGTCCCGCCGTCGCGCAGCGCGCTCACCAACTCCCAGGTGGCCCGGCGGCCTTCGGCGTCCAGCCCGGTGGTCGGTTCGTCGAGGAAGAGCACCTCGGGATCGCCGAGCAGGGCGAGCGCCAGGTCGAGGCGGCGCCGCTGGCCGCCGGAGAGCTGCTTGACCCGGGTGCCGGCCTTCGTCTCCAGGCCGACCAGCGCCAGCACCTCCGCGGGGGGCCGTGCGCCGCTCACGCATCCCGCCCACATCCGCGCGGTCTCCGCGACGGTGAGCTCGGAGGGGAAGCCGCCTTCCTGGAGCATCACGCCGGTGCGGGGCCGTACGGCGGCCCGTTCGGTGTACGGGTCGTGCCCGAGGACCCGTACCCGTCCGCCGGCAGGTGTGGCGAGTCCCTCCAGGAGTTCGACGGTGGAGGTCTTGCCCGCGCCGTTGGTGCCGAGCAGCGCGAAGACCTCCCCGCGTCGGACGGAAAAGCTGATTCCGCGTACCGCCTCGAACCCGCCCCCGTACACACGTCGCAGGTCAGTGACCTCAATCACGTGTTCGTGTCCGTTGGTTTCCATGATTCAAGCGTCCCGGCCGTGCGGGCCCGGAAGCAGTGCGCGGTGTCATCATTCGGCATGACAAATGTCAGACGAACGCTCGGGAACACGAAGAAGACCCCGGTCCTGATGGACCGGGGTCTTCATTCCCGAGCGGACGACGAGGTTCGAACTCGCGACCTCAACCTTGGCAAGGTTGCGCTCTACCAACTGAGCTACGTCCGCATGTGCTCCCGATCAGCTTTCACTGACCGGTGCGGGCACCAGCCTACCTGATCCACGACAGTGGCCGGTACGGCGATGCAGAGCGGGTGACAGGAATCGCACACTGCGCCTTCCCCCTGGAAGGGGGATGTTCTACTACTGAACTACACCCGCATGTTTCCGTGAGCTGGGCCTTTCGGCCTCGCCCCTCGGCGTGCTCCAGACTCTAGCTGATCAGCCCCGGGGCTGCGCAAGTCGGTTGCCGCGAGGGGCGGGTGGCCGGCCGTGGGGCCGGGCTCGGCGGGCCGTCACTGCGCGGCGGTGAACGCCTCGTAGACCCTCTTGGGGATGCGCCCGCGCGCGGGGACCTCCATCTTGTTGGCCTGGGCCCAGGCGCGCACGGCCGACGGGTCGGGGGCGACCTCCGTCTGCCGGTAGGCCTTGCCCGAGCGGGACCGCTTGCGGCCGGCCTCCACGTAGGGCGCGAGCGCCTGCCGCAGTTCTCCGGCGTTGACTTCGCTCAGGTCGATCTCGTACGACTTGCCGTCCAGTCCGAAGGCGATCGTTTCCGTCGCTTCCGAGCCGTCGATGTCGTCAAAGAGAGTGACCACGACCTTCTGCGCCACGAATATCGGTCCCTTCATGCGGCACTTTGCCAATTCATTTGTACAGTGCCTGGCAATGCATTGTGAAGCCCGACTAAATCCTTCCGCGTGTCAGAAGGCAATGGGTGCCGGGTGTCGATCCGGAATCTTTCCTGAAAATTTCGTGCGTGGGCCCGTCGATGCCGGATCGTGATGGCGGTCACGTAGTTTCCTACAAGTCAACGCGCGTAGAAATTTTGTCCGGGTAGTCTGAAGGAACCTGCTCAGCACCACACACCGGGAGTGCCAGTGGCACGCGTCGTAGTCGACGTCATGCTCAAGCCGGAGATCCTCGACCCCCAGGGCCAGGCGGTGCAGCGCGCACTGCCGCGGCTGGGTTTCGACGGGATCTCGGACGTCCGCCAGGGAAAGCGTTTCGAACTGGAAGTTGACGGGCCGGTCGACGAGGCCGCCCTCGCCCGCATTCATGATCTTGCGGAGTCCTTCCTCGCGAACACCGTGATCGAGGACTTCACGATCCGCGTCGAGGAAGTCGCGGAGGCCGTGAAGTGACCGCTCGTATTGGCGTCGTCACTTTTCCCGGCAGTCTGGACGACCGTGACACCCAGCGCGCGATCCGGGTCGCGGGCGCCGAACCGGTCGCCCTGTGGCACAAGGACAAAGACCTCAAGCAGGTCGACGCCGTGGTGCTGTGCGGTGGTTTCTCCTACGGCGACTATCTGCGCGCCGGGGCCATCGCCCGTTTCTCGCCGGTGATGGAGCCCCTGCTGGAGCAGGCGAAGGCCGGTCTGCCGGTGCTCGGCATCTGCAACGGCTTCCAGATCCTCACCGAGGCCCATCTGCTGCCGGGCACGATGCTGCGCAACGACCACCTGCACTTCATCTGCCGCGACCAGAAGCTGCGCGTGGAGAACGCCGAGACCTCCTGGACCACCGACTACACGGCCGGCCAGGAGATCCACATCCCGCTGAAGAACAACGACGGGCAGTACGTCGCCGACGCGTACACGCTCGACAAGCTGGAGGCCGAGGGCCGTGTCGCCTTCCGGTACCTCGACTTCAACCCGAACGGCTCCCAGCGGGACATCGCCGGCGTCACCAACGAGGCCGGGAACGTGGTCGGTCTCATGCCGCACCCCGAGCACGCCGTCGAGCCGCTGATCGGTACGGGTCGTACCGACGGCCTCCCGTTCTTCACCTCGATCCTCAAGAAGCTGGTCAACGCATGAGCCGGACGCCTCTGGACACGGTCGAGCACGCGGCCGCGACCCCCGACGTCGAGCTGCCCTGGGCCGAACTGGGCCTGAAGAAGGACGAGTACGAGCGGGTCGTGGAGATCCTCGGCCGCCGGCCCACCGGGGCCGAGCTCGCCATGTACTCGGTGATGTGGTCGGAGCACTGCTCGTACAAGAGCAGCAAGGTGCACCTGCGCCAGTTCGGCGAGAAGGCCCCCGAGTCCGACGCGATGCTCGTGGGCATCGGCGAGAACGCCGGTGTCGTCGACGTCGGCCAGGGCTACGCGGTCACCTTCAAGGTGGAGTCGCACAACCACCCCTCCTACGTGGAGCCCTACCAGGGCGCGGCCACCGGCGTCGGCGGCATCGTCCGCGACATCATCGCCATGGGCGCCCGCCCGGTCGCGGTCGTCGACCCGCTGCGCTTCGGCGCCGCCGACCACCCCGACACCAAGCGCGTCCTGCCGGGCGTCGTCGCGGGCATCGGCGGCTACGGCAACTGCCTGGGCCTGCCCAACATCGGCGGCGAGGTCGTCTTCGACGCCTGCTACCAGGGCAACCCGCTGGTCAACGCCGGTGCCATCGGCGTCATGCGGCACGAGGACATCCACCTCGCGAAGGCCTCCGGCGCGGGCAACAAGGTCATCCTCTACGGGGCCCGGACCGGTGGCGACGGCATCGGCGGCGCCTCGATCCTGGCCTCCGAGACCTTCGACGACGCCAAGCCGAGCAAGCGCCCGGCCGTCCAGGTCGGCGACCCCTTCCAGGAGAAGCTCCTCATCGAGTGCACCCTGGAGGCCTTCGCCGAGAAGCTGGTCGTCGGCATCCAGGACCTCGGCGCGGCGGGCCTGTCCTGCGCCACCTCCGAGCTGGCCTCCAACGGCTCCGGCGGCATGCGCGTCACCCTGGACGACGTCCCGCTGCGCGACTCCACGCTCTCGCCCGAGGAGATCCTCATGAGCGAGTCGCAGGAACGCATGTGCGCGGTCGTCGAGCCGGAGAAGGTCGACCGCTTCCTGGAGATCTGCGAGAAGTGGGACGTCATCGCCACCGTCATCGGTGAGGTGACCGACGGCGACCGCCTGGAGATCTACTGGCACGGCGGCAAGATCGTCGACGTCGACCCGCGCACGGTCGCGCACGAGGGCCCGGTCTACGAGCGCCCCTACGCCCGCCCGTCCTGGCAGGACGAGCTCCAGGCCGACGACGCGAACAAGCTGCCCCGGCCGGAGACGTCCGAGGAGCTGAAGGACCAGGTCCTGAAGCTGGTCGGCTCCCCGAACCAGGCCTCCAAGTCCTGGATCACCAGCCAGTACGACCACTTCGTGCAGGGCAACACCGTCCTCGCCCAGCCCGAGGACTCCGGCATGATCCGGATCGACGAGGAGACCGGCCTCGGCGTGGCCATCGCCACGGACGGCAACGGCCGGTACGCCAAGCTCGACCCGTATCACGGCGCCCAGCTGGCCCTGGCGGAGGCGTACCGCAACGTCGCCACCACCGGCGCCAAGCCGCTCGCCGTCTCCGACTGCCTGAACTTCGGTTCGCCCGAGGACCCGGCGGTGATGTGGCAGTTCGCGGAGGCCGTGCGCGGTCTGGCGGACGGCTGCCTGCAGCTCGGCACCCCGGTGACCGGCGGCAACGTCTCGCTCTACAACCAGACGGGCGAGGCCGCCATCCACCCGACCCCGGTCGTCGCGGTCCTCGGCGTCATCGACGACGTGGCCCGCCGCACGCCGGTCGCCTTCCAGGAGGAGGGGCAGCTGCTCTACCTCCTCGGCGACACGCGTGAGGAGTTCGGCGGCTCGGCCTGGTCGCAGGTCGTGCACGACCACCTCGGCGGCCTGCCGCCCAAGGTCGACCTGGAGCGCGAGCGGCTGCTCGCCGAGATCCTGATCTCCGCGTCCCGCGACGGCATGATCGACTCCGCTCACGACCTGTCCGACGGCGGTCTGATCCAGGCGGTTGTCGAGTCGGCGCTGCTGGGGGAGAAGGGCGCCCGCCTGATCGTCCCGGACGGTCTGGACGCCTTCACCTTCCTCTTCTCCGAGTCGGCGGGCCGCGCGGTCGTGGCCGTGCCGCGCTCCGAAGAGGTCCGCTTCAACGACATGTGCGGTGCGCGGGGCCTGCCGGTCACCCGCATCGGTGTCGTCGACGGCGACACCGTGGACGTCCAGGGCGAGTTCGCGCTCACCCTGTCCGAGCTGCGCGAGACGCACGAGGGCACGATCCCGGCACTGCTGAAGTAGGCAACCGCTCCGAAGCCCCCGCCCGGTCCGCCGGGCGGGGGCTTCGCTGTGCCCGGGCGGATGCGTGCGCCCGGGCTCTTGTGTGTGATTACGTAGTTCCGTAAAATCGAAGAATGGATATGGAGGAGCGAGGAATGGGCCTGGAGCAGCGCGTCACGAACCTCGAACGCCGTCTGATGGCCCTCGAAGGCGCCCGGCTGGCCGACCCCCGCATCGACGGGGGCGACTTCTGGGCTCTGAACGGGCTGAGGGAGCAGCTGTCCGAGGCGGGGGTGGCCGACGGCGGTGTCCTCTACACCGGTTCCGTGGGCCTGCCGACGGGCGAGGAGTACTCCTGGCAGATGACCACCCTCACGGAAGACCTGCTGGAGGGCGACTGGACGACGGCCGCCGAGTCGTTCGCGGCGCTCGGCCACCCGGTCCGGATCCGCCTGCTCCGCGAGATCCTCGGCGGCCGGCGCACCGCCACCGAACTCGCCGAGCTGGACGAGGTCGGCACGACCGGCCAGATCTACCACCACCTGCGCCAGCTCACCGCCACGGGCTGGCTCCACACGACCGGCCGGGGCCGCCACGAGGTGCCACCCGGGCGGGTCGTACCGCTCCTGGTGGCACTGGCGACGGCCCGCCCGTGAAACCGACGGAACCGGGGGACGGAATGTCCGCGCGCAAGCTCGGCATGGTGACCTACCGCGCTCTGTGGCTGGTCTTCTTCGGCCTGGTGGCAGCCGACCTCTTCTTCGGACTGGTCGGCTTCCCCTGGTACTTCCTGCCGGTGGTCCTGGCCTACGCCGTCATCCTCCTGGTGAACCGGTGGGGCGGCGCCCCGGACACGGCGGACGCGGCCCGCGCACCCGTCGAGGTCGCCGCGCCCGTCACCGGCCGCTGGTCCGCGCTGAACAGCCCGGCCGACCGGACCCCGAGCCACGGCGTCCACAGCTACGGCCAGACCTTCGCCATCGACATCCTGGCCGAGCCCGAGCCGGGTGCCCGCCCGGCCTTCCGGTGGCTGTGGCCGCTCGCCCGCCACCCCCAGGACTTCCCGGCGTACGGCGCCCCCGTCCTTGCCGTCGCCGAGGCCACGGTCGTACGAGCCGAAGACCGGCAGCGCGACCACCTCAGCCGCACCTCCCTGCCGGGGCTGCTGTACCTGATGCTTCCCGAAGGAATGGTGCGAGAGGTCGCCGGCGTCCGGCGCATCCTCGGCAACCACCTCGTCCTCGACCTCGGCAACGACACCTACGCCGCCTACGCCCATCTCCGGCGCGGCTCCCTCACCGTCGGCGCGGGCGACCGGGTGCGGGCCGGGCAGGTACTCGCCCGCTGCGGCAACTCCGGCAACTCCTCCGAGCCGCACCTGCACTTTCAGCTCATGGACGGCCCGGACCCGGACGCGGCCCGGGGCGTGCCCTTCACCTGGCGGGGCATCGGCGTGCCCCGGAACGGGGAGACCTTCGAGGCGCCTCCGTCTGTCACAGCCCCCACCTAGGCTGACCCTCATGCCACCGGCCAAGAAGCGCACCCGCAGCTACGACCCCGCCAAGATCCGCACGGCGGTGCTCGCCCAGTTCGGGAACGTACGGACCGCTGCCGCCGGACTCACCCCCGAGCAGCTCGCCCTGCCCACCCGGCTGGGGGACTGGACCGTCCGGGACCTGGTGGCCCACGTCGGGATGAGCCTCGCGGCGGTGTCCCGGCTGACCGGCCTGCCGGAGCCGGCCAAGCAGGACGGCACGCTGCTCGACTGGCCCGCCGCGATCGTGGCCGACGCCCCGGACATCGCCGCCCACGCCCGCGAGCTGGCCGGGAGGCACCCCGACCCGGCCGCCCACCTCGCGGCCGTCGAGGAGCGCTTCTGCGCCGACCTCGCCGCCCACCCCGGCACCCGGCTGCTCGCCACCAGCGCCGGCGCCCTGCCCCTCGCCGACTACCTCGTCACCCGCACCGTCGAACTCGTCGTCCACACCGACGACCTCAACGCCGCCGTCCCCGGCCTGGACATCCCCTGCGACCGGCAGGCCCTGGCCGCCTGCACCCGGCTGCTGGCCGACGCGCTCGCCGCGAAGGCACCCGGCGGTTCGACGGAGGTGAGGGTGCCGCCGTACGCGGTGGTGCAGTGCGTGGAGGGGCCGCGGCACACCCGGGGCACCCCGCCGAACGTCGTCGAGACCGACCCGCTCACCTGGATCCGGCTGGCGACAGGGCGGACGCAATGGGCGCAGGCACTCCAGGACGCCAAGGTCAGCGCGAGCGGCGAGCGGGCCGACCTGTCGGTCTACCTGCCCCTGATGAAATAAGGGGAACCGATCCCCCCAGGTCGTCCGTCGAAGTGGCATGGACAGGCAGAAGCAGCGCATGACCCTGACGGCCGCCGCCATGCTCGTCCCGCTCATGGCGGCCTGTGGCAGCGAGAAGGCGGACAGCGGCAGCGGCTCGGTCGGTGCCGAGCGGCCGGTCACCGGTGTGCGGTGGAGCGTGGACAGCGTCACCGCGGACGGCAAAACCCAGAAGGCACCCACCGGCGCCCACGTGACCATCGACAAGGGCAGGGCGGAGGGCAGCTTCGGCTGCAACACATTCGGCGCCGACGCCACCGTCGACGGCGACCGCATCCGGCTCAGCAAGACCATGGCCACGGAGATGGCCTGCGAGAACCAGCCCATGGCCTTCGAGAAGACCCTCGCTCGCGCCTTCTCCGACCAGGAGCTGAAGGCGAAGGTGGACGACGACCGCCTCACCCTCACCACCGCCGGCGGCGACACCGTCCGGCTGACCAAGGCGAAGGACGCCCCGCTGGCCGGCACCAAGTGGACCGTCACGACACCGAAGGCCGACGGCCGCGCCCACCTCACCTTCGACGAGAAGAAGGGCACCGTCTCCGGCCGCCTCGGCTGCAACAAGGTGAACGCCAAGGCCACGGTCAGCGACGGCCATATCACCCTCGGCCCCCCGGCCACGACCCGAATGATGTGCGAAGACTCACTCATGGCCGACGAGAAGACCCTGCTGCGCCTTTTCGACGGGAAGCTGAAGTACGCAGTCGATCACCAAACCCTCACGCTGACCAGCGAAAACGGGACGAGTGTGCGAGCGGTCGCCGAGCGGTGATCCACCGGAAAGTCCGGTATCCCCAATTCGGACCAGTGGTCGACCTCGCCTACACTCGGTGGCGTGCCACGTGGTGACGGACGACTCAACCACGACCTGCTCCCCGGTGAGAAGGGCCCCCAGGACGCTTGTGGCGTCTTCGGTGTCTGGGCTCCGGGCGAAGAGGTCGCCAAGCTCACGTACTTCGGGCTCTACGCCCTCCAGCATCGAGGCCAGGAATCCGCGGGAATCGCGGTCAGCAACGGCTCACAGATCCTCGTCTTCAAGGACATGGGCCTGGTCTCCCAGGTATTCGACGAGACCTCCCTCGGTTCGCTCCAGGGTCACATCGCGGTCGGACACGCCCGCTACTCGACCACCGGTGCCTCCGTCTGGGAGAACGCCCAGCCGACCTTCCGCGCGACCGGACACGGATCCATCGCGCTCGGCCACAACGGCAATCTGGTCAACACTGCCCAGCTCGCCGAGATGGTCGCCGATCTGCCCAAGCAGGAAGGCGGCCGCACCCCGCGCGTCGCGGCGACCAACGACACCGACCTGCTCACCGCGCTCTTGGCGGCCCAGGTCGACGAGGACGGCAAGCCGCTGACCATCGAGGAGGCCGCCCACGCGGTCCTCCCGCAGGTCAAGGGAGCCTTCTCGCTCGTCTTCATGGACGAGCACACCCTGTACGCGGCCCGCGACCCGCAGGGCATCCGCCCGCTGGTCCTCGGCCGCCTGGAGCGCGGCTGGGTGGTCGCCTCCGAGTCCGCCGCCCTCGACATCTGCGGCGCCAGCTACGTCCGCGAGATCGAGCCGGGCGAGTTCGTCGCCATCGACGAGAACGGCCTGCGCACCTCCCGCTTCGCGGAAGCGAAGCCCAAGGGCTGTGTCTTCGAGTACGTGTACCTGGCCCGCCCGGACACCGACATCGCCGGCCGGAACGTGTACCTCTCCCGCGTGGAGATGGGCCGCAAGCTCGCCAAGGAAGCGCCCGTCGAGGCCGACCTGGTGATAGCGACCCCGGAGTCGGGCACGCCCGCGGCGATCGGCTACGCGGAAGCCTCCGGCATCCCGTTCGGCGCCGGCCTCGTCAAGAACGCCTACGTCGGCCGGACGTTCATCCAGCCCTCGCAGACCATCCGTCAGCTGGGCATCCGCCTGAAGCTGAACCCGCTGAAGGAAGTCATCAAGGGCAAGCGCCTGGTCGTCGTCGACGACTCGATCGTGCGCGGCAACACCCAGCGCGCCCTGGTCCGCATGCTCCGCGAGGCGGGCGCGGCCGAGGTCCACATCCGGATCTCCTCGCCGCCCGTTAAGTGGCCCTGCTTCTTCGGCATCGACTTCGCCACCCGCGCCGAGCTCATCGCCAACGGCATGACGATCGACGAGATCGGCACCTCCCTGGGCGCCGACTCCCTGGCCTACATCTCCATCGACGGCATGATCGAGGCGACCACCATCGCCAAGCCGAACCTGTGCCGTGCCTGCTTCGACGGCGAGTACCCGATGGAGCTCCCGGACCCCGAGCTGCTCGGCAAGCAGCTGCTGGAGACGGAGCTGGCCGCCGGCCCGGCCGCCACGGCCGCCGCCGACGCGATCCGCCGCCCGTAGACGGCCCGTAACACCTGCCGTACGACACAAAGGTTCTTATCGTCATGCCTGACACAACTGGTGCCAGCTACGCAGCCGCGGGCGTCGACATCGAAGCGGGCGACCGCGCCGTCGAACTCATGAAGGAGTGGGTGAAGAAGGCCCAGCGCCCCGAGGTCCTCGGCGGCCTCGGCGGCTTCGCCGGCCTCTTCGACGCCTCGGCCCTGAAGAACTACGAGCGCCCCCTGCTGGTCTCCGCCACGGACGGAGTCGGCACCAAGGTCGACATCGCCCGCCAGTTGGGCGTTTACGACAGCATCGGCCACGACCTGGTCGCCATGGTCATGGACGACATCGTGGTCTGCGGCGCCGAGCCGCTGTTCATGACCGACTACATCTGCGTCGGCAAGGTCCACCCCGAGCGGGTCGCCGCCATCGTCAAGGGCATCGCCGAGGGCTGTGTGCTCGCCGGCTGCGCCTTGGTCGGCGGCGAGACGGCCGAGCACCCGGGCCTGCTGGGCGAGGACGACTTCGACGTCGCCGGCGCCGGCACGGGCGTCGTGGAGGCCGACCGGCTGCTCGGCGCGGATCGCATCCGTACGGGTGACGCGGTGATCGCCATGGCGTCCTCCGGGCTTCACTCGAACGGGTACTCCCTCGTCCGCCACGTCCTGCTGAACCAGGCGGGCCTGGCGCTGGACGCGCACATCGAGGAACTCGGCCGCACCCTCGGCGAGGAGCTGCTGGAGCCGACGAAGATCTACTCGCTGGACTGCCTGGCCCTGATGCGCACCACCGAGGTGCACGCCTTCAGCCACGTCACCGGCGGCGGGCTCGCGGCCAACCTGGCGCGGGTCATCCCGGACGGCCTGCACGCGATCGTGGACCGCTCCACGTGGACGCCAGCCCCGATCTTCGACCTCGTCGGCCGGACGGGCAGCGTCGAGCGCCTGGAGCTCGAGAAGACCCTGAACATGGGCGTCGGCATGATCGCGATCGTGCCCCAGGAGTCCGTGGACGTGGCCCTGGCGACCCTCACCGACCGCGGCGTGGACGCCTGGGTGGCCGGAGAGATCACGGACCGGGGCGAGCACCCCACCGGTGCCGCCCTGATCGGTGACTACGCGAGCTGAGGCACGGAGGCCGTGACCTTGCAGGCAGCACAGAACCCGGTCGGTGACCGAAGTCACCGACCGGGTGAGTGCTCAGTGCAGGGTCAAGCGCCGCGACGATGCTGCGAGGACTGGTCGTCCTCGTCGTCGTCGTCCTCGTAGAGGTCGGCGTACCGTGCGTACAGGTCGTCGTCCTCATCGTCTTCGAACGGCTCGCCGTTAGGCGGCTGCGGATTCGAAGGCGATGCACCCAGCTCCTCGGCCAGGCGTGAGAGGTCAGTCCCACCGCTGTTGTACTTCAGCTGGCGGGCGACCTTCGTCTGCTTGGCCTTGGCCCGGCCGCGCCCCATGGCTCGACCCCCTCAACGACGGGGCTCGACGGCCCCAGAGTCTTGACACGCGTTCATGGTCCGGCACGGTCTCTCCGCGGAGAGACCGGTCCGTAGGGCTTCCACGGTACCTGAGCCCGCGCCCATACGGTACGTCGCCCGCATGACGTGCCCGCGCCCAGAACCTTCGAGGCGCCCCGTCCTCGCTGGTCAACCGCGATTTTAACCACTTATCGGCGGTCGACCCGCCGGTAGAAGTGAGAGTTCTCTCTAACTGCCCACCGGCGGGTACCGGCCAAACGTACGAGGCGCCCCGGATGGCCCGGAGTCAGCGCGCCCGGCGGGCCAGGGCCGCGTCGTGCATCCGCTGCTCGGCGATCCGGTCGGCCGCCGCGGCCGGCGGAATGCCGTCCTCCTTCGCACGTGCGAATATGGCCAGCGTGGTGTCGAAGATCTTCGACGCCTTCGCCTTGCACCGGTCGAAGTCGAAGCCGTGCAGCTCGTCGGCGACCTGGATGACCCCGCCCGCGTTCACCACGTAGTCCGGCGCGTAGAGGATCCCGCGGTCCGCGAGGTCCTTCTCCACGCCCGGGTGGGCGAGCTGGTTGTTGGCGGCGCCGCAGACCACCTTGGCGGTCAGCGCGGGCACCGTGTCGTCGTTCAGGGCACCGCCGAGGGCGCAGGGGGCGTAGATGTCGAGGCCCTCGGCGCGGATCAGGGTCGCGGTGTCGGCGACGGCCGTGACACCCGTCGGGTGTGCGGCGAGGATCCGGCCCACGGCGTCCTCGCGCACGTCCGTGATGACGACCTCGGCGCCCTCGGCCCGCAGGTGCTCCACCAGGTGGTGGCCGACCTTGCCCACGCCCGCGATGCCGACCCGCTTCCCGCGCAGCGAGGGGTCGCCCCACAGATGCTGCGCGGAAGCCCGCATGCCCTGGTAGACGCCGTAGGCGGTGAGGACGGAGGAGTCGCCGGCGCCGCCGTTCTCCGGCGAGCGGCCGGTCGTCCAGCGGCACTCGCGCGCCACGACGTCCATGTCGGCGACGTACGTGCCGACGTCGCAGGCCGTGACGTAGCGCCCGCCCAGGGAGGCGACGAACCGGCCGTAGGCGAGGAGGAGCTCCTCGGTCTTGATCTTCTCCGGGTCGCCGATGATCACGGCCTTGCCGCCGCCGTGGTCGAGACCGGCCATGGCGTTCTTGTACGACATCCCGCGGGCGAGGTTCAGCGCGTCGGCGACGGCCTCGGCCTCGTTCGCGTACGGGTAGAAGCGCGTACCGCCGAGCCCGGGGCCCAGAGCGGTGGAGTGGAGGGCGATGACGGCCTTGAGGCCGCTCGCGCGGTCCTGGCAGAGCACGACTTGCTCATGTCCGCCCTGGTCCGAGTGGAACAGGGTGTGCAGTACATCAGCAGGTGCGCCGGTTACGTCGGTCACTGTGGTGACTCCTGAGTAAGTTGCGGCGGGTGGAGACCAGCTCCCGTGTGGGTGGCGGGGACTGTTGAGCATGAGATTAGAGCCTGGTGGCCCCGCCGGCCGCACAGTGCACAGGATCACCTCCGACCGGAGTACAGCCGTGCGACGATTTGCATAGATTTCCCGCGCGATCGTGAGTGGGTTCAGCAGGTTTTCGCGGCGGTGCGCGGGGGAGGGAGCAGGCGTGCCCAAGGTGACCTCGGTGATCGTCCCCTACGCGACCTACCTGCGCGTGTACGAACCGCTGGCCGCCTTCCCCGAGCCGGAGCGCAGCCACTGGGCCCGCTACGCCCGCCGCACGGACCGCCCTTCGTACCAGGACGAACTCCGGCGCGCCCTGGCCGACTTGGCCCCCACCCCGCCGGTGGCGGTGCCGGTGCACGAGAGCGAGGACGCCTTCGTGCTGGACGTCGACGGCGTCGTCTGCGTCTGTCCCTGGCGCACCCGGCTGCGCGGCTGGCTGGCCCTGGACGAGCTCAGCGAGGAGCTGCCCCCGCCGGTCATGGACGCGGTCCTGCCGCCCGTCCTGCGGCGCCAGGCCTCCCAGGACTACGAACGCTGGCTGGCGATCAACCCGGACGCCCGGCCGTGGATCCGTACGGCCACCTGGCAGGTGCCGATCAACTGGTTCGTGCTGGTCTCCGACGAGGAGCGCGAGTACGACAAGGGCGCCTCCGTCGACAGCCCGCCCGTCCTGCGCTACCGCACGCCCATGGTCCAGGCCCGGCGGCGGGTGGCCCGGGGCCTGCGCGCCCTGAAGGAGGCCATGGACGAGGGGCCGCTGATCGACGGCCTGGTGGACGTCGGCCGCTGGCTGGAGGAGTTCCACCCGCGCTCGCTCGTGGAGCTGGACTACGGCGGCCTCGTGCACGCGGTGCCGGCCGGGGCCCTGGAGGACGATCACTCCGCGGCGGACGTGGCCGAGGGCATCGCCGCGCTGCGCAGGGGCGACGGGGCCGCCGCGGGGGAGGCGTACGCCCGGCTCGTGGAGCGGTGGCGTTCCGTACGGGATCTGCGGTCGGCCAACTGACCCCTGACCTTCATGTCCGTACAGACCGCTCGCATTCGGTCACGAACTGACGTTTGACGAACCGCCCGATTTGGGGTTTCGTCCTCGCACCGAGTTCCTGAAGCGGGCTGTGCGTCTCCTGAGGCTTCGTCAACAAGGGACGTAGGGCCCGATCCGGGCAGACCTCTCATGTAGGCCAAGCGTGACGGACTACACGTACGAGGCTCTTGCGTCCCTTGCCCCTCCTCATGCCAAAATAGGACAAGGAGTCCGGGGAGGGCTCCTTCCGTCCTATGGTCTTGCACTATGGGCGGAATCTCAGCATTGCACGCTTTGGGGGGTCTCGTGACTTCCTGATCACCCTGTGACTGATCGTCACAGCGGTGTGACTGTCCGCTATGGCATGGTCCATCGGCTTCCGTCGCTGATGAACACCTGGAGGGGCAATTCCATCGGTTTGGCCGACGCGGCTGGACAGATGGTGTAGTTGTAGTGCCGAGGACAAGCCGTTCGTCCTATAACCGACTCGACTCGCGTCCGCCATTTCGGGCAACGCGGGTCAAGGTGCAGAATTTAGAGGAAAGAACCGAGAAGGTTCGGTTCTCCCGAGGAGGCCGCTCATGACCGCTCGCACCCCTGATGCCGAGCCGCTGCTGACCCCGGCTGAGGTCGCCACCATGTTCCGTGTGGACCCGAAGACGGTCACGCGGTGGGCGAAGGCCGGCAAGCTCACGTCGATCCGCACGCTCGGCGGGCATCGGCGCTACCGCGAGGCCGAGGTCCGCGCTCTGCTCGCGGGCATCCCGCAGCAGCGCAGCGAGGCCTGAACAACTGAATAACCGGGCAAACCGGCTGGTTCCCCCAACTGGCCGCGGCGTCCGGACCACAGCTCCAAACGACGCGGGGTCCTGCCCCAACAGGCCCCACGCCCAAGCCGTTCAGGCTTTCCAGGCATACAGCAGGGTGCGTCGTCGATCGCGCTGGACTCCGCCGGGTCCAGCGCGATCTTTTTTGTGCGCCCGGGGTGGATCTGTCGCACCTGCTGTGAGCGGCCTTGTAGGAGCCTGGGGAGGGGTGTCGGATCACCTGTGTGCGGCACCCCGGACAGGGTGCAATTGCACATATTAAATTGACCCTTTGTAGGCGGGGTGTAAGTACCGCACTTTTCAAAACTCATGCGGTGACACCCGTCACATACCAAGCGGCTTGTTAGCTCCGCCGGAGGTGCTGTAGAGAAGCCACTGCCTCCAGCAGCCCGTCTCCGCACGGGTGTTGAGCCCTCTCGTGGATCATGCCGGTGCCGGGCTCTCGTCCTCCTGGGCCCGGGCCGCGCCCTGGGCCGCACGCGGCGCGGACTCCAACGCCAGCCGCAGCAGGTGATGGCAGATCGGGCAGTGCCGGGTGAGATGCCGGTACGACGACGCGGCCGACAGGTGCGCGCGCAGCAGAGCCCGCGTCTCGTGCCTCGCCGCTGCCGCCATGTGCCACCTCCAGGAGGCCGCACGGACGGCGGCCCTGGTTCTGGGGTACCGACGGATTGAAGGGCCGTCAAGACGGCGTGTGGCGGCCCGAAGGGCCGGCGAGGAGGTCAGGGCATACAAAAGAGCCCGGATCCGAAGATCGGGGCTCTTGCGAGGGCGGGCGGTCCTGACGGGATGTGCTGTATCCGATCGCGGCTCCGCCGCGGACGCGGCCTCCGCCTGCTCAGCCGGCGGCCCGTATGACAAAGAGCCCGGATCCGAAGATCCGGGCTCTTTCACTGCGGTCCTGACGGGATTTGAACCCGCGGCCTCCACCTTGACAGGGTGGCGAGCACTCCAAACTGCTCCACAGGACCAGGTTTCGCGGCGCCATTCGTGCGTTGCGCTGCGAGAAGAGACTGTACAGGAGGGTGAGCCCCGGGTCGAACTCACCTTGCGTACAGGTCCCGTCACGGTGCCGCCGCGTCGATCGCCTTCACGATCCGCTTGTCGGAGACGGGGTACGCCGTGCCCAGCGCGTGGGCGAAATAGCTGACGCGGAGCTCCTCGATCATCCAGCGGATGTCCAGGACCGACGACGGGACCGGCCGGCCCTGCGGCATCTGCTCCAGGAGCCAGGCGTACTCGTCCTGCATCTCATGGACCTTCTGCATGCGCGTGGTGTCCCGCTGGACGTTCGTCGGCATCTGCTGCAAGCGCCGGTCGGCCGCCACCAGGTAGCGCATCAGGTCCGGCATCCGCCGCAGCCCCGCCTCCGTCACGAAGCCGGGCTTCACGAGCGCGTCCAGCTGCCCCCGCACGTCCTGGAGGTTCGCCAGCAGCGCGGGGCTGCGTACGGCCTTCAGGCGGCGCTCACAGGCCTGCCAGGCGGCCAGGACCTGCTGCACCTGCCCCACCGTGCGGACGGTCGTGTCGACGATCTCGGCGCGCACCTTGTCGTACAGCTTCCGGTACGACTCCTCGTCCCACGCCGGCCCGCCGAAGTCCCCGATCAGCTTGTCCGCGGCGGCCATCGCGCAGTCGTCGAACAGACCCTGGATCGAGCCGTGCGGATTCGCGGACAGCGCCAGCTTCTGCGCGTTCGTCAGGCGATCGCTCGCGAATTTCGCCGGGTTCACCGGGATGTTGCGCAGGACCAGCCGACGCATGCCCTTCCACATCGCCTGCGCCTGCTCCGCCTCCGTGTCGAAGAGGCGCACGGAGACCGTGTCGCCGTCGTCGACCAGCGCCGGATACGCCTTGACCGGCTGACCGGCCCGGCGGGTCTCGAAGACGCGGGTGAGGGTGCCGATCGTCCAGTCGGTCAGGCCCGAACGCTCCAGGGACTCTCCGCCCGAGCGCTCGGCCGTCGCCGCGGCCGCCTGCGAGAGGGCCTTGCGGGCCTTCGGGCGCAGCGTGAGCTTCAGCGCCTCCAGGTCCTTGTCCTCGGCCAGTTTGCGGCGCCGCTCGTCGACGATCCTGAACGTGACCTTCAAGTGGTCGGGGACCTTGGACAGGTCGAAGTCGTCCGCCTCGAAGGGCACCCCGACCATGAGCCGCAGCTCGCGGGTCATCGTCGCGGTGAGGGGCTCCTGGAGGGGGACGGCCCGGTCCAGGAACGCCTTCGCGAAGTTCGGCGCGGGGACGTAGTTCCGGCGGATCGGCTTGGGCAGGGACCGGATCAGCTCCGTCACCAGCTCCTCGCGCAGACCCGGGATCTGCCAGTCGAAGCCCTCGTCCGTGACCTGGTTGAGGACCTGGAGCGGGATGTGGACGGTCACACCGTCGGCGTCCGCACCCGGCTCGAACTGGTACGTCACCCGGAACTTGAGATTCCCCTGGCGCCACGAGTCCGGGTAGTCGGCCTTGGTGACCTCGCCCGCCTTCTCGTTGATGAGCATCTCGCGCTCGAAATCGAGGAAGTCGGGCTGCTCGTGCCGCTTGTGCTTCCACCACGAGTCGAAGTGGGCGCCGGAGACGACGTGTTCGGGGATCCGCTGGTCGTAGAAGTCGTACAGCGTCTCGTCGTCCACCAGGATGTCCCGGCGCCGGGCGCGGTGCTCCAGCTCCTCGACCTCCGTGAGCAGGCGGCGGTTGTCCGAGAAGAACTTGTGGTGCGTGCGCCAGTCGCCCTCGACCAGCGCGTTCCGGATGAACAGCTCGCGGCTGATCTCCGGGTCGATCCGCCCGTAGTTGACCTTCCGCTGCGCCACGATCGGCACGCCGTACAGCGTGACCTTCTCGTACGCCATCACCGCGGCCTGGTCCTTCTCCCAGTGCGGTTCGCTGTACGTGCGCTTCACGAGGTGCGCGGCGAGCGGCTCGACCCACTCGGGTTCGATCTTCGCGTTGACGCGGGCCCACAGGCGGGACGTCTCGACGAGCTCGGCGGACATCACGAAACGCGGGGGCTTCTTGAACAGGGCCGAACCCGGGAAGACCGCGAACTTCGCGTTGCGCGCCCCCAAGTACTCGTTCTTGGCGCCTTCCTTGACGTCCTTCATGCCCACGTGCGACAGCAGGCCGGCCAGGAGCGAGACATGGACGCGGTCGGCCGGGGCGTCGTCCTCGTTGAGATGGATGCCCATCTGCTTCGCGACCGTGCGCAACTGCGTGTAGATGTCCTGCCATTCGCGGATGCGAAGGAAATTCAGGTACTCCTGCTTGCACATCCGGCGGAAGGAGGACGACCCCCGCTCCTTCTGCTGCTCACGGACGTACCGCCAGAGGTTGAGGTAGGCCAGGAAGTCGCTGGTCTCGTCCTTGAATCGGGCGTGCTGCTGGTCGGCCTGGGTCTGCTTGTCGGCGGGGCGCTCGCGCGGGTCCTGGATGGACAGCGCGGCGGCTATGACCATGACCTCGCGCACACAGCCGTTCTTGTCCGCCTCCAGGACCATCCGGGCCAGCCGGGGGTCGACGGGCAGCTGGGCCAGCTTGCGGCCGGTCTCCGTGAGCCGCTTGCGCGGGTCCTTCTGCGCCGGGTCCAGGGCGTTCAGCTCCTGGAGCAGCTGGACGCCGTCGCGGATGTTGCGGTGGTCCGGCGGGTCGATGAAGGGAAACTTCTCGATGTCCCCGAGGCCGGCCGCGGTCATCTGCAGGATGACGGAGGCGAGGTTCGTCCGGAGGATCTCCGCGTCCGTGAACTCCGGGCGGGCCGCGAAGTCGTCCTCGCTGTACAGACGGATGCAGATGCCGTCCGAGGTACGGCCGCAGCGGCCCTTGCGCTGGTTGGCGCTGGCCTGCGACACCGGTTCGATGGGCAGCCGCTGGACCTTCGTGCGATGGCTGTAGCGGGAGATCCGAGCGAAGCCCGGGTCGATGACGTACTTGATGCCCGGGACCGTCAGCGACGTCTCGGCGACGTTCGTGGCCAGAACGATCCTGCGGCCCGTATGCGGCTGGAAGACGCGGTGCTGCTCCGCGTGGGAGAGCCGGGCGTAGAGCGGCAGGATCTCCGTGAAGCGGTAGTTCTTCTTGGTGAGGGCGTCAGCCGTGTCCCTGATCTCCCGCTCGCCGGAGAGAAAGACGAGGATGTCCCCCTTGCCCTCCTTCTGGAGCTCCTCCACCGCATCGGTGATCGCGGTGATCTGGTCCCGGTCGGCGTCGTCGCCGTCCTCCTCCAGCAGCGGCCGGTAGCGGACCTCCACGGGATACGTACGGCCGCTGACCTCGATGATCGGGGCGTCACCGAAATGCCGCGAGAAGCGCTCGGGGTCGATCGTGGCCGACGTGATGACGACCTTCAGGTCCGGGCGCTTCGGCAGCAGCTGGGCGAGGTAGCCCAGCAGGAAGTCGATGTTGAGGGACCGCTCGTGGGCCTCGTCGATGATGATCGTGTCGTAGGCGCGCAGCTCGCGGTCGGTCTGGATCTCGGCCAGCAGGATGCCGTCCGTCATGAGCTTGACGAAGGTCGCGTCCTGGTTCACCTGGTCGGTGAACCGCACCTTCCAGCCGACGGCCCCGCCGAGCGGTGTGTCCAGCTCCTCGGCGACACGCTCGGCGACCGTACGGGCGGCGATCCTGCGGGGCTGGGTGTGCCCGATCATGCCGCGTACGCCGCGCCCCAGCTCCAGACAGATCTTCGGGATCTGCGTCGTCTTGCCGGAGCCCGTCTCGCCGGCGACGATCACGACCTGGTGGTCGCGGATGGCGTCGGCGATCGCGTCCTTCCTCTGGCTGACCGGCAGCTGCTCGGGGTACGAGACCTCGGGCACGAGGGCACGCCGCCCGGCCATCCGTTCCTCTGCCTTGCCGACCTCCGCCTCGATCTCGGCGAGCACGGCGTCCCGCGCCTCCGGCTTACGGATCTTGCGCGCACCTTCGAGCCTGCGCCCGAGCCGGTGCGCGTCGCGCAGGGACAGCTCGGTCAGGCGGGGGGCGAGGGCGCCGAGGGCGGGGGCAGGGTGCGTAGACATACGGGATCCAGGATCTCATCCCGCCGAATTTGATGGCTAACGCTTTTGTCGTGACGCGTACCGGCCCTGGTCAGTACCAGGACGTGCCCTCTGCCGAGGCCCGCTGAGAGCATGGCGCGCGCCATAAACGGAAACGGGGTCGAATGCCGGCACGCTTCCCGACCGTCCGAAGAGACGTGGGGTGCCCATGGGCGGAGACACTAAAGAGCCCCTCCCCGAATGCATCGGGGAGGGGCTCAAGCCCTGGTGAGGGCTGCGGTGGCTGGGGCCGGGGTCGAACCGGCGACCTTCCGCTTTTCAGGCGGACGCTCGTACCAACTGAGCTACCCAGCCACGAGGTTTCACGTGAAACCTCAGCGGTCCTGACGGGATTTGAACCCGCGGCCTCCACCTTGACAGGGTGGCGAGCACTCCAAACTGCTCCACAGGACCAAGCTTCGTACGACAGTGTCGCACAGGGTGGTGCGTGCCCCCAACGGGATTCGAACCCGTGCTACCGCCTTGAAAGGGCGGCGTCCTAGGCCGCTAGACGATGAGGGCTATCGGCCCGCCTGGGCGCTTCTCAGCGCGTCGGGGACGTGAGAAGCATATGGGATGGCGGGAGCTATCGCCAAAACGGTTTAGGGGGAGGGCGAGGAGGTGTCCTCCGAGGGGGTGCTCGGGGAGGGTGTCGCGCCGGGCTGGTTCTCCTTCGGGAGGTGGCGGCTGACCTCTGCCGTCGTGAGGCCGAGACCGCCCAGTTCGATCTCGTCCCAGGCCTGGAGGTGGCGGGTGTCCCGGTCGAAGTAGAGGATCGACGCCTCGATGGGGTCGGGGTGTTTGCCCTCGATGGCGCGCAGGCCGCTGCCGCCCGTCGAGCCCTCGATGCGGAGCCGGGTGCCGTACTTCAGGATCTCCATCTCGTCGTGGTGGAGGTGGCCGGCCAGGACGAGGGGGACCTCGCCGTCGACCCCGCGGGCGGCTGCCGGCTCGTGGGCGATGGCGACGTCCACCGGGGTGCCGGCCGCGCTCTGGTCGCGCAGGGCCGTGGCCAGGCGGGCACCGGCCAGCTCCTGGGACTGCCGGGCGCCGATCTGCCGGGAGCGGTCGGGGGTGAACTGTGGGTCGCCGATGCCCGCGAAGCGCAGGCCCTTGATCGTCTTGGCCTTGCCTTCGTCCAGGACGTGGACGTTCTTCAGGCCCTGCAGATAGCGCTGGGTGATCATCGAGTCGTGGTTGCCGCGGACCCAGACGTAGGGGGCCCCGAGGTCCTCGATGGGGTCCAGGAAGCCGTTCTCGGCGGCGGTGCCGTGGTCCATGGTGTCGCCGGAGTCGACGATCACGTCGACCTTGTACTGCTCCACGAGCGAGGCGATGATCTTCCAGCTCGCCGGGTTGAGGTGGATGTCGGAGACGTGCAGGACCCGGATCGTGGAGGGGTCGGGCGCATAGGCGGGGAGTGTCGAGGTGGCGTCGTAGAGCTTGGTCACGTTGGTGACCAGGCGGGCCAACTCCTTCTGGTAGACGTCGAATTCCGTGACGATGCTGCGGGCGTTGCCGACCAGGGAGGGGGCCGAGGTGAGCAGGCCGGAGAACTTGGGTTCCAGGACGGAGTCGGGGCGCCAGGTGGCGTACGCGGTGCCGCCCGAGGCGGCGAGGAGAGTGAGGGCCAGGCCGCCGGCGGCCATCGCGCGGCGGGGGCGGCGGTAGACCGCGAGGCCCAGGGCGGTGGCGCCGACGACGACCGCGACGCCGGAGCGCACGGCCAGGTCGAGGGTGCCGCGGCCGACGTCCTCGGTGACCTCGTCCTGGAGGCCGGAGAGGCGTTCGGGGTGGTCGACCAGGGCCTGGGAGCGCTCGGGGTCGAGTTGGTCGACGTTGACGTCCAGGCGGACGGGGGCGATGTGGCTGTTGAGTTCCAGGGCGCCCAACGGCGAGATGTTGATCTTCGTGCCGCCGGTGAAGGACGGGCGCAGGGTCATCGTGGTGTTCATGGGGCCGACCGGGACCCGGACGTTGCCCACGACCAGCAGGCCCAGCCAGGCGCCCAGGAGGACGACGGCGACGAGTCCCACCGCACGGGTCCACGGGTGCGGCTGCGCCACGAGCTCGATCGTGGTCGGGGCCTGGCGGGAGCGATAGCGGCGGGCCAGGGCGCGCGGGGCGTTGAGGATGGGTTTCAGGACACTCAGGACTGCGGCGGGGACGCGGGCCATTGATCCCGTATGCCCAAGTGCGCGGCCGGATATGCGGCGCCGGGAGGCTCTCGTACGGCGGGGGTGTGGCCGACAATGGGCCTGTGCTGGAGATGACGCGTGAGGAGTTCGAGGAGCTGGTCGCCGAGGCGCTCGACCGGATCCCGCCGGAGTTGACCCGACTGATGGACAACGTCGCGGTGTTCGTCGAGGACGAGCCGCCGGCGGACGATCCCGAGTTGCTCGGGCTGTACGAGGGGACTCCGCTGACCGACCGGGGTGAGTGGTACGCCGGTGTGCTGCCGGACCGGATCACCGTCTACCGGAATCCGACGCTGCGGATGTGCGAGTCGCGGGAGGACGTCGTCGCGGAGACGGAGATCACCGTGGTGCACGAGATCGCGCACCACTTCGGCATCGACGACGAGCGCCTTCACGCCCTGGGCTACGGCTGACCGGGCTGTGAATACGGGGCGCGTGTCCTCTTGTGGGCGGCGGGAGTTGAAGGTGTTGACTCCATCACCCTTTCCGGAGGTGGCCCCGTGCGCCCCTTGTACGTACCCGTCCGACTGGCCGCCACGGTCATGGCGGTCGCCGCTGCCGCCGGCTGCATGAGCGTCGGCGACGATGCGGGTGGGAGCGTCAAGCCGTCGCACTCCGCCGGGCAGCGGGGCGGCGAGGCGCCCGACGGCGGTCCGGCGGTGTCGGGCGGTGGGGCCGGGTTCGGCGCGGCCGGTGCCGAGGGTGACCGGAAGCGCGGCAAGGGCAAGAAGGACAAGAAGGGCAAGGGGGGCCGGGCGGGGGCGTCGGCGTCCCCCGAGGCGTCGCCGCGTGCCGACGCGAGCCCGACGGCGCCGGGGCAGGTCAAGCCGGGGAAGCCGTCACGGCCCACGGTGAAGCCGCCGGATCCGCCGACGCCCACCCGGACGGCCGAACCGGAGCCCACGCCGACGCCGCCGGAGCCGACGACCTCTCCGGAGCCGACGCCGGAGCCGTCGTCGTCGGCGCACGAGCCGCCGGGGCCGCAGCTCGCCCAGCGGGAGCCGGCGCCGGAGGCGGGGGCACCGGCGTGAGGGGGGGCGGAGGGGTCGCCGGAAGTTTTTCTCCCGGGGCGGGAACAATCCCCGCCGGGGGGTGGTTGGCGTCCTCGGGAAGCCGTCCGGTCGCCGGACGGTGGCCCGCTGCCTCCTACACAGTCCGGTTTGCCTTGAGGGGCCCGGAGTGCGTATGGTGGCAGATCGTTTGATCCCATCTTGCCCGGCGCCACTGCAGAGCGCGCCGTGTGGCGCGTACTCTCCCTTGCCGTGGTGGACCGCATTGAGGCGGTCGTATTGCGAATCGCGAATCACGGAGTTGACGGGCGCGTGCCGACTGAGACTCCGGAAGGTTTCGCATTCGCATGTCCATCGCCAGTACTGATCACGTCGTCGTGCCCGAGAACGAGGCAGCCGAGGACGCCCCCGAGGTCACCTTCGCGGACCTCGGTCTCCCCGAAGGCGTTGTGCGCAAGCTCGCGCAGAACGGCGTGACCACCCCCTTCCCGATCCAGGCCGCGACCATTCCGGACGCCCTGGCCGGCAAGGACATCCTCGGCCGTGGCCGCACCGGCTCCGGCAAGACCCTGTCGTTCGGTCTGCCGACCCTGGCGCGTCTCGCCGGCGGCCGCACCGAGAAGCACAAGCCCCGCGCGGTCATCCTCACCCCGACCCGCGAACTCGCGATGCAGGTCGCGGACGCCCTCCAGCCCTACGGCGACGTCGTCGGCCTGAAGATGAAGGTCGTCTGCGGCGGTACGTCGATGGGCAACCAGATCTACGCCCTGGAGCGCGGCGTCGACATCCTCGTCGCCACCCCGGGCCGGCTGCGCGACATCATCAACCGTGGCGCCTGCTCCCTGGAGAACGTCGAGGTCGCCGTCCTCGACGAGGCCGACCAGATGTCCGACCTGGGCTTCCTGCCCGAGGTCACCGAGCTGCTCGACCAGGTCCCGGCCGGCGGCCAGCGCATGCTGTTCTCCGCCACGATGGAGAACGAGATCTCCACCCTGGTCAAGCGTTACCTGAGCAACCCGGTCACGCACGAGGTCGACAGCGCCCAGGGCAACGTCACGACCATGTCGCACCACATCCTCATCGTGAAGCCCAAGGACAAGGCGCCGGTCACCGCCGCGATCGCCTCCCGCAAGGGCCGCACGATCATCTTCGTCCGCACCCAGCTGGGCGCCGACCGCATCGCCGAGCAGCTGTGCGACGCCGGTGTGAAGGCCGACGCGCTGCACGGCGGTATGACGCAGGGCGCGCGTACCCGCGTGCTGGAGGACTTCAAGAAGGGCTACGTCAACGCGCTCGTCGCGACCGACGTCGCCGCCCGCGGTATCCACGTCGACGGCATCGACCTGGTGCTGAACGTGGACCCGGCCGGGGACCACAAGGACTACCTGCACCGGTCCGGTCGTACCGCGCGTGCGGGCCGCTCCGGCACCGTCGTGTCGCTGTCCCTGCCGCACCAGCGGCGTCAGATCTTCCGGCTGATGGAGGACGCGGGCGTCGACGCCGGGCGTCACATCATCCAGGGGGCCGGTGCCTTCGACCCGGAGGTCGCCGAGATCACCGGTGCCCGGTCGATGACCGAGGTGCAGGCCGAGTCCGTCGGCAACGCCGCGCAGCAGGCCGAGCGTGAGGTCGCCCAGCTCACCAAGGAACTGGAGCGGGCGCAGCGGCGTGCGAACGAGCTGCGCGAGGAGGCCGACCGCCTGATCGCCCGGATCGCCCGCGAGCAGGGTGAGGACCCCGAGGCGGCGGTGGCCGAGGCCCAGGCGGCGGTGGTGGCCGCGGCGGCCGAGGTGTCCGTGCCCGAGCAGCCGGCGGCGCAGGACGTCGACCGGGCGGACCGGGACGACCGTGGTGGTCGTTCGTACGAGCGTCGTGACGACAACCGCGGTGGCGGCTTCCGCCGGGACGAGCGTCGTGATGACCGTGGCGGCCGTTCGTTCGAGCGTCGTGACGACCGTGGTGGTCGTGGCTTCGAGCGTCGTGACGACAACCGTGGCGGTGGCTTCCGCCGGGACGAGCGTCGTGATGACCGTGGTGGCCGTTCGTTCGAGCGTCGTGACGACCGTGGTGGTCGTGGCTTCGAGCGTCGTGACGACAACCGTGGCGGTGGCTTCCGCCGGGACGAGCGTCGTGATGACCGTGGCGGCCGTTCGTTCGAGCGTCGTGACGACCGTGGTGGTCGTGGCTTCGAGCGTCGTGACGACAACCGCGGTGGCGGCTTCCGCCGGGACGACCGTCCGGGCCGCTCCTTCGAGCGCCGGGACGAGCGCGGTGGGCACCGTGGGGGCGACCGCCCCTTCAACCGCGACCGTCAGGGCGACCGCCCCGGCTTCCGCTCCTCCGGTCACGACCGCCCCTCCGGCCGTCGTGACGACCACCGCGGCGGCGGTTCGTTCCAGCGCCGCGAGGACAAGCCGCGCTGGAAGCGCAACGGCTGACATCAGCGCATGAGGAGCGCCGTGCTCCGTCCCAACGGGCGGGCCACGGCGCTCCGTCGTTGCGGCGCGGGCTTCGCGGGGGCCGCGCGGACACGCCCGGACGGGCCGGTTGATGCCCCTCATCGGCCCAGTTCGTCCCTCCGGCAGGGCCGAGACCCCGATACCCGATCGGAGTCGCGGCATCGTCCGGCTATGCTCGTGGGTGCGACATCGCCTGGGCCCTTAGCTCAATTGGCAGAGCAGTGGACTTTTAATCCATTGGTTGTGGGTTCGAGTCCCACAGGGCCTACCGGTTTGCGGGGGAGGGAAACGGCCTCTGACCTGCGAAGGAGTGCCCTGACCAGCTTCGGCTGGTCAGGGCACTTCGAGGTTCCGGAGCCCGTGCGTGTGAAAGCGCGTTGGGGAGTGGTCTGTTCAGTCCCTCGGTGTGTTGCCGGTGGGCGCGGCACGATGGCCGTCACTGTGATGTCCCGGCCGGAAGTGCCGTTGGCAGGACCGCTGGTCATCGCGTGGTGCGAGAACCCATGGGCATCGGCTGTGCTTTGGCTGGAGTGATGCGGTTGTGGATGCGGAACCGCCGGGTCGTGTCGTTGGGCGCGGGACGCAGGTCGGCGGCGACCGGTTCGGCAGAAGGCGTTGGGCGCCACGACGCGCTGCCAGGCCGACGATCAGGGCGTTGCCGTCACACTGCCGTAGCAGTGTGAATCAATAGCTGTGCTCGCGAGCTGAGATTTCAGCGGAACATGCAGACAGATTCTCTGTCGCAATAAGTGGATTTGGACTCTTCCCCGCACATAGGCCGCTGCGGCGTGCTACTGTCGATCTCAGTTGCAGTTGTGGTTCCCGAAACTTCAAGTGCTCTCCGGTCGGCTTCTGTGCCGCTGGAAGCACTTTTGTATTTCCGGTCTTTTTCCGGGCGGGGTGATCATCGCGGCGACATGGTGTCCGCGCTGTGCGGATCCCGATGCACTGCCCCCAAGGAGATATGACATGGCTGCTGGTACCGTGAAGTGGTTCAATGCGGAAAAGGGCTTCGGCTTCATCGAGCAGGACGGTGGCGGCGCTGACGTGTTCGCCCACTACTCGAACATCGCCGCCCAGGGCTTCCGCGAGCTGCTGGAGGGCCAGAAGGTGACCTTCGACATCGCGCAGGGCCAGAAGGGCCCGACGGCCGAGAACATCGTTCTCGCCTGACACCGGCGCGCACTTCGTAGCTGGGGCCCGCATCCTTCGGGGTGCGGGCCCCAGCTGCTCGCATTTCCGCAGGGATTTCACCTGTGGGCGACGACCAGGAATCCGTTGGCTCAGTCCGCGGATCCTCCTTCAGGGGTGCAGACGCACCCCTTCACGAGCTACATCGCAGTGGACGCCCCGAATATCGCGTCCCGCATTGCGCCACTCATCTCAGCGCCTGTGCCGGCACGGATTTTCGTCGGCCAGATCCGCTTTCGTGTACCACCGGCCTTTTCTTGCAATTCTCCGTGCTGCTCATTGCTGCGGGAATTCCTTGATATGTGCCGCATCGAGGAAGGTTCCGCATGAACCGCACACGCACGAACGACCGCTTCGCCCGCACCCGTAACGGCAGTGCCGACTCCGGAAGGGGTGGCAGCCGATACGGCTCGTCGGCCCCGCGCCGGTCCGGCGGGCCGGGCCGCTCCGGTGACTACGGCCGCCGGCCCGCCTCGGTCCGAGGGGAGTTCGCCCTCCCCAAGACGATCACCCCCGCGCTTCCTGCCGTGGAGGGCTTCGCCGATCTCGACATGCCCCGGGAGCTGCTGGCCGCGCTCGGTTCGCAAGGCGTGACCGTGCCGTTCCCGATCCAGGCCGCGACCCTGCCGAACTCCCTCGTCGGCCGGGACGTCCTCGGCCGCGGGCGCACCGGCTCCGGCAAGACCCTCGCCTTCGGTCTGGCGCTGCTGGCCCGTACGGCCGGGCAGCGCGCCGAGGCCAGGCAGCCGCTGGGGTTGATTCTCGTACCGACGCGTGAGCTGGCGCAGCAGGTGACCGACGCGCTCGCCCCGTACGCCCGTTCCCTGAGGCTGCGGCTGGCCACGGTGGTGGGCGGGATGTCGATCGGCAGGCAGGTGAGCGCGCTGCGCGGTGGCGCCGAGGTCGTCGTCGCCACACCGGGACGTCTCAAGGACCTCATCGACCGTGGCGACTGCCGGCTCGACCAGGTCTCCATCACCGTCCTCGACGAGGCCGACCAGATGGCCGACATGGGCTTCATGCCGCAGGTCACCGCCCTGCTCGACCAGGTCCGTCCCGAGGGCCAGCGCATGCTGTTCTCCGCCACCCTCGACCGCAACGTCGACCTGCTCGTGCGCCGCTACCTCAGCGACCCCGTCGTGCACTCCGTCGACCCCTCGGCCGGCGCGGTCACGACGATGGAGCACCACGTGCTGCATGTCCACGGCGCCGACAAGCACACGGCCACCACCGAGATCGCCGCGCGCGACGGCCGGGTGATCATGTTCCTCGACACCAAGAACGCCGTCGACCGCCTCACCGAGCATCTCCTGACCAGCGGGGTACGGGCCGCCGCCCTGCACGGCGGGAAGTCACAGCCGCAACGCACCCGTACGCTGGCGCAGTTCAAAACCGGGCACGTCAACGTGCTGGTGGCGACCAATGTCGCGGCGCGCGGCATCCACGTCGACAACCTCGACCTCGTCGTCAACGTCGACCCGCCGACCGACCACAAGGACTACCTCCACCGCGGTGGCAGGACCGCCCGCGCCGGCGAGTCCGGCAGTGTCGTCACTCTGGTCACCCCGAACCAGCGCCGCGACATGACCCGCCTCATGGCAGCGGCGGGCATCGTCCCGCAGACCACCCAGGTCCGCGCCGGCGAGGAGGCCCTGCACCGCATCACCGGCGCCCAGGCCCCCTCCGGCATCCCGGTCGTCATCACGGCGCCGGCGGTCGAACGCCCCAAGAAGCGCAGCGCCACTTCACGCGGCCGGCGCGGCTCCGCTTCGGCGGCCCGTCGTGCTTCTGTACGGCAGTCCACGGCCGGGACGGCCGCATAAGCACCTTCGTGCTCAGGAAGCCGACCCAACTCCGCAGGAGGCACCCTTTGACACTGGTACACGTGCAGAGCCGCCCGGCGAGCGCCCACCCCGTGCACGGCACGGTGGCCGACGTCATGGACGCGGCCGGACCGCAGGTCTGGGAGGACATGACCGTCGAGGTCGCACTGTCCGTGATGGCCGCCGCCCGTACGGGGCATCTGGTCGTCTGCGACGAGGACGGTCTGTGCACCGGCCTGGTCACCCGGGCCAGGCTCACGGCCGTTCGTGACGGCTCCGGATACACGGACAGGATCCGCCTGCGTGACATCGCCGACGTCATCGGGCCTTTTGCCTCGCTGCTGACCACGAGGGCCGAAGCCGAGCGGGCGATGCGCTGTCGCCGGCTCGGGGCCCTGCCCGTGGTCGACGAACACGGCAGCGCTGTGGGCGTCCTCGCCCCGACCAGCTGAGCCGTTTCATGGCCGTCGGCCCCGTCTTTCCTTCCCTCTGTGAGGCATCATGCGCTGTGTCATCGCCCGCTTTCCGTTCGACCTGACCAAGAGCGGCGTGCTGGAATCGATGAAGGGCGTCAAGCCCGAACCGGTCACCGGCGAGTTTGTGATCATCGGACGACGCCACTATCCCGTCAAGCAGGTCGGCCAGGTCATCACCCGCCAGGACCGCCGCGATTTCAGCGCCGGCGAAGTCCTCCGGGCCATGTCCCGGCTCGGCTTCACCTGTCGCGCCCTCCCCGAGGTCGCACCCGCGCGCGTCGAAAGCCCGTTGCAGCGGGCTTCCGCAATGCTTGGCACCCCCCTGTCCGTCTGACCGACGGGACAGGCACGACTCCAACAGAGCAGTGATGAGGGCCCTATCGGCGCGCGCCGATAGGGCCCTCACTGCGTGCCGTGCCGCTCTCGACGCGGCGGCGGGTCAGTGGGTCAGTGGTCGGAGTAGCTGAAGTCGCCCACGGTCCAGGCGTTGACGTCCTCGATCGCGACGCGGAACATCCCGCCCGTCTCCGGGATCCCCACCGTGCCCTGCAGGATCCGGGCGACATGAAAGTGCAGATGCGTGGGCGGCCCGTCCTTCTTCGCAGGGGTGTCGAAGACAGCGGAGAACTCGCCCAGGTCGGCGGAATCCGTCAGTACCTCCGACACCCTCTGCCTCCACACGGCTTCGGGAGCCAGTCGACCGGTGATGACAGCACCACCGGTCACCACGGTCAGGGACATCCGATTGCTCTGCCCCGACTCCACAAGGGCGGCGATGTCAATGATCAGCTCGTCAGGCTTCGGCATGAGATCGGATTCTATGCACCGGCCTGTCCGGGCGGCTTGCCGGTGGCACTAGCGGGCAGGGCAGGCGCATTGGTGACGAGCTCGGACACGATCGGGACGGCGGTGTCCTCGGCTGCCCGGGCAGTGGTCGGCTGTCCCAGGTCTTCAAGGAGGGCTCGCGCGGTACGGCGAGCGTCGGCACCGGCCGCGCCCGGCCTTGCCTACCCGGTCCCTGGGCTCCGCCCGCCACCCGGCGCCGGGCCGTCGGCGGCGTCACGGGAAGCCCGGCGGGCGGCTCTGGGTCTCACCCGGGCGGCGGACCTGCGCTGCGGACCGTCCCGGGCGTTCGCAGACCGGCCCAGCGGGATACCTCATCGCCAGGCGCACTAAATCTGTTCTCGCTGGAGTAGACATTCGCTGCTCGCATGGCTACGGTTTCTTTCGTAGCCGAGATCGAGCAGGGCCCGGCAGACACGAACTGCCGGGCAGCAGTACCCGCGTGACGGTGCGGTGGTGGAGTTTCGAAGCCAGGTTGTTGTACGGCGGCGACGGAACTGACGACCGGACCGGGTGGCCCGTAGTGGTGAGGGGCCGCCATGAGCAGGACCGCAGTTGACGCGGTTGCAGTACCAGCAGTGCTGAATTGAGCGGTGCCCTCGGTGAAGGCGTCGGGCTGCGGACGCGCGTGCCGGGGAGTGGCGCTGTGTCAGGCCACCAGCAGTTCGCGGTACAAGCAGTACGCATTCCCCGTTTGTAAGTGATCAGTTGAGAGGGAAGAACGGAGGAGTCGAGCGCCATCAGGATCGCCCGGGCGGAAGACTGAGCCCGGGTACCGCAGGACATCGATAGGTAGGTGGTCTCCGGTCACGCATCCGCGATCCCCGCACCCCCGTCGTATCGGGTGGCTGTGCGGAAACAGAAGGCCGGCGCAGCACTAGGGCCGGCAGATGGTGTTGCAGTTCCTTCGGGGCCTTGGTGCCGTATGGCACCAAGGCCCCTCCACGCGTTCCACAGAGAGGTGAGATGACAGCAGACGAGTCGCTAGGCCGTCTCGACGACGACGATTACCCCGCCTACACGATGGGCCGGGCCGCCGAGCTGCTCGGCACCACTCCCGGCTTTCTCCGAGCCATCGGCGAAGCACGGCTGATCACACCACTGCGCTCCGAGGGCGGACACCGCCGCTACTCCCGCTACCAACTGCGCATCGCGGCCCGCGCGCGTGAGCACGTCGACAGGGGCACCCCGATCGAGGCCGCATGCCGGATCATCATCCTCGAAGACCAACTCGAAGAAGCCCGGCGCATCAACGCCGAATACCGCCGCGCCGGCGGATCGCCCAGCCCGTCGGCCGCGGCCTGAGGTGAGGGGGTCCGCCGGTATCGGCGGGCCGTCACAGCCGCGCACGGCCGGGCTGTGGCGCGCAGGGACGGCCCTCGTGGCCGAACGGTTCCACCGGCACGGCCTCCGGCCGAAGTCGCGGCCCCGCCACAGCGGGTCTGTTCCTTTGATCCATGGGTTGTGGGTTCGAATCCCACAGGGCCTACACAAGAGCCCCGGTCCGGATCGCTCCGGGCCGGGGCTCTCGCCGTTGCTGGGGGCGTGTCAGCTCGTGGTCAGCATTCCCGACCGCAGGCGTGCCACCGTGCGCGAGATCAGCCGGGAGACGTGCATCTGCGAGATGCCGAGCCGGGCTCCGATCTCCGCCTGGGTCAGCTCCTCCACGAAGCGCAGGTGGAGGATGAGGCGCTGGCGCTCGTCGAGTTCGGCGACGAGGGGGGCCAGGGCGTGGAAGTCCTCGACGAGTTCGAGGGCCGGGTCCTCCTCGCCGATGAACTCCGACAGTGTCGTGTCGCTCTCGTCCGGGTCGCCGGTGACGGTGGCGTCGAGGGAGGAGGACAGGTAGCCGTTGGCGGCGATCTGGGCCTCGACGACCTCCTCCTCCGACAGGTTCATCAGGGCGGCCAGTTCGGCCACCTTCGGCGCGCGGCCGAGGCGGGAGGCCAGCTCCTCGGTGGCCTTGGCGAGTTCCGTACGGGCCTCCTGAAGGCGGCGCGGCACGTGCACGGCCCAGGACGTGTCACGGAAGAACCGCTTGATCTCGCCGATGATGTACGGCACCGCGAAGCTGGTGAACTGCACCTCGCGGGAGACCTCGAAGCGGTCGATGGCCTTGATCAGCCCGATGACGCCGACCTGGACGATGTCCTCCATCGACTGCCCGCTGGTGCGGAACCGGCGGGCCGCGAAGCGCACCAGCGACATGTTCATCTCGATGAGCGTGTTGCGGGCGTACTGGTATTCGGGCGTGCCCTCCTCAAGGACGGCGAGCCGGTCGAGGAACTGGCCGGTCAGCCCGCGCGCGTCCTGCGGGGCGAGCTTCTGGGGTTCGGCGATCTGCGGCAGTTCCTCACCGGTGCAGGTGGCGGAATCCGTCGTCGTGCCGATGCGCATGGTCGCCGTCACGGGCCCTCCCTCTCAGTCCGGCCCGCTCCGATCCCCCGACAGGCCACCTTCAGCGCCGTTACCCGCGCTCGCCCCGGTCATGCCCCGCATATGCCCCGGCGAGACGTTGACCACAGTCGGCGCAGGTCGAGGCGGTGGCGGGGTACCCGGACCGGTACTGCGACGGTACGGGCAGGGAGGGTGGGCGGTGGGGTGCGCGAGAGAAGGCCATGGGGCTCACGGAGCGGACAGTTGTCGTTTGACAACTATAGGTGGAGGGCAACAGCCTAGGCGTGCCGAACGTGCGCGGGGAAGGGACCGGAAGGGCCGACTCCGTGAGACGGCGAGAAAATCAGGCAGTCCGGGTACCGGACGAGCGGGAGTCTTCGGAGTCGTCGTGTATCTGGGCCGCCGCCGCGTCGCAGAACGCCTCAAGACCCTGCAGCAGCGCGACCCGCTTCGCCGCGGGCATCTGGTCGAGCACCGCGCGCAGCGCGTCCTCCCGGCGCGTGCGCAGGTCGGCCAGGAAGGCGCGGCCCCGGCCGCTGAGGTGCAGGCGGACCTCGCGCCGGTCGGCCTGGCTCACCTCCCGCTCGACGAACCCGGCCGCCTGCAGCCGGTCGCACAGCCGGCTGGTCGAGGGCGGTGTGGAGGCGAGGGAGTCGGCGAGCGTACGCAGGTTGATGCCCTCGTGGTGTTCGAGCATGAGCAGCACCCGCAGCTGGGACGCGGAGGCCGGCGCGGTCGACGCCCGGCCCCAGAGGACCTCCAGCAACTCCGCGGCCGTGGAGGTCACACGGGCGACCTCAGTGGGCTCGGGGCGGGGTCGGAGGGAAGTCACAGTCACACTCTCGCAGGCACCGGGATGGCCGTCAGCGTACTAGGCGTGGGCTGAACCGCCCGGGACCCGTCTCCCGGCCCGTGGACAAGAACCCGTTTCGAGGACGCGTCGGCGTCCCACCGAGGATGGTGAAAGACCACCGTGACCACGATCACGAGCAGATTCGTGGCCGCCGAGCGCGCCCTGCGCACGGCGGCGCCCCATCAACTGCTGGACGCGGTCCGTCGTGTACTGACCGATCAGTACGCGGCGGACTCCGTCGAGCTTTTCCTGGCCGACTACGGACTGACGGTGCTTCAGCCGGTGTCCGTGCTGCCGCACACCCACCAGCCGGTGTCCGTGCACAACAGCCCGGCGGGCCGGGCCTTCGGGGCCCAGGAGCCGTACGTGGAGAGCCCCTCGGGCGATCGCGTACGGGCGCATCTGCCGGTCACCGTGCGGGGCGACCGGCTCGGTGTGCTGACCGTCACCCTGCCGGGCGCGGAGCACGCCGAGGGCTGCCTGGGCGAGCTGGCCGAGATCGCCGAGGTGCTCGGGCACGAGGTCTACGTGGCCGAGCGCGACACCGACCTGTATCTCCAGGCGCGCCGCCGGGACCGGCTCACGCTGGCCGCCGAGATGCAGTGGCAGCTGCTGCCGGGCCGCTCCTGCGCCCGCCCCGAGTACGAGCTGGGCGCACAGCTGGAACCGGCGTACGCGATCTTCGGCGACAACTTCGACTGGTCCGCCTCGGCCGACCGGCTCAGCCTCTACGTCACCAACGGCATGGGTGAGGGCATCGAGGCCTCCCTGCTGACGAACCTGGCGATCAACGCCCTGCGCAACGCGCGCCGGGCCGGGCTGTCCATCGACGACCAGGCGGCCCTGGCCGACCAGGCGGTGTACGCCCACTACCGGGGCCGCTGCTACCTCTCCGTGCTCATGCTCGACTTCGACCTGGCCACCGGCCGGGTCCGTGCGGTGGACGCCGGGTCGCCGCAGATGCTGCGGCTGCGCCGGGGCGCGGTGGAGCGGGTGCCGTTCGACGCCCAGTTGCCGCTCGGCATGTTCGAGGAGACCGACTACGTGATCCAGGAGTTCCGGGTCGAGCCGGGCGACCGGCTGGTCTTCGTCAGCGACGGGGTCTATGACGTCGCCTCCCCGGGCGGTGAGGCCTACGGGGACGCCGCTCTGGCCCGGGCGATCCAGTCGACCCGGCTGCTGCCGGCCGCCGAGGTGCCCCGGGCGATCCTGCGCGAACTGACGGGCCACCGCGGCAGATCCACCCCGGACGACGACGCGCTCGTGGTGTGTCTGGACTGGCGTGGCCGGTAAGGGACGGGGAAGGCGCAGGTGGGAGGCACCGGTGGGCAGTTGTTTGGTGGTGCCGAACGTCGGCACTAATGTTTGTCATACGGCAAGTAACGGCTGAGGCGCCGTCGCGCGACCTCGGTCCGGCCCGTGCAAGGGAGCGATGCAAGTGTCGGTGTCGGAAGAGAACGTGGAACAGGAGCCGGCCGCTCACCAGGTGAGCGCCTTTCTGGAACGGCGCCGGGAGCAGATCGCCCAACGCTGGGCGGACGCGGCGCTGTTCCGCACGGTCTTCACCGTCTCACGGGACGAGGCCGTGGAGGCGGGCAGGGCTGTGACCGCGGCGCTGGCGGCCGTGGCGGCCACGGGGCGGCTGGACGACCTCAGGGCGCCCGGATTCGAGGCCGTGCGCGACCAGTTGGGGCGCATGGCGGCCTCCCGCGCCCGGACGGGCATCGACTCGGACGGAGTCGCCGGCGAGGTGGCCGCGCTGCGCGAGCCGGTGACCGAGCTGCTGCGCGCCGAGTTCCCGGAGCCGTACGCCCCCGAGGCCCAGGAGGCCGTGCTGGCGCTGACGGTGCTCATGGGCACGCTGCGCCTGGTCGTGATGGAGACGACGGTCAGCGCGGGCGAGGAGCTGATCGCCCGGCAGCGCGAGCAGCTGCACGAGGTGGCCACCCCGGTGATCAAGCTGTGGGAGAGCACCGTCGCCGTACCGCTGATCGGCACGCTGGACAGTGCGCGCAGCCAGGTGGTGATGGAGAGCCTGCTGGACGCGATCGTCGCCGAGCGCGCCCGGTACGCCATCCTCGACATCACGGGCGTGCCCACCGTCGACTCCCTGGTCGCCCAGCACCTGATGAAGACCGTGGCGGCGGCGCGGCTGATGGGCGCCGAGTGCATCGTCTCCGGCATCCGGCCCGCGATCGCGCAGACCATCGTCCATCTGGGCATCGACCTCGGCACGGTGCTCACCCGCTCCAGCCTGGAGGACGCGCTCGCCTACGCGCTCAGCGAGCAGGGGGTCGAGATCGCACCGCTGCGGGCGGCCGGCGCGGCGGCGGACGCGGGCACGCGGTGACCGGGTTCGCGGGACACGGGCCCGCGGTCGGACACGGCTTCACCGTGCCGGTCCTCCAGCTGGGTGACGTTCTGCTGGTCACCCTCCAGGGGGAGCTGCATGACGGGATGGCCGAGCAGCTCCAGCAGGACATCACGGCCCGGATCTCGCACACCCGGGTGAACGGCGTCGTGATCGACATCTCCGGTGTGGAGATCGTCGACTCGTTCCTGGGCCGGGTCCTCGCCGAGATCGCCGCCGGGGCCAAGCTGCTGGCGGCCCGTACGGTCCTGGCCGGGATGCGCCCGGCGGTGGCGATCACGCTGGTCGAGCTGGGGCTCACCCTGCCCGGCCTGCGGACCGCCCTGGACGTCGAACGTGCGATGGAGATGCTGGGCGTGACCACGCGCCGGGGCGAGGGGAGTCCGTGATGCAGGCTTCCCGCCATGCCGGTCCGGCCAGCCTGCCGATCGGCTCGGACGCCGATCTGGCGTGGGTGCGGCAGCAGGTCCGGCAGGCCGCCGCCGAGCTCGGTTTCGGGCTGGTGCAGCAGACCAAGCTCGTCACCGCGGCGAGCGAGCTGGCCCGCAACACCCTCGTGCACGGCGGGGGCGGCCATGTGCGGCTCACCCCGCTGGACGCCGGGTCGTCGCACGGGCTGCGGCTGGACTTCGTCGACACCGGGCCCGGCATCCGGGATCTGGACCAGGCGCTGACCGACGGCTACACCAGCGGCGGCGGGCTCGGGCTGGGCCTGAGCGGAGCCAAGCGGCTGGTGCAGGAGTTCGAGGTGGACAGCCGGCCCGGTGAGGGGACCACCGTCACCGTCACCGCCTGGGCCACCGTCGTACCGCCCTCCCGGACGGTGCCGTGATGAGCAGGGTCTGGGACGTGCCGGTGGACGACTCCACCCGGGTGCGGGACGTGCGGGTGGCGGTGGAGGAGGCCAGCGCCTGCGCCGGCCTGCCCGCCAACCGCACCGCCACCGCCGCGCTCGTGGCGACGGAGCTGGCCACCAACCTGCTGCGGCACGCGGACGGCGGGCGCATCCTGATCAACCTCGTCGAGCGGGGGCACGACGACAGCCGCCGGGCGGCCGTGCAGCTCGTCTCGCTCGACCACGGCCCCGGCATCCCGGACGTCGCCGCGGCGATGCGCGACGGCTACACCACGACCGTCGCCGCCTCACTCGGCGCCGGACTCGGCACGTGCCGGCGCATAGCGAACGACTTCGATCTGCACAGCGCGCCGGGCCGCGGCACCGTCGTGATGGCCCGGATCGGGCACGAGCCCGCCGTCCGCAACCAGGGGCCGCCCCCGCCGGGCCCGCGCGCCGGGGGCGTCAACGTCCCCCTCGGCCGGGCCGAGCAGTCCGGGGACGCCTGGGGCCGGGTGCGCGGCGGGGACCGGCTGACCCTGCTGCTCGCCGACGGGCTGGGGCACGGTGCGAAGGCCGCCGAGGCCTCGGGCCTGGCGGTGAAGGAGCTGCGCGGCCTGGCCGAGCTGCCGCCCGCCGACATCCTGCGGAGTCTGGGCCGGGCCCTGCGCCCCACCCGGGGCGCGGCCGTCGCCGTGGCCCAACTCGATCTTCGGGAGGCGCGGTTGAGCTTCGCGGGCATCGGCAACATCGGTGCCAGGCTGCGGACCGACGGCGCGTGGAAGGCGCTGCTGTCCCACCCGGGCATCGTGGGCGCGCAGGCGCCGGCGTCCGTGCCGGTGCAGCGGGTGCCCTGGCATGCGGACAGCCTGCTGGTCCTCCACAGCGACGGCCTGCCGAGCCGCTGGACGCCGCCCGACGACGGCGTACTGCCCGGCTGCGACCCGGCGGTGGCGGCCGCGGTGGTGCTCCGCGACGCGGGGAGCGCGGCCCGGCCGACGCGGGACGACACGTGCGTGGCGGTTCTGACCGCGGGTGGCGTGAGCCGCCACGGCTCGGGAGCCTGAGGGCCCCTGTGCGCGGGGTGCGTGCCCTGCCTGCTCCACTCGGACCGGCCGCTGTGACCCCTCCGCCCGGCCCGGGCCGGCATCCTCACCCGGGCCGGCCCGTCCGTCTCACCGGGGTTGGCCGGTGGCCGTCCGTCTCACCGGTGTTGGCCGGTGGCCGGCTGTCTCACCGGGGTTGGCCGGTGCCCGTCCGTCCCAGCCCGGGCTGACCGGCGTGGCCCGTTCAGTCGCTCCGGTTCTCCGGCCCGTCGGCGTCCGGCGGCTGCGTGTTCCGGGCCGTCAGGAAGCCCCGCAACCCCCTGCTCAGCGCTGCCCGTTCGGCCGGCTGCATGGCTGCCAGCGCTGCCGTCAGGGCCTGGGCGCGGCGGGCGGCGACATCGCACAGGACGTGCTGCCCGTGTGGCGTGAGCCACAGTTGCACCTCGCGGCGGGTGTCGGGGTGCGGGGTGCGTTCCAGCAGCCCGGCCGCCCCAAGACGGTCACAGAGGCGGCTGGCCGTGGGAAGGCCGATGTCCAGGCCGTCCGCCAGGGCCGTCAGGTTCAGCCCCGGCGACGCCTGCACGGTGCGCAACGCCCGCAACTGGTGCGGGGACAGGCGCAGGGACGCCTCCTGGGCGGCGACCGACCACAGCGCCGTCAGGCTCTCCACGGCATCGACGATCTGCAAAGCGACGGCCTCCGGGCCATCGCCCGGTCTCCTCGCCCGGTGGTCGCCGGGGCCGCCGAGATCGGTCACGAAACGGTCACTTCCATAAAGCTCCGGGTACTGATGAGGTCGCCCTCTTCCAAAGGCTGTACCCGATGAACCGAGGGGCAAGCAGCCCGGTTCAGTGCCCGGCCCGACCGGAGGCGGTTCAGCCGGCGCTGAGCTCCGTCAGCGCGGCGAGCGGCAGCGTGTGCTGGGTCTGGAGGACCTTGGCGCGCAGGTAGCGGACGTTGTGTGCGGTCGTGAAGACGCCCGTGGGGATCCGGTCGCGGACGCCGACGCCCAGGGAGCGCAACTGGCCCGCCTTGTCGGGGTTGTTGGAGAGCAGGTCCAGTTCGCCGATGCCCAGGGCCCGGAGCATCTGGGCCGCGGCCGTGTAGTCGCGGGCGTCCTCCGGCAGCCCCAGCGCCGCGTTCGCCTCGTACGTGTCGAGCCCCTCGTCCTGCAGGGCGTACGCGTCGAGCTTGTTGTAGAGGCCGATCCCGCGGCCCTCCTGGCGGAGGTACAGGAGCACGCCGCCGCGCTCGGCGATGGCCTCGACCGCCTCGCGCAGCTGCGGGCCGCAGTCGCAGCGGGCGGAGCCGAACACGTCCCCGGTCAGGCACTCGGAGTGCAGCCGCACCAGCGGGACCGGGCCGGGCTCGCCGAGGACCACGGCCACGTGCTCCTGGCCGTCGGCCAGCCCGTGGAAGGTGACGAGCTCGGCGTCGGCCTCGTAGCCGTCGTGGAAGCGCAGCGGGACCCGGACGCGGGAGCGCGGGGTGGCGAGGACGGCGGGGGTGTCGGGCATGCGGGGCCTCCGGGTTCCGTTTCCTGTTCGGCTGCACAGCCGTACTGCTTCAGATTTGAAGCAGATCCACATCCGGAACCCTACTCGTGCTTTAAATTTGAAGCAATCGGAATCCGGACCGCTGTGACGCGCGTCACGAACAGGCCGGTGAAGACCTCCGCCGCCATGGCACCTCGTCCGCCGTCGGCCGCGAACCGTCTTCCTGGAGCCCCTGCGCGATCGCCGCGGAGATCTCCTCCAGCTGCCCCACCTGCTCCTCGCTGAGCCGGTCGAACAGGAAGCTCCGCACGGTGTCGACATGCCCGGGCGCCGCCCGCTCCAGCACGGCGAACCCCTCGTCCGTCAACGCGGCGATACTGCCCCGCTTGTCGTACCGGCAGGCCTCGCGCCGCAGCAGGCCGTCCTTCTCCAGCCGCGTCACCGCGTACGTCAGCCTGCTGCGCGTGATCTTCAGCCGCTCGGCGAGATCGGTCATGCGCAGCCGCCGCTCCGGGGATTCCGACAGGACGGACAGGATGGAGTAGTACAGGTGCGGCATGCCGGCGTCCTGCTGGAGCTGCCGGTCGATCGCGTCCTCCAGAAGCAGCGAGGCGGCGACGTACGCGCGCCAGGCACGTTGCTCCTCGGGGGTGAGCCAGCGAGTCGTCATGCCACCAGTGTAAGTTTGTTTCAAACTTGAACCAAGCCCTGCCCAGTCCCGCCGTCCCGACCAGCCGCGGAGCGTCGATGCCTCACCCGTACGTCCTGCTGTCCGCCGCCGTCTCCCTCGACGGCTACCTGGACGACACCGGACCCGACCGCCTGCTCCTGTCGAGTCCGGCCGACTTCGACCGGGTCGACGAGGTCCGGGCCGGTGTCGACGCCATCCTGATCGGCGCCGGCACCATCCGCGCCGACAACCCGCGGCTCCTGGTGAACTCCGAGGAACGCCGGGCCGCCCGCCGGGCCGCCGGGAAACCGGAGTACCCCCTGAAGGTCACCGTCAGCGGCTCCGGCGACCTCGACCCGGACGCCCGCTTCTGGCACACCGGCGGCGAGAAGGTCCTCTACACCACCGACCGGGGCGCCGAACGCGCCCGCGCCCTGGGCCTCGCCGCCGACGTCGTCCCGCTCGGCGCCGGCCTCGACTGGCGCCGGCTGCTCACGCACCTGCACGACGTCCGGGGCGTAGGGCGGCTCATGGTCGAGGGCGGCGGCACGATCCACACCCAGCTCCTCACCCAGGGCCTCGCCGACGAACTCCAGCTGGTCCTCGCCCCGCTCTTCGTGGGCGACCCCGGGGCACCCCGCCTCTTCGGCCCCGGCGGCTACCAGGGCGGCCGGCTCCGGCTGCTGGAGTCGCGGCGGATCGAGGACGTGGTCCTGATGCGCTACGAGCCGACCGCCCCGGGCGCCGGCGCCCTGCCCGCCGCCGCCGACCACCACTGGCTGGCCCTCGCCTGCGACCTGGCCGAGCGCTGCCCGCCGTCGGACACGGCGTTCAGTGTGGGCGCGGTCGTGGTCGCCGCCGACGGCACGGAACTGGCCCGCGGCCATTCCCGCGAGGCCGGCGACCCGGTCGTGCACGCCGAGGAGGCGGCCCTGGCGAAGCTCGACCCGGCCGACCCGCGCCTGCCCGGCGCGACGGTGTACAGCAGCCTGGAGCCCTGCGCCCGCCGCGCCTCCCGCCCCGCGCCCTGCGCCCGGCTGATCCTCGACGCGGGCGTAGGGCGGGTCGTCACGGCCTGGCGCGAGCCCGACACCTTCGTGACGGACGCCGACGGCAGCGGCCTCCTGGCGGCCGGCGGAGTGGAGGTCGTCGTCCTCCCGGAGCACGAGGAGCGGGCCAAGGCCCCGAACCGCCACCTGCCGGGCTGAGCACGGGCCGATCCGTGGGTGTGCACGAGTGGTCCCGCGGATGGCGTACACTGGAGTCACAACGACGCGGGGTGGAGCAGCTCGGTAGCTCGCTGGGCTCATAACCCAGAGGTCGCAGGTTCAAATCCTGTCCCCGCTACTGAAGGCCGAGGGCCGGAATCCGAAAGGATTCCGGCCCTCGGTGCATTTCCCCGTAGCTCATTACGCTCGGTGAGCGAACCACCCCGTTGCGCGTGGTGACTGACGCACCGTCAAAACTCGTCAGTCACTTGCGAAGCGGCCAACTCGCCCGATTTACTCCGGTCATGGCAGGTAAGTCCGCGTGAAAAAGGTTAATGATCAAGTGGAATCGCTGGAATACCCCTCGCGCCTCCATTAACGTTCGATAACGCAGCGCGGTCGTCCCAGCCGTCACAGAAGGCGGCTCCGTGCGCACGCGCCGAATCCCGAAAGGGAACCGGGGAACCACCACTTGGGGTGAATCGGGCGTATACCACCGTGCAAGCACGGCCGGTATACGCGCGTAGGAGACCTTCCTGCTCCGAACCCGTCAGCTAACCCGGTAGGCGAGAAGGAAGGAAAGGAGTACGCCCACGTGGCGTCCAACCGGCCTGCCCCCGCGGCCCCGTACGCGCCGAAGCGCGAGAACGACACCTTCGGCTTCGGCGGTCAGCGCACCGACGAGGGCCCGTTCCAGGAGTGGAACCCCACCGAGGAGTCCATCCGTCCCGTCCGTGGCCGGCATCGCGTCACCAAGCAGCGCGGCGGAGGCCTCGCCCGCAGCTCCACCGTCCTGGGCGTCGGCGTCATCGCGGCCGTGGGTGCCGGCGGCATGGCCAGTGCCCAGACCGGCAAGCCCCCGGTGTCCATCTCCGTGCCGGACCTGCCCTCGGTGGGTTCCCTCATCTCGGACGACGACACCCCCGAAGGTTCCGCCACCCCGCTCAGCAGCCTCGGCACCGCCACGGCCGCCCCCGAGCAGGGCGAGAGCGCCTCCGGCGCCGGCGCCGGCGAGGCCCTGCGCGCCCGGATCATGGCCCAGGTCGAGCACCAGCAGGACCAGATCGAGACCAAGGCCGCAGAGGACGCCGCGGCCGCCGCCGAGAAGGCAGCCGCGGAAGCGGTCGCCAAGGCGCAGGAGGAAGCCAAGGCCAAGGCCGCCGAGGCCAAGAGGAAGGCGGAGGAGGAGGCCAGGAAGAAGGCCGAGGCCGAGCGTCTCGCAGCCCTGGCCAAGCAGTTCACGCTGCCGACCTCCTCGTACACCATCACCTCCAGCTTCGGCCAGGCCGGCGCCTACTGGTCCTCCGGCTACCACACGGGCCTGGACTTCGCCGCCCCCACGGGCACGCCGATCAAGGCCGTCCACAGCGGCACCATCACCGAGGCCGGCTGGAACGGCTCGTACGGCTACAAGACCGTCCTCACCCTCGATGACGGCACCGAGATCTGGTACGCGCACCAGTCCTCCATCGGCGTCAGCGTCGGCCAGAAGGTCAGCACGGGCGAGGTCATCGGCCGTGTGGGCGCCACCGGCAACGTCACCGGGGCCCACCTTCACCTGGAGGTCCACTCCGGCGGCTCCGCGAGCGGCATCGACCCGATGGCGTGGCTGCGGGGCAAGGGACTGAACCCGTAAGCCGTTCCCACCCGTTGAAGCACCGGCGGCCCTGACGACGACCCCCCGACGTCAGGGCTGCCGGATTTTCGGCGTGCACGGCCGAGTGGGTATCGGGGTGCACGGCCGAGTGGGAATGGGCGGCTCCGGTACCGGCGTTGACGTGAAGCATGACTTCTCTGCGTAAGCTCGGCCCTTCCGACCTCCAGGTCTTCCCGCTCGCCCTCGGCGGCAACGTCTTCGGCTGGACCGCCGACGAGGACCAGTCGTTCGCCGTCCTCGACGCCTACACCGCCGCCGGCGGCAACTTCGTCGACACCGCCGACTCCTACTCGGCCTGGGTCGAGGGCAACCGGGGCGGAGAGTCCGAGACCGTGCTCGGCAAGTGGCTGAAGTCCCGCGGCAACCGGGCGGACGTCGTCGTCGCCACGAAGGTCAGCCAGCACCCCGAGTTCCGCGGCCTGTCCGCCGCCACCATCAAGGCCGCCGCCGACGCCTCCCTGCGGCGCCTCGGCACCGACTACATCGACCTGTACTACACGCACTTCGACCAGCCCGACGTGCCCGTCGAGGAGATCATCGGCGCGCTCGACACCCTCGTGAAGGCCGGGAAGGTGCGGCACATCGCCGCCTCCAACATCTCCGCCGAGCGGCTGCGGGCGTCCCTGGAGTTCTCCGACCGCGAGGGGCTCGCCCGGTACGTGGCCCTGCAGCCCCACTACAACCTGGTCTCCCGCGACACCTACGAGGGCGAGCTCCAGGATCTCGCCGAGCGGGCCGGCCTGGCCGCCGTGCCGTACTTCGCGCTCGCGTCCGGCTTCCTCACGGGCAAGTACCGGCCCGGCGCGACGGTCGACAGCGCACGGGCGGGGAGCGCGGCCAAGCACCTGGAGACCGAGCGCGGGCAGCGGGTGCTCGCCGCCCTCGACGAGATCGCCGCGGCGCACGAGGCGCCCGTCGCCACGGTGGCTCTGGCCTGGCTCGCCGCCCGGCCGACCGTGGCGGCGCCGATCGCCTCCGCGCGGACGGTGGAGCAGCTGCCCGCCCTGACCGGCGTCGGCGAGCTGACGCTCTCGGAGACCGAGGTCGCACGGCTCACCGAGGCCTCGGCCTGACTCGGTCTGATCCGGACCAGAGGTCCTAGGAGCGGTACGGGTTGTACGCGGGGTACGGCGTCGGCTGCGGGCCGTACCCGTACACCCCGTACACCGGCCAGGGCGGAGCCGTCACCGGGACCGGAGGGGCGGTGATCCGTGCCGCGTGGTCCAGCGCGGGGCGGGCCACCTCCCGGCGCCGCCACAGTTCGCCGAGCAGTTCCCCCTCCCGCACGGCGAAGTCGGGCCCGGCACGGCCCCGCCGGGCCCGGTGCCGCAGGAACGCCAGGGACGTCGCGTACGCCTCGTACCGTGCCACCTCCCGCGCCGCCGCCTTGCCCACGTGACGGCGGGCGTACTGGCGGGCGATCCGCCGGGCCCGCATCGAGCCCAGCGCGTACGGCTCGGCCGGGGTCAGCCAGCCGGCCGCGGCGTAGGCGGGCAGCTCCGCCCGTACGGTCTTCAGCTCCCGCTGCCGGGTCCAGATCACCAGCCACGTCAGCAACCCGAAGATGGGCACCATGAACGCCGCGTACACGGCGAAGAACCCGTACTCGCCGAAGGCCGAGGAGCCGTTCCACATCGCGTGCATGCCCATGGCGAGCAGCAGCCCGCCGAGCGGGAAGGCGACGCGGCGCAGGGGCCGGCGGTCCGCCGAGAGCGCGGCGATGCCGAAGCCGATGCCGGACAGGACCGTGAACAGCGGGTGCGCGAACGGCGACATGACGATGCGCACGAAGAAGGTCGCCGCCGTGACGGAGGCGATTCCGGTGCCGCCGGTGAGCTGGTCGGTGCCGAAGGCCGTGCCCAGGTAGAGGATGTTCTCAGTGAAGGCGAAGCCGGTCGCCGTCACGCCGGCTATCACGACCCCGTCGACGATGCCGGTGAAGTCCCGTCGCCGGAAGAGGAAGACCAGGAGGACGGCCGCCGCCTTGGCCGACTCCTCGACCACCGGGGCTATCACGGTCGCGCCCAGAGTGTCCGCGCTGGACGGGTCCGCCGTCGCCGTCGCTATCCATCTCGTCGCGAAGCTGTTGGCGACGATCGCTATCAGCGCCGCCGCGCAGGCGCCCCAGGCGAAGCAGAACAGCAGGTTCCGCCAGGGGCCGGGCTCCACCCGGTCCAGCCAGCGGAACGCGGCTATCAGCAGGGGCACCGGCAGGACGGCCAGCCCCAGCCCGACCAGGAACCCTTCCGTGCCGGTCTCCTCGCGGACCAGGGCGAGGATGACCAGGCCGGATATCGCGAGGAGCGTGCTCAGCGCGCCGTAGCGCACCCAGGCGCGCTGCCACCAGTGGGCGTGCCGCAGGGAGCCGGCCGTGCCCGGGCCGGCGAGGGGTGCGCCCGCGGCGGGACCGCTGGGATACGACGGATGTGGGGGGCTGGTGGCCACGGCATTGACCCTAACGACGGTTGGGCGCTGTCCGCAGGCGGAAGAGGTGCCAGGGGTGGTCAGGCGCCGGCGGGGGGCTGGTCCACGTGCTGTACGCGACGGAAGAGGAGGTCGTTCACGACATGTCCCTTGTCCAGTCCCTGGCCCTCGAAACGGGTCAGCGGCCGGAAGTCCGGACGCGGCGCGAAACCGCCGTCCGCCTGCGTGTTCTCGAAGTCGGGGTGTGCCGTGAGGACGTCGAGCATCTGCTCGGCGTACGGCTCCCAGTCGGTGGCGCAGTGGACGGTCCCGCCGGGTCTGATGCGGGTGGCGGCGAGGGTCAGGAAGTCGGGCTGGATGATCCTGCGCTTGTGGTGCCGCTTCTTGGGCCAGGGGTCGGGGAAGTAGACGCGGAGGCCGCCGAGGGAGTCGGGGGCGAGCATCTCGCGCAGGAGGATGATCGCGTCGCCGTTGCCGACGCGGATGTTGGACAGGCCGTTGCGGTCGGCGAGGTTGAGCAGGTTGCCCTGGCCGGGGGTGTGGACGTCGACCGCGAGGATGTTCGTGGCGGGGTCGGCGGCGGCCATCTGGGCGGTGGCCTCGCCCATGCCGAAGCCGATCTCCAGGACGACGGGGTTGTCGTTGCCGAACAGCTCGGGCAGGTCGAGGGTGCGGCTGCCGTCGATGTCGAGGCCCCACTTGGGCCACAGGCGTTGCAGCGCGTCCGCCTGACCTGCGGTGACCCGGCTGCGCCGGGGCTGGAAACTCCGGATCCGCCGCTCGAAGTGCGACCCGGCGGGGTCGGCCTTGGGCCCGTCGGGGAAGCGCGGCTCGCCCTTGGCCCGGGTGCGGCGGACGGAGACGCCGGGGGTGTGCGGGTGCGGGTCTTCGGGGGTGGTGTTCGCGGAGTCAGACACAGTGCCCCTGATTTTACGGCTGCGGTGCAGCGCCTTCCCGCCGGTGGTGGGTCGGGGCCGCGCCGGGGGGGGGGCCGTCCTCGGAACGGCGCGATGGGTCCACTTACCGACTGACTGGCGTCGACGCGCCGACCGCTGCGGGCGGACACCCCCGACACGTCCCCTTGCGTCGTCCGGGGCCCTCGCTGCGGGCATGCGTGCCTCCCCCAGTGCCTTAAGGGCCTGGGAAGTGCCCCCAGGGCGGCACGGGTGGGCGATGGGGGTCCCCCCTGTTCGAGCGGAGCCGAGAGCTTGGGGGAGGCACCCCGCTCCGCCGGAACGCGGACCCACCCGGCCTCAGCACCAACGCCGAGCACCCACGAACCTCACAGCGCGCTCAACGCCCTCCGTGCCACCTCCCGGCCGATCGGCAAGGACGCCGTGGCCGCAGGAGACGGTGCGTTCAGGACGTGGACCGTCCTGGCGCCCTCGCGGATCAGGAAGTCGTCGACCAGGGTTCCGTCGCGGAGAACCGCCTGTGCGCGCACGCCCGCGGCCGTCGGTACGAGGTCGTCCTCGGACACCCCGGGCAACAGCCTGCCCACCGCCTCCGTGAAGGCCCGCTTGGACAGGGAGCGCCGCAGCTCACCCGCCCCGTACCGCCAGTGCCGGCGGGCTATGTGCCAGGAGCCGGGCCAGGCCAGGGTCGAGCCCAGCTCGCGCGGGCGGACCGTGCCCCACCCGTAGCCCTCGCGGGCCAGTGCCGGCACCGCGTTGGGCCCGACATGGACGCCCCCGTCGATGCCCCGCGTGAGATGCACCCCGAGGAACGGGAACGCCGGGTCGGGCACCGGGTAGACCAGGCCGCGCACCAGCTCCGGCCGGGCCAGTTCGTAGTACTCGCCCCGGAACGGCACGATCCGCATGTCCGGGTCGTCCCCGGTGAGCCGGGCGATCTCGTCGCACTGCAGACCTGCGCAGTTCACGAGGACCCGTCCGCGTACGACGTCCCCGGCGGCCGTGAGCACGGCGACCCCCCGCTCGGGGCGCCGGTCGACGCGCACGACCCGGGTGCCGTAGCGGATCTCCGCGCCCGAGCCGTGGGCCAGCTGGCGGGCGACCGCGACGAAGTCGCAGATGCCGGTCGTACCGACGTGTATCGCGGCGAGGCCCCGCACCTCCGGCTCGTACTCCGCGATCTGGGACGCGCCCAGCTCCCGCACCGGGATCCCGTTCTCCCGGCCGCGCTGTACGAGGGCGTGCAGGCGGGGCAGCTCAGCGCGGTCGGTGGCGACGATCAGCTTGCCGGTGACGGCGTGCGGGATGCCGTACTCGGAGCAGAACTTGACCATCTCCGCCGCGCCCCGCACCGCGTAGCGCGCCTTGAGGGAGCCGGGGCGGTAGTAGATGCCGCTGTGGATGACGCCGCTGTTGCGGCCGGTCTGGTGGCGGGCCGGGCCCGGTTCCTTCTCCAGGACGGTGACACGTGTGCCCGGTGCCGCGCGGGTGATCGCGTACGCCGTCGACAGCCCGACGATTCCGCCGCCGATCACCAGCACGTCACAGTCGTATGTGATCCGCACGCGCACCACCTCCCGCCTCGATAGTGCACTGCGCCACTGACAATGCCTTCAAACGCGGTACGGGCGGCACACCTGCTCTTTCTACGCCGGAGCCATCAGCAGCGGCCGTGCACGCTCACGGAGCTCCACCACCCGGGGCTCGTCGCCGTACGGCTCCAGCCGGTGCAGGAGGTCCTTCACGTACTCGGTGGTACGGGCCGAGGAGATCCGCCCGGCGACCTCCACCGCCCGCACCCCCTGTTCGCACGCCGCGTCCAGATTGCCCGACTCCAGTTCGGCGACCGCCGAGACGACCAGGCGCAGGCCGTGCGAGCGGACGAACTCCTCCGTCGGCTTCGACAGGGCCTGCTCGGTGAAGCGGCGGACCTGCCGGGGTGCCTTGAGGTCGCGGTAGCACTCGGCCGCGTCGGCGGCGAAACGGTCGTAGGAGTAGAAGCCGAGCCAGCTCGGGTCGTTGTCGCCGGGGCGGGCGCGCTCCAGCCAGCTCTCGGCCGCCTTCAGGGCACCGCCGGCCGCCGGGGCGTCGTTCGCACGGGCGTGCGCGCGTGCCTCCACGAGGCGGAAGAAGCTCATGGTGCGGGCCGTGGCCAGGCCGCGGTTGCGTTCGAGGGCGGCCTGGGCGAGGTCCACACCCTCGTCACCGAAGCCGCGGTAGGTGGCCTGGAGGGACATGGTGGCCAGCACGTAGCCCCCGAGGGGGACGTCCGCGGCCGCCCGGGCCAGGCGCAGGGCCTGGATGTAGTAGCGCTGGGCCGCTTCCTGCTGGCCCGTGTCGAAGGCCATCCAGCCCGCGAGCCGGGTGAGTTCGGCGGAGGCGCCGAAGAGGGCCCGGCCGACCTCGTCGGTGTACGAGCCGAGCAGCAGCGGGGCGGCCTCCACCCTTAAGCACTCGGGGACCATGGACGAACGCCAGTCACCGCCGCCGTACTTGGAGTCCCAGCGCCGCGCGTCCTCGGCGGCCTCCCGCAGCTTCTGCACATCGCTGTGGCCGACTTTGAGCGGTGCGCCGGAGCCCTCGCCGGGGCCCACGTCGCGCGCGACCGAACTGTCGGCCGGGGTTATCAGCCATCGTGAGGCGGGCGTTGCGTATGCGCTCACCGCGAACGATCCGGCCAGCGACTGCCAGATGCCGCCGGAACCGGCGCGGCGGCCGGCGAGGTCGAGGCGGTACAGGTCGGTCGCGGACCGCACCGCCTGCCCGACGTCCCGCGGGAAGGCGAGGCCGACTTCGGGCGCGGGGTCCGCGTCCGCCAGGCCGATCTCGTGGAGCGGCACCGGGCGGCCGAGCTTCTGCCCTATGGCGGCGGCGATGAGGTGCGGAGCCGCACCTTGCGGCACCATGCCCTTCGACACCCAGCGCGCCACCGACGTCTTGTCATAGCGAAGTGTCAGTCCTCGCTGGGCGCCAAGGTCGTTGACGCGTCGCGCGAGGCCTGCGTTGCTGATTCCCGCGAGGGCGAGAACGGCGCCGAGTTTTTCGTTCGGCCCGCGTTGCTCCCTGGACATGCGCCACCCCTCGACACAGACGGCTGCCGCGCTGGCATAACCATGCGGCATTCGTAAACCCAGCGTAGTTCGCCGCATCCCAAGCGTTAAGGGGCATTGTTCCGGTTGGCGGGATTGTGGTCCGTACTGAAGTACGGTTCAGACACGGGCTGTTGCGACGTGCTCCCACTGTGTGGCCGTGCGCCTGTCCGTGCGCTCTTCTCCGGCCACCGCGGGAGCGGTTCCATGGTCATTGCGTGGGTCGGCCCGCTGTACTGGATCCAGTGGGCTGGGGGACACCGCCGCCTTCATCCCCGCGGGCGGCGGAACGGTCCGGGAGGCGTGCTCCGTCTCCCGGACTGCGCGACCGGGTGGCGGAGCGCGGAGCCTGTACGGAGCGTGTTCGAGGCTGCCCGCGCGATTTCGATTTGGCTGAAAAGCGACCCCGTCGGCCGTGAGGTATCAGGCCTCCTACCACGGCAGTTGAGGGCGCGCCGGGCGTGATGTGGGCGCGTTCCGGGGGCGCATTCGCGTCGCAGTCGTACCGGAGACATGTCGCCGGTACGCCTTGATTCTTGGCCGCCTCTTTGTTTTTTCGCGGTCTCGGCCGCCGTCGTCTCCGACTGCCGTTCGTGCCCGACTCGTCATGAACGTCCGGGTGTTCGGGGTCCCGGCAGGGTGCGGGCGGCTCCGCCGGGGCGCATTCGGCGGAGCGCAAGCGGCGTCGGCACCCTCTGGAACGCTTCCTTCATGGCAGCATGGTGAACCGGTTCGTACGGTGCACTGGTTGTCCACAGCCTGTGGAGGCGGCGATGCGGTGGTTGGTGGGGTGGAGCAGCACCGCCGCGGGAGCCGTCGCTGCCGGTTCGGCGGGGGCCACCGGCAGCGAGGGTGAGACGCTGCACCCGGTGGGGTCCCAACTCCTGTGGGGCGACCCCGATCCGCTGTGGGCGGTCGGCGACTGGCGCCCCGACGAGGTGCGGGTCGTCAAGGCCGACGACCGGACCAGGATCGCCGTCCTCGGCATCTGCGGCGCCACCGACGAGCAGCTGCGCGTCGCGCTGTTCGCCGCGCGCGGCGGCGCGCTCCGGCATCTGACCGCCTGGCCGGGCAGCTACACCGCGATCGTCCAGGTCGGCAGACGGATCACCGTCTGCGGCGACCTCGCGGGCGCGCGGCCGGTGTTCCACACGCCCTGGGCCGGCGGCACGGCGTACGCGACCGCCGCGCTGCCGCTGGCCGACCTCATCGAGGCCAACCTGGACTTCGGGCACCTCGCCGCGCTGCTGGCCGCCCCGGACGTACCCGCCGCGCTGCACGACTCCACGCCGTACGACGGCGTGAAGCGCATTCCGCCCGGGCATGCCCTCATCCTGCGCGCCGGGGCGCGCGAGATCGCCGGCTACGAGCCGGTCGCGTCGCTGGCCGTGGCGGCGCCTCCGGCCGATCCCGACAGCGCGGTCGACGCGGTGCGCGACGCGCTCGTGGAGGCCGTACGGACGCGGCTGTCCGCGCCGCGGCACGTCCCCGGGGCGGACATAGACCCGGGCCCGGTGCCCGGCATGGGTCCCGCCGAGCGGCGGGCCGCGCGCGGGATGCCGGTGCCGGGGATCGGCGCGGACCTGTCCGGCGGGCCGGCCTCCGGGGCCTTGGCGCTGCTGGCCGCGGGCCTGCCCGGGATGCCGGGCACGGTGCTGGGGCACGGCACGGGCGCGGGCGAGCGGCTGCTCGCCGTCACGTTCAACGACCTCGCCGTCGGCGGGCGGGAGGCCGAGCTGGAGCGGGCGGGCGCGCTGGCGGCGAACCCGCGACTGCACCACGTCGTCGTGGCGGGCGGCGAGGAGACCCTTCCGTACGCCGACCTGGACGGACCGCTGACCGACGAGCCCGGGCCGTGCCTGGTGTCCGCGGCGCGTCACCGGGCCCGGCTGGCGGCGGGCAGCGCGGATCACTTCACGGGCTACGGCGCGCGCCAGGTCCTGGACGCCCACCCCGCGCGCCTCGCCGACCTGCTGATGGACCGCCGGCGACGTCATCTCGTACGGCCGGTCGCCGCCCTGACCAAGGCCGACGGGTCGGTGCTGGTGCCCGCGCGCGTGTACGCGGCGGCGCGGCGGTTGTCCCGCACGCCGTACCGGTCGGGGGTCGAGTCCCTCGCCGAGCGTCTGCTCGACCCCCGCTCCGACGACGGCCTCGACGCGCCCGGCGGTGCGCTGGATGCCTCGCTCGCCGCGCTGACCTGGGGCAGACCCGGGCCGGCGGCGCGCTGGCTGACCGGTGAGGCGCTCGCTGAAGTATCGGTTCGCCTTCAGGCGTCGACACACCGGTCGGAGCTGGTGGGGCCGGGGCAGCGGCCGGGTGACTTCCGGGCGCGTGCGGCGCTGGCGAGGCACGCGGCGGATCTGCGGGTGCTGGAGCAGGCCGCGGAGGTCCGCTTCCAGCGGCTGCACGCGCCGTTCCTCGACAACCAGGTGGTCCGCGCGGCCCGGGCGCTGCCCGAGGCGCTGCGGGTGCGGCCGGGGGCGCGGGCGGCGATCCTGCGGACGGTGCTGGAAGGAGCCGGGGTCCGGGAGCTGCCGCCCGGCTGGGGCGCCCCGACCCAGGCGACGGAGGCGGCCGCCGAGCGTACGGGGCTGCGGGTGGCGGCGGACTCCCTGGTCGCCCTGTTCGACACTCCGCTGCTGGCGGAGGCGGGCCTGGTCGAGGCCCGTGTGGTGCGCAAGGCGCTGCGCGGCGCGGCGGCGGGTGAACCCCTGCCCCTGGACGGCCTCGCGGATCTGGTCGCCCTGGAGCTGTGGCTCCGCCGCCTGCTGTCCCGCCGCGGCACGTGCTGGACGGGGACGCCGGCTCGGCAGCGCGCGGTACCTGCGGGGATCGCGCCGCAGCGAGGGGCGTTGGGGGCAGGGGCCGGTGGGGGGCGGCGGGTGTAGGGCCTGTACTGCCCCAGCTGCGGGCATGCGTGCCGCTGAGGGCGGCACGGGTGGGCGCAGCGGCACCCCGCTCCGCCGGGTTGCGGCCCCACGCGGCCTCGGCGGCAACGCCGGTGTCCGGTTGCTCCGGGTGGTGGTCCCACTCGGCCTCGGCGGCAACGCCGGTACCCCCGCTGCTCCGGGTGGTGGTCCCACTCGACCTCGGCACCAACGCCGGCACCCCGCTCCACCGGGTCGCAGGCCCGCTCGGCCCCAGCCACAACGCCGAGCACCCCACACAGCCCCCGGGGCCACGCCCCGCACCGAAAACCCTCCGCCCCTCACCCCCACCCCGGCGACAATGACCCCGTGCGGTACAGAATCCTGGGCGTCACCACGGCAGAGGACGAGCACGGCACAGTCGTACCCCTCGGCGGCCCCCGGCTCCGCGCCCTGCTCACCGCCCTCGCCCTGCGCCCCTCCCGCGTCACCACCCCCCAGACCCTGATCGACGAGGTCTGGGCACAGGACCCTCCTCAGGACGCCCCCGCCGCGCTCCAGGCACTCGTCGGCCGGCTCCGCAAAGCCCTCGGCAGCGACGCCGTCTCCTCCCAAACCGGCGGCTACCGGCTCGCGGCCCGCGAGGACGACATCGATCTCCACGTCTTCGAACGGCTCGTCCAGCAGGGCACCGACGCCCTCGCCGGCCACGACCCCGCCCTCGCGGAACAGCACCTCGACGCCGCCCTCGCCCTCTGGCGCGGCCCCGCCCTGGCGGACCTCCCCGACCGCTCCGCCGCCACCCGCCCGGAGGCGAGGCGGCTGGAGGCGACCCGGGCCAGGGCAGAGGCCCGGATACGGCTCGGCCGCGGGCGGGACGTCGTACCGGAACTGCGGGAACTGACGGTCGTACACCCGTACGACGAGCCGATGCACGCCCTCCTCATCCGCGCCCTGCGCGACACCGGCCGGGACGCCGACGCCCTCGCCGCGTACGAGACCGCCCGCCGCGCCCTGGCCAAAGGCCTCGGCACCGACCCCGGGCCCCGACTGCGCGCCCTCCACGCCGAGCTGCTCGACTCCACGACGACGACGGCGGACCGCGAACCGCCGCCCGCTCCGCCGCGGCACGAACGCGCGCGCCCTGGGACCATCCGCCCGCGTCTGACCTCCTTCGTCGGCCGGGAACCCGAGATCGACGCCATCCGTTCCGAGATGCACAGGGCCCGACTCGTCACCCTCACCGGACCGGGCGGCTCCGGAAAGACCCGTCTCGCCGAGGAAGCCGCCGCCGGGCTCCCGCAGGCATGGCTGGCCGAGCTCGCCCCGCTCGACCGGCCGGAGGCGGTGCCGGGAGCGGTGGTCAGCGCGCTCGGTCTGCGCGAGACGATGCTGATGACCAGCGAGCTCACCGCCGTGCAGGACGACCCCGTCGCCCTGCTCGTCGAGTTCTGCGCGCCGCGCAGCCTCCTGCTGATCCTCGACAACTGCGAGCACGTCATCGGCGCCGCCGCCCACCTCGCCGAGACCCTGCTGACCCGCTGCCCGGGGCTCACGATCCTGGCCACCAGCCGTGAACCCCTGGGCGTGCCGGGCGAGTCGGTGCGCCCGGTCGAGCCCCTGCGACCGGATCACGCCCGCCGGCTGTTCGCGGAGCGCGCCGCCGCCGTCCGCCCCGACGCCGGCGCCCTGCTCCGCGACGAGCAGGCGGTGGCGGAGATCTGCCGGCGGCTGGACGGGCTGCCGCTCGCCATCGAACTGGCGGCGGCCCGGCTCCGGCTGCTCACCCCCCGGCAGATCGCCGACCGGCTCGACGACCGCTTCCGCCTCCTCACCTCCGGGAGCCGTACGGTCCTGCCCCGCCAGCAGACCCTGCGCGCCGTCGTCGACTGGTCGTGGGACCTGCTCGACGACGCCGAGCGGACGATGCTGCGCGAGGTGTCCGTGTTCGCGGGCGGCTGGGACCTCGCGGCGGCCGAGGCCGTGTGCTCCGGGCCCGCCGCCGAGCTGACCGGGGCGCTCGTCGACAAGTCCCTCGTCGTGGCGGCCGCCGGCGCGGACGGCGGCTCCTGCGGCATGCGCTACCGCATGCTGGAGACCATCCACGAGTACGCCGTCGAGCGCGCCGCGGACACCCCGCGGGTGCGCGCCACCGCCGAACTGCGGCACCGCGCGTGGGCGCGTGCGCTCGCCGAGCGGGCCGAACCGCTGCTGCGCTCCGCCGGCCAGCTGCCGTGGATCTCCCGCCTGGAGGCCGAGCTGGACAACATCCGCGCGGCCCTCGACCGGGCCCTCGCCGCCGGGGACGAGGCGGAGGCCGCCGCCCTCGCCCTGGCCATGGGCTGGTTCTGGTGGCTGCGCAACTACCGCCACGAGGGCATGGAGTGGCTCGACCGGACCTTGCGGCTGGGCGTGGCCCTGGACGTCGGGGGCGGTGTGCCGTCCGGCGGAGAGCCGGAGCCGCCCGGGCACATCGACCACTTCCTCGCCGAGCCGGACCGGGAGGCGGGGCATCCGCTGCACGCCCTGCGGATGGACGTACGTCTGCTGCATCTGTTCTTCATGACCGAAGTCGCGCCCATGGAGCCGTTCGTCGCCGAGCGGCTGCCGTACATGGAGCGGGTGTGGGCCCACTACGTGGGAGGCGGCCCGCACGCGGCCCGTATCCCGGGGCTCGTCTGCCCGATCCTCTCCTCCTTCCTGGGCGACCAGAGCGAGGTGCGGGCCGTGCTGGACGCCGCCGTCGCCAACTGCCGTGCGTACGGCGGTGACTGGGAGGTCTCCGTCGCCCTGATGTTCCGTGCGCACACGGTCGTCGACGGACCCGGTGGCCTGGAGGGAGTGGACGACGACCTGGCGGAGCTGCGGGTCCTCAGCCGCCGCGCGGGTGACCGCTGGCTGCGCGCCCAGGTGTGCAGCGCGGCCGGTGAGGCCGACATGGCCCGCAGCCGCTTCGAGGACGCGCAGGGCGAGTACGAGGAGGCCCTGCGGCTCGCCTACGAGGTGGGCGCCTACGCCGAGTCGCCGTTCCTCATCGCCCGGCTCGCCGAGATCGCCTACCGCCGGGGAGACCGGGGGGCCGCGTCGGCGTTGCTGGACGAGGCCACGGCCGCCGCCGAACGGTACGGCGTGCGGGACTCCAGGGCGTACATCCTGCTGATGCGCACCCAGATGGCGTTCGAGGAGGGCCACACCGACCGGGCACGCCTGTGGTGCGAGGAGGCCCGGGCGAACACCGGCACGGGCACTCCGCCGCCTCAGTTCATGGTGATGCTGCTCCTGCTCGACGCCGCGATCACGGCTCGGGAGTCCGGCCCGCGGTCCGCGCTGCCCAGGGCGACCGGAGCCCTGCGCGAAGCAGTGGTCAAGCGGTGCTCGGACGTGATCCGGGCCACGGTGGTGGACGGCGCGGCGGGACTGCTCGCGGACCTCGGTGACTTCGCCCGCGCGGCCCGGCTGCTCGGCACCGCCGACCACTGGCGGGCCGGCCGCCCGCGCTCCCTGCCGGAGCGCGCCCCGGTGGAGCGTGCCGAGGCCGCCGTCCGCGCCGCCCTGGGGAGTGCCCGGTGCGAGGCGGAGCGTGCTCGGGGCACGGCGCTCACCGCGGACGACGTCCTGCACGAGCTGGACGAGGCGCACAGCGCGTACGCAGCCGGCGGGGTGGTGTGAGCCGCCGTCCCCGTGGGGCTAGCCGCAGGTGAACCTGGACTCCGCCCAGTCCACCGGCATCAGGTTGTCCAGGGCGCTGCGCGGTTCCACCACCAGCCGGACCGTGCTGCGGCCGGCGAGGTTCACATGGACGGGCACGGCCGGGTCACCGCCCTCGACCAGCGGCGACCGCCACAGCCGGACACCGTCGGCGTAGACGGAGAAGTACACCTTGCCGAGCCGCAGCGTCATGTCGTCCACCCCTACGAGCGCGTCGTACGACAAGCAGGGGCGGTTGAGGTCGATGGTGACGGACGAGCGGCCGTGCACGGTGACGCCGTGCGCGTACCGCTGGGCGCCGACCGACAGGCCGGACCGCTTCCAGACCCAGCTGCTCGAACCGATCCGCATCTCGGGTTTCGTGCCGTCGCCGTTGATGTCGTACGACAGTTCGCTCCACTGGTAGACGGCCGGAGCGGGCGGGGGCGGCGGGGGAGTGGGCGTCGGTGTGGGGGCCGGAGGCGGTGTGGGCCTCGGGGACTCGGGCGGTGGAGCGGGGGTCCGGGTCGGCGTGGGGTCCGGGTCCGGTTCCGGACTCGGGCTGGTCCTTGAGCTCGGTGCCGGCGCGGGCGTCTGGGCGCGTGCGGACACGATCTCCGGCGGTCGCGGCCCCGGGCCGGGCCGTGTGGAGGACGGCGGGGGCGAGGGTGTGGGCGTGGGCTCGCCCGGGCGTGCCACCGACGACGGCGGAGGGGGTGAGGTGGTGCCCTCGGCCTCCGGCTTCGGCTTCTCGTTGCCGGCCAGTGCCATCACCACCGCCGCCACCACGCCGACGGTGACCACACCGGCCGCGACACCGGCCTTCACGGGGGCGCCGACCCCCTCGGAGGCCATCGCACCACCGCCTCCGCCGACCGAACCGCCGCCTCCAGTGGCCGCCCCACCGGCCGAGCCACTCGCCCCAGTGGCCGCCCCACTCGCCCCGGAGGCAGAGCCACCTGCCCCCGCGGCCGCACCCGCCGCACCCGCCGCACCCGCCGCCCCCGCGCCCCCGGCGATGAGCCCGGCCGCCTTCGCGTACCCGGCGGCCCCGAACCAGCCGATGACCGCGACCGGCACGACGGCCGGGATGCCGCCGGCCACTTCCTCGATCTGCAGGGCCGCCAGCCGGCACTTCGCGCACTCGTCCAGGTGCTTGCGCAGCCCCCGCTCGGCCCGGGTGCGCAGCCGGCCTCGGGCGTAGGTGCCGAGCTGGTCGGCGTAGCGGGCGCACTCCTCGTCACCGGTGAGCGTGGCGCTGACGTGGGCCTGGAGGTAGGCCTGCTTGAGGCCCTCGCGGGCCCGGCTGGCGAGCACGCGGGTGCCGTTGGCGTCCAGCCCGAACAGCGTGGCGACCTCGCTGGGCGACTCGTCCTCGATCTCGGTGTGCCACAGCACGGCCTGCCAGCGCTCCGGCAGCGACCGGAAGGCCCGCATGGCCATGGACTGCTCGGCGTGGTGCATCGCCCGTACGTCCGCGCCCAGTTCGACCGTGTCGTCGTCGGACACGTCGGGCCCGCGTGCGGACTGGGCGGCGAACACCGCGAAGTCGTCGACGAGCTGCTCGCGCCGCGCCGACCTCGTCCAGGAGGCGGCCACGCGTCGGACGGAGGTGAGCAGGTAGGCGCGCACGGCGTGCGCCGGGCCCGCACCGCCGCGCACCGCCTGGAGCATGCGGGCGAAGACCTCGGCGGTCAGGTCGTCCGCGGTGTGGGCGTCACGGCAGCAGGTCCGGGCGTACCGGCGCACGGCTTGCGCATGGCGCCGGTACAGCTCCTCGTACGCCGTGTCGTCGCCCGAGCGCATCCGGTCGATGAGGTCGGTGTCGGACGGCGGCAGTTCACGCGGTGGCGGCAGGACGCCGTCCTCGCGCCGGTCGCGCTGGGCCGGGACCGAGACCTCGACGGGGTGCCCGCCGGGCGGCACGCTCGCGCGGCCGCCCTGGCTCGGCACCTGCGGCGGGACCGCGTCGCCGGCCGAGGCGTCGCCGCTCCCACTGCCGCCCGGCTCGTCCCGACCGTCAACGCTCATCGCGGAAAGCCCCCGCCAGCCACCCAACCCGTCCAGACCACCGGGTCAGCGTGCCATATTGGCTTTTGGTCAGACCCCCGGAGTTCGGACGATCACCCATCCGTGGGGATTTGCCGCACGGCAGTACTAACCGCCACCCATCCGGGGAAGGCTTCCCCTTTCCCTCAGGCCGGGCTCTCAGTGCCCGGCCCTCAGGGCCCGGAGGGGGGCGGCTCACGCCGGTCGCGAGCGCAGCCCCTCCAGCAGGATGTCCAGCAGCCGGGCCGACGCGGCCGCCTGCTGTGCGGCGTCCGGCAGTGAGGGCGCGGCCGTGGCGATCACCAGCAGCACGTCCGACACCGACACGTCCGCCCGCAGCTCACCGGCCGCACGCGCCCGGTCCACGAGCTGGCCCACGACCTCCAGCAGCGCCGACGTCCCGGCGTCGTCCTCGCCCGCGACCGTCGGCACCGCGGCGACCGCGACCGGCTGGTCCGGCACCAGCCGCAGCTCCGTCCCGCCCGGCTGGGTCCGCTGCTGCGGCACCCGCGGGCCTGAAGCGCCGTCCTCGACCGAGACCCGCAGCACCTGCGGCGGCAGCAGCCGCCCGGCGCCGGAGGCCACCGACGTCCGCAGGAAGCGCGACAGGGCCGACCACGGCTCGTCCTCCTGCCCGAGCGCCGCACGCGCCTGGTCGGTCAGCCGGGAGGTCTCCTCCTCGGCTATCCGCCGCACCAGGACGTCCTTGCTCGGGAACCGCCGGTACACCGTGCCCACACCGACCCGCGCGCGCCGCGCCACGTCCTCCATCGGCGCGCCGTACCCCAGCTCGCCGAAGACCTCGCGCGCCGCCCGCAGCACGTGCTCCAGATTGCGCTGTGCGTCCACGCGCAGCGGCGTCGTCCGCGACACGTCGCGTCCGTTGCCCGCCGCGCTCATCGTCATGCCACCCGCCGCGACCGCGGACGCAGGCGACCAATGAGAGTCCTGAACATGCATAAGCATTCCCCCGGTAATGACGTCTCCCCCCGGAGACACTCCCCGCCATTCGATGCCGGGGTCGGGGAACGGCTCGGGTCCGCGGGCCCGCCCGTCGCGGACCCGGTGAGCACATCCCCCTACACCCCGTCGACACACGAACATAGTTGAGAGGGAGTCAATTCAGAAGGGGCACGTTCCGCACGGAGCGCCCACCGATCGGAGTACGGGTCGCATACGTCCTGAATGTGCCCCCGTGCGCCCCTCGCACCACCCCTTCTGACCTGCACTTATGCGCAGCAGGTCCGGATTCCGGCCAACTCCGCGCGCTCTCCCGCTCCGGTCACACAATTCGTCGAGGCTGTGGACAAACTCAAGCGTCGGGTGCGTCATGGGATGGTGAAGGAACGTGCGCGCATTCTCGTTGTCGGTGGTGGCTACGTCGGGATGTACACGGCCCTGCGCCTGCAGCGCAGACTGAAACGGGAACTGGACCGGGGCGAGGTGGAGATCACCGTCGTCACCCCCGACCCGTACATGACCTACCAGCCGTTCCTCCCCGAGGCCGCGGCGGGCGCCATCTCGCCCCGCCACGTCGTCGTACCGCTGCGCCGCGTCCTCGACCGGTGCCGGATCCTGATCGGCGAGGTCACCGCCGTCGACCACGCCAAACGCACCGCCACCGTCACCACCCTCGCCACCGAGGAGGAGGGCATGGGCGGACAGCGGCTCTCCTACGACCAGCTCGTCCTCGCCCCCGGCTCCGTCTCGCGCACCCTGCCGGTCCCCGGCCTCGCCGACCACGGCATCGGCTTCAAGACCGTCGAGGAGGCCATCGGCCTGCGCAACCACGTCATCGAGCAGATGGACATCGCCTCCTCCACCCGCGACCCCGCGATCCGCGACGCGGCCCTCACCTTCGTCTTCGTCGGCGGCGGCTTCGCGGGCGTGGAGGCACTCGGCGAACTGGAGGACATGGCCCGCTACGCCGCGCGCTACTACCACAACATCCAGCCCGACGACATGAAGTGGATCCTCGTCGAGGCCTCGGACCGCATCCTGCCCGAGGTCGGCGAGGAGATGGGCCGCTACACCGTCACCGAGCTGCGCCGCCGCAACATCGACGTGCGCCTGGAGACCCGCCTCGAATCCTGCGCCGACCGGGTCGCCGTCCTCAGCGACGGCGCCCGCTTCCCCACCCGTACGGTCGTCTGGACCGCCGGCGTGAAACCCCACCCGGTGCTCGCCGCCACCGACCTGCCCCGCAACGGCCGCGGACGCCTCACCTGCACGCCGGAGCTGTCGGTCGAGGGCACCACGCACGCCTGGGCCGCGGGAGATGCCGCCGCCGTCCCCGATGTCACCGCCGAGGAACCGGGCCGCGAGTGCGCCCCCAACGCCCAGCACGCCGTCCGCCAGGCCAAGGTCCTCGCCGACAACATCGTCCACTCCCTGCGCGGCGAACCCCTGGAGACGTACGAACACGCCTACGCCGGCTCGGTCGCCTCCCTGGGCCTGCACAAGGGCGTCGCCCACGTCTACGGGCGCAAGCTCAAGGGCTACCCCGCCTGGTTCATGCACCGCGCCTACCACCTCAGCCGCGTGCCCACCTTCAACCGCAAGGCGCGCGTGCTCGCCGAATGGGCCCTGTCCGGTCTGTTCAAACGGGAGATCGTCTCCCTGGGTTCACTCGAACACCCCCGGGCGGAGTTCGAACTCGCGGCCGGTGGAAAGCCTTCTCAGGACCCCCCGAACAACCCGAAGGGGTCGTCCTGACCGGACCCAGGAACTCCACCGGCCGGCCCGGCGTCTGACGGATGTCGGTCCGGTCCGCGCACTGCCAGACTGGTCCACCACCGCGGGCGTGCCACCCCACGTCCCGGTGCGGGCCCTCCGGGGCCCCGGCCGGTTCCGGTGCCGGCCGCCGACCACTACACGAGGCAAGGATTCGTGAACTTCACGCGCTGGAGCGCCCGGCTCCCCGGAACGCAGCGCCGCGCCGCAGCGCGGACCGAGCAGACGGCCTCCCCGGACCGGCGGGGGGAAGGCTCCGTACCCGCCGCCCGTGCCGAACAACTGACCGACGAGTCACCGTCCGTACCCGCCGTCGACGAACTGCGGGTGCGTGAGGTCCTCGACCGCGTCCCGTCCCTCGTCGCCCTGGTCCACGGCCCCGACCACCGCATCGCCTACGTCAACGACGCCTACACGACCGCCTTCGGCGTACGCCCCCTGGGTGAACGCGCGCGCGAGGCCCTCCCCGAGCTGGACGGCCTCGGCCTGTTCCCCCTCCTGGACCAGGTCCAGCGCAGTGGCAAGCCGCGCACGGTCAAGTCCCGCAAGGCCCCCGACGGCCGCTCCTACACCTTCACCTGCACCCCGGTCGCCCAGGGCGACGGCAAGGGCGGCAGCGACGGCCGCGGCGTCCTCGTCTTCGCCACCGACGTCACCGACCACGCCGAAGCGGCCGAACGCCTGCGTGCCAGCGAACGCCGCCAGCGCGAAACGGCGGTCACCCTGCAGCGTTCCCTGCTCCCCCAGGAGCTCGAACAGCCGGACGACCTGCGCATCGCCGCCACCTACCACCCCGGCGGCACGGAAGCCGCGGTCGGCGGCGACTGGTACGACGTCATCACCCTGGGCGGCGGCCGCACGGCCCTGGTCATCGGCGACGTCATGGGCCGGGGCGTCCGCGCCGCGGCGGTCATGGGCCAGCTCCGCACGGCGGTCCGCGCCTACGCCCGCCTCGACCTCCCCCCGCACGAGGTCCTCCAGCTCCTGGACGGCCTGGCCGCCGAGATCGACGCCAACCAGATCGCCACCTGCGCGTACGCCATCCACGACCCGAACGAGGGCAAGCTGATCTACTCCTCGGCGGGCCACCTCCCGATCCTCGTCCGCGACGAGAACGGCACGGTCCTGCGCGCCGAAGAACCCACCGGCCCCCCGCTCGGCACCGGCGGCTGGATGCACACCTCGGGCTCGATCCCCCTCGCCCCCGGCTCCACGGCCGTCCTCTACACGGACGGCCTGGTCGAGCGCCGCGACGCGGACCTGGACGAGGGCATCGCCGCCCTGGAAAGCGCCCTGGCCGGAGCCACCGGCACCCCCCAGGTCGTCTGCGACCGCCTGGTCCGCTCGGCGGGAGTGACACCCGACCACGACGACGACGTGGCCGTCCTGGTCCTCCAGCACCCCGCCCGCACGGGAGCGGACAGCGAGCTCTTCCGCAACGCCGCCCTGGAACTCCTGGGCGGCGTGGAAGCGGCCCCCCGCGCGCGTGCCTTCGCCTCCGGCGTGCTGACCAGCTGGCGCTTCCCCGCCGATCTGCACGACCTGGGCGTCCTGGCCACCAGCGAACTGGTCGCCAACTCCCTCCAGCACGGCACCCCGCCGATGAGACTGCGCCTGCGCCGCACGGACAGACGGCTGATCATCGAGGTCACCGACGGCGACGACCACCTCCCCAGACGCCGCCGCGCGGAACCGGGCGACGAATCGGGCCGGGGCATCGCCATCGTCGCCACGATCGCGTCGAACTGGGGCTGCCGCCGCACACCGGGCGGCGGCAAGGCGGTGTGGTGCGAGTTCGCCCTGCCGCGCACGCAGCCGACGTGAGCGCGCCGGGTCAGACGTCCGCGGAAACGGGCGCCCCACCCCGCGCCACGACCCGGCTCTTCCCGAGCCACGGCTGATCCTGCACATCGGTCAGCTGCCGCCCCAACCGCACGGCCAGGACGGTGATCCCCAGGGAGAACACCAGGAACGCCACGATGTACGGCGCGTGCAGTGAGGCCCCCAGCGGCCCGCCCACCGCAGGCCCGACGGCCAGCGCGAGCTGCTTCACCAGGGCGAAAGCCGAGTTGTACTGCCCCGCCATCCCCTCCGGCGCGAGATCCGCGACCAGCGGGGCCACGGTCGGCGACAGCATTGCCTCACCCAGCCCGAACAGTGCGTACGTCGAGACGAACGCGGCCGTCGCCATCTCCTGGCTCCCGTGCCCGAGCCCCGCGTACCCGGCGACGGCCCACGCCACGGCCCAGATCAGTCCGACGGCGGCGATCACCCGCGACCGCCGGCGCCGCTCCACGAACCGGAGCACGGCGAACTGCGCGACGACGATCACCAGCGTGTTGGCGGCGAGCGCGGTCCCGAGCGCGGACGTGGAGATCCCCGCGGCCTCGACCCCGTACGCACTCAGCCCCGACTCGAACTGCCCGTAGCAGGCGAAGAACAGCACAAAGCCCAGCACGCACAGCTGCACCATGGCCCGGTTACCCATCAGCTGCTTCCAGCTGCCACGGCCAGACGCCTTCGGGGCGTCCTCGATCCGCGGCGCGTGCGGCATCCGCACGGTCACCATCACCACGACCAGCAGCAGGAACATCGCCGCCTCGATCGCGAAGAGCAGAGTGAAGGAGGCGGCGCTGGTGGTGTCGACCAGATGCCCGCCGATGAGACCGCCGACGCCGAGCCCGAGGTTCTGCAGGAAGAACTGCATGGCGAAGGCACGCGACCGCGTCTCGGCCGACGAGCAGTCCACGATCATCGTCGCGAGCGCCGGCTGCATCACGGCCTGCCCCGCCCCCAACAGGGAGGCCGACACCAGCACGGCCGCCGCACTGCTGGCGATGCCCAGGCTGAGCGCGCCCAGAGCGGCGGTGACCAGGGCGGCGAGCAACACCGGCAGCGGGCCCCGCCGGACGATGGCCCGCCCGGCGAACGGCAGCACCACCAGCGCGGCCACGGCGAAGACGGCGAGTACGAGACCCGCCGTCATGGCCCCAAGCCCTCGCACCTGCGCCACATAGACGTACAGGTACGGGACCGTGAAGCCGAGCCCGAACGCGCTGAGTGCGTTACCCACGTGAATCCGGCGCATCGCTGCGCCCATCGCCCTGGTCACGTTCACCTCTCTCACAAGTTAGGAGTGAAGACTTCGAAACTAAAGTTCGAAGCTAAAGAGTACATACCCAAGGACTTCAAGGCAAAGAACGGCCGTGCGATACTGCGCACATGGGCGACACCCCCGGCCCCAGCGAGCCGACCCTCGAAGAGCAGATCGCCGCGTACCAGCGCGAGTTCCAGGACCTAGACCCCCAGGTCGAGCAGATCGTCTCGGCCCTCTCCCGCCTGAACCGCCGCATGAACGTCGCCTACGGCCGTCAGACCTCGGCCCTCGGCATCAGCAACGCGGAGTGGGAGGTCCTCAAGGCCCTCGTCCTCTCCGGAGCTCCCTACCGCCTGGGCCCCAGCGACCTCGCCAAGCGTCTCGGCCTCACTCCGGCCGCAATGACCCACCGGATCGACCGCATGGTCGCCGAATCTCTGGTGACCCGTGAGCGAGACGAGTCCAACCGCGTACGAGTCATCGTGGAGCTGACATCCGAGGGGCGAGAGAAGTGGCTGGAGGCGATGCGCCTGGCGTCGGTCTTCGAGGAGGACCTGCTCCAGGACCTGTCCCCCGACGAGCGCACGGCACTGGGCGAAGTGCTCACACGCCTGCTGCGCCGGGTCGAGCACGCGCAGCCGGACGCCGGCGGGCGTCTCACCGACCTGGACTGACACCCGGGCCGAAAAGATCTTGACAGGGTCGCTTGACAGCCCCATGCCGGATCCGTAAAGTTCTTCGGGTTGCCGCAGAGCCGTAACGGTTCTTCGACAGCACTTCCGCCGCAGCAGCGGCACCCAAACCACCAGCTCGACATCCCGATGGGGTTGTTTTCGGCGTGCCCGAATTCAATTCGAATTGGGACTCGACGATCTGATCGACTCCGAACGGCGTCGATTTGGGAATCGCCGAGAGGGCGCGCTAAGGTTAGGGACGTCGGAACGGCCCAACAGCCGCGAAGACAAACCCCGCTGACCGGGGATCAGGCCCGAAAGGATCTGATAGAGTCGGAACCGCCGGAAAGGGAAACGCGGAAGCGGGAACCTGGAAAGCACCGAGGAAATCGGATCGGAAAGATCTGATAGAGTCGGAAACGCAAGACCGAAGGGAAGCGCCCGGAGGAAAGCCCGAGAGGGTGAGTACAAAGGAAGCGACCGTTCCTTGAGAACTCAACAGCGTGCCAAAAGTCAACGCCAGATATGTTGATACCCCGTCCATCGGACAACCGATGGTCGAGGTTCCTTTGAAAAAACACAGCGAGGACGCTGTGAACGGTCGGGCCTATTCCGCCTGACTGTTCCGCTCTCGTGCGTGTCATCCCGATTACGGGAAAACATTCACGGAGAGTTTGATCCTGGCTCAGGACGAACGCTGGCGGCGTGCTTAACACATGCAAGTCGAACGATGAACCACTTCGGTGGGGATTAGTGGCGAACGGGTGAGTAACACGTGGGCAATCTGCCCTGCACTCTGGGACAAGCCCTGGAAACGGGGTCTAATACCGGATACTGATCCGTCTGGGCATCCAGATGGTTCGAAAGCTCCGGCGGTGCAGGATGAGCCCGCGGCCTATCAGCTTGTTGGTGAGGTAGTGGCTCACCAAGGCGACGACGGGTAGCCGGCCTGAGAGGGCGACCGGCCACACTGGGACTGAGACACGGCCCAGACTCCTACGGGAGGCAGCAGTGGGGAATATTGCACAATGGGCGAAAGCCTGATGCAGCGACGCCGCGTGAGGGATGACGGCCTTCGGGTTGTAAACCTCTTTCAGCAGGGAAGAAGCGAAAGTGACGGTACCTGCAGAAGAAGCGCCGGCTAACTACGTGCCAGCAGCCGCGGTAATACGTAGGGCGCGAGCGTTGTCCGGAATTATTGGGCGTAAAGAGCTCGTAGGCGGCTTGTCACGTCGGTTGTGAAAGCCCGGGGCTTAACCCCGGGTCTGCAGTCGATACGGGCAGGCTAGAGTTCGGTAGGGGAGATCGGAATTCCTGGTGTAGCGGTGAAATGCGCAGATATCAGGAGGAACACCGGTGGCGAAGGCGGATCTCTGGGCCGATACTGACGCTGAGGAGCGAAAGCGTGGGGAGCGAACAGGATTAGATACCCTGGTAGTCCACGCCGTAAACGGTGGGCACTAGGTGTGGGCAACATTCCACGTTGTCCGTGCCGCAGCTAACGCATTAAGTGCCCCGCCTGGGGAGTACGGCCGCAAGGCTAAAACTCAAAGGAATTGACGGGGGCCCGCACAAGCGGCGGAGCATGTGGCTTAATTCGACGCAACGCGAAGAACCTTACCAAGGCTTGACATACACCGGAAACGTCCAGAGATGGGCGCCCCCTTGTGGTCGGTGTACAGGTGGTGCATGGCTGTCGTCAGCTCGTGTCGTGAGATGTTGGGTTAAGTCCCGCAACGAGCGCAACCCTTGTCCCGTGTTGCCAGCAGGCCCTTGTGGTGCTGGGGACTCACGGGAGACCGCCGGGGTCAACTCGGAGGAAGGTGGGGACGACGTCAAGTCATCATGCCCCTTATGTCTTGGGCTGCACACGTGCTACAATGGCCGGTACAATGAGCTGCGATACCGCGAGGTGGAGCGAATCTCAAAAAGCCGGTCTCAGTTCGGATTGGGGTCTGCAACTCGACCCCATGAAGTCGGAGTCGCTAGTAATCGCAGATCAGCATTGCTGCGGTGAATACGTTCCCGGGCCTTGTACACACCGCCCGTCACGTCACGAAAGTCGGTAACACCCGAAGCCGGTGGCCCAACCCCTTGTGGGAGGGAGCTGTCGAAGGTGGGACTGGCGATTGGGACGAAGTCGTAACAAGGTAGCCGTACCGGAAGGTGCGGCTGGATCACCTCCTTTCTAAGGAGCACTTCTTACCGATCCCTTCGGGGTGAGGTCAGAGGCCAGTACATCAGCGAATGTCTGATGCTGGTTGCTCATGGGTGGAACGTTGACTATTCGGCCAGGACCTCGGGTCGGAGGCTGCTAGTACTGCTCGTAAGAGCGTGGAACGCATGATCTCCGGACGGGACTTGGCCGGGCACGCTGTTGGGTGTCTGAGGGAATGAACTTCCTCAGTCGCCGGCCCCAGTGAACTCGCCTGTAGAGGGCGGGGTGATGGGTGGCTGGTCGTTGTTTGAGAACTGCACAGTGGACGCGAGCATCTGTGGCCAAGTTTTTAAGGGCGCACGGTGGATGCCTTGGCACCAGGAACCGATGAAGGACGTGGGAGGCCACGATAGTCCCCGGGGAGTCGTCAACCAGGCTTTGATCCGGGGGTTTCCGAATGGGGAAACCCGGCAGTCGTCATGGGCTGTCACCCTTGTCTGAACACATAGGGCAAGTGGAGGGAACGCGGGGAAGTGAAACATCTCAGTACCCGCAGGAAGAGAAAACAACCGTGATTCCGGGAGTAGTGGCGAGCGAAACCGGATGAGGCTAAACCGTATACGTGTGAGACCCGGCAGGGGTTGCGTATGCGGGGTTGTGGGATCTCTCTTCCACGGTCTGCCGGCCGTGGGACGAGTCAGAAACCGTTGATGTAGGCGAAGGACATGCGAAAGGTCCGGCGTAGAGGGTAAGACCCCCGTAGTCGAAACATCAGCGGCTCGTTTGAGAGACACCCAAGTAGCACGGGGCCCGAGAAATCCCGTGTGAATCTGGCGGGACCACCCGCTAAGCCTAAATATTCCCTGGTGACCGATAGCGGATAGTACCGTGAGGGAATGGTGAAAAGTACCCCGGGAGGGGAGTGAAATAGTACCTGAAACCGTGTGCCTACAAGCCGTGGGAGCGTCGGATGGAAGCTTGCTTCCATCTCGTGACTGCGTGCCTTTTGAAGAATGAGCCTGCGAGTTTGCGGTGTGTTGCGAGGTTAACCCGTGTGGGGAAGCCGTAGCGAAAGCGAGTCCGAATAGGGCGTTTCAGTAGCACGCTCAAGACCCGAAGCGGAGTGATCTAGCCATGGGCAGGTTGAAGCGGAGGTAAGACTTCGTGGAGGACCGAACCCACCAGGGTTGAAAACCTGGGGGATGACCTGTGGTTAGGGGTGAAAGGCCAATCAAACTCCGTGATAGCTGGTTCTCCCCGAAATGCATTTAGGTGCAGCGTCGTGTGTTTCTTGCCGGAGGTAGAGCACTGGATAGGCGATGGGCCCTACCGGGTTACTGACCTTAGCCAAACTCCGAATGCCGGTAAGTGAGAGCGCGGCAGTGAGACTGTGGGGGATAAGCTCCATGGTCGAGAGGGAAACAGCCCAGAGCATCGACTAAGGCCCCTAAGCGTACGCTAAGTGGGAAAGGATGTGGAGTCGCAGAGACAACCAGGAGGTTGGCTTAGAAGCAGCCACCCTTGAAAGAGTGCGTAATAGCTCACTGGTCTAGTGATTCCGCGCCGACAATGTAGCGGGGCTCAAGCGTACCGCCGAAGTCGTGTCATTGCGATATGTACCCCCAACGGGGATCGTGATGGGTAGGGGAGCGTCGTGTGCCGGGTGAAGCAGCACCGGAAGGTAGTTGTGGACGGTTCACGAGTGAGAATGCAGGCATGAGTAGCGATTCACACGTGAGAAACGTGTGCGCCGATTGACTAAGGGTTCCTGGGTCAAGCTGATCTGCCCAGGGTAAGTCGGGACCTAAGGCGAGGCCGACAGGCGTAGTCGATGGATAACCGGTTGATATTCCGGTACCCGCTGTGAAGCGTCAAACATCGAGCATCGTGATGCTAAGGCCGTGAAGCCGCCCTGGAGCCTTCGGGCAAAGGGGAGTGGTGGAGCCGCTGAACCAAGCGGTTAGTAGGTGAGTGATGGGGTGACGCAGGAAGGTAGTCCATCCCGGGCGGTGGTTGTCCCGGGGTAAGGGTGTAGGCCGTGATCCAGGCAAATCCGGATCACACAAGGCTGAGACCTGATGCCGAGCCGATTGTGGTGAAGTGGATGATCCTATGCTGTCGAGAAAAGCCTCTAGCGAGTTTCATGGCGGCCCGTACCCTAAACCGACTCAGGTGGTCAGGTAGAGAATACCGAGGCGTTCGGGTGAACTATGGTTAAGGAACTCGGCAAAATGCCCCCGTAACTTCGGGAGAAGGGGGGCCACACTCGGTGATCCGATTTACTCGGTGAGCTGGGGGTGGCCGCAGAGACCAGCGAGAAGCGACTGTTTACTAAAAACACAGGTCCGTGCGAAGCCGTAAGGCGATGTATACGGACTGACGCCTGCCCGGTGCTGGAACGTTAAGGGGACCGGTTAGCTCAGATTCGTCTGGGCGAAGCTGAGAACTTAAGCGCCAGTAAACGGCGGTGGTAACTATAACCATCCTAAGGTAGCGAAATTCCTTGTCGGGTAAGTTCCGACCTGCACGAATGGCGTAACGACTTCTCGACTGTCTCAACCATAGGCCCGGTGAAATTGCACTACGAGTAAAGATGCTCGTTTCGCGCAGCAGGACGGAAAGACCCCGGGACCTTTACTACAGTTTGATATTGGTGTTCGGTTCGGCTTGTGTAGGATAGCTGGGAGACTGTGAACTCTGGACGCCAGTTCAGGGGGAGTCGTCGTTGAAATACCAGTCTGGTCGTGCTGGATGTCTAACCTGGGTCCGTGATCCGGATCAGGGACAGTGTCTGATGGGTAGTTTAACTGGGGCGGTTGCCTCCTAAAGAGTAACGGAGGCGCCCAAAGGTTCCCTCAGCCTGGTTGGCAATCAGGTGTTGAGTGTAAGTGCACAAGGGAGCTTGACTGTGAGACCGACGGGTCGAGCAGGGACGAAAGTCGGGACTAGTGATCCGGCGGTGGCTTGTGGAAGCGCCGTCGCTCAACGGATAAAAGGTACCCCGGGGATAACAGGCTGATCTTCCCCAAGAGTCCATATCGACGGGATGGTTTGGCACCTCGATGTCGGCTCGTCGCATCCTGGGGCTGGAGTCGGTCCCAAGGGTTGGGCTGTTCGCCCATTAAAGCGGTACGCGAGCTGGGTTTAGAACGTCGTGAGACAGTTCGGTCCCTATCCGCTGTGCGCGTAGGAATATTGAGAAGGGCTGTCCCTAGTACGAGAGGACCGGGACGGACGAACCTCTGGTGTGCCAGTTGTTCTGCCAAGGGCATGGCTGGTTGGCTACGTTCGGGAGGGATAACCGCTGAAAGCATCTAAGCGGGAAGCCTGCTTCGAGATGAGTATTCCCACCTCCTTGAGAGGGTAAGGCTCCCAGTAGACGACTGGGTTGATAGGCCGGATATGGAAGCACGGTAACGTGTGGAGTTGACCGGTACTAATAGGCCGAGGGCTTGTCCTCAGTTGCTCGCGTCCACTGTGTTGGTTCTGAAACCACGAACGGCCCCATGCCATGGTCACGGTATGGTGCGGCATTGTTCGACAGTTTCATAGTGTTTCGGTGGTTATAGCGTAGGGGAAACGCCCGGTTACATTCCGAACCCGGAAGCTAAGCCTTACAGCGCCGATGGTACTGCAGGGGGGACCCTGTGGGAGAGTAGGACGCCGCCGAACAATTTTTGGGAAAACCCCCGCATCTTCGGATGCGGGGGTTTTCTGCGTTTCAGGACGTCTGGACCAGCTTGGTGTCGTACGCCAGGATGACCGCCTGAATGCGGTCGCGGGAGCCGGTCTTGGCGAGAATACGGCCCACGTGGGTTTTCACCGTCGATTCGGCCAGGTGGAGACGCGTGGCTATCTCCGTGTTGGTCCAGCCCTTGCCGATGACCGTAAGGATTTCGCGTTCCCGGTCCGTCAGGGAAGCGAGACGCGGGTCGTCCTGGGACAGGGCTTCCGACGAGGGGCCGGTCGGCAGGTGGTGGACGTAGGCGTCCAGGAGGCGGCGGGTCAGGCTGGGGGCGACCACCGCGTCTCCCGTGGCCACCGCGCGGATGCCGGCGAGGAGTTCCTCGGGCTGGGCGTCCTTGACGAGGAAGCCGGAGGCGCCTGCGCGGAGCCCGGCGTAGGCGTACTCGTCCAGGTCGAAGGTGGTGACGATCAGGATGCGGGTGCGGTCGCCGGCGGCGGTGATGCGGCGGGTCGCCTCGATCCCGTCGAGGCCGGGCATGCGGATGTCCATGAGGACGACGTCGGGGTGGAGCTCGGCCGCGAGGCGGACCGCTTCGCTGCCGTTCGCCGCCTCGCCCACGACCGTCATGTCGTCCTGACTCTCCAGCAGCATGCGGGAGCCGAAGCGCTGAAGGGGCTGGTCGTCGGCGATGAGGACCGTGGTCACTGCGGGGACTCCTCCGGGAGAGACAGGCGGACACGCCAGCCCCGCTCAGGGTCGGGGCGGGGGCCGGCCTCAAGTGTGCCGCCGTACAGGGCCGTTCGCTCGCGCATTCCGGGGAGCCCGCGGCCGTCCCGGGAAGTCCTGTCGGTGCGGCTGCCGTTGCCGGTGTCGGTGATCGTGACGGAGACGGCGGACTTCTCCTCGTAGAAGAGCTCTATCTCCGCGGTGGCGTGGGGGCCGCCGTGTTTGAGGGTGTTGGTGAGGGCTTCCTGGATGACGCGGTAGACGGTGAGCTGGCGGCCCGGGGGGAGGGTGGGGTCGCCGTGGGTGGTGGTGCTGACGGGGAGGCCGGCGGAGCGTACGCCGTCGAGGAGCCGGTCGAGGTCGGTGAGGCCCGGCTGGGGGGTCAGGTCGGCCTGTTGCCGCTCTTCCTCGCGCAGGACGTCGAGGAGGCGGCGGAGTTCGGTGAGGGCCTGGCGGCTGGTGGTGGCGATGGCGTCGAGGGCCTGGGCCGCGCGATCGGGGGACTTGGCGGCCGCGTATCGGCCGCCGTCGGCGAGGCCGGTGATGACGGAGAGGTTGTGGCCGATGATGTCGTGCATCTCGCGGGCGATGCGGGCGCGTTCGGCGGCGGCGGCGAGCTGGGCCTGCTGGTCGCGTTCGGTCTCCAGGCGGCGGGCGCGGTCCTCCAGGGCCTCGGTGTAGTCGCGGCGGGTGCGGACCGTGGCACCGATGAGGGCGGCCACGGTGATGGACATCAGGTGTGAGCCGATCTGCTGGTCCCAGGTGCCCTCGCCGTGGCGGAGGGCCGACACGAGGACCGGGGCGATCACCAGGGCCGTCGCCCACCACAGGTTGCGCAGCGGACGGCGCAGGGCCAGATGGTAGACGAGGACCAGTTGGAGCAGCGCTGCCTGGAGGGCGGCGCCGGTCCAGGCGTTGACGAGGGCGAAGGGGGCCATGGCGGTCAGGACCGCACCGGGGTGGGTGCGGCGCCACAGGAGCGGGGCCGACAGGCCGAGGCTCAGGGTCAGGAGGAGCCAGCCGGGGACGCCGAGGTGATGGGCGTTGTTGCGCCAGCCGCCGCCGGCGTAGTCGATGAGGGCGGCGGTGACCCAGAAGCCGGTGAAGTGGAGGTCCCACAGCAGCGGGTGGCGTCGGTCGAAGGCGCGCACCTTGTGGGTGAGGCGCTGGGCGTACTCGGTGAGGGGCTCCGGCGCCCGGTTTTCCGTCACGGGGTCCATCGTGGGGGGTTCGGTGCCGGGCGTCATACGTCTTTGCGGCGCAGGACCGTCGCGGCCACCGTGAGGATGGTCGCCGTCCACAGAAGCATGGCCAGCAGGGAGGCGCCCGGGGAGGCGGCTCCGGGCTGGGGCTGGGCCGTGGTGAGGGCTTCCAGTGCCTTGCCGGGGAAGTAGCGGACGGCGTCGTCGACGAAGGCGTACGGGAGCATGGCCAGGATCTCCGGGAGGATCATGACCAGGCCGATGAAGGCGCCGATGGCCGTGGGGACCGAGCGGAGCAGGGCGCCGATGCCGAGGGCGAGGACGGCGAGGAGGGTGAGGCCGGCCGCGTTGCCCGCGAGAGCGCGCAGGACGCCTGGGTCGCCGAGGGAGGCGGAGAGGTCGGTGCCGTTGAGGAAGGACTGGGCCAGGGGGAACGTGAGGAGGTTCGTCGCCAGGGTGAGGGGGAGGATGACCCCGGCCAGGACGGCGGCCTTGGACCACAGGACGGGCAGGCGGCGGGGGACCGCGGTCATCGTGGCGCGGATCTGGCCCGTGGAGTACTCGCCGGCGGTGGCCAGGATGCCCAGCACGCCGAGGTTGATGGTGGCGAACTGGGTGCCGAGCAGGGCGAACATGACGGGGTCCATACCGCCTTCGCCGGAACCGTCGTAGGCGGCGCCGAGGCCCGCGCCCATCGCGGCGGTCAGGAGGCTCGTGACGGCGAGGTTGATCCAGGTGGAGCGCAGGGTCCAGAGCTTGTGCCACTCGGAGCGCAGGACGCGGGCGGGGGTCACGCGGTAGGGGAGGGTCGCCGTGGTCATGCCGCTGCTCCTTCCAGGGTCGCCGGGTACTCCAGCGCGTCGCGGGTGAGGTCCATGAAGGCCTCCTCCAAGGAGGCGGCGTTGGGGGTCAGTTCGTAGAGGGCGATGCCGTGGGCGGCTGCGGTGCGGCCGATGTGCCGGGCGTCCGTGCCGCGGATGTGGAGGGTGCCGGGGGTGTCGGTGGTGATGTCGACGCCGGGTGCGGTCAGGAGGTCTGCGAGGGCGGTGGCCTCCGGGGTGACGACCTTGGTGGTGCCCGCGCCGGAGTCGCGGACGAAGTCGGTGACCGTCGTGTCGGCGAGGAGGCGGCCGCGGCCGATGATGACGAGGTGGTCGGCGGTGAGGGCCATCTCGCTCATCAGGTGGGAGGAGACGAGGACCGTGCGGCCTTCCGCGGCGAGGGACTTGAGCAGGTTGCGGATCCACAGGACGCCCTCCGGGTCGAGGCCGTTGACCGGCTCGTCGAGGATGAGCGTGGCCGGGTCGCCGAGGAGGGCGGCGGCGATGCCGAGGCGCTGTCCCATGCCGAGGGAGAAGCCCTTGACGCGGCGGTGGGCGACGTCGGTCAGGCCGGTGAGGCCGAGGACGTGGTCGACCCGGGCGCGGGGGATGCCGTGGGTGTGGGCGAGGGCGCGCAGGTGGTGGTTCGCGGTGCGGCCGGGGTGGACCGAGCGGGCTTCCAGCAGGGCGCCGACCTCGGTGAGGGGCGCCGGGTGGGCGGCGTAGGAGCGTCCGCCCACGGTGGCGTGGCCGCGGGTGGGGGCGTCGAGGCCGAGGAGCATCCGCATGGTCGTGGACTTGCCTGCGCCGTTCGGGCCGAGGAAGCCGGTGACGGTGCCGGGGCGGACGGTGAAGGACAGGTCCGTGACGACCGTCCGGTCGCCGTAGCGCTTGGTGAGTTCGTGTGCCGTCAGCATGGTTCGATGCTCGTGCGTGCGGGGGCCGCGGGCGTCGGACCGGCGGGGTAATTGGGGTGAGGGGTGTCGTACCCGGGTACTACCGTGGCCGTATGAGCTATGTGATCCGGTCCGTCCGTGCTGATGAGTGGCCTGCGGCGAAGGAGCTGCGGCTGGCGGCGCTGCGGGACCCGGTGGCGCACCTGGCCTTCCTGGAGACCTACGAAGAGGCGGCGGCCCGGCCGGACGCCTTCTGGCAGGAGCGGACCGCGGGGGCCGCCGAGGGGGCGGACGGGGCGCAGCAGATCATCGCCGAGGGGCCGGACGGGCGGTGGGTGGCGACCCTGACCGTGCTCGTGGAGGAGCCCGGGACGACGGACTGGGCCGGGTTTCCGGTGGAGCGGAAGCAGGGGCATCTGGTCGGCGTGTTCGTACGGCCCGAGGAGCGCGGGAGCGGGCTGACCGAGGTGCTGTTCGACGCGGCCCTGGAGTGGTCGTGGGGGCGGGGTCTTGAGCGCGTGCGGCTCATCGTGCACGAGGAGAACGGGCGGGCACAGCGGTTCTACCGGCGGGTGGGGTTCCTGCCGAGCGGGGTGACGGTGTCGCTGGTGGACGCCGGGGAGCTGGAGCTGGAGTTCGTGCTTGAGCGGGAGTGACAGGCCCTAGACGGGCAGTTCGTCGTGCGGCCAGCGGGCTCGGCCCTGTTCGCGGGACCGGAGCAGGGCCAGGGTCGGCATGCCCCGGTCCGCTCCGGTGGCCAGCAGCTCCGGAAGCTGGGGAAGCGGGGCCACGGCCGCGACGTCGTCCAGGACGAGCGTCATTGGTGGGTCGAGGCGACCGGCCGATGACCGTTCGGCCATGTGCCGGCCGCGCTCGACCACGCTGGAGACGAGGGCCGTCAGGAGGGGCATCGCGCCCGGGTTCGTCCTGGGGTCCTCGATGGATTCCCCCACCACATAAAGCGTGCCCCCTTCGTGGACGAAGGAATCCAAGGCGAGGGCATCAGTTCGGTTGGGAGTGCAGGCCTCGCGGATATTGACCGTGGAGAGGGCGGCGAGGGCACGGGTCGTCAGCTGCTGGGCCATGTCACGGCGTTCGGGGTGGGCCGTGAGGGCGCCTTCGAGTTCGCCCGCGGATCCCGGGGCGGCCTTGGGGCTGGTGCGCAGGATGCGTACGGCGTCCTGGATCTGGGTGCCCTGGGACCAGCGGTGGACATGGCGGATGGTGCGGCCGTCGATCGCTGCGGCGTGCAGGTAGCTCCGCAGGAGTATCTCGGCTGTGTCGCTGAGGGCCTGGTCGAGTTTGGCGGTGGGGCGGACGGGGCTGAGGAGAGCGGTGGCCCTCGTCATTGCCGTCGCCTTGTCCTCGCAGCCGGCTGTGGGGGACCAGTGCAGCCGGGACGGGGTGTCGCAGAGGTGGGTGGGGTCGTAGAGGTGGGTGGGGCCCAGTTTGGCTCTGGCGTCCTTGGTTTCCTGCCAGAGGGTGGGGTTCGAGGTGACGACGAGGGCGGGGCCCTCCGCGTCGCGCACCGCCTGGGTCGCCGTGGTCTGGCGGGCTTCCTTCGGGGCTACGAGGACCTTTTCCCACCTGCCCGCCCGTTCTTGGGCGAACAGGGGGGCCGGGGCCGCGGTGGGGACGGTGGCGGTGGGTGGCGGAACCGGAACCGCTGCCGGCTCCGGGGCGTGCGAGCGGGGCGTCGGCACCTCGTGCTGCACCGCCGTCGACACGTGCTCCGGAGCCGGTGTTGCTGTTTGTGCCGGTGTCTGCGCAGGAGCCGGTGTCTGTGTCTCGTGCTGGGTCGGCAGCGGCGGTTCCTGTGCCGCCAGGATCCTGTCCTCCCGGCGCCTCGCGCGGACCGCCCGCCACCGGGCCAGCGTGCCCATCACGAACACGGTCAGGACGACCAGGACCATCAGCTGGCCGATGAACAGGCCCCAGAAGAGGCCGTAGCCGGAGAGCTCGCCGGGGGGTGTGTCGGGCCAGGCGCCGGGGATGTCGTGGGGCTGGGCGATGAGGCCGCGCATGGCCAGGGGCGTGCGGGCGAAGGTGACGCCGGACGGCCAGGCGCCGTGGGCGAACAGGGCGGCCAGGCCCGTGGCCGTCCACGCCAGCACGGTCATGCCGAGGAGGAACGCCAGTACGCCGACCAGCAGGCCGTCGGGGATGCCTCCCTGGCCGTCCCGCTGGGTGTGGCGGTCGTCCGGTCTCACACGTCCTCCCCTTGCGCCTACGCCACCGTCGATTCGGAGTCGCCCAGGTGGTGCTCCACGAAGGCCGCGGCCCGTTCCTCCGCCTCCAGTTCGGCGGCGTGCAGGGCGTCGTCCGTGAGGTCGGCGGAGGACTCGGTCATCGCGCGGTCGGTGAAGACGAGTGGGCGTTCGGTCTCCGTGACCAGGTGTTTGACGACCTGGACGTTGCCGTTGACGTCCCAGACGGCGATGCCGGGGGTGAGCGTCGGGATGATCTCCACCGCCCAGCGGGGCAGGCCCAGGACACGGCCCGTCGCCCTCGCCTCGTCGGCTTTCTGGGCGTAGATCGTCCTGGTCGAGGCCATCTTGAGGATCGCCGCCGCTTCCTTGGCGGCTGCCCCGTCGACGACGTCCGACAGGTGGTGGACCACCGCCACGAACGACAGGCCCAGGCGTCGGCCGAACTTCAGCAGGCGCTGGAACAGCTGGGCCACGAAGGGGCTGTTGATGATGTGCCAGGCCTCCTCGACCAGGAAGATGCGCTTCTTCCGGTCGGGGCGGATCCAGGTGTGCTCCAGCCACACGCCGACGATCGCCATGAGGATGGGCATGGCGATGGAGTTGCGGTCGATGTGGGACAGGTCGAAGACGATGAGCGGTGCGTCGAGGTCGATGCCGACCGTCGTCGGGCCGTCGAACATGCCGCGCAGGTCACCGTCGACCAGGCGGTCCAGGACCAGGGCGACGTCGAGGCCCCAGGCCCGTACGTCGTCTATGGCGACGTTCATCGCCTCGGCCGACTCGGGCTCGGGGTGGCGCAGCTGCTCGACGATGTCGGTCAGGACCGGCTGGCGGTCGACGATGGTCTCGTTGACGTAGGCGTGGGCGACCTTGAGGGCGAAGCCGGAGCGTTCGTCCAGGCCGTGGCCCATGGCGACCTCGATGATCGTCCGGAGCAGGGCCAGCTGGCCCGTCGTGGTGATCGCGGGGTCGAGCGGGTTGAGGCGGATGCCCATGTCCAGGGCCGCCGTCGGGTCCAGGCGGATGGGGGTTATGCCCAGCTCCTGCGCGATGAGGTTCCACTCGCCGACGCCGTCCTCGCCCTGGGCGTCCAGGACGACGACCTGGCGGTCGCGGAAGCGGAGCTGGCGCAGCACGTACGTCTTCTCCAGCGCCGACTTGCCGTTGCCGGACTCGCCGAGGACCAGCCAGTGGGGAGCGGGGAGCTGCTGGCCGTAGAGCTGGAAGGGGTCGTAGATGTAGCCCTTTCCGGAGTACACCTCGCGGCCGATGATGACGCCGGAGTCGCCGAGGCCGGGGGCGGCGGTCGGGAGGTAGACCGCCTGGGCCTGGCCCGTGGACGTGCGCACCGGGAGCCTGGTCGTCTCGACCTTCCCGAAGAGGAAGGAGGTGAAGGCGTCGGTGAGGACGGACAGCGGGTCCCGCATCAGGTCCTACCTCCGAATGCCGGTGGCGAAGGGAAGGGTGTTCACGAAGGCGCGGTGGTGCTCGCGGTCGCACCATTCCAGCTTGAGGTACGACTTGCCCGCGGAGGCTCTAATCGTGCGCTTGTCGCGGGCGAGTGCGTCCGGGTTGCGCGAGGAGACGGTGATGTAGCCGACGAGATTGACGCCGGCCGCGCCGCTGGCGAGGTCCTCGCCGCGCTGGTCGAGCCGGGAGTGGGCGGCGATGTCGCGCGGGTCGACCGTGCGGTTCATCTTGGCGGCGCGGGAGGCCTCGGCCTCGTCGTTGGTCTTCTCCGTCAGCATGCGCTCGATGGCGACCTCGGTGGGTTCGAGGTCCATGGTGACGGCGACCGTGCGGATCACGTCCGGGGTGTGGACGAGGAGCGGGGCGAGGAAGTTGACGCCGACGGGGGTCATCGGCCATTCCTTCACCCAGGCCGTGGCGTGGCACCAGGGGGCGCGGGTGGAGGACTCGCGGGTCTTGGCCTGGAGGTAGGTGGGCTCCATGGCGTCCAGTTCGGCCGGCCAGGCGTTGCGCTTGGTCATCGCCTGGATGTGGTCGATGGGGTGGTCCGGGTCGTACATGGAGTGGATCAGCGAGGCCAGCCGTCCCTGACCGAGCGGCTGCCGGACGCGGATGTCGGCCTCCTGGAGGCGCGAGCAGATGTCGGTGAGCTCGCGGGCCATGACGACGGCGAGTCCGGCGTCCCGGTCGACCTTGCCGCCGTGGGCGCGGGCGGCGCGGGCCATGGCGTTGGCCTCGGCGGCGAGGTCGCGCGTGTAGTGCATGCAGGCGACGAGGTAGGCGCGGTGCTGCTCGCTGCTGGTGGACACCATCGACTGGAGCTGGTCGTAGGACTCCTGGAGCCAGGGCAGGGCCTTTTCGTCGCCGCGGACGGCGACGTCCTTGGCGTGGGCGTCCGGGTCGGCCGGGAGGGTGCGGGCCAGCATCTGGATGCGGGTGACGAAGCCGTCGCCGTTGGCGACGTGCTTGAGCAGGGTGCCGAAGCGGTCGACGAGAGCTTCCTGGTCCTCGCTGTCGCGCAGGCCGACGCCGGGGCCCTCGATCTCGATGGCGGCGGTGACGGTCTTGCGGTCGGCGTGCAGGAGCACGGCGATCTCGTCGGGGCCGAAGGGGGCGGCCAGCCAGGTGATGCGGCCGATGCCCGGGGGCGGGCCGACCTCGATCTCCTTGCCGTCCAGCCGGGTGCCGGCCTCGATCGCGGTGGAGCGGTAGGTGGTGCCTTGCTTGAGGGTCCGCTTGTAGCTGCGGTTGATCTCGAACCACCTGTAGAACGTGCGGTGCTTGTACGGCACGTACACCGCGGCCAGCGCCAGCATCGGGAACCCGGCGAGCAGCACGATGCGCAGGGACAGCACCGGGACGAGGAGCCCGCACATCATGCCGAGGAACGCGCCCACGACGATCAGGGCGATCTCGCCGGTCTCGCGGTTGCGGCCGATGATCGCGTTCGGCCGGGCGCGGCCGATCAGGTATGTCCGGCGGGGCGTGACCGGATGGGACACGTGGGACTCGGTCGTCAACGCCCTTCACCTCCCGTGCGGTTGGAACTGCTGTTGCGGGTGTTGCTGGCGTGGGGAGTGTTGACGGGGCTGCTCGAACGGGGGGCGGGTGCGGCGGAGGGGACAGATCCGCCGCCGCCGTTCGAGGTGCGCGCACTGTGCGCGGCGACTCCGCCGGAGGCGGGGTTGCTGGGGCGGGGGGCGGAGGACTGGCTGCCGCCGCCGTTGTTGTCGGCGCGGGAGCTGTGGGTCTTGATGCCCTGCGCGACGAGGGTGGCCGGGGAGCTGATGACCGCGGCGGCCTTGCTCTCGGCGCCCTGCATGAGGCGGTTGTTGCGGGAGCCGGCGATCTCGTCGCCGAAGCCGGGGACGAAGCGGTAGATCATCGCGCTGGCGAAGATGGCGAGCAGGATGATGGCGAGGCCGGAGACGACGGCGGAGAAGGCGTTCGGGCCGTCGTCGGCGGAGAGTGCGCCGGCGAGGCCGAGGACGATGACGATGACCGGCTTGATGAGGATGACCGCGATCATGATGCCGGCCCAGCGGCGGACGTGGCCCCACAGGTTCTTGTCGACGAGGCCGGCGTAGACGACGGTGCCGAGGAGGGCGCCGACGTAGAGCAGGGCGGCCCTGATGACGAGCTCCAGCCAGAGGACGCCGGCGGCGAGGATGCTGACCAGGGAGACGACGATCAGCATGATCGGGCCGCCGCCGATGTCCTCGCCCTTCTTGAGGGCCTCGGAGAACGTGCCGAAGAACGCGTCGGTCTGGTCGCCGGTGGCTTTCGCGAGGACCTCGGTGATGCCGTCGGTGGCCGATACGACGGTGTAGAGGATCAGCGGGGTGAAGGCGGAGGCCAGCACCGTGAGCCACAGGAAACCGATGGCTTCGGAGAGGGCGGTGGTCAGGGGCACGCCGCGGACGGCTCGTTTGGCCACGGCCAGGAGCCAGAGCAGGAGCGTGAGGATCGTCGAGGCGGCGAAGACGACGGCGTACTGCTGGAGGAACTTGGGGTTGGTGAAGTCGACGTTGGCGGTCTCCTTCACGGCCTCGCTGAGCTTGTCGACGGTCCAGGAGGCGGCGTCGGCGCAGCCCTTGGCGAGGGAGGAGAGGGGGTCGAGGGTGGAGGTGGGGTCGAGCCGGGAGGTTCCGCTGCCGGATCCGCTGCCGGTGTCGCCTTCGCAGATGTCCCTGGCCTCGCCCCTGAGCAGGTCACAGGCGTTGTTGCTGGGTGACGGGGAGGGGGTGGGGGCGGCGAAGGCACGGGTGGCCAGCAGGACCGCGGCTGTCTGCACGGCTGCGACCGCGGCGCCGAGCTTGAGTACGTGATGCCTACCGGGCATAGGTGAACCCTCCGTACTCCTCGACGGCCTTGCTCATGTCCTCTGCGGTGGAGGCTCTTTGGTCGCGCCCGACCGGGACCGGGCCGTCCTTCTGGGTGAAGCCGGTGACCTTCCAGTCACCGTCGACCCACTTCAGCTGGTACGTCGTGGTGTACCAACTCTCGGTCACGGGGTTCTTGGAGCCCTCCCCCGACAGGCCGAAGAGGGAGGTGTACCAGAGTGCGACCGAGGCGGTGCTGTTGTTGTAGGAGGTGACCTTGGTGCCGACCGGGACGACGCGCGATACGAAGGTCTGGCCGCTCGGCGCGGCACCGTCCTTGGAGAGGCCGAGCTTCTCCAGGAAACTCTCCTTCGAGTACACCTGGTCGAACTCGGGCAGTTGAGTGGCGGCGACGTCGGGTGCGTACACGGTGTTGACGATCGTGTGCCGCTTTTCGAGGTTGTACATGTCGGCCGACCCGAGGGCGATGCCGTAGTTGGTGGCTGCGGACTGGGCGCCCTGCTCGGTGTGGGCGTAGCCGGTGGCGATGCCGCCGGTCTTCGACTTCACGGGTTGCTTGCCCGTCGGCGCCGTCGCCGAGCTCTCTGCCTTGTCGCTGCCAGAGCCACTGCTCTCGGTGTCGCCGTCCCCCCGGTTCGCGAAGGCGATCGCTGCGATCAGGAGGACCACCACGCCGACCACCGTGACCAGGCTGCGGGAGGAGCGGCGGCGGGGGTCGCCGAAGGCGTCGCCGGAGTCGGGCAGGCGGGTGCGGGTCTGGCCCGTGCCGCCGTAGCCACCGGAGGACTCGTGGTCGTCACCGAGACTCATGCCGCGTACGCCCCCTCGACGTCGTGCGGAAACACTTCGTACCGGTCGTACTTCTCATACTCCTCGTACGACGGTAGCCGTGCTGGTTCCCGCGCGGGCGCGGTGTGGTGACTCGACATCAGGAAAACGCAACCTCAGCCGGTGGGCACGACGGGCGGGTGGGATGGAGGGGGAGCCGGGCCTGCCCGGCCGGGCGGTCGGTGCCCGGGCTACACGGCCATGCCGTACACGATGGTGAACAGCGTGCCGAGTGAGCCGATGATGAAGACTCCCGTCAGACCCGCGATGATGAGGCCCTTGCCCTGCTCCGCGCTGAAGGTGTCGCGCAGGGCGGTCGCTCCGATGCGCTGCTTGGCGGCGCCCCAGATGGCGATGCCGAGGCAGAGCAGGATGGCAACCGCCATCACGACCTCGATCATCACCTTCGCCTCGTTGCCCAGGCTGCCGAAGGGGCCCCAGTCCGGAGCGATCCCGCCGATGATGGTGTTGATGTCTCCCTTGTCGGCCGCAAAGAGCATGTAAGTCACCGCCCCTGTTGGGTAGTTCCGCACCCTCTGCGGTCGTGCAGAGGTCAGGCCTCATTCTCGCCGACAATGATGCTGCCGGATGTCGACTTGGCGTCATTGATTGGCGGGTTTCGTACGAATACCTTGCCACCCTTCCGCTCCCGCCCCTAGGGGAGGTGACGGGTGGTGTGCGAAGGATCGTATGGTCACTCTGTGTATCACGGCTGGTCACGCCGGGCAATGAGGCCGGAGCGGAACCTGGTGTGTGGTTCCGTCGTTGTGTCCTCTTGCGGCCTTTCTCACCTTTGTGGGCTGTTTCTGACGGCTGGTCGGGTGAGTGGTCGCGCCGGTGTTCCCGGGGTGAAGGCTACCCGGCAAGGCGAAGGGGCCGCGGCTGGGTTGCCGCGGCCCCTTCGTCGTCGGCCGACCCCGGGCCCCCACGGCCCCGGGTGGCGTTCTCCGGTGACGGTCTGTCACCGGCTGGGAGGGGTCAGCCGGTGAAGGCGCCGAGCCCTTCCGGGGTGCCCAGACCGGTCGGACCGTCGTAGCCCGTCCGGGCGGTGCAGAAGTAGCTGGTGGTGCAGCTGCCGTTGCTGCCGCTGGTCACGTCGTTCAGGGCGGAGGTGTTCGCGTAGGGGAACTTGGCCGGGTAGGAGCCGGTGGACGGGGTGCCGGCGAGGGCGTAGACGCTCGCGATGATCGGGGCGGAGGCGCTGGTGCCGCCGTAGGTGACCCAGCCCTGGCCGTCGGCGCCGTAGGTGTCGTAGACGGAGACGCCGGTCGCCGGGTCGGCGACGGCCGAGACGTCGGCGATCATGCGCCGGGTGCAGCCGGTGTCGGTCTGCCAGGTGGGCTTGGTGTCGTAGGCGGAGCAACCGGAGCCGGTGCCCTCGGTGCTGCTGGTCCGCCAGACGCTCTCGGTCCAGCCGCGGGTGGTGGAGGAGGCGGTGAGGCTGGTGCCGCCGACGGCCGTCACGTACTTCGACGCCGCCGGGTACTCGGCGCCGTAGCCGGCGTCGCCCGCGCTGACGGTGATGGCGACGCCCGGGTGGTTGAAGTAGGCGGAGTCGTACGAGGCGTCGGAGGAGGACTCGCCGCCGCCGTAGCTGTTGGAGACGTACTTGGCGCCCAGGGCGACGGCCTCGTTGACGGCGGTGCCGAGGTTGGCCATGGATGCCGACTTCGCCTCGACGAGGGTGATGTGGCAGTTCGGGCAGATCGCGCTCGCCATGTCGAGGTCGAGGGAGATCTCGCCGGCCCAGCCGCTGTCCGCGGTGGGGAGGGCGGTGGTGGAACCGGTCTGGCTCACCTTTTTGAAGCAGCCGTCGGCGGTGGTGCAGGCGGGCAGTCCGTAGTGCGAGCGGTAGGCGGCGAGGTCGGACTCCGCGTTCGGGTCGTCGTAGGCGTCGACGATGGCGATGGTCCGGCCGGAGCCGTTGTTCGCGGCGGCGGAGGTCAGGCCGTAGGCGCTGCGGAGGTCGGTGGGGCCGTAGCCGGAGGGGGAGGTGGCTTCGGCGGTTTTCGCCGAGATGCCGTGCTGCTTCTGGAAGGCGGTGACGCCCCCCGTGACGCGCAGGGCGTTGCAGGCCATCTCGCCCTGGTGGCGTGGCAGGGCGCAGGAACGGGTCCAGGTGACCTTGGAGGTGCTCGTATCCGCGGCGGCCTGGGCCTGGGCGGCGGTGGCGAGGCCGGTGAGGAGGAGCGCGGCGGTGGCGGTGACGGCGGAGAGCGTGCGGCGCCATCTGCGGCGGGTGGAGGGGGTGTTGTGGGGTGTCGTGCGCAAGGTACAGCCTCCTGGCAGTGGTGGGCAGAGGCCTGCGGGTGGGGGAACCGCCGGTGCGTTTCCCGGCGGGGGCGGCGACCCGCGACGACGATCGCTTGTTGGGTACGTGACAACAAGACGGGTTTCGGAATTCTGACTTCCGCATTGCTGAAGGAGGCAAGGGGCTTACTGATCGCTGACGGGCCGATGGCCGGGCGATGGGGGCGGCTTGACCCTGGAGGCCGGAATCAGCGGGGCTTGAGGCCGTGCAGGAGGAGGTGGACGAACTCCTCGATGCCGTCGAGGGCCGCCTGGGGCGCGAGCATGCCGCCCGCCGCGAAGGAGGCGATGCCCTGGAGGGTGGCGCCCGTCAGCAGGGTCAGGTGCTGGGGGTCGCCCGCGACGATCTCGCCGCGTTCCTGGGCGTCGGCGATGACCCGCTCCAGGGAGCCCACCGTCCGGTCGACGGCGGCGGCCATCTGCTCGGAGGCGTCCGGCTCGTGCTTGCGGGCGTACATGAGCTCCAGCAGCTCGGCGTTGTCGATCGAGAACGCGAGGTAGGCCCGGGCGAGCACGGTGAGCCGCCGCTCCAGCGGGAGGGCGGGGTCGTCGGCGGCCGACAGGGCCTGGCCCAGCCGGTCGTAGCCGACGAGTGCCAGAGCGTCGAGCAGGGCCTGCTTGTCCTTGAAGTGGCGGCCGGGCGCGGCGTGGCTGACGCCCGCCTCCCGGGCCAGCTCGCGCAGCGACAGCGCGCCGGTCCCCTTCTCCCGCAGGGTGCGTTCCGCGCCGGCGAGCAGGGTGGAGCGCAGGTCTCCGTGGTGGTAGGGGCGGCTCTCCGCCGGGCGGCTGGCTGGCATGCGCACCATCGTATCCCGATGTTGGCGATGCCATCATTGTTGTCATTGACAGCATTGTTGGCGACGCCTACATTCGGGTCATGGCTGAGAAGACGAACATCCAGAGCGGCGGGACATGGAGCGCGGACCGCCTGCCCGACTTCGGCGGGCGGACCGTCGTCGTCACCGGCGCCAACAGCGGCATCGGCCTCACCGCGACCGACGCGCTCGCCCGGGCGGGGGCGCACGTCGTCCTTGCCGTACGGGACACCGAGCGCGGGCGGGCCGCGGCGGCGGCCGTCCACGGCAGCACCGAGGTGCGCCGGCTGGACCTGGCGGACCTGGCCTCCGTGCGGTCCTTCGCCGAGGACTGGCAGGGGCCGCTGCACCTCCTCGTCAACAACGCCGGCGTGATGATGCTCCCCAGGCAGCGCACCAAGGACGGCTTCGAGATGCAGTTCGGCACGAACCATCTCGGGCACTTCGCCCTGACGAACCTGCTGCTGCCGCACATCACCGACCGCGTCGTCACGGTCTCCTCGGGCGCCCACCGCTGGGGCGGCGCGAGGATCGACTTCGACGACCTGGACCTGGCGGCGAACTACACCCCGCAGCGCGCCTACGCCCGGTCGAAGCTCGCCAACCTGCTGTTCACCCTGGAACTCCAGCGCCGCCTCACGGAGTCGGGATCCCCGGTCCGCGCCCTGGCCGCACACCCCGGGTACGCGGCAACCAACCTCCAGAGCCACGCGGCCAGCCCGGTGCTGCGCGCCTTCATGCGCCTCGGCAACAGGTTCTTCGCGCAGGACGACCGCGCGGGCGCCCTCCCCACCCTGTACGCCGCCACCGAGGATCTTCCGGGCGCGAGCTATGTGGGCCCCGACGGCCTGGGCGAGATGCGCGGGGCCCCGACCCTGGTGGGGCGCTCCCGCGCCGCCGGTGATCCGCTGACGGCCCGGCGGCTGTGGCGGGTGTCGGAGGAACTGACGGGCACACACTTCCCGCTCGCGCAGGACGAGCAGGCAGGCGTCTGACGTTCCTCTCACCTTCGTCCGGCACAGTCGCCCCGGTGAAGCGCGTCCTGGCCGTCGTCGTCATGCTCGTCGCCCTCCTCGCCGTGTCCGTCGCCACCGCCGACGACGGGGGCGGGCCGCTCGGGGTGACCGCCACCGCGCGCGACGCCCGGGTCGGGGTGCTCGTGCCCGCCGCGGGGGGACGGCACTTCTGTACGGCGTCCGTGGTGGACGCCCCGCACCGGAATCTGATCGTCACGGCGGCGCACTGTCTGGGCGGTGACGGAGGGCTGGTCTTCGTGCCGGGCTACCGGGACGGACGGGCGCCCTACGGGGAGTGGAAGGTGCGGCGGCGGTTCCTGGCCCGCGGGTGGGCCGAGGGGCAAGACGAGGACAGCGACGTGGGATTCGCCGCGGTCGCGCCCCGGGGCGGGGAGGAGGTCCAGGACGCCGTCGGCGGGAACCGGTTCGTCACCGGCACGGCGACCGGGGCCACCGCGGTGACCGTCACCGGGTATCCCAGCGCGCGCGAGAGGGCCGTCGGCTGCACCGCCGAGCCGCACGCGTACAGCCGCACCCAGCAGCGCATCGCGTGCCCCGGGTTCAGCGGCGGGACCAGCGGCAGCCCCTGGGTGAACCGGGACGGGCAGGTCGTCGGGGTCCTCGGCGGGCACGACCAGGGCGGGACGACCCCGGGCGTCTCCTACAGCGTGGTCCTCGGCACGCAGGCGCAGCGGCTGTACGAGCAGGCGGCGGGGGATCCGTGACGGGCCGTGAACCCGTGCGCCGGGCCGGATCCGCCGTGCTCTCGCCGTGCTGCCCGTGCTGTGGCCCGTTCCTCCGTCCGCCCCGACTCTCCTCCCCGTGATCATTCCCGGGCGTGCCGGCCGCCTCTACACTGACCAACGGACTCCTGGGTGGTGAGGGGCGGTTGACGGTGCGTAAGGCATGGATCGTGGCGAGTGTCGCCATCAGCTCCGCCCTGGCCTTCGTGATGCTGCTGGTCGTCGGGGTCTACCTCGTCGCCGGGAACCTGGTCAACGGCGTGGGAGGCGGGGCGAAATCGCTGGCCAAGGGCTCGGTGCCCGCCGCGTACGCGACCCTCGTGCAGAAGTGGGGCAACCTCTGCCCCGCCATCAGCCCGGCCCTGCTCGCCGCGCAGCTCTACCAGGAGAGCGGCTTCAACCCGAGGGCCCAGAGCCACGCGGCCGCACAGGGCATAGCGCAGTTCATCCCCGGAACGTGGGCCAGCCACGGCATCGACGGCGACGGCGACGGCGACCGTGACGTGTGGGATCCGAAGGACGCGATCCCCTCCGCCGCCTCCTACGACTGCGAACTCGCGTCGTATGTGAAGAAGGTTGGCGGGAATCCGACCGAAAACATGCTGGCCGCCTACAACGCGGGGGCGTACGCGGTGATCAAGTACGGGGGCGTGCCGCCGTACAGCGAGACCCGGAACTACGTGAAGCGGATCACGACGCTCTCGGAGAGCTTCGCGGCGCCGGTCGGGCGGGTCGACCCCTCCGAGCAGGCAGCCGCCGCGATCGAGTACGCACAGAAGAAGCTCGGCACCCCCTACCTCTGGGGCGGTACCGGCACCGCTGAGCAGGGCGGACGTTTCGACTGCTCGGGACTGACCCAGGCCGCCTACGAGACCGTGGGCATCAAGCTGCCGCGCGTCGCCAACGACCAGTACAACGCCGGTCCGCACCCCTCGCGGGACGAACTGCTCCCCGGCGACCTGGTGTTCTTCTCGGACGACCTCACCAATTCCCGAGCCATCCGGCATGTCGGCATTTATGTCGGAGGCGGGTACATGATCGACGCGCCCCGGACCGGCGCCGTCATCCGGTTCGACCCGATCGACACCCCTGACTACTTCGGAGCCACCCGCGTCACCGAAGATGGCGCGAAAGCACTGCCCACGACGGTGTGAACCGTCCGTGAACCCACCCCCTGAGCTGCGAAGACGTATCTCTCTTCGATAACGTCTGCGTGATCATTCGGTGGAGTGTGGAACGTATCAACGGGGACCATGCGTTCCTGATGACGTAGCCGAGCGGACGTTCATTCGGCACGCGTCACGCACGCGTGCGGCGGAAGCGGATCTACAACCACGGGGGTGGCAGGAGCGGCGCACGCACAGGTGCGCCGGGAGAGACGACGAAGGGGCCGCAGCGCCATGGCTGGACTCGCCGATTCCGGGTCGAACCCTGACGTCGACCTGCTGTACGACATCAATGGCCTGGCCAAGGATGCGCCGGCCTGGTTCGACCGCGTCATGGAGTACGTCGGTGAGTACGGGCTGCTGCTCGCCATCGTCCTGCTCGTGGTGTGGTGCTGGTGGACCGTGCGGCGGCGGGGCGACGAGGACGCGGCCTCCACCGTGGCGGCACTGGTCTGGGCGCCGCTGGCCGCAGGGGTCGCCGTGCTGGTGAACGTGCCCATACGGGGGTTCGTGGAACGGCCCCGGCCGTTCCTGGACCACCAGGGGCTCGAAGTGCTCGTCCAGGGCAAGACCGACTACTCGTTCGTCAGCGACCACGCGACGATCGTCATGGCACTGGCGGTCGGACTGTTCGTCGCCGACCGGAAGTTCGGGCTCATCGGGCTCGTGCTGGCGTTGTTCGGCGGGTTCATCCGCGTCTACATGGGCGTGCACTACCCGACGGACGTCGTGGGCGGGTTCGCACTGGGCACGGCCGTGGCGCTGCTGCTGTCGCCGCTCGCCATGGCCCTGCTGACGCCCGTGGTGAAGGCCGTCGAGCGCTCGCCCCGGGTGGGGTGGCTGGTGCGCGGCAGAGGGCGGGCGTCCGGAGAGGACACGGTGATCCCCGAGGCACGCAGTGAGCGGGCCTCGGAGCGCGACCTCGCCGCGTAAGGCCGCAGGGGTCCTCAGGGGGCCTTTCACTATGCCCGTCCGGGTCGGACGCTCATGGTGAAAGGACCCCTTACAGCGCCTGGGGATACGTGAAGAAGCGGTCGGGGTCGTACTGCTTCTTCAGCTTCGCCAGGCGCGTTGCCGCATCCCCGTAGTACGCCTTGCGCCAGTCGGTCAGGGTCGGGTCCGTGTAGTTCTGGTACGCCGCCCCCGAGGCGTACGGGCGCATCGACCTGTGGGCGGCGGCCAGCCAGTCGCGGGCCGTCGCACCGCTCGTGCCGGCCCGCCACGCCCCGATGTACTGGGCCAGCATGCGGGAACGGCGGTGGACGAACGCCGTGGACGTGGGGGAGACGCGGTTGACCGCTCCGCCGAGGGCGGTCAGCGCGATGCTGCCCGTGCCGCCGCGCACCGACCCGATCTGCGAGAGCAGCGCGCGGATGCCGGCCGTGGACAGGGAGCGGTCGAAGAAGTCCGACGCCGCCGCGTACGTCTCGCGGCCCAGCGCGCCCTTCGGGGAACGCCCCGGGGTCGAGCCGGGCAGATGGCACTGCGCGTCCGTCGGGAACGAGGAGCAGCCCGCGTACACCTCCATCGACTCCTCGTACGAGCGGCGCTTCAGGGAGACGCTGCGGGCCGGGGCGCCGACGCGGTCGGCCAGGCGGTCGACGGCGTTCTTCAGCTCGCCGTGGGTGCCGAGGGAGAACGCCGCGACCGAGACGGTCGGGGTGCCGCCCGCGGCATTCGCCAGGTGCAGGGACGACCAGATCTCGTCGGGCTGCGACGGGCCCCACTCCTGCCAGGCCTTCACCACCGCGGCCGCCTTCGACCAGGGCCAGGACAGGTACGCCGAGACGCCCTGCGGGGCCGGGTGGGTCTTGAAGTGCAGCTCCGTGACCACGCCGAAGTTGCCGTTGCCGGCGCCGCGCAGCGCCCAGAACAGGTCCTTGTTCTCACGGGCGTCGGCGATGAGCTGCTTGCCGTCGGCGGTGATCAGGGTGGCCCGGGTGAGGCTGTCGCAGGTCAGGCCGTAGGCGCGGGAGACCACGCCGTGACCGCCGCCGAGGGTGAGGCCCGAGACACCGACCGTCGGGCACGAGCCGGCCGGGATCGTGACGCCCTTGGCGGCCAGGGCGCGGTAGACGTCGATGAGTTTGGCGCCGGCGCCGACCACCGCGGTGGTGCCGGAGGCCCGGACGCGGCTGAGTTTCGAGACGTCGATGATCAGACGGCCGTCGCCGGAGGACCAGCCGGCGTAGGAGTGGCCGCCGTTGCGGATCGCCACCCGCAGGGCGTGGGTGCGGGCGTAGGCCAGGGTCGTGCGGATGTCCTCCGGGTGGGACACGTACGCGACCGCGGCGGGCTTCAGGCCGTCGAAGCGGGTGTTGTAGAGCTGCCGGGCCGCGGGCCAGTCGGCGTCGCCCGGGCGGACCAGGGGGCCGTCGAGGTCGCGGGCCAGGGCGGACCAGTTGGCGGCGGTGGCTCTCGACGTGGTCATGGTGCGCGAGGCGTTGGAGGCCGTGGCCCCGGAGCGGTCGCCCGACTGGGTGCAGGCGGTGGTGAAGGGGGTCGCGGCCGCGGCGATCGCCGCCGTGCCGGCTGTGAGGATCGTGCGCCGTTCCATGGGGCCTCCCGGTGGTTCCGTCCTGGGAGACGGGGTGCTGGGGGTGAGGGTTCCATGGTCCGGTCCCGGGCGGAACAGCGTCCGCCACGGTTCTCAGCGCATCGCGTGCCGCTCCGCGTCCGTGCGGGCCTGGCTTCTGGCTCTTCGTGCCGGGCCGCGCCAGCCGCAGCTGCAGTGGGCCATGCAGAAGCGGCCCTTCTCCATGGTCGTCGTGCGGTGTTCCGGGAGGTTGGGGGGAGGCTCCGGCCCGTCCTGCTGCGCCACGCCGACAACGTTACCCACCCCGGGTGAGGAGTTCGTACGGCGGTCGGCACGGCCTCGCGTGACGGGGGCACATACCCGTCGTTAACCGAACAACGGGGGGCCCGTGACGGACGTACCGGCTGGGGGTAGGCAGGCGATGACTGGGCGGCAGCGCGAACGGCGGCGCGGGCGGGCGGGTGCGGCGGTCGTCGCGGCCGGGGTCCTGGCCGGGGCGGGGCTCGGGACCGCGGGGTGCTCCGGGGGCGACGCGGTCGCCGGGGACTCCCGCGGCGGGGACGCGGTCGGGGTGCTGCGACAGGCCGCCGGCCGGCTGGTGGACGCGGGGAGTTCCAAGGCCCGTACGTCGATGGAGATGGCCGCCGGCGGGACCCGGGTGACCATCCGGGGCGCCGGGGTCTACGACTACCGGAAGCGGATGGGGCAGCTGAAGGTGTTGCTGCCGCAGGATCCCGCGGGCGTCGCCGAGCGTCGGCCGATCACCGAACTGCTCGCTCCGGGTGCGCTGTTCATGAAGAACCGGGGTGCCGGTGTGCCCCCGGACAAGTGGGTGCGGGTGGACACGCGGACCCTGTCCGACGGGAACCTCGTCACCGGCGGGGCCACCGATCCGTTCACGGCGGCCGAGGTGCTGCTCGGGACGCGGACGGCGGCGTACGTAGGCAGGACGGAGGTCGCGGGCACCGAAGTGCGGCACTACCGGGGGACGGCGGATCTCGGGGACGCGGCCCGGCGTGCCTCGGACGGGAACAAGGACTCCCTGAAGGCGGCGGCCGACGGGTTCGCCACCGCCGCGGTGCCGTTCGACGCCTACCTCGACGACGAGGGACGCATCCGCAAGGTCAGGCACCGCTTCAGCTTCCTGAACGGGCAGCAGAAGAGCCCGGTGGCCGTCGCCTCGACCACGCTGCTCTACGCTTTCGGGGCTCCGGCGCGCGTACGGCTGCCCGCAGCCGACGACATCTACGCGGGCAAGATCGCCGAAGAGTGACCGGCGTGAACTAGCCCGTCCGTGCCATGCGCGGTGTGTAGGCCGCTCCCTACTCTAGGAAGCCGGTGACGGCAGAGACGAGGTGATGCACGTGGCTCCGGTCGGCGGTACGGCAGTTCAGGACCACGTGGCCCTCGCCGAGATCGAGCTGTGCGGAGAGCTGATCATCGCGGCCTCGGCCGCCCAGGAGCGGCTCAGCCTGGAAAGCATCGACGAGGTGCTGAAGGTGGCCGAGGAGCGGGACTCCTCCAGACGCTGACCCCGGGCCGCCGGACCCGGCTCACGTCCGCAGCATGCGGGCGATCGCCTGGGTCGCCTCCTTCACCTTCGCGTCGATCTCGTCGCCCCCCTTGAGGGCCGCGTCCGCCACGCAGTGCCGCAGGTGCTCCTCCAAGAGCTGGAGGGCGAAGGACTGCAGGGCCTTGGTGGAGGCGGAGACCTGCGTGAGTATGTCGATGCAGTAGACGTCCTCGTCGACCATGCGCTGCAGGCCGCGGATCTGGCCCTCGATGCGGCGCAGGCGCTTGAGGTGTTCGTCCTTCTGCTTGTGGTACCCGTGCACGCCGTGGTCGTGATCGGCCGCCAGGTCCGCCCCGGCGGGGTCGGCGGTGCCGGGGGTGACATGTGCGACATCTGTCGTGTCGGTCACGTCCGTCATCGCTTCCTCCTGGTGGACAGTGGGTGAACTGATACCCCTGGCGGGTATATGGTACCGAACTTTGCCGGGTATACGGCCCTGGTGACCGCCCCCGTGCTCGTCACTGTGCCCGATGGGCGACACTGGTGGGCGGCCCGATAGCCGTGGCCGGATGATGCGCCTAGCATCAGCCTGACCGAAACCGAAGCACCCCGAGGACCCCACGTGCGCTTTCGTCTGACCCCCAGGGAGACGAGCTTCTACGACATGTTCGCCGCCTCCGCGGACAACATCGTCACAGGCTCGAAGCTCCTGATGGAACTGCTCGGGGCGGACGCATCCGCCCGGGCCGAGATCGCAGAGCGTATGCGGGCAGCGGAACACGCAGGTGACGACGCCACGCACGCGATCTTCCACCAGCTGAACTCCTCCTTCATCACGCCCTTCGACCGCGAGGACATCTACTCCCTCGCCTCGTCGCTCGACGACATCATGGACTTCATGGAGGAGGCCGTCGACCTGGTCGTCCTCTACAACGTCGAGGAACTGCCCAAGGGCGTCGACCAGCAGATCGAGGTGCTGGCGCGTGCGGCCGAGCTGACGGCCGAGGCGATGCCGCACCTGCGGACGATGGAGAACCTCACCGAGTACTGGATCGAGGTCAACCGGCTGGAGAACCAGGCCGACCAGATCCACCGCAAGCTGCTGGCGCACCTCTTCAACGGCAAGTACGACGCCATGGACGTCCTGAAGCTCAAGCAGATCGTGGACGTGCTGGAGGAAGCGGCGGACGCGTTCGAGCACGTGGCGAACACGGTGGAGACCATCGCCGTCAAGGAGTCCTGAGCCCTTCATGGACACCTTTGCTCTGGTCGTGACCATCGCGGTCGCGCTCTTCTTCACGTACACCAACGGTTTTCACGACTCGGCGAACGCGATCGCCACGTCCGTCTCGACGCGGGCGCTGACGCCGAAGGCCGCGCTGGCCATGGCGGCGGTGATGAACCTCGCCGGTGCCTTCATGGGCTCCGGGGTCGCCAAGACCGTCAGTGAGGGGCTGATCCAGACGCCGACCGGCTCGAAGGGGATGGGCATCCTCTTCGCCGCGCTGGTGGGCGCGATCGTCTGGAACCTCATCACCTGGTACTTCGGGCTGCCGTCCTCCTCCTCGCACGCGCTGTTCGGCGGCATGGTCGGGGCGGCGCTGGCCGGCGGGACGACGGTCTACTGGAGCGGGGTGCTGGAGAAGGTCGTCATCCCGATGTTCGTGTCTCCGGTGGTCGGCATGCTGGCGGGCTACCTCGTGATGACCGCGATCCTGTGGATATTCAGGAAGGCGAACCCGCATAAGGCCAAGCGCGGGTTCCGCATAGCGCAGACCGTCTCGGCGGCCGGCATGGCGCTGGGGCACGGTCTGCAGGACGCGCAGAAGACCATGGGCATCGTGGTGATGGCGCTCGTCATCGCCGATGTCGAGGACTACGGCGATCCGATTCCGGTGTGGGTCAAGATCGCCTGTGCGGTGATGCTGTCGCTGGGGACGTACGCCGGTGGCTGGCGGATCATGCGGACGCTGGGGCGGAAGATCATCGAGCTGGATCCGCCGCAGGGGTTTGCGGCGGAGACGACGGGGGCGTCGATCATGTTCACGACGGCGTTCCTGTTCAAGGCGCCGATCTCCACGACGCATGTCATCACGTCCGCGATCATGGGCGTCGGGGCCACCAAGCGCGTGAACGCCGTGCGCTGGGGCGTCGCCAAGAACATCATCCTGGGGTGGTTCATCACGATGCCGGCTGCGGCGATTGTGGCTGCGGCGTCCTTCGGGATCGTGAATCTGGCGTTTCTGTAGGTCGTGAACCCGGCGTTTCTGTAGCTCAGCGGGTCTGTGCTGACGCCGGGTGGGTCCGCAGCCCGGCGGAGCGGGGTGCCGCTGCGCCCACCCGTGCCGCCCCTAGCGGCACGCATGCCCGCAGCTGAGACACGAAAAGGCCCGCCCCTGGGAGAGGGGCGGGCCCTTTTTCGGCCTCGCGGTGGCACCGCCATGCAGCACCGCGAGGAGTCGGCGGGGTCCGGCTCAGCCGAAGCGGCCGGAGATGTAGTCCTCCGTGGCCTGAACCGACGGGTTGGAGAAGATCCGCTCCGTGTCGTCGATCTCTATGAGCTTGCCGGGCTGGCCGACCGCCGCGAGGTTGAAGAACGCCGTGCGGTCGGAGACGCGGGCCGCCTGCTGCATGTTGTGCGTCACGATGACGATCGTGAAGCGCTCCTTGAGCTCGCCGATCAGGTCCTCGATCGCGAGCGTGGAGATCGGGTCGAGCGCCGAGCAGGGCTCGTCCATGAGCAGGACGTTCGGCTCGACCGCGATCGCCCGCGCGATGCACAGACGCTGCTGCTGGCCGCCGGAGAGGCCCGAGCCGGGCTTGTTCAGGCGGTCCTTGACCTCGTTCCAGAGGTTCGCGCCCTTGAGGGAGCGCTCGACGATGTCCGCCAGCTCGCTCTTCTTGTAGTTGCCGTTCAGGCGCAGCCCCGCCGCCACGTTGTCGAAGATCGACATCGTCGGGAACGGGTTCGGGCGCTGGAACACCATGCCGACCTCACGGCGGACCGACACCGGGTCGATGCCCGTGCCGTAGAGGTCCTCGTCGTCGAGGAGCACCTTGCCCTCGACCCGGCCGCCCGAGGTGACCTCGTGCATGCGGTTCAGCGTGCGCAGGAACGTCGACTTGCCGCAGCCGGAGGGGCCGATGAACGCCGTCACCGAGCGCGGCTCGACGGTCATCGAGATGTCCTCGATCGCCTTGTGGGAGCCGTAGTAGGCGGTGAGTCCGCTTACGTCGATTCGCTTGGCCATTACTACTTCACTTCCAAAGTCTGGGGGTCGCTGTGGCCCCGCGCGGCGGTAGCCGCAAATTGTCGCTTAGCGACCGGTCTTCGGGGCCTTCCAGCGGGCGATCCCGCGGGCCACCAGGTTCAGGATCATCACGAAGGCGATCAGCGTGAGGGACGCCGCCCATGCCCGGTCGTACGCCGTGACCTCGCCCGACCCGTACTGCTGGTAGATGTACAGCGGGAGCGACGCCTGCGCACCCTCGAAGGGGTTGGCGTTGATGAACTTGCTGCCGAACACCAGCAGCAGCACGGGCGCGGTCTCACCGGCGATACGGGCGATCGACAGCATGATGCCGGTGGTGATGCCGCCGAGCGAGGTCGGCAGGACCACCTTCAGGATGGTGCGCCACTTGGGCACGCCGAGCGCCAGAGAGGCTTCGCGCAGCTCGTTCGGGACGAGCTTGAGCATCTCCTCCGTGGAGCGGACGACGACCGGCATCATCAGGATCGCGAGGGCGAGCGAGCCGGCGAAGCCGAAGGGCTCCATCTCGAACATCAGCATGAGGCTGAGGATGAACAGGCCGGCGACGATCGACGGGATGCCGGTCATGACGTCGACGAAGAAGGTGACGGCCCGGGCGAGGTTGCCGCGCCCGTACTCCACCAGGTAGATCGCGGTGAGCACGCCGACCGGAGCGGCGATCAGCGTGGCGAGGCCGACCTGTTCCAGCGTGCCGAGAATGGCGTGGTAGATGCCGCCGCCCGTCTCCGAGTCGGCCACCACGCCCATCGAGTGGGTCAGGAAGTAGACGTCGAGGACCTTCACGCCGCGTTGGACGGTCGACCAGACCAGCGAGGCCAGCGGCACAACGGCGAGCAGGAACGCGACCCACACCAGCGAGGTGACCACACGGTCCTTCGCCTGGCGGCGGTTCTCGACCCGGGCCGCGATCACGTACGTACCGAGGACGTAGAGGATCGCGGCGATCAGGGCCCACTGGATGCTGCTGTGCAGGCCGGCGGCTGCGCTGATGCCGAGCCCGAGGGCGACGGATCCGGCGGCGATGGCCCACGGAGCCCACTTGGGCAACTGTCCGCCGCGCAGGGTGCTGGGGCGCTTCGGGGTGATGCTTGCGGTGCTCATGCGTTGGCCCCCGAGTACTCCTTGCGGCGGGCGATGATCGCGCGGGCCGCGCCGTTGACCAGCAGGGTGATGACGAACAGGACCAGGCCGGAGGCGATCAGCGCGTCACGGCCGAACTCGGTGGCCTCGCTGAACTTGCTGGCGATGTTCTGGGCGAAGGTACCGCCGCCCGGGTCGAGCAGGCTGGTGTGGATCAGGAAGTCGGGGGAGAGCACGGTGGCGACGGCCATCGTCTCGCCGAGGGCGCGGCCGAGGCCGAGCATCGAGGCGGAGATGATGCCGGAGCGGCCGAAGGGGAGGACCGCCATGCGGATCACTTCCCAGCGGGTGGCCCCGAGGGCCAGGGCGGCCTCCTCGTGCATCTGCGGGACCTGGCGGAAGACCTCGCGGCTCACGTTGGTGATGATCGGCAGGATCATGATCGCGAGCAGGATGCCCACGGTGAGCATGGAGCGTGCGGCGCCGCCCTGCCAGGAGAAGATGCCGGTCCAGCCGAGGTAGTCGTTCAGCCAGCCGAAGAGCCCGTTCATGTGCGGAACGAGGATCAGGGCTCCCCAGAGGCCGTACACGATGGACGGCACGGCGGCGAGCAGGTCGATCACATAGGCGATCGGGCCGCGCAGCCGGCGCGGGGCGTAGTGCGTCAGGAACAGCGCGATGGCGACCGAGACCGGGACCGCGATGACCATGGCGATGATCGAGGAGACGATCGTGCCGTAGGCCAGGACCGCGATGCCGAAGACCGGCGGGGTGGTACCGGTGTTCCATTCGAAGGTGGTCAGGAAGTTGCCGTCGTCCTTGCTGATGGCGAGGACTGCGCGGTAGGTGAGGAAGCCCGCGATCGCGGCCATGATCACCAGCAGCAGAATGCCCGAGCCACGGGAGAAACCGAGGAAGATCCGGTCTCCGGGCCGGGTGGCTCCACGGGCCGCGCGCTTCTGTTCGGCCGCGGGTGGCTGGATGGGGGGTGGTGCGTCAGCTATCTGTGTTGTGTCCATCGGGTTCTCCGGTCTGCGGAACCGCACGTGCTGTGCGGCTCTTGGCGGCGGTGCACCGGACGGTGCGGTCCGGTCCCGCTGGGGAGACCGGACCGCACTCAGGTCAGCTCAGGCTCTCGACGGTCGTGCGAACCTTGGCGATGATGTCGTCGGGCATGGGCGCGTAGTCGTTCTCGGCGAGGATCTTCTGGCCGTCCTCCGAGGCCGCGTAGCGCAGGAACGCCTTGACGGCGGGCAGGGTGTCGGTCTTGTTGCCCTTGTCGCAGACGATCTCGTACGTCACCAGGACCATCGGGTAGGCACCCTCGGCCTTGGTCGCGTAGTTCAGCTCCAGCGCGAGGTCCTTGCCGGTGCCGACGACCTTGGCGTCCGCGATGGCCTTGGTGGCGTTGTCGACGGTCGCCTCGACCGGCTTGCCGGCGCCGGTGTCGATGGCGACGGTCTTGATGCCGTCCTTGGCGTACGACAGCTCGAAGTAGCCGATCGCGCCGGCGGTCTGCTTGACCTGCGCGGCGACCCCGGAGGACTGCGGAGCGGACTGGCCGCCCTTGGCCTGCCAGGCCTTGCCGCCCTCGTACGGGAAGTCCTTCTTGGCGGTGGCGATCAGGTACTTGGTGAAGTTGTCCGTGGTGCCGGACTCGTCCGAGCGGTGGAAGGCCTGGATCTTGAGGTTGGGCAGCTTCGCGTCGGGGTTCAGCTTCGCGATCGCCGGGTCGTTCCAGTTGGTGATCTTGCTGTCGAAGATCTTGGCGATCGTCGCGGCGTCCAGGACGAGGTTGTCGACACCCGGGACGTTGTAGCCGACGGCGATGGGTCCGCCGACCATCGGCAGGTCGATGCCCTGGCCGCCGGAGCAGATCTTCTGGGAGGCCTTGACCTCTTCGGGCTTGAGCGCCGAGTCCGAACCGGCCCAGGGGACCTGGCCCTGCGTGAACGCGGTGACACCGGCGCCGGAACCGCCGGCCTTGTAGTTGATCTCCACCTTGCAGGCCGCGGAGAACTGCTTGACCCACGCGTCGACCGCGTTCTTCTGCGCGGAGGAGCCGTCGGCGAGGACCTGGCCAGAGGCGTCGTCACACTTGATGTTGCTCGGCGCGGCGGCGTTGGAGGAGCCTCCGTCCGGGTTGCCGGTTTCGTCGGAGCCGCACGCCGTGAGGGCCAGGGCGCCGGAGACGGCGAGAGCACCGAGAGCGAGGGCCCGCCGGTTCATGCGCTGAAGCTTCACTTGAGTTCCTTCCAGGAGCCGCCGTCCTGGTTCGGCGGCGTGCGAAGTCTGAGTGATGCGGACGCGGTCGCACTCTGCGGGCGCGGCTCGCGTCGGTAAGGCCGAAATTAGGCAGATCAGGTGAAGCCGCCGATGGCCGCAAATGAACGAGGGGTGAACCCCTGCCTAAGGCCTGGTTAGGTCACGGAATGCTCACGGGGAGAGCACGTCGGCATTCCGCTTTTGCGGACGAAAGCGGACCTTCCGGTCAGCCGGCCGTCCGGGGCAGGTGCAGAACGGCGAGCAGTTCGTCCACCAGGGGCCGGTCGTGGGCCTGGGTGAGCCGGTCCCGGGCGGCGGCGGGATCCAGCCACAAGACCCGGTCCACCTCGTCCGTCGGGGAGAACGCGCAGGCCACGGCCTCGGCAGCCCAGTAGCGGACCTTCTTGGGCCGGCCGTTGGCGCGATAGCGCTGGGTGGACAGCTCGGGGCCGGGCACGGCCCGGCAGCCCGTCTCCTCCGCCACCTCGCGCAGCGCGCCCGCGAGTGCTTCCTCGCCGCGCTTCAGTTTCCCCTTCGGCCACGACCAGTCGTCGTATTTCGGCCGGTGAATGAGGCACAGCTCCGGCTCGCCGGTGGCGCGGGAGCGGCGCCACAGGACGCAGCCCGCCGCCTGAACCGTGGTGTCCTTGGGTGTGCTCACCGGATTCACCGCCTCCTGGTGCCGGGCCCGGTCATGACGCGCCGACGGTCTCCTTCTGCCAGGCCTGCTGGAACGCGAAACGCGCCGCCTCCACCTCGTGCCGCTGGTCGGCGTGGAGCACGCCGAGGGCGTAGGCCGTGGCCGGGGCGATGCGCGGGGTGCGGGCGGCCTGGGCCGCCGACGCCGACGCCTCCGAGGCGTCGCGGTGCCGGTTCAGGGCCTGGCCGGCGGCGAGCAGCCGCAGGTCGACCACGGCGTTGCCCTGGGGGCCGCTGACGGCCTCGCGGGCGTAGCGGTGCAGGCGCAGCAGCAGGCGGACCTGGTGCCACGGGGCGTCCTGCGGGTGCGGGACGGTGTCCGGGGACAGGCCGTGGACGAGGGCCGCGGCGTTGTACGGGTGCCCCGCGACCACGAGGGGCAGCGCCGCCACGGCGTCGGCGAGACGGTCCTGGGCCGCGGTGGAGAGGGGGCGCAGGTCGGTGGCGTCGGCGGTCTTGGCGAGGGGGACCTCGCTGGCCAGCACCGCGACCCTGTCCGCGACGGCGTGGAAGCGGCTGCTGCCCAGGGCCTGCAGGGCCGTGGAGTGGGCCCGGGTGCGGGCGAGCGTCAGCTGCCGGTCGAGGAGGGCACCCGCCTTGGCCGCTCCCACCGTCAGGTTGCCGCGTTCCTGGGCGGGCGCGCCGGCCTTGGGGGACGGTGCCGCCGTCACCCGGGCACCGGTCTGGGCCGGGAACGCCGCCGAGCCCGACAGGCGGTGCAGGGCCGCCAGCAGGCGTTCCAGGCGCGCCGTGTACGCGTGCTCCATCGCCAGCGTCCCCGACACCCATGCCAGTTCGGGGCGCATCGCCTCGCACCAGTCCGAGTCGAGGAGGGGCTGGAAGGTGTGCAGGCTGGCGCTGATGCGTCGGGCCGAGCGGCGCAGGGCGCGGGCCGCCTCGGCGGACCCCTCCGAGCCGTTCGCCCCCGACCCCGTCTCCCGGTGCAGGCGCAGCGCTCGGAGGAACTCCGTGGCCTGGGCCCGCAGATAGCCCGCGAGGGCGTCACCGGTGGGGACGGGGCCGGCGTGCCTGGACCGGGGATCCGTCGGGTCAAGGTGTTGCTGTGCCACGCCGGCGCCTCCGGGCGTCTATGAGCATCTCCTGGACGTTGCGCAGGGGCTGTCCGTCCGCGTCGGTCGCATGCCGGGTCCAGTCGCCGTCCGGGCCGAGGTGCCAGGAGGCGGTGGAGTCGGACATGCCCGTCTCCAGCAGCCGGTTCAGGGCCGCCCGGTGGGCCGGGTCGGTGACCCGGACGAGGGCCTCTATCCGGCGGTCGAGGTTGCGGTGCATCATGTCGGCGCTGCCGAACCACACCTCGGGCTCGCCGCCGTTGCCGAAGGCGAACACCCGGGAGTGCTCCAGGAAACGGCCGAGGATCGAGCGGACCCGGATGTTCTCCGACAGGCCCGCCACGCCCGGGCGCACCGCGCAGATGCCGCGCACCCAGATGTCCACCGGCACGCCCGCCTGGGCGGCGCGGTAGCAGGCGTCGATGACGGCCTCGTCGACCATCGAGTTGACCTTGATGCGGACGTACGCGGGCCGCCCCGCGCGGTGGTGCTGGACTTCCTTGGTGATCCGCGAGACCAGGCCGTCGCGCAGCGACTTGGGCGCCACGAGCAGCCGGCGGTAGGTCTCCCGGCGCGAGTAGCCGGACAGGCGGTTGAAGAGGTCCGAGAGGTCCGCGCCGACCTGCGGGTCTGCCGTGAGCAGGCCGAGGTCCTCGTAGAGGCGGGCCGTCTTCGGGTGGTAGTTGCCGGTGCCGACGTGGCTGTAGCGGCGGAGCGTCTCGCCCTCCTGGCGGACCACCAGCGACAGCTTGCAGTGGGTCTTCAGGCCGACCAGGCCGTAGACCACGTGGCAGCCGGCCTCCTCCAGCTTGCGGGCCCACTTGATGTTGGCGTGCTCGTCGAAGCGGGCCTTGATCTCGACCAGGACCAGGACCTGCTTGCCGGCCTCGGCGGCCTCGATGAGCGCGTCGACTATCGGGGAGTCGCCCGACGTCCGGTACAGGGTCTGCTTGATGGCGAGGACGTCCGGGTCGCCGGCGGCCTGCTCCAGGAAGGCCTGGACGGAGGTCGAGAACGAGTCGTACGGGTGGTGCAGCAGCACGTCCCGCTCGCGCAGGGCGGCGAAGATGTCCGGCGCGGACGCCGACTCGACCTCGGCGAGGTCGCGGTGGGTGCCGGCGACGAACTTGCGGTACTTCAGCTCGGGCCGGTCCAGGGAGGCGATCCGGAACAGGCCCGTCAGGTCCAGCGGGCCCGGCAGCGGGTAGACCTCGGCCTCGCTGATCTTCAGCTCGCGCACCAGCAGGTCCAGGACCTCGCGGTCGATGGACTCCTCGACCTCCAGGCGCACCGGCGGCCCGAAGCGGCGCCGCATGAGCTCCTTCTCCAGGGCCTGGAGGAGGTTCTCGGCGTCGTCCTCCTCGACCTCCAGGTCCTCGTTGCGGGTGAGGCGGAAGGCGTGGTGCTCCAGAACCTCCATGCCCGGGAACAGTTCCTCCAGATGGGCGGCGATGACGTCCTCGATGGGGACGTAGCGGCCCGGGGAGCTCTCCAGGAAGCGGGACAGCAGCGGCGGCACCTTCACCCGGGCGAAGTGCTTGTGGCCCGTGACCGGGTTGCGCACGACGACGGCCAGGTTCAGGGACAGGCCGGAGATGTACGGGAAGGGGTGCGCCGGGTCGACCGCCAGCGGGGTCAGCACGGGGAAGATCTGGTGCCGGAACAGGGTGAACAGGCGGGCCTGCTCCTTCTCCTGCAGCTCGTTCCAGCGGACCAGGTGGATGCCCTCCTCCGCGAGCGCGGGGGCGACGTCCTCGTGGTAGCAGGCGGCGTGCCGGGCCATCAGCTCGCGGGAGCGGGCCCAGATCATCTCCAGCACCTCGCGGGGCTGGAGGCCGGAGGCGGAGCGGGTGGCCACGCCGGTGGCGATGCGGCGCTTCAGACCGGCCACCCGGACCATGAAGAACTCGTCCAGGTTGCTGGCGAAGATCGCGAGGAAGTTGGCCCGCTCCAGCAGGGGCGTGTTCGGGTCCTCGGCGAGCTCGAGCACGCGCTCGTTGAACGCGAGCCAACTGCGCTCCCGGTCGAGGAAGCGGCCCTGGGGCAGCTGGGGCCCGTCGTACGGCGACTCCTCGTACGCGTCGAGGTCGGCGTCGATGTCCGGTTCCAGATCGGAGACCGCCGCGGCCACCGTGTGAGGGCGGTGGGCTGCGATGGAGCCCACGGAGGGCTGCGCGTGCTGGACCTGTGCCTGGGTGTTCGGCTGGCTCATGGACCCATTCTTCCGCGCCGCGAGCATCACGGGCGCGTCGGACAGCGCGGGCGGGAGCGGGGGTGTCACATGAGTGCTCCCGTTTCCCTCGGGACCCTCACGGGGCGGGGAAGGCTCTGGCACGGCGGGATTCATTGGCCGAGCTTCGCAAGCCCGTCTGAATCAATGGTTACGGAGACATGACGTGCGGGACACCGGGGGGCGGCTCGCGAGGGGTCCACGAGGGCGGTCCGCGCGTCCATCCCCCCGTGGAAGGACGCGCGGACCGGGCTCAGGGGAGGCGGCGGGCCAGCAGGACGAAGGCGGCGGCCGTCGCGGTGGCGGCCACGGCCAGGAGCAGCCCGGTCTCCACGTACTGCAGGGGCCAGAAGTGGGATTCGGGGTGGAAGACCGCGCGGGTGATCGGGACGCCGTTGCGGGGGGAGTCCGACCAGGCGACCTGGAGGGCCGAGCGGGGCAGTTCGAAGCTGCCGGCCTCGGTGCGGGTGACGGACGGCCAGAGGTCCTCGCGGTGCCGTTCCAGGAGGCTGTGCAGGAGCAGGGAGGCCGCGAGGGCCACTCCCGCGGCGGGCAGGGCCCGGCGCCACACCAGTCCGGCCAGGGCCCCGAGGGCGAGACCGGCCAGGGCGTAGGCCACGGCCACCGGGCCGGTCGACACGAACACGTCCGGGTAGTACCAGTCGCCGGCCAGGTCGGGATCGCCGTCCCCACGCGCCCAGATGTTCACCAGGACCAGCCCGCCCGTGCCGGCGGTGAGCAGCGCGGCGGGAACGGCGAGCTTGGCGGCCAGCCAGCGGGCCGGGGTGACCGACTGGGTCCAGGCCAGCTCGGCGGTGCCGCTCTCCAGCTCGCGGCCGATGAGGGCGCCGCCCGCCCAGGCGGCCACCGGGAACATCACCCAGGACAGCACGGTGGCGATCGCCGCGAGGCCGCTCGCGTACGTCTCGTCGACGGTGATCGCGTCGACGGCCGCGCAGGACGGCAGCCGGTCGGTCGGGGGTGTGGCGCAGGCGCTGCTTCCCGCCCGGGCCTCGTCCCCGAGGGAGTGCAGCCAGATCAGCGCGGCCGTCGCGGTGACCAGGACCAGGACGGTCAGGGCGAGGGCCGTGCGGTGTGTCCGCGCGACCGTACGGACCAGGCCGCCCGGACGGCCCGCGGGCGCCGTCGCCGTGGTGAGGGCGGTCATACGGCCGCTCCCGTGCGACGGCGCAGCAGGGCGAACGAGACGGCGACCGCCAGGGCGGCGAGGGTCAGAACGATGCCGGTCTCCACGAGCTGGAGGGGCCAGAAGTGGGAGGCCGGGTGCCCGTGCATCAGGACGAGTGTCCCGGGGGGCATCGGCCACAGGTGCGGGCGCACTTCGTCGAGCACGTAGATCAGCGCCGTGACGGCCAGGGCCGCGGCAGCGAGGGCGGGCAGTGTCCGGCGCACCACCAGGCCGGCCAGGACGCCGAGGGCGAGGGCGGCCAGGGGGTGGGCGGTGGCGAGGATGCCGTTGGCCTCGAAGACGCTGTCGTCGTGCCACTCGCGCCAGCCCAGGACGTGCGTCACGTGGCTGTCGGACGCCCACAGCGCCCGGTGCAGCAGGGTGATGGCGAGCGTGCCCGGGACGAGCAGCAGGGCGGGGACGGCGAGCTTGGCGGCGAGCCAGCGGGCCGGGGTGACGGACTGGGTCCAGGCCAGGTCGGCGGTGCCGCTCTCCAGCTCGCGGCCGATGAGCGCGCCGCCCGCCCAGGCCCCGGTGAGCACCGGCAGGACGGCGAGGAGCCCGGCGGCGCACGCCACGACCGTCTCGTAGCGGCCGTACGCGGGCCCGGGGAGGTCACAGCCGAGGCCGGGGCTGTCCCCGCCGCAGCCCGACGCCCGGTACTCCGCCCAGGCGTTGTCCGCTCCCGGCCCGAGCCCCCACAGCAGCGCCCCGGCGGCCACCGCCACCAGTCCCAGCCAGAACAGCAGTGCCGTGCGGTGCACCCGGAGCATGGCCAGGAGCAGGCCGCGCGGCTCCGGGAAGCGCCGGGCGGCGGCGGGTGCCCCGACGGCCGCGGCGCTCATACGGCGGCCTCCCGCTCGTCGAGCAGGAGCGGCGGGGCGTCGGGGGAGCGCAGGTGGGCCAGGACGACTTCCTCCAGGGTCGGGTGCTCGCCCCGGACCCCGTCGCCGAGGGGGCCCGTGGGCCGGAGCAGGGCGGTCAGCTGGCGGCCGGTGGTGCGGGACTCGACCACGGTGTGCGGGCCGAGGGAGCCGCCCGCCCGGCCGGTGACCAGGGTGTGGGCGGCGAGCAGGTCGTCCAGCGGCCCGGCGAGACGGACGCGGCCGCCGCCGAGCAGCAGCAGGTGGTCGCAGGAGCCCTCCAGCTCCGCCACCACGTGCGAGGACATGACAACCGTGGTGCCGCGGTCGGCGGCGTCGGCCATGAGCGTGGCCATCAGCTGGTGCCGGGCGAGGGGGTCGAGGTCGGCCATCGGCTCGTCCAGGAGCAGCAGTTCGGGGCGCTTGCCGAGAGCCAGGGCGAGCGCCACGCGGGTGCGCTGGCCGCCGGAGAGGGAGCGGATCCTCGCACCCGGGTCGAGGTCGCCCTCCGCGACGATCCGCTCGGCTGCCCCGGCGTCCCAGCGGCGCGGGTTGAGGTCGCGGCCCAGGCGCAGGGTGCCGTTGACGGTGAGCTGGGGGTGCAGGGGCTTGTTCTGCGCGACGTAGGCGAGGCGTTCGCGGGACGCCGCCGGGGCCCCGCCGAGCACGGTCATCGAGCCGTCGGTGGGCCGCAGCAGCCCGGCCGCCAGGGCGAGCAGGGTGGACTTGCCGGCGCCGTTCGGACCGACGACGGCGCACACGCGGCCCGTCGGTATCCGGAAGGAGCAGCCGTCCAGGGCCGGCCTGCGGCGGCGCCCGAACCTCCTGCCCAGTGCCGCCGCCTCGATGGCGGTGTCGGTCATGCGTCCCCCTTGGAGTCTGCGAAGTGCGCGTCGAGTACGGAAGTGAAGAGGGCGGCCACGTCGTCGCGCTCCAGACCGGCCGCGCCGGCCCGGGCCGCCCAGGCGTCCAGCTCCGCGCGGAGGGGGGAGTCGGCGGGGGCGGCGCCCAGGGACCTGCGGACGAACGTGCCGAGTCCGCGGCGGGCCTCGACCAGCCCCTCGCGCTCCAGCTCCCGGTAGGCCTTGAGGACCGTGTTCGGGTTGATGGCGGTGGCCTCCACGACCTCGCGGGCCGTGGGGAGCCTGTCGCCCGGCTCCAACAGGCCCAGGCGCAGGGCCTGCTTGGTCTGCTGGACGATCTGGACGTAGGTGGCCACGCCGCTGCGCCGGTCGATGCGGTACTCGACCACTGCTTGAACCACCCTTTCACTAATTGAGTAGTGAAAGGGTGGTGGAGCGGGTCGGCAAAGTCAAGCGTGCTTTCTCGAATCCTCCCCTTCCCTCTGAAGGGAGGGGATTCCTGGCAAGACCCCCTGGAGCTGCGCTCCAGGGGGTCTTGCGCCATCGGCGCCAGCCGGGTTGAGACCAGCCCGGAGGAGCATCACGCGTGCGGAGTTCTTGTCCCTGGGGGACACGGCTCCGCATGCGATGCACGTGTAGGTCGCGGCCTGTGTCACGCCCCAGTCGACACCGAGCATCCGACCCGTTGGCGGCAGTGGGCATGCACGTTCGCACCACCATCGAACATCGGACAGCGACACGGGCGCTCCGCCCCCGAACGGGATACGGCGACGCTCCGCGTCGCAACACCCGGATGCGATCCCTCCCCGGCGGAAACGCCGGAGGATCCTCGCAAGAAACGAGTGAACCGTTCGGGCCCGGCCGTCCGATGAGGAGACGTGAGCGATACGAGAAGCGACGGGGAGCTGCTGCGGGCCATAGCCGCGGACGCCGACCGGCAGGCCTTCGAGGAGCTGTACCGGCGCTACGCGCCCTGGCTCCGGGCCCGGTTGCGGGGGCGGTGCGCCGACCTCGGGGTCGTCGACGACGTCGTGCAGGAGACGTTCCTCGCGGTGTGGCGCGGCAAGGCCCGCTACCGGGAGGAGGCCGGTGCCGCGGACGCGGCCGGGTGGCTGTGGCGCATCGGGTCGCGGCGGCTGGTGGACGCGCTGCGCGGCGACGGGGCGCGGGGGCGGCTGCGGCAGGCCCTGGCGCGGCTGCGGCACCGGGACGAGGCGTCGGCGGAGGAACGCGTGCTCGCGGGGGTGGAGCACGGGGACCTCGCCGGAGCGCTGGTCCGGCTGTCGCCGGAGCTGCGGGCGGTGCTGCAGGCGACCGTCATCGACGGGCTGACCACCCGTGAGGCGGCGGTGCTGCTCGGGATACCGCCCGGGACGGTCAAGACACGGGCGATGCGGGCCCGCAAGCAGTTGAGGGAGGCGTTGGCATGAGCTGGCACGTGCCGGAAGAGGACTTGCGGGCCTACGTCCGAGGGGAGCTGGCGGCTCCCGCGCTCTGGTCCGCCGACGCGCATCTGACCTCCTGCGCCCGCTGCCGCGGGGCACTGGCCGAGGTCAGCGACCCGGTCGCCCTCGACGCCGGGTGGGAACGGCTCGACGCCGAGCTGGACGCGCCCCGGACGGGGCTGCTGGAGAAGCTGCTCGTGCGGATCGGCGTGGCCGGGCACACCGCGCGGCTGCTGGCGGCGACGCCGGTGCTGCGGCGGTCCTGGCTGGGGGCCGTGGTCGCCGTGCTGCTCCTGAGCGTGGCGGCCGGGCACTCCGTGCGCACCGGGGAGTTCCCCACGCTGTTCCTGGCTTTGGCGCCGCTGCTGCCGCTGGCGGGGGTGGCGCTGTCGTACGGGCCCGCGCTGGACCCGACGTACGAGATGGCCGTCGTCGCGCCGATGCACGGGTTCCGGCTGCTGATGATCCGGACGGTGGCCGTGCTCGCCGTCGTGCTCGCGCTGAACGGGCTGGCGACCCTCGCCCTGCCCGCCTACGGGCTGCGGGCGCTGGCCTGGCTGCTGCCCGGGCTGGCGCTGACGGCGACCGGGCTCGCGCTGATGCCCCGGCTGGGGCCGGTGCTCGCGCCGTCCCTGGTGGGCGGGGCGTGGGCCGGGCTGCTGCTGACGGCCGACACGCTGCGGGCGGGGGCGGACGTGCCGCTCGCGCCGTTCACCGCGGCCGGGCAGGGCGTGGCGGCGGTGGTCGCCGCGCTCGCCGCCGGGCTGCTCTTCCTGCTCCGTGACCGATTCGACCTCTTCCAGGGACGTGCCGTATGACCCCGACCGTGTCCGCCTCCGGGCTGAGCCTCCGCTACGGCGGTACCCGGGCCCTCGACGACGTGTCTCTGCGGCTGACCGCCGGCGTCACCGGGCTGCTCGGGCCCAACGGCGCCGGCAAGACCACACTGCTGCGGGTGCTCGCCACGGCCCTGCCCGCCGACCGGGGCGCCTTCACCGTGCTCGGGCACGACCCGGCCACCGCCCGCGGCCGGCAGGAGGTGCGGCGCCGGCTGGGCTACCTGCCGCAGACGCCCGGCTTCCACCCGGACTTCACCGCCTTCGAGTTCGTCGACTACGTGGCGATCCTGAAGGAGATGACCGACCGGGGCGTCCGGCACCGGGAGGTGCGGCGGGTGCTCGACGAGGTCGGCCTGGCGGACGTGCGGGGCAAGCGCATCCGCAAGCTGTCCGGCGGGATGCGGCAGCGCGTCGCCCTCGGAGCCGCCCTGGTCGGGGACCCCGGATTCCTGGTCCTCGACGAGCCGACCGTGGGCCTGGACCCCGAACAGCGCATGCGCTTCCGGGAGTTGATCGCTGGAGCGGGGGAGGGGCGGACGGTGCTGCTGTCCACCCACCAGACGGAGGACGTGGCGATGCTCTGCCACCGCGTGATCGTCATGGCCGGTGGCGGGGTGCGGTTCGAGGGCACTCCGGCCGAGCTGACCGCGCAGGCCGCGGGGCGCGTGTGGAGCAGCACCGAGCGGGACCCCGGCGCGAGGGCGGGGTGGCGCACGGGCACCGGCTCCTTCCGGAACGTCGGCGATCCGCCGGCCGGGGCCGATCTCCTCGAACCCACCCTGGAGGACGGCTACCTGCTCACCCTCGACGACGCCGGAGCGGAGGTGGCGGCATGACCACGCTGGTGGAGCAGCCCCTCGCCTCCGGGACACGCGACGAGCCCGGCGGGTCCCTCAAGGCCGTACTCGCCCTGGCCCTGTTCGAGTCCCGCCGGCTGCTGACCCGGGTTCCGGTGCTCCTCGCCTTCGCCGTGTACCTCGGCTGGACCGTGTGGCGCGCCGGCAGGGCGTGGGGCGACTACCCGGCCCTCCAGGACGCCGACCGGGCCACCCAGGGCGCGCCGATGCTCGTCGGCCTCGCGGTCCTGGTGTCCGTCAACCAGGCCGCGCTGCGCTCCCGGCGGCACGGCACGGAGCGGCACTTCGCGGTGCTGCTGCTCCCGCACTGGTGCCGTACGGCCGCCCACGCCCTGTCGGTCGTGGCCGCGGCCCTGGTCACCGCCGTGTGTGTGGCCGGGCAGTTCGGCCGGGAGGCGCTGCGCCCCGGGGCGATCGGGCAGGGCTCGGTGGGCGAACTGCTCGTCGGCCCGCTGACGGTGCTGCTGTTCGGACTGGCCGGACTGCTCGTGGCGGTGCTGGTGCGGTCCGCTCTCGTGGCGCCGCTGCTGGTGGTGCTCTTCCTGTTCCTGTTCCTCTTCTTCTCGGGCCTGGACTACGGGTCGAGGTGGCTGCTGCCGGCAGTCGAGGAGCCGACCTCCAACACCCTGCCGTCGGACCTGATGGGCCGGCCGGCCGCCTGGCACGCCCTGTACCTCGCCGGACTGGCCCTGTTCCTGGGCCTGGTGGCGGTCCTGGTCGCCGGTGGCCGCAAGCCGGCCGTCCTGGCCGGTGCCGCCGGAGCGCTCGCCATGACGCTGGTCGGCGGAGTGGCCCAGTCGGGCGGCGACTCCCCCCAGCTGGTCAAGGCGCGTGAACGCGCCACCGTGCACCCCGAGCAGGTGCAGTCCTGTGTCCGCCGGGACGGCTCCACCTACTGCGCCTACCCCGAGTGGGGGCCACAGGTCGGGGACTGGGCCGCGGTGGTGGACCGGGTCCGCTCCCTGGCCGGCGGTGGCGCCCATGGGCAGGACGTCGTCGTACGGCAGCGGGTCGATGCGCGCTACGGTCTCTCCGGTGACGCCGCTCTGGACCCCCTGAAGCGCCCGCACGAGGTGACGGTGGGCACCCAGTGGGGCGGCAACCGCGTCCCCGAGTTCTCGGCCGCCGTGGCCGGTGTGCTCATCGCGGGCGACGAGGAGGCCGCCACCTCGATCTGCGACGGCCGCATCGTGCCCCTCATGTGGCTGGCCGTGGGCTGGGAGTCCGACCCGCTCGCCGCGCTGCGCCGGGTCCGCCTCAACGACACCGTCACCGGCTCCGACTCCGTGCTCCAGCCCACGAACGGGCTGTACATGACCGAGGCCCAGACCGAGGTGCTGCGCGCACTGCTCGACCTGCCCCGCGATGAGGCCGCCGCCCGGGTCAAGGACCGGTGGGACGACCTCACCGCACCGAAGATCACCGCGGCCCGGGCCGCCGGGCTGCTGGGCCTGCCCGCGCCCGAAGGGGAGGACAAGTGCCTCTCATGACCCGGCAGCTGGTGCTCCCCGTCCACCGGACGGTGCCGTGGGGCACGGTCGGCGCGGCCGGGGCGGCGGGGCTGCTGCTCGCCGCGCTGACCCGGACCGGCGAGACGGCGGAACGGCTCTCCCTGTACCTGCTGCGGGCCGCGATCCTCGCCTTCGCGGTGGGCCTGGCCTTCCTCCTGGACGACCCGGCCCGGCACACCACCGCCGCCGTGCCGACCCCGCGCCCGGTCCGGATCGCCCTGCGCGTCGCCCTGGCCGTCCCGGCAGCGGCCGCCTGGTGGACGGTGGCCCTGCTGCTCGTGCCGCCGGGCGTGCGGCCCCCGGCCGGCGACATCACGCTCGAAGCCGGGGCCGCCTGCGTCCTGGCGGTGACCGCTGCAGCGGCCGTGGTGCGCTGCAGCGAGGTCGCCCGGCCCGGACTGCCGGTCGCGAGCGGGCTGTTGGCCACGGCCGTCCTGGTGATGCTGTTCTGGCCCGGACGCTGGGCCCTTTTCGTGCCGGTGGAGGACGAACGGTGGTCCGCGGCGCACGACCGGTGGGGCGTGGTGCTGGCCGGGGCGCTGGTCCTCGGCGCGGTGTGTGCGGTGGAGCCGATGCGGCGGCGGATCATCCGGCTCTAGTACGTCGAGTGGTTGTGCCAGGGGCCGCATCAGGCTCTGAAGCCCACGCTGGACGCCCCCTCCGACAACCACTCGTTGTGCGGCTACGCTGCCCCTCGTGGACCTCAAAGCCGTACGGGCCTTCGTCGCGATCGCCGACTCCGGGCAGTTCCAGAAGGCCGCCGTGGACCTGGCCCTCACCCAGCAGGCCGTGTCCAAGCGGATCGCCGCGCTGGAGAAGAACCTCGGGGTGCGGCTGCTGGTCCGTACGCCGCGCGGGGCGGAACTCACCATCGACGGGCAGGCCCTGCTGCCGCACGCCCGGGTCCTGCTCCGGGCCGAGGAGCGGGCGACGGCCGCCGTCCGGCCCGGGGACCGGGCGCTGCGGGTGGACGTCGTGGGACGACGGGCCGCGACCGGCGGACTGGTGCAGCACTTCCACCGGGCGCACCCGGAGACCGCGCTGGACGTCGTCACGCTGTTCGACGTCGAGACGGCCGTGACGGCCCTGCGGGACGGGGCCGTCGACGCCACCTTCCGGGCCGTCACCATGCCCGGGCAGCGGCTCCCCGACGGCATCGCGGTCACGCCCGTCCTCGACGAGCCGCTGCGGCTGTGCGTCGGCCCCGGCCATCCGTTCGCCCGGGCCGACCGGGTGACCACCGCCCAGCTCGCCGGGCACCGGATCTGGATGCCCGGCAACGTGCCCGGGACCGAGTGGCACGCCTACTACGAGGAACTGGCCGCGGCCTTCGGGCCGGCCATCGACACCATCGGGCCCAACTTCGGCCTGGAGGCGCTCCTCGACACGATCGCCGGCTCCCCGACCGTGGCGACCTTCCTCAGTGAACGCACCCCGCACGTCTGGCCGGCCGCCCACGACCTGCGGCTCGTCCCGCTCGTGGACCCCGTCCCCGTCTACCCGCACTCACTGCTGTGGCGCACGGACAACCCGCATCCCGGCCTGACGGCCCTGCGCGACTACCTGGTGGCGACCCGGCCGCGACCGCCGGAGGGAGCGACCTGGCGGCCGGCCTGGGCGGAGCCGCCACCGGCCCGGGTGCCGCCTACCCGAGCTGCTTCTCCATCAGGGTGAAGGACTTGGGCGTCCCGCCGGGCTGCGGTTTGCCCGCCTTGTGTCCCACGACGCGGTAACCGGCGTCGGCGTAGTAGGCGTTGAGCTGCGTGTTGCCCGCGAGGCAGTCCAGGCGCACCCGGGTGCGTCCCGCCTCGGCCACCCGGCGCTCGGCGGCGTCCAGCAGCAGCCGGCCCGTCCCGGGCGCGGTGGTGGCCCGGTCCACCATCAGCCGGTGCACGTACCCGGCCACGGGCGGCTGCGGGCCCCAGGCGTCCTCGTCCTCCCACCACAGCTCCCAGGCGCCCGCGAGGAGCCCGTCGGCCTCGGCGAGCCAGACCTCGCCGTGCGCCATGACCCGGCGGAAGTGGTCCTCGTCCAGCTCACCCGGCCGCCACTGCCCGGTGACACCACGGGCCAGCAGCCGGCGGGCGGCGTCGTCGCGCAGGCGCACGAGGGCGGCCAGGTCGGCCTCGGCGGCGGGGCGGACGCGCAGATCACGCATCGAGAGCACGACTCAGGTCTCCGTCCGGTACATCAGGTCCACCTCGTGCGTGGTGAACCCCAGCCGCTCGTACACCGACACCGCCGCCTTGTTGTCGGCGTCGACGTACAGCATCGCCGTCGGCAGCCCCTGCCCCGCCAGATGCCGCAGCCCGATCGTGGTGAGGGACCTGCCGAGGCCGCCGCCCTGCGCGCCCGGCCCCACACCGAGGACGTACACCTCGCCCAGGCCCTCCTCGGCGTGCACCTTGGTCCAGTGGAAGCCCACGAGTTCCTCGCCGCGGAAGGCGAGGAAGAACCCCGCGGGGTCGAACCACGGCTCGGCCTTGCGGTCGTCGAGGTCGCGCTGGGTGAGGGAGCCCTGCTCGGGGTGGTGGGCGAAGGCGGCGGCGTTCACCGCGAGCCAGGCCGCGTCGTCCCGGCCGGGCTCGAAGGTCCGCACGGTGACACCCTCGGGAAGCGCCGGCTCGGGTGCGTCGAAGCCGGTCAACGGCCTCCGCATCTGGCGCAGTTCACGAAACAGCGTCAGGCCCAGGACCTGCGCGAGATGCCGGGCGGCGGAGTGCCCGCCGTGCGCCCAGACCCGCAGCCGCTTCCCCGACGCGGCCAGCAGCGCGGACCCGAGGGCCCGTCCGTGCCCGTGCCCGCGATGCCCGGGATGCACCACCAGCTCGGCGGCCGGCGGCTCCACCGGGTCCGTGTCCTCCAACTGGGCATAACCGACGAGTTCCCCGCCGGCGGTGAGCAGCAGATGGGACACGCCCTCGCGCTCGCCGCCGCGCAGCTGCAACCGGCCCTGTTCGGACACCGCCTGCTGCCCGTCGGTCCGGGCCGCCTCGTCGAGCAGTCCGAACACGGCCTCGTTCTGCTCCGCGGAGAGCGCGGCAAGGGTCTCGATCGAGCGGGGGTGGCCTGGCCGTACGGTGTCGTCGCTGGTCATGCGTACGAGGGTACGGGGCACCACCGGCAAAACGGCGGCAAAGAAGCAACCAGGTCGTAACCACGAAAGGCCTGTCGCGCTACGCGCGTTGACTCTAGGCTGCGCCGGACGACATCACTGTCCCAGCAGACCCACAGGGGGGCGTATGCCAGCCACTTCACCGGCCCATCCGGAGCGCCGGAGACGTCGTACGAACCGTTTCGCCGCTCTCGCCGCCGGTGTCGTCACCGTCGGCGCGCTGGCCGCCGCGGGGCTGCCGGGTTCGGCGACCGCCGGCGAGGACCACCGCAAGGGCGGGCACTGGCCCGGCCGCTACCAGGACGTGCAGCTGCTGTCCTTCAACGACCTGCACGGCAACCTGGAGCCGCCGGCGGGTTCGTCCGGCCGGGTCACCGAGCACCAGCACGACGGCACGACGAAGACCATCGACGCCGGTGGTGTCGAGTACCTCGCCACGCACCTGCGCGAGGCCCGCAAGGGCGAGAAGTACTCCATCACGGCCGCGGGCGGCGACATGGTCGGCGCCTCCCCGCTGATCTCCGGGCTGTTCCACGACGAGCCGACCATCGAGGCGCTGAACAAGCTCGACCTCGACGTCACCTCGGTCGGCAACCACGAGTTCGACGAGGGCGCCAAGGAGCTGGCCCGCCTGCAGAACGGCGGCTGCCACCCGAAGGACGGCTGCTACACGGACCAGAGGTTCAAGGGCGCCGACTTCCCCTACCTCGCCGCCAACGTCCTCGACGAGAAGACGAAGAAGCCGATCCTCAAGCCCTACTGGGTGTGGAAGAAGAACGGCGTCAAGGTCGGCTTCATCGGCGTGACCCTGGAGGGCACCCCGGACATCGTCTCCGCCGAGGGTGTCAAGGGCCTGTCCTTCAAGGACGAGACCGAGACGATCAACAAGTACGCCAAGGTGCTCCAGAAGCAGGGCGTGAAGTCGATCGTGGCGCTCATCCACGAGGGCGGCTTCCCGGCGTCGACGTCGTACAACTACGACTGTGACTCCCCGGGTGCGGGCGACGGCGTCTCCGGCCCGATCGTCGACATCGCCAAGAACGTCACGCCGCAGGTGGACGCGCTGGTCACCGGCCACACCCACAACGCGTACGTGTGCAGCATCGCCGACCCGGCGGGCAAGCCCCGCATGGTCACCTCGGCCGCGTCCTTCGGCCGCCTCTACACCGACACCACGCTGACCTACGACCGCAGGACCGGCGACATCGCCCGTACGGCGGTGAAGTCCGCGAACCGCGTGGTCACCCGGGACGTCCCCAAGGCGCCCGACATGACCGAGCTGATCAGCAAGTGGAACACGCTGGCCGCGCCCATCGGCAACAAGCCGATCGGCTACATCTCCGGCGACATCGGCAACACCGGCACCGAGTCCCCGCTCGGCGACCTCATCGCCGACGCCCAGCTCGCCCACGGCAAGCAGCTCGACCCGGAGACCGACCTGGCGCTGATGAACCCGGGCGGTATCCGGGCGCCCCTGACGTACGCGGCCAAGGCCGCCGAGGGCGACGGAGTCGTCACCTACGCCGAGGGCTTCACCGTCCAGCCGTTCGCGAACACCGTGAACCTCCAGGACTTCACGGGCGCGCAGCTGATCCAGGTGCTCAAGGAGCAGGTGTCCGGCCCGAACGCGGCGGCCCCGAAGGTCCTCCAGGTCTCGTCCGGCCTGACCTACACGCTGGACCTCACCAAGTCCGGTGCCGACCGGGTGGTCACGGACAGCATCAGGCTGAACGGCTCGGCCGTCGACCCGGCGGCCACCTACCGCGTCGCGACGAACAGCTTCCTCGCGGGCGGCGGCGACGGCTTCCCGACCCTCGGCCAGGGCGCGAACGACGTCGTCGGCTCCGACGACCTGACCGCGCTGGAGCAGTACCTGACGGCCAACTCCTCGGCCACGAACCCGATCGCCCCGCCGAAGGCGGACCGCATCACCATCGTGAAGTAAGTCGCATACCGGGGGTTCGAGTTGCGGGACGGGGCGGTGCGCATGGTCGGATGAGACGATGCGCACCCCCCACCGCATGGACACGCATCATCCCGACGACCGCTCCGAGCACCCCCGCAACCCCTATGAGGAACTCGGCGCACTCGACGACGGGCCTCTGGAGGCGACCCCTCTGGAGGACTTCCTCGGCGAGGACGCCGAGCAGCGGCACGTGCCGGAGCCGGAGTGGTCGCCGCCCGACCACCGCCGCGGCGGCCGACGTCGAAAGAATCGTTTCGCCGGACTGCCGCTCGCCGTGAAGGCGGTCGTCGGCCTGGTCGTCCTCGCCTCATTCGCCGCCCTCGGAGACCGCTGGGCCGTGCTGTACGCCGAGCACCGGGCCGCGGACACCCTCAAGGACCGCCTCGACCTGGCCGCCGCGCCCGAGGTGGAGATCGGCGGCTTCCCCTTCCTCACCCAGCTCGCCGACAAGCGGCTGGAGTCGGTGAAGGTGACCGTCCCGGACGTCGCCGCCGACCGGGTCTCGCTGGCGAAGGTGTCGGCCACGGCCCACGACGTGACGCTGAACGCCGACGGCCTGACCTCGGTGCGCGGCGCCGACGTTCCCCGCTTCGACGGGGATGTCATGCTGTCCTTCGAGGACCTCAACCGCGAACTCGGCGCGTCCCAGGTGACGTTCACCGGCGAGGGCCGGGACCGGGTGCGGGCGCGCGGCACCCTGCCGGTCGCCGGGCACAACCTGAAGCTGCGGGCCGAGGCCCGGATCCAGCGGCAGGGGGAGCGGGGCATCGCCACGGAGATCGGCGGCATGCGCCTGGACATCGGGAACCTGGCCACCTACCGCCCCGGCAAGCGTGCCTCGGAAGGCCTGCACCTGACGCCCCAGGCCTCCGCCGACCTGGCCCGGGAGACCCAGAAGGCCAAGGCGCTGCTCTCGGTCCCGGCCATCGTGCAGCGCATGGGCGTGCCCGCGGCGACGGTGAACGAGGCCCTGGCCGACGACGGCAAGCTCGCCGAGCTGACCGGCTCCCCGCGCTTCGCCCGGCAGGCCGAACGCCTGAACCTCATCGACCTCGCGCTGAACAACCCCGAGGTGCTCAAGCGCCTGGGTCTCGACCCCGATCTCCTCGGCGAGCTGTCGGGCCTGACCCGCCCGGTGTTGGCCGACCGGCTGGCCCTGGCGTTCGAACTGCCGAAGCCGGAGCAGGGGGACGTGAAGCTGGAGGACGTACGGGTGGAGGAGGACGGCATCCGGGTGCGGCTGTCGGGCTCGGGGCTCACGGTGGGCAGCTGATCCTCACCGCCTCCCCGGCCTCGGCCCCTCCCAGGGTGAAACTTTGTGTGCTGATGTGTTGACCTCTGTTCGAGTTTCCTTCTAGTTTCGTGCTCCACTGAGCGGTCCGTCTGTGGGCTGCTCACCTTCGCACATGCTCAGAAGGGGATGTCGTGTCTCACAAGACCCATCGCGGAACAGCGTGCGTGGGGGCGCTGCTGGCCTGCGTCACGGCATTCGGTGGAGCGCTCGCCTCCCCCGCCGCCGCCTCTCCCGCCCACCGTCCCGCCACTCCGCCGCCCGTCAGCGACTTCAAGGGCGTCAACTGGGCCGACCCGCGCGACAACTACGCCGACGACGCGGTCGTGCCCTCGGGCCTGTCCACCTCCGACAGCTACGCCACCACCTACGCCAAGTCCAAGGCGATCATCGGCGGGTTCTCCAAGCTCGGCGCCAACACCGTCCGGCTCCCGGTCAACCCGACCTCGGTGAACGGCCCGTTCTGGAAGTCGTACCGGGGCGCGATCGACGCCGCCACCGCCAAGGGCTTCAAGGTCATCCTGGGCTACTGGGAGGCCGACAACGCCAAGGACGGCAAGATCGACGACCAGGCGTCCTGGGACCGGATGTGGGCGCGGATCACCTCCGCCTACGCCGGCAACTCCAAGGTGTACTTCGAGCCGATGAACGAGCCGTTCGGCTACACGGCGCAGGAGTGGACGGACATCGCGGCGAAGTGGGTGAGCACGCACCGCTTCATACCCCGCGACCGCATCCTCATCGGCGGCTACAAGTACAGCGAGGACGTCAAGCCGGTCTGCGCCGACCCGCGCCTGAAGGGCACGCGCCTGGCCCTGCACAACTACGGCTTCTGGCACACCGACTGGACCAGCGTCGACCAGTGGAAGGCCGACTTCAAGAGCCGCATCGGCGACTGCGCCTCCCGCACGATCCTCGACGAGTTCGGCGCCTCGATGACCACCGGCCTGGACTACAACGGCCCGGTGGGCACCTCCAACGAGATCGCCTACATCCAGGCCGCGACCGACACCATCCGGGAGCTGGGCCTCGGCTCGGTCTACTGGCCCGGCCTGCGCAACGGTGACACCTACTCCCTCACCACGCTTCAGGGCCCGGGCACGAACCTCAGCCTGACGGTGAACAACCAGAGCGGCCTGGACCGGCTGCACTACGCCTGGAAGCAGCAGTAAGCATCCGGAAGGTGGTGGCCCTTCCGGGTCCGGCGCCGCTCGTCAGCCGGACCCGGAAGGGAGCCGTTCAGGACGCCGAAGGCGTCCAGCCCGCGAGCCAGTCCCCGACCTCCTGGTTCGCGGCCTGCGCGTCACTCAGGTGAGGGCGGTTGGTGCTCGCCTGGCCCGCACCGGCGCCGTAGTTGCCGTACTCGGCGAACCGGTCGTCCTTCCAGGAGAAGCCGCTCATGTCGGTCCACGGCGTGGACTTGATCGCGGAACTGAGGTTGGTGTTGCGGACGGTGGTCTGCGGATCGAGGGACGCGTCCCCGCCCGCGTGCCAGGGCCGGCCGAGGTGGAAGCTCCCGGCCGAGACGTCGCCGTTCACGGTGGAGTTGGCGATCAGGATGCCCTTGCGGTTCGCAGCGGTGCTCGGTGCGGTGACGTACCCGGCCGAGGTGCCGTTCCAGCGCTTCTTCAGCGTGATGACGGACTTGTCGACGACGGCCGTGGCCCGGCCGAAGATGAAGTCGACGTTGCCGATCACGTAGGAGTTGCTGACGTAGACCCGGCCGAGGCGGTCCTTCGACGCGGTGTCGAGCAGCAGGGTGTCCTGGTCACCGCTGACGATGATCCCGTCGAGGAACACCTTGTCGGCGGCGGTCCGCAGGGCGACGGCCTGGTGCCCGTCGAGGGACTGGTTGGCCTTCTCGTCGAAGTCGTTGGAGATGGTCAGGTTGCGCGCCTGGAAGTCGTCGGCCTCGACCGCGACGGTCGCGCTGCCGCCGGTGCCGTAGGTCCCGCCGCCGGGCTTCGGCGTGCCCGAGGCGTTGTTGTAGACGATCGTCGTGTCCTTGCGGCTGCCGCCGGTGCCCTGGATGGTGACGTGCGGCTTGTTGGAGGGCACCTTCACCAGTTCCCGGTACGTCCCCGGCTTCACCGCGATCACGACGCGCGAGGGGTTGTTCGCCGGTACGGCGTTCACGGCGGCCTGCACGGTGCGGTACTGGCCGCTGCCGTCCTGGGCGACGGTGAGGGTGGTGGCGGCCGCGGCCTTGGTGGAGGCGGCGGTCGTACCGATGGAGGCGCGGGGACCGGCACCGGCCTTGAGGATCGACGGGAGGTCGGCGGCCTTGTCCAGGCTGTACGGGTAGTACGTCTTCGGGTCGAAGGCGCTCCCGCCGCTCTCGTTGCGACCGCTGGTGCCCGAGAAGGAGTTGCCGCGCTGGACGATGGCGGCGCCGCTGTCCTTGATGACGGGGTTCTTGACGCCCTGGAAGAGGGAGTTCTCCAGGACCATCTTCGTGCCGCCGCGCGAGTAGTTGCCGTACGCCGACTTGATGGCGGTGCCCGGGGCGTCCTCCAGGAAGTTGTTGTAGAGGTGCGCGTGGGCGGCGTTGTCGGTGGACGGGTTGCGCTGCTCGGTCTCGCGGAGCCAGTTGTGGTGGATCGTGATGTCGGTCTTGACGTTCTCGGTCCAGCCGATGCCGAAGGTCTTGTTGTTGTCGCTCAGTCTGTTCCAGGAGACGGTGACGTTCGTCGAGTCCTTGCGGACGTCGATGAGCCCGTCGGCCATGTGCCGCAGATCGTTGTGGTCGATCCACACGTGATGGGCGCCGTCCATCTGGATCGCGTCGAAATCATGGTCCTTGTCGTTCCAGATCCCCTGGTACGCGTCCCGGATGGTCAGGTTCCGGATGATCACGTTGTGCACGCCCTGGCCGAGGAAGAACCCGCCGCCGACGATGTGCCCGGCGGTCCCCCGGCCCACGATGGTCTTGTCGGACTGCACCTTGATCTCTTTGCCGACCGGGTTCATGGCGATGGTCCCGGCGACGACGATGACGTACGGCTGGGTCGCGGTGGCGTACTTCTCCAGCTCGGCCTGCGTCGTCACGGTGACGACCTGACCGCCGCGCCCCCCGTACGTCCCGTTCTGCCCGAGGGAGTTGACGGAGGCGAACCCGTCGGCGGTGTCGGCCGCCCAGGCGGGGGCGGCGGCGGAGGCCTGCCGGCCACTGCCGCCCAGGAGGCCGAGGTCGGTGCCGTAGGTGAAGGTACCGGCGGCGGTCAGGGCCAGGGGGACCCCGACCGCCAGGGCGGTGCGGCTTCTGCGACGGCGGTGCTGGGCCTTGCTACGCGGCTCACTCATACGGCGATCCGTTCCGTGTGGGGGAATGACCGCTGATCAGTCGCCGCCCCACACGGAAAGGTTGCCGGTGTACGCGTCCTATCCGGTGCAGGACCCGGGGTCGAGCTTCTCCTCGATCTTGTCCTCGCGTCCGTCGGGCTGACCGCTCGGGAGAAGCTTGTCGGAGATGCCGTCGATGTAGTACCCGTGCGAGTAGATGGTCTGGTAGCCCCGGTCACGCCAGCTGTGCACGGTCCGGTCGCCGTCGCCCTTGTTCCACTCGTAGTCCTCGACGTGGAAGACCGGGTTCACGCGCACCACGCGCTGGTACGGCGTCCAGGTCACGGCGACCTGCCGGCACGGCGGAACGGTCTTCTCGCTCCGGGTCTCGAACCTGGACTCCTTCTCCCAGCCCCACTCGTAGCCGGCGCTGCCGCCCACGGTTCCGCTGAAGATGCTCTTGGCCAGGGAGAGGCTGATGCTGCCGCCGACGCTCTTCTTCGCGAACGTCTTGGTGCTGTAGCTGCTGACGAAGGTCTCCTTGTCGTCGGCGGACCCCTTGTTCCCGATCCAGCGGGACGTGCGGACGGTGTCGCCCTTGATCGACCAGGTCGAGGCCTCGGCGTATCCGCACCAGCCGCGGAACAGCTCCCACGGCCCGGCCGGCTTCCACAGCCCGAAGACGTCCCGCAGGTACTCGTCCCGGGTCTTGAACTCACCGGTGTCGACGTTCAGGGCGCCGTACACGCCCGTGAGGCTCGTCTCCTGGCCGCAGAGCCGCTCGATCATCCGGTCGGTGTCCCCGGGGTCGACACCCCGGATGTTCGTCGCCCCGGCGGGCCCGGCCGAGGCGGTCCCCGCGCCGGCCAGCAGACCGGTCACGGCGAGGGCGGTGGAGGCGGCAACTACGCCGATTTTCCTGACAGTTGACGTGCGAATGAGACGCATGTGGGGGGCTCACTCCTGCTTGTCGTTCTGTGACGGCGATGAAGATGTCAGAACAGCGGCGGGAGTTTGCGCTACTGATGGGTATGACAGGACATCGACAGGTGCGCGGGGTGTATGTCCTGCCTTATCGGGTGCCGTCGCCGCGACTGACAGCGATACTTGTCGTCGTGCAGTACGGCTCTGGCACCGGCGAGCACGGTTTCGGCGGACGCGAGCTGAGCGGCCTCGACGTCGTCGGCGAGCCGCGAGAGCAGGCTGCCGGGGTCGTCGGTGGACAGGTAACAGGCCTTGCCGTCGGTGCCGGTCCAGGGGAGCAGGCGCATACGTGGACCTCCGGGGTGCGGAGGTAGGGCCGGACGAGGGGGTCCGCGACAGCAAGCTCCCCCACGGCCCGATACTCGTGTTCGGCGCTAGCCCCTGGGTGGCCTTCCTCGCAGACGTCAAGGGTGGGAGGTCTGTCCACCCCGACCAGTGAAAACGGGCGCAGACGGCCTGCCCTGGGGTTGTGGTGGAGCTATGGTGGGGCTATGGCGGAACATACGACCATCCAAGTATCCCGGCAAACCCGCGATCATCTTGCGCAGGTCGCCAAAGAGCAGGGTGTGACTTTGGGGCAGCTCGTCGAGCAATTGGCTGCGAAGCAGCTGACCGCAGACCAGATCGCGGAACGCGTCGCTGCCGCACGAAAGGTTCTGCGTGAGCGGATGGGCTGCACATTGACCGACGAGGAGTTCGACCAAGGGCCGAACGTCCTGGCAAATGTGTACGCGATGGCCGCCGAGAAGATGCATACCCTGCGAGGCAACCCAGCGTGATCATTCTCGACACCAGTGCGGTGGTCGCACTCGCACAAGGGCGCGAAGCTCTCCACCGCCTCGTCGACAACGTCGCTCACACGCCTGGGGACTGGCTGCACATCCCTGCGCTGTGTCTGATGCAGGCGGAGTCGATGGAGAAGGGGACTGCCGGCGATGTGATCGCGCTTCCGGGAGTCATGGTCGACCCGCTCCATCAGACAGCGGCGGCAACAGTGGGTTCCATGATCCGTGAGGGCTGGGGCGGGGCTGACATCTGCCACACCCTCTACGTTGCTACACCGCACATCGAGACCGGCGGGATGTCGATCATCCTGACCGGACGAGAGGGCGACTACCCCCCTGGCATCCTGACCGTGGACATCGACTCGCCAGGCATGCTCGGATCCCTGTGAGCCCGGCCCTGACCTCAGGCTGAGGGCAGGTCCTCCGGCGGTGGCACCGCCGCCCCCGGCAGCCGTACCGTCGCCACCGTGCCGCCCCCGTCCGCCCGGGACAGCGACACCTCGCCCCCCGCCTGCTGAACCGTCCGGGCCACGATCGACAGGCCCAGGCCCGAGCCCGGCAGGGCCCGCGCACCGGGGGAGCGCCAGAAGCGGTCGAAGACGTAGGGGAGTTCGTCGGCGGGGATGCCCGGGCCGTGGTCGCGGACCGTGAGGACGCCCTCGGTCAGGCGGACCTCGATCAGGCCGCCCTCCGGGCTGAACTTCACCGCGTTGTCCAGGATGTTGACCACCGCCCGTTCCAGGGCGGAGGGTTCCGCGCGGACGAACCAGGGCTCGACGTCCGCCGTGATCGTCAGTTCCGGTCCGCGCAGCCGCGCTCGCCGCAGCGCCGACTCGACCGTGTCCTGCCAGGCCACGATCTGTGTCCGCTCCGAGTGCTGGCCGGGGTCCGGGCGGGACAGTTCCTGAAGGTCGCCGATGAGCGTGGCGAGTTCCGTCATCTGCGCCTTCACCGACGCGAGCAGTGCCTTGCGGTCCGCCTCGGGGATGGGGCGGCCCGTCTCCTCGCTGCGGGTGAGGAGTTCGATGTTGGTGCGGAGAGAGGTGAGCGGTGTGCGCAGTTCGTGGCCGGCGTCCGCGATCAGTTGCTGCTGGAGGTCACGGGAGCTGGCCAGGGCCGAGGTCATGGAGTTGAAGGAGTGGGACAGGCGGGCGATCTCGTCCTCGCTGTCGTCCTCCACGGGGATACGGACGTTCAGATCCTCCGTGCGGGCCACGTGCTCGACGGCCTCGGTCAGTTTGTCGACGGGCCGCAGCCCGGCCCGGGCAACAGCCAGGCCGGCGGCTCCTGCGCCGAGCACTCCCACGCCGGAGACCAGCAGGAGGATCAGCGCCAGTTCGTTGAGCGTGGACTGCGTTCCCTTGAGCGGCAGGGCGATGACGAGGGAGTAGTCGGCGGCGACGCCCAAGGGCAGGCGCCCGTCCTTGATGACGACCGCCGTCGTCAGGACGCGCAGCTTGTTGCCGTCGTTGTCGGTGCCGTCACGGATGTGGCCCTGGTTCGGGTCGGGGTCCTTGGCCACGGCCTTGTCGTCGCCGCTGACCTGCACCTGTGCCGTGGAACTCGGGAAGAGGCACACCTTGCCGTCGACCCGGACCAACTGCCCGTAGCTCTTGGGCCGCGATCCCATGCCCAGCTCGTCGGAAGGCGTCTGACGGCAGTCGTTCGTGAGGTCCTGGAAGTCGTCCGGACGCAGCGGCCCCACCGAGGACCTCAGGTCGTTGTCGATCTCGTCGTACAACTTCCCCTGCACGATGAACCAGCACGTCACCGACACCGCCGCCACCGCGAACGCCACCGCCGCGGCCACCAGCAGGGCCAGTCGGGAGCGGATCGGCAGGGAGCGGAAACGCCGTACGACCCGGTGCGTCCGGGAACTCACTCCGCGCCGCCCTGCCGCAGCACGTAACCGACACCCCGCACCGTGTGGACGAGGCGCGGCTCGCCGCCCCCCTCGGTCTTGCGGCGCAGGTACATCACGTACACGTCGAGGGAGTTCGACGACGGCTCGAAGTCGAAGCCCCAGACGGCCTTGAGGATCTGCTCCCGGGTGAGGACCTGGCGCGGGTGCGCCATGAACATCTCCAGGAGTGTGAACTCGGTCCGGGTCAGCTCCACCTGGCGCCCGCCCCGGGTGACCTCCCGCGTCGAGAGGTCCATGCGCAGGTCGGCGAAGGTGAGCGCGTCCTCGTCGGCCGCGGCGGTCGCGCCCACGGCCGCCGCGTAGGTGCTGCGGCGCAGCAGCGCGCGGATGCGGGCGAAGAGTTCGTCGAGTTCGAACGGCTTGACCAGGTAGTCGTCGGCGCCCGCGTCGAGGCCGGTGACCCGGTCGCCGACCGTGTCGCGGGCCGTGAGCATCAGGATCGGTGTGGTGTCGCCGGTGGCGCGGATGCGGCGCGCCGCCGTCAGACCGTCCATGCGCGGCATCTGGATGTCGAGGACGACCAGGTCGGGCCGGTAGGCCGCCGCCTTCTCCAGGGCGTCCGCGCCGTCGACGGCGACCTCGGTGCCGTACCCCTCGAACGCGAGGCTGCGCTGAAGGGCTTCGCGTACGGCCGGCTCGTCGTCGACGATCAGGATGCGCTGCGGGTCACGGTCGCCGTCTGCGGGGCTCATGGGTCGGAGGTCCTCGGGTGTGAAGGGGGACGGGGGTGCTCTGACGGTCTCAGCGTCGCACGGGGGCGGGCGGTGCCGGGAGGAGCGTCAGCCCCGTACCGCGCGGCGTCGGGCCGTCGCGGTCCGGCCGCCGCGCCGGGGTGCCTTGCCCGGCACCTCCGGTGCCCGGCCGGCGGGCGCGTGCAGGGCGTACGCCACCGCCAGGGCCAGACCCACGTCCGCGGGGTCCGCGCCCGGCTCCGTGTGCACCGTCTGCTGGATCATCGCCGTACTCCTCACTGTCAGGTGCTCGGACTCAGTCGGTCGAACCCGCCCGCAGCTTCGCCAGGTCGGCCTTGACGGTGTTGATCGGGATGGCGAAGCCCAGGCCGACGCTGCCCGCGTCGGAGGACGAGGAGGCCTGGCCGGCCGGCGAGTACATCGCGGAGTTGATCCCGATGATGTTGCCGTTCATGTCGATCAGCGCGCCGCCGGAGTTGCCCGGGTTGAGGGACGCGTCGGTCTGGAGCGCCTTGTACGTGGTCGTGTCGGACCCGGTGTCGCCGTTGAACTGGCGCCCGCCGAACTCGAACGGCCACTGGTCGCCGTCCTGCTCCTGGCCCTGCCCCCACTGCTGCTGGCCCTGGTCCTGGCCCTCCTCGGTCGGGACGGTGACGTCACGGTCGAGGGCCGAGATGATGCCGCTGGTGACGGTGCCGGACAGCCCCTCGGGGGAGCCGATCGCCACGACCTGGTCGCCGACCTGGATCCCGGCCGAGTCGCCGAGCGTGGCCGTCTTCAGGCCGGAGGCGTTCTCCAGCTTGATCAGCGCCAGGTCCTTCTTGCTGTCGGTGCCGACGACCTTCGCGGTGTACGACTTGCCGTCGCTGGTGGTCGCCTTGATCTGCGAGGCGCCGGCGACGACGTGGTTGTTGGTGACGATCTCGCCGCTGCTCGTGATGATCACGCCGGAGCCGGTGGAGGACCCGGCGTTGGAGTCGGCGCTGATCTCGACGATGCTCGGGCTGACCGCCTTCGCGACCCCGGCGACCGTGCCCTTCTGGCTGGAGGGCACCACGGTGGTGCTGGTGGAGCTGGAGGCGACGGTGTCGTTGCCGGTCAGTTCCTGGATGCCGTAGGCGGTGCCGCCGCCTATCGCCGCCGCGACGATCGCCACGGCGGCGATCAGGGCGAACGGGCCACGGCCGCGCTTCTTCGAATGCGGAGCATGTGCCGGGGCGTACGCCGGCGGGGGCGGCCACTCGGGGTTCACCGGGGCCTGCTGCTGACCCTCGTAAGGGTTCTCGTACTCGCCACTGCGGTGGAAGCTCTCGGTCATGGAACCGAGCTTGTCGCCCGACCATGAGAGCTTCCTGAGTGCTTGCTGAGAAGCCCGACAGAACCTCGTATGCCCGATATAAAGAGGCTCCCCGCCCCGTCGCCGGAGGCCATGTCCCGCCGCCGGAGGGCTACGTCCGGCCGCCGGAGGCTACGCGCAACCGCAGGAGTGCCGGGTCACCAGCCGCGACGGGAACACCTTCAGCCGCTCCCGCCGGGCCCCCGCGACCCGCAGCCCGTCGTCGAGGACGAGGTCGACGGCCGCCCGGGCCATCGCCGGACGGTCGGAGGCGACCGTCGTCAGGGGCGGGTCGGTGAGCGCCGCCTCCTTGATGTCGTCGAAGCCGGCCACCGCCAGCTCGCCCGGGACGTCGATGCGCAGCTCGCGGGCCGCCCGCAGCAGGCCGATCGCCTGGTCGTCGGTGGAGCAGAAGATCGCCGGCGGGCGCTCGGGGCCGGACAGGATCGTCAGGGCGGTCTGGTAGGCGTCGTAGCGGTTGTAGAGGGCCTCGAAGAGGCGGCCCTCGGTGGAGATCCCGGCCGCGTCCATCGCGCGGCGCCAGCCCTCGACGTGGTCGGAGACCGGGTCGCCGACAGCGGGCGTCTCGGCTATGCCGCCCATACAGGCGACGTACTCGTAGCCGTGCTCCAGCAGGTGGCGGACGGCGAGCTCGGCGCCGCCCAGGTCGTCCGTGGCGACGGCGACGTCGTCGATGGCCTCGGGGCGTTCGTGCAGCAGCACCACCCGGGCGTCCCAGGCCTCGATCTCGGCGGCGGCCAGGTCGTTGAGCGCGTGGCTGACGAGGATCAGGCCGGAGACCCGCATGCCCAGGAAGGCGCGCAGGTAGTGGACCTCGCGCTCGGCCACGTAGTCCGTGTTGCCGACGAGCACCATCTTCCCGCGCTCGGAGGCGGCCTGCTCGACCGCGTGCGCCATCTCCCCGAAGAAGGGCTGGCGGGCGTCCGGGATGATCAGGCCTATGAGGTCCGTGCGCCGGGACGCCATCGCCTGGGCCACCCGGTCGGGCCGGTACCCCAGTTCCTTGATCGCGGCGAGGACACGCTCGCGCGTGGCCGGGGCGACCGGCCGGGGTCCGTTGTTGATGACATAGCTGACCACGGCAGTGGAAGTCCCTGCCAGCCGCGCCACATCATCCCGAGTCACCTTGGCCACGCGCGGAGTCTACGCGGATATACCGGCTCCGGGCAGGGCGTAAAGGAGGTTCTGTACGATATCCCGACCGCCGTCCGGGGCGCCCCTGTGCGGGAAGTGATGCCCAGGTCGGCGCCCCGGTACGCCTCTCACGTCTTGGCGCGGGCCTCAGTGGCGCCCAGAGCGGGTGACTCGTCCACCTTGTTCGCCTTTGCCTTGTCCGCCTTGGCCTTCGCCTCCTCGGCGGCGCGCTCCATCTTCTCCGGCTTCTCCGGCGTAACAAATCGATAACCGACGTTCCGGACGGTGCCGATCAGCGACTCGTGCTCGGGGCCGAGCTTGGCGCGCAGCCGCCGTACGTGCACGTCGACCGTGCGCGTACCGCCGAAGTAGTCGTAGCCCCAGACCTCCTGAAGCAGCTGGGCGCGGGTGAAGACGCGGCCGGGGTGCTGCGCGAGGTACTTCAGGAGCTCGAACTCCTTGAAGGTGAGGTCGAGGACGCGGCCCTTGAGCTTGGCGGAGTACGTCGCCTCGTCGACCGACAGGTCGCCGTTGCGGATCTCCATCGGGGAGTCGTCGCTGACGATCTGCTGCCGTCCCATGGCCAGCCGCAGCCGCGCCTCGACCTCCGCCGGGCCGGCGGTGTCGAGCAGGACGTCGTCGATGCCCCAGTCCGCGGTCACGGCGGCGAGACCGCCCTCGGTGACGACGAGGACGAGCGGGCAGCCCGGCCCGGTGGAGCGCAGCAGCTGGCAGAGGCTGCGGACCTGCGGCAGATCACGCCGGCCGTCGACGAGGATGACGTCGGCGCCGGGGGTGTCGACGAGGGCCGGGCCCTCCGCGGGGGCCACACGCACGTTGTGCAGGAGCAGGCCGAGGGCGGGGAGCACCTCCGTCGACGGCTGGAGGGCGTTGGTCAGGAGCAGCAGAGAACTCATACGTCTGGTTCCTCCTCGGTCCCTGCGAGGACGTTTGTTGGCACAGCACCGCTCTGCGATCCCGAAGGCTCCGTACACCTGCGGTTTCCCGCGTCGTATACAACGCTTCCGAAAGCACAAAAGGACCCGGGGGCTTCGCTGCCCGAGTCCTCTGCCCAGCAGAATAGCCCACATGAGCTCTGGTCGGGCAGGTGATGTGGCGCGTTCCACCGATCGTCCGCATTCCGAGACGGAAGGGGGAAAGCCTGTGCGGATGTCGTCGCGGGCGTTTCTGCGCACGTCCGACGGTGTTGCGATCGACGCCGTGTACGAGCCGGGAGCGGCTGTGTACGACACCTCAGGGACGCCTTCCGCTCATCCCGTGTTCGTCGTCGCCCACGGGTTCACCGGCGCGGTGGACCGCCCGCACGTGCGTCGGATCGCGGCGGCGTTCGCCCGCTACGGGGGCGTGGTCACCTTCTCCTTCCGCGGGCACGGGAAGTCCGGCGGGCACTCCACGGTCGGCGACCGGGAGGTGCTCGACCTGACGGCGGCGGTGGCCTGGGCGCGGAGCCACGGGCACGCGCGGGTGGTGAGCGTGGGCTTCTCCATGGGCGGCTCGGTGGTGCTCCGGCACGCGGCGCTGCACCCGCGGCAGACCGACGCGGTGGTGTCGGTCAGCTCACCGGCCCGCTGGTACTACCGGGGCACCGCGCCGATGCGGCGGCTGCACTGGCTGGTGACCCGGCCCGAGGGGCGGGTCGTGGGCCGGTACGGATTCCGTACGCGCATCCACCGCCGGGACTGGAACCCGGTGCCCCTCTCCCCGGTGGAGGCGGTGCGGAGGATCGCCCCCACCCCCCTCCTGATCGTGCACGGCGACGCCGACGGCTACTTCCCCGTCGACCATCCGCGGATGCTGGCCGCGGCCGCCGGTGACCAGGGCGAACTGTGGCTGGAGCCGGGCATGGGGCATGCCGAGCACGCGGCGGGCGACGCGTTGCTGGCCCGGATCGGGGAGTGGGGCGCCGGCCGGGCGGGCTAGCCTGACGGGGTTGACCGCCGAATTCATTGAGGAAGCAGATGCCAAAGGTCACGGTGCGCTACTGGGCCGCCGCCAAGGCCGCGGCCGGGGTGGCCGAGGAGCCGTACGAGGCGGCCACGCTCGCCGAGGCGCTCGACGGGGTGCGTGAGCGGCACCCCGGCGAGCTGGAGCGCGTCCTGCGCCGGTGCTCGTTCCTCGTGGACGGCGACCCCGTGGGCACCCGCGGACATGAGACGGTACGGCTGGCCGACGGCGGCACGGTCGAGGTGCTCCCGCCGTTCGCAGGAGGATGACGATGAACGACCAGCCGAACCGGCCCCACCAGCCGTACGACCCCTACGGACAACAGCCGCAGGCGCCGCAGGCGTGGCCCGGGCAGGGGTACCAGGGGCATCAGGGGCATCAGGGGCATCAGGGGTACGAGGACCCGCAGGCCGCTCAGCAGTACACGCAGCAGTGGCAGGGACAGACCTGGGAGACGCAGAACCACCAGGCGGTGCCGCCCGCGCAGGCGCCGGATCCGGAGACGGCGATCCTGACCCCCCAGTCGCCGCCGCAGCGGCCCGCGGGACCGGCCGGAGCCGACGCCTCCGCTGCCGGCTACGGCCCCGCCACCGTCGGCGGGAACACCCGCGTCACCGACGCGCAGCGGGCCCGGGCGGAGGGGCGGTCCCCGGTCATCGAGCCCGGCATGCAGCCGGCCGCGCTGACGGCGCTGCTCGGGCTGCTGCTGGCCGGTGCGGCGGCGGTCGGGACGTACGCGCTGCTCGTGCCGCTGGTGGTCCTCCAGGCCGTCACCGCGGCGGGCTGGTTCCGGCTGAACGGCATGTGGCCGGCCCGGCAGGGCATCGCGCTGGGCTTCGCGGGCGCGCTGGCCGCGGACGCGGCGCTGCTGGCCTCGGGCCGCTCCCCGGCGGCCATCCTCGGCACGCTCGGGGTGTGGGTGCTGCTCGCGCTGGTCCTGCAGCTGCGGTCGCACGCCGACCCCGACGAGCGGATGTACGGCCTGATGGCGACGGTCGCGGCCTCGGCGCTGGCGATCGTGGCCGGCGGGTACCTCGCGGCCGCCGCGGACGCGGTGACGGTGGGCGCGGTGGCCGTGGCGGTCGCGGTCCCGGCCCGCGCGCTGCCGCTGCCGACCCCGGCTTCGGTGGTGGTGTCCCTCCTCGCCGCGGCGGGCGCGGGCATCGCGGCCGGGCAGGTCACGGACCTCGGCACCTCCGGTGCCCTCCTCGGTGCGGGCGCCGCCGCCTGCGCCCTGATCGGCCACCGGGTCGCGAGCTACGACTACCCGTCCCGCTTCGTCCACTTCACGGCGGGCGTGGCCCTGCCGCTGGCCGCTGCCGCCCCGGCGGTGTACGTCCTGGGAAGGGCGCTGGCGTAGCGCCTGCGCAGTGCCCCCGCCCTGTCACAGATGATCAACAATCCTCCGGTTCCTCTTCCCCGGAGGGTTACTCTCGCGCCAGGGACGGCCACCCGGTCGTCAGGGACCGCCGTCTAACCGACTGGGTGGGGGACACACCGCATGCGCGCACTGCGAATACTGCTGATCTTCGTCGTGATCCTTGGCGGGCTCTTCGTGATCGCCGACCGCGTCGCGGTCAACTTCGCCGAGGACGAGGCCGCCGACCGGCTGAAGACGACCGAGAACCTGTCGGCGACCCCCGACGTGTCGATCAAGGGCTTCCCGTTCCTCACCCAGGTCGCCGGCGGCTCCCTGGACGACATCGAGGTCGGCATCAAGGACTACGAGGCCACCGCGGGCAACGGCGGCCAGAAGATCCGCATCGACGACCTCCAGGCCGACATGAAGGGCGTCGAGTTCTCCGGCGACTACAGCTCCGCCACCGCCTCCACCGCCACCGGCACCGCGACCATCGCCTACGACGAGCTGCTGAAGACGGCGAAGTCGGAGCCCACCCAGGTCGCCCCGGGCGTCACCGCCAACGTCGTCGGCCTCTCCGACGGCGGCAACGGCAAGATCAAGGTCACCGTCGAGGCCACGGTCCTCGGCACCAAGCTCCCGGAGCCGGTCTCCGTGCTCAGCTCGGTGAAGGTGGACAACGGCACGGTCCGCGTGCACGCCGACGGCCTGCCCAAGTTCGGTGGTGTCGACATCGCCGAGGACCGCGTCCGGGCGATCACCGACTTCCAGCAGAAGATCGACGGCCTGCCCGGCGGGATCAAGCTGGACACCGTCCAGGCCGCCCCGGACGGCGTCGAGATCACGGTGAAGGGTTCCGACGTCCGGCTGGCCGGGTAGGGCGGGCGCGAGGCGCCGGACCAGCGGTGTCCGGTGGGCGAGACGATGACGTCCGCCGCTCAGATGTGACGGCCGATACATCCGGTCACGGCCCGTGCCCCGAGGTCGCCGACAGCCCTCTGATCCCACATTGCGGATTATCGCGTCTCAGTATGCGACACACCGGTGACATGCCCGCCTGACCGTCCCTACGATCGACGCTATGAAGCGACAGGCGGACCTCACGAAGCGGCGGGCAGTAGACCTGTGCCGCGTCGCCGCCATGCTCTGTCGCACCTTCTGAGCGATCGCGTCGGCAGTCGCGCCGGCGCGCGCATCCCCGCAGCCCCGCATCTCGGGCACCCGTGCGCCGCCCTGCCTCAAGGGCGCGCCCTGCAGACCTCGCACGCCCCGCCGTAACTGCCCCGGAGGAGAAGAAGCATGAGCCGCAACGACGTCCTGGTCGACGCCGACTGGCTCCAGGAGCACCTGGACGACCCGACCATCGCCATCGTCGAGGTGGACGAGGACACGTCCGCCTACGAGAAGAACCACATCCGCAACGCCATCCGGATCGACTGGACCCAGGACCTCCAGGACCCGGTCCGCCGTGACTTCGTCGACCAGGAGGGCTTCGAGAAGCTCCTGTCCGACAAGGGCATCGGCAACGACCACACCGTGGTCCTGTACGGCGGCAACAACAACTGGTTCGCCTCGTACGCCTACTGGTACTTCAAGCTGTATGGCCACGACAGCGTCAAGCTCCTCGACGGCGGCCGCAAGAAGTGGGAGCTCGACGCCCGCGAGCTGGTCCCCGGCGACGAGGTGCCCGAGCGCTCGAAGACGGACTACAAGGCCAAGGCCCAGGACACGTCCATCCGCGCCTTCCGCGACGACGTCGTGGCCGCCATCGGTTCGCAGAACCTCGTCGACGTGCGCTCGCCCGACGAGTTCTCCGGCAAGCTGCTCGCCCCGGCCCACCTGCCGCAGGAGCAGTCGCAGCGCCCGGGCCACGTCCCGTCCGCCCGCAACATCCCGTGGTCCAAGAACGCCAACGACGACGGCACCTTCAAGTCGGACGACGAGCTCAAGGAGCTCTACGCCGAGGAGCAGGTGGACCTGGCCAAGGACACCATCGCCTACTGCCGCATCGGTGAGCGCTCCGCGCTGACCTGGTTCGTCCTCCACGAGCTGCTCGGTGTCGAGAACGTCAAGAACTACGACGGCTCCTGGACCGAGTACGGCTCCCTCGTGGGCGTGCCGATCGAGCTCGGCGCCAACAAGTAACCCTCCCCGACCGACCTTTCCAGACTTCAGGAGTACGACATGTGCGGTGCGAAGGCCGGCGGCCCCGACGCCTCGACGATCAAGCCCGGTGAGACCACCATCCAGGGTCAGGTGACCAAGGACGGCGAGCCCGTGGTGGGCTACGTCCGTCTGCTGGACTCGACCGGCGAGTTCACGGCCGAGGTGCCGACCTCGGCGACCGGACAGTTCCGCTTCTACGCGGCCGAGGGCACCTGGACCGTCCGTGCCCTCGTGCCCGGCGCCACCGCCGACCGCACGGTCGTCGCCCAGCAGGGCGGCCTGGCGGAGGTCGCGATCGCCGTCTGACGACGACAGATCCTCGAAGGGCCGCACCCCCGGGTTGGACGCCTGGGTGCGGCCCTTCGGCCTGCCCGGACCTACGCTGGAGACATGTACGCACGGCGGCGTCACACGTACTTCGCGATGATGGCCCTCTGCATCGGCCTCTTCGTGCTGGCCTGGGGTGTCGTGCGGCTGTGGTCCGTTCCCGTCGCCGTCGGGATGTGCGTGGTCGCCATGGTCATCCCGCCCGTCGCGGCCATGGTCGCCAACCGGCGCGGGCCCGAGGACCGGTGGTGGGACGACCCCTCCGGGGATCCCCAGTCCGACGAGTGGTGGGACGAGCTGGACGGCAAGAAGCGGCCGCGGTGAGCGGCGTCCGCCCCGTCCGCCCGGGGTATCCGCACCCCATGAGACTGACAGCGGCGGTCCTGGACGCCCCGGACGCCCGGGAGCTTGCGCACTTCTATCTGCGGCTGCTGCCCGGCTGGGGCGTCCGGCGGGACGAGGACGGCCCCGACTGGGTCCACATCCGGCCGCCCGGCGGCGGCACGGGGCTGTCCTTCCAGACGGAACCCGACTACCGGCCGCCGGTCTGGCCGAGCGAGCCGGACCGGCCGCGGATGATGGTCCACCTCGACATCGAGGTCGACGACCTGGAGCGGGAGACCGCGCGGGCCGTCGCCGCCGGGGCGCGGCTCGCCGCCTACCAGCCCCAGGACGACGTGCGGGTGCTGCTGGACCCGGCCGGGCACCCGTTCTGCCTGTACACGGAGTCTCAGTAGACGAGCGCCTGCGTCCCGTCCGCCATCGCCTCCTGGACGAAGACCTGCGCGCCCGCGATCCGGACACCCTTGATCACGTCCTGCTCCGTGATCTCGCGGCGGGCCGCGCACTGCGTGCACAGCGTGACGCGGCCGGCCGTGAGGAGGGAATCCAGCAGGTCGGGCAGGGGTGCGGCGTGCGGCAGCTCGAACTCGGCGGCCCGGCCGGGCAGGGCGAACCAGGCGGATTCGCCGGTCAGCCACAGGGACACGTCGACGCCGCTCGCCACGGCCACCGCCGCCACCGTGAACGCCTGGGAGCACCGTTCGGGAGCGTCGGCCCCCGCCGTCACCTTGATCACCAGCTTCTTCGCCATAGCCGGAAGAGTAGTCCGGAATCGAAGTGCCGAAGGGGCCCGCGTAAGCTGGCCCCCGGCCCTGTGCACCCATTCGCACCCCCGCTCAAGGAGCACCCCGTGGAGATCTTCTTCGAAATCCTGTTGGTCCTGGTCGCCGTCGGCGTCCTGGCCTTCGCCGGACTGACCGTGAAGAAGCTGTACCAGGGCCAGCGCTGACCCACGTCTAGGAAGTTCCCATGATCGAGATCCCGTCCGACCTCCACAAGGACCTCGTCCCGCTCGCCTTCCTGCTCGGCAACTGGGCGGGCGCCGGCGTGCACGACTTCCCCGGCTCCGAGAAGTGCAACTTCGGGCAGGAGGTCTCCTTCACCCACGACGGCCGGGACTTCCTGGAGTACCGGTCCCACAGCTGGGTGCTGGACAACGACGGCAACAAGGTCCGTCCCCTGGAGTCCGAGCACGGCTTCTGGCGGATCGACGCCGCCCGCAAGGTCGAGGTGACGATGACCCGCGACGACGGCGTCATCGAGATCTGGTACGGCGAGCTGGCCGACAAGAAGCCGCAGATCGACCTCGTAACGGACGCGGTGGCCCGCACGGCCGCCTCCCAGCCGTACACCGGCGGCAAGCGCCTGTACGGCTACGTCAAGAGCGATCTGATGTGGGTCGGCGAGAAGCAGACCCCCGAGGTCGAGCTGCGCCCGTACATGTCCGCCCACCTCAAGAAGGTCGTCACCCCGGAGGAGGTCGAGCGCTGGGCCAAGGCCCTGCCCGACGACATGCCGGACGACGGGATCGCTTTCTTCAAGTAGTCCCCCGGCTCTGCAGGGCCCCGCTGAATTCTGCGGGGCCCTGTTTCACGCCTGGGGGTTAACAAATACGCAAGCATGCCAATGCGCTTGCGGTACCTGTCCGTCTGTGGCTAGGCTGCGGATGTCTTCGCGGGGAGCTGTGGATGCAGGAAACCCCGGCCGCAACATGCCTGCGGCCGGGGTCTCCGAAGCCGTGTCCCGGGCGGCATGCAGAGCAGAGGCGGACCCAGGACATACGTCCAGCAGGCTACCACAAACGCAGCCGTTGGTGCGTGCGTCTGCCATCGAGTGAGGGGGAAACGGTGGACGACCACCTGCCGGAGTGGCTGTTGAAGGCCTTTTCAAAGCCACGTATGGCTTCGTACCTGACCGCGGCGGGCGGTGACACAACGGTGGCGATGCGCCTGTACTGGTGGAACGTCGCCGTGTCGGCCACGCTGTACGGCCCACTGCACTGTCTCGAAGTCACCCTCCGTAACGCCCTGCACGACGAACTCACGCGGTTTCACCGACGACCGGACTGGTGGTCGTGCGCACCCCTGAGCCGCAACGGCCTCCGGCTCGTCGACGGGGCGCGGGAAAAGTGTGAGCGCAACGCGGTCGCTCCAGCGTCGGAGGACAGCATCGTCGCCGAACTCTCCTTCGGCTTCTGGATCTCTCTCGTCAGTGGCGCGCGGGGTTACGACCGAGGTTTCTGGGTGCCTGCCACACACAAGGCGTTCCCCCACTACAGGGGACGCCGAGCCGATCTGCATGACGCCTTGCTCTCGCTGGTCCGGTTCCGTAACCGGATCATGCACCACGAGCCGGTCTTCCACCGGCACCTCGCCGCCGACCATGCAAAGATCTACCGCGTGCTCGGCTACCTCAGCCCTGAGCTGGCCGTGGAGGCACAGGCCATGGACCGGTTCCCGGTGGTGCTCGCCGACCGGGCAGATGTCCTGCGCGGTGCCAGACCGCCGCGGTTCTGAGGAGGCAGACGCTGTGAGCGATTCCGAATTCGCCGGTGTGCTGGTCTCCCGGCCGGACATCGCGCGCCTCGCGCAGGTGAAGCGTCCGGCCGTCACCAACTGGGAGCGTCGGCACCCGGACTTCCCGTCGCCCGTGGACCCCGGCGTCGAGGCCGAGCGGTTTCGCGCCGGCGAGGTGCTGGCCTGGCTCTCCGCGCGGGCCGTTCCCGCGAACGCCCGGCGTCCGGATGAGCCGGCTGGCACGACGTACGGCGACCGGTTCCGTGCGGGGCTGACCGGAGGCACGGCCGGCGGGCTTCTCCGGGCCGTCGAGCGGCTCGCGGGACCGGAGGCGGACCGGCTGCGGGGCCCCATGTCCCTGGACCGCTATCTCCTTTGGCTGCTCTACCTCGTCCTGAACCAGATCGTGGGACCCGACGGCGGCCTGGCCAAGGCCGTGGAGGACTTCCGCGGGATGGTGCGTGACTTCGATCCACCCGAGAAGACAGTTCCGCGCCGACTGCTGGCCGAGCTCGCCGGGGTGCTCGACGGTACGAGCGCGGGTTCCGCGCAGGAGAGCCGAGCGGCGTTCGACCACGTCCTGGTGCTCTGGCGTGCCGCGCACGCGCGCGAGGGCGGTGCGTTCTTCACTCCGTCCTCGGTGAGCAGGGTCATGGCCGGGGCACTGGCCGCCGTACGGCCCGGGGCGGTGAGTGTGCACGACCCGTACAGCCGTACAGGGGAACTGCTCGTCGCCTATCTCGACGCTGTTGCCGAGCGTGGTGACAGCGCACCGCCCCAGGTCGACGGCCGGGTGCCCGAGGCTCGGGAACGGCAAGTGGCGGAGATGAACCTGCGGGTCCACCACGGTCGGGCGGTGCGGCTCGGCGAAGGACACTTCACCCCCGCGTTCGATCCTTTCGCTGACCCTCCCGGCGCCTTCGACGTCATGCTGACCAACCCGCCTTTCGGCCGGCGCCTGGAGGACATGGCACCGCCTGCGTACTGGGTCTACGGCACCGCCCGCCGGACCGAGTTCGACTGGCTGCAGTACATCGTCTCGCGGCTCTCTCCGGAGGGACGGGCCGCCGTACTGCTGCCGGCCGGGGCCTCCTTCAACGCCGGAGCTGCCGAGACGGTTCGGGCGGGGCTGGTCGAAGCGGGGGCCGTCGAGTGCGTGATCGCCCTTCCCGCCGGGCTTTTCGCGCTCACCGCCGTCAAGACGCAGGTCTGGTTCCTGCGTGCTCCCGGCACACGGCAGGCGGCGGAGCCCGAAGTCCTGTTCGTGGCAGGGGAGCACCTCGGACACCAGCTCACCCGGACCCAGCGGGCGCTGGCGGACGAAGATATCGCGCAGCTGGTGGGGGAGTACGTGTCCTGGCATACGGCGGGGGCGACCGGACGGCCCTTCTCGGGCACCCCCGGCTTGAGCCGGGCCGTGCCCGTGCGGGACATCACAGATCAGCGCCACAGCCTGTATCCCGCGCGGTACGTCCGGGCGTCCGCCCAGGCCTCGGCGGCAGCGGCAGCCGGCGCCGCCGAGATCAGGGACCGGCTTGCGAGGCTGGCGGAGGAGATCACCTCCCTGCACGCGCGGGCGGAAGCAGCCGATGCCGAAGTGGCCCGACGACTCGGGAGCTACGGACTGTGATGACGAGCGACGAACCCGCGCTGCCGACCGGCTGGTCGCGCCGTCCTCTGCGGGAGCTGTGCGGGTCCATCCAGGCCGGGCCGGCCCAGCGCGCCGAGGACAAGAGCCGTGCCAGGGTGAGCGGCGGAACCCCTCTGGTGCTCCCCCGTGACCTGCGCGGCCGGCGCATCGTCACCGAGGAGGCCGCGTCCGTCCCCGCCGTCCCTTGGGAGCGGGCGCGGTCGCTGACGAAATACGAGTTGGCCGAGGGCGACATCCTCCTCACGCGGACCGGTACCGTCGGCCGCTGCGCCCTGGTCACGGCGGAGCACACGGGCTGGCTGTTCCACCCCAACCTGGTACGGCTCAGGCTGCCCGAGGCGGGACCGGTCACGGCCGCGTACCTCGTCGCCTACCTCAGCGCGACGGCCGCGCAGGACTGGATCAGGGCCCAGGGAGTGGTGGTCGCGGTCGTCCCGTCGCTGAGCATCCGCACTCTGAGCGAGCTGCCCGTCCTCCTGCCACCGGACGCCGAGCAGGCGGCGATCGGCGCCACGCTCGCCGCCCTGGACGACAAGATCCAGGCACACACCGAGATCGCCCGCGCGACCCGCGAATACCGCAGCGAGCTCGCCGACGCCCTGATGAACGGCGTTCTCCCGGCCGAGCCGTGACCCGGCCCACTCGGGCCTAGACTGGACGCCGTGGTGAGCACCGACTGGAAGAGCGATCTGCGGCAGCGCGGCTACCGGCTGACCCCGCAGCGGCAACTCGTGCTCGAAGCCGTGGACACACTTGAGCACGCGACCCCCGACGACATCCTCGTGGAAGTGAGGAAGACGGCGTCGGGGGTCAACATTTCGACGGTGTACCGGACGCTGGAGCTCCTGGAGGAGCTCGGTCTGGTCAGTCACGCGCATCTGGGGCACGGGGCGCCGACCTACCACCTCGCGGACCGGCACCACCACATCCACCTGGTCTGCCGTGACTGCCAGAACGTGATCGAGGCGGATGTCTCCGTGGCCGCCGAGTTCACGGCCAAGCTGCGGGAGACCTTCGGCTTCGATACCGACCTGAAGCACTTCGCGATCTTCGGCCGGTGCGAGGACTGCACGCTCAAGGCTTCAAATACCGAGTCGTAGGCTTACGGATATGAAGAGCCCCCTGCTGACCCTGCCCGGCGCCGTCCCCGCCGAGGGCGTGGACGAAGGCGTCGCCGCCCACTACGGCGACCTGTTCCGTGAGCAGCGTGCCCTCGCCGACGGCACCGGATTCGTGGACCTCTCACACCGAGGGGTCGTCGCCGTCACCGGCGAGGACCGGCTCGCCTGGCTGCACCTGCTGCTCACCCAGCACGTCAGCGACCTCCCGGCGGGCCGGGCCACCGAGGCCCTGATCCTCTCCGCGAACGGCCACATCGAGCACGCGCTGTACCTCGTCGACGACGGCGGGACGGTCTGGGCCCACGTCGAGCCGGGCACCCAGGAGGCGCTGATCGCCTACCTGGAGTCGATGAAGTTCTTCTACAAGGTCGAGGTCGCCGACCGCACGGCGGACACCGCGGTCGTGCACCTCCCGGCCGGGTCCATCGCCGAGGTCCCCGACGGCGCCGTCGTACGGGAGACGCCGCACGGACGGGACCTGTTCCTGCCGCGCGCGGAGCTGGAGGCCTACGCCGCGCAGGCCGGGCCGCCCGCCGGGATCCTCGCCTACGAGGCGCTGCGCGTGGAGCAGCACAGGCCCCGGCTCGGCTTCGAGACCGACCACCGCACCATCCCGCACGAGCTGGGCTGGATCGGCTCGGCGGTGCACCTGCAGAAGGGCTGCTACCGGGGGCAGGAGACGGTCGCCCGGGTGCAGAACCTGGGCAAGCCGCCGCGCCGGCTGGTCTTCCTCCACCTCGACGGCAGCGAGGTGCACCTGCCCGTGGCCGGGACGGAGCTCCGGCTCGCGGACGACGGGCCCGACGGCCGGAAGATCGGCTTCATCACGACCTCCGCGCGCCACCACGAGCTCGGGCCGGTCGCCCTCGCCCTGGTGAAGCGCAATGTGGCGGTGGACGCCCCGCTGCTGGCCGGGGACACCGCCGCGGCCCAGGAAGTCGTCGTCGAGCCGTAGGACTTGTAGATCTTTCGGGTCAGATGTCGATCTGCACGGTGAAGGGGCCGTCGTTCGTCAGCGATACCCTCATCGCCGCCCCGAAACGGCCCGTGGCCACCGTCGCGCCCAGCGATCGCAGCCGGGCGACCACCTCGTCGACCAGCGGCTCGGCGACGTCGCCGGGGGCGGCCGCGTTCCAGGTGGGGCGGCGGCCCTTGCGGGCGTCGCCGTAGAGGGTGAACTGGCTGATCACCAGGAGCGGGGCGTCGACGTCGCTGCACGACTTCTCGTCGTGCAGCATGCGGATCGACCAGAGCTTGCGGGCCAGCTGGGCCGCCTTCTCCTTGGTGTCCTCGTGGGTGACACCGACGAGGACGCACAGCCCCTCGCCCTCGATCGCCCCCACGGTCTCGCCGTCCACGACGACGCTCGCGCCGTCCACCCTCTGCACCACAGCTCGCATACGTCCATCATGCAGGGCGGTGACATCGGTGCCGCGGGCGGTCGGCGCATGGCCCGAAAGGGTGGTTTGCGCGGACGCCAACAGCCCCTGCACGGACGTATTTTGCTGCTATACCGCCCATCTGGGGTCTATCGGGGGCACTCGTTGCCATAGCGGCCACTTGGGGTGGCACGATGCTTGCACACACCGGTCGAGGGGACGGTTGAGGCACATGAGCACATCAAGCACCGGACAGCAGCTGGCGGCTTTCCGGTCGACGTACACGGGGATCGGCGCGTCGGAGTACCACCGGCCGCCCACACAGCGCACGGACAGCCCGCGGCTGCCCTCGGACGCCTCCGAACCCGAACTGCCCGCGCTGAGCCTGCCCGACCTGCGCACGCTGCGCCGCGAGGCCCAGCGCGACGAGGCCGACCTCAGCTATCTGCGGCGGCTGCTCCAGGGGCGGATCGACATCCTGCGCGCGGAGGTCGCCCGGCGTACTCCCGCGGGCGTGGCCTCCGTGGCCGTGCCCGGCGAGGGCTCGGTGGTGGAGCGGCTGGCGGAGATCCTGCGGGACGGCCCGCCCCGGCACCGCTCCTCGGCCCGCCACCTGACCCTGGGCACCCCGCAGGGCGAGGAGTACCAGCGGCTGGCCGCGGAGATGCTCGCCGAGGTCGAGCTGTCCGACCTGGAGGCACGCACCGTCCAGGAGCTGAACACGGCGATGGGCCGGCTCGAACGCCACGAGCAGCAGGTCTCCCGCCGCCGCCGGCGGCTCCAGCACACGGCCGACGAGTGCAGCGCGGAGATCGCGCGCCGGTACCGCGAGGGGGAGGCGCAGGTCGACGACCTGCTGGTGTGAGCCGTCCCGGGGGGCCCGGGGGAGGGCCGGCGGTCGGTTATTCACGCGACACCGACCGGCCCTCCGCCTAGCGTGAGTTCATGACCTCCGCGTCCCGCGCCGACGACATCGACGTACGCCCGATCACCGCGTCCGAGTTCACCGACTGGCTGCGTGCCGTGAACACCGGCTTCCTGCGGGTGCCCACGCTCACCGAGGAGGAGATCGAGGGCCGGCGCGGGAAGTTCGTCGAGGGCCGCTACCTCGGAGCCTTCGACCACGGCAGGTGTGTGGCGACCTTCAAGTCGTTCGACCAGCAGCTCACGGCCGTGGGCGGGGCGAGCGTCCCGGCGGACGCGATCTCGGGCGTCACCGTCACCGCCACCCACCGCCGCCGCGGGCTGCTCAGCCGGATGATGGCCCGGGACCTGGCCGCCGCGAAGGAGCGCGGGGACGTCGTCGCGACGCTGATCGCCGCTGAGTACCCGATCTACGGCCGCTACGGCTTCGGGCCGGCGACCTGGATGGCGGAGTGGACGGTCGACGTGCCGCGCGCCGGCCTCGACGCCCGCCGGGCGGGCCCGGCGGACGGCGGGCGGATCGACCTGGTGGAGGGCGAGGACGTCCGCAAGCTCGGCCCCGAGCTGCACGAGCGGCTGCGCCGCGGCCGGCCCGGTGTCATCGACCGCGATGAGCTGTGGTGGAAGTGGAACACCGGCGCCGTACGGATCGACCCGTCCTGGAAGGACCCGTTCTACGCCGTGTACCGCTCGGCGTCCGGCGAGGTCGAGGGCATGGCCGCGTACGACGTGGACGACAACTGGGGTGACGCCAAGCAGCCGTTGAACACGGCGACCGTGCGGTGGCTGCTCGGCGTGACACCGGCCGCGGAACGCGCGCTGTGGGAGTACCTGTGCTCCATCGACTGGGTCGTGAAGGTGAAGAGCGGCTGGCGGGCGCCCGACGACCTGCTCCCGCACTTCCTGCCCGACCCTCGGGCGGCCCGGATCACCACGCTGGCGGACTGGCTGTGGGTCCGGATCCTGGACGTCGTGCGGGCACTGGAGGCGCGGACGTACGAAGGGCACGGGGCGCTGGTGCTGGAGATCGCCGGAGTGGACGGGCTGACCGGCGGGCGCTACCGGCTGGAGGCCTCACCCGAGGGGGCGTCCTGCACGCCGACCACCGAGAGCGCGGAACTCGAACTGGGACTGGGCGAGTTGGGAGCGCTGTGGCTCGGGGACGAGTCGGCGGTGCGGCTGGCGGCGCTGGGGCGGGTGCGCGAAGAACGAGCGGGCGCCGCCCGGAAGGCCGACGCCCTGCTGCGTACGTCCGGGCGGCCTTGGTGCCCGGACATGTTCTGAGGCGCTCCCTCCTGCCGGTGTGCTGGGACCCGCATCCGTAGCGAGCTGTTCAGTTGTGGTTGTCGTGCGGCCGAGCCGGCCGGGCGGGACTCCCGGCTCCCCTCCGGAAGGGAGTCCCTGAGCGGGTGGCCAACCCCCTGAAGGTCTGACCATGTTCCCCAAGTTGGTTACCAACTTCACTGTTCTTATCTCCGCTTGGAAGCGGCTCATAACCACCTTTCCGTGAACTGCCACAAGATGGCGGGAAGTTGTACTGTTCAGATGTGGACCCGGAACACGACTCCGTCAATGGACGGAAGAGGTCGCAGCGGCCACAGAGAACACATCACGAGGTGGCCGACGCGCTGCGCGCCCGGATCAGGTCAGGGGCGCTGCGCCCCGGTGAGCGCATGCCCACCCAGGCCCAGCTGGCCCACGAGTTCGGCGTCGAGCGCGGGGCGGTGCGGCAGGCGCTGCGCCTCCTGCAGTCCGAGCGGTTGCTCACCAACGTGTCCAAGGGCAGCCCGGCGACCGTCGCCCCCGACCCCGCGGGCGCGCTGACCGGCCCGCAGGCCCCGCCGCTGCCCACCACGGTGGCTCTCGCGTCCCGGATAGCCACGGCGTTCGCGGCGGAGCACGTCGAGATCGACGCCGTGTGCCTGACGTCCATCTCCCTCACGCTCGCGATCGGGGAGCCGTTGCGGCAGATCCACGCCGGGCGGCTGAAACCGGCCAAGGTCGACGTGCGGGTGCTGCTGCCGAGCCGGGACATCGACCTGGCCTTCCCGGTCCCGGTGGAGGGGCGCGGGGACGACTGGGTGCACGAGCGGTGGCTGGCGATGCGCAACGCCCAGGGGCAGGTCCTCCAGCACAATCTGCTGGCCCTGCGCGCCACGCACGGCATCGATGTGCAGGTCACGTTCCGGGCGCTGCCCTTCACCCCGCCGGTGAAGCTGTACCTGCTCAACGGCACGGAGGCGCTGTTCGCGTACTACACGCTGACGCGCCGGGAGGCCGAGGCCGAACACGAGCAGCCGGCGCTGTACGACGCCCAGGGCACCCAGTCCATGCTGTTCGCCTTCCGGCAGGGCGCCGGGCTGCGCGACACGACGTTCGTGGAGCAGTCGCACCTGTGGTTCAACGCACTGTGGGAGACGATCAGTTCGGAGCTGGTGCTCACGGGCTGACGTCTCCCACGGGCCGTTCCGGGGTGGCGCGGTGACTCATCGGGCGGGCCCCGTCATCAGCAGCGCGAGCACGACCGCTCCCGCGGAGCTGACGGCCGGGCTCTTGGCCTTGACGCCCACGGTGAGAAGGATCAGGCCGACGATACCGGCCGGACCGTACTTCCACTGGACGAGCTGCTCGAAGGCGACGACGAAGGCGGCGGAGAGGAGAGCGAGGGCGGGCATCGGTGTTCCCCCTTCGGAAGTCCGGAAGCAAAACTTCCGCCAACTCCGAGAAGTTGGCAACCAACTCTGATTAAGTTGTCCCCACTTGGCCCCTAGTCATAAACAACTTTCAAACAACTCCCGCCAGATGGATCAGAGTTGTAGCGTTTTGGTCGTGACCCAGGAGAGCGTGGCGGAGAACGTGGCAGTGAACGGCAGCAGAAGGTCATCGCCCCAGGAGATCGCCGACAGCCTGCGGGAACGCATCCGGGCCGGTGATCTCAAACCCGGGGACCGCCTGCCCACCCAGGCCGAACTGGCGGAGGAGTTCGGCGTTGAGCGCGGCGCGGTCCGCCAGGCCCTGCGGGTCCTCCAGGAGGACGGTCTCCTCACCAACGTCAGCAAGGGCAGCCCGCCGAAGATCGCCGCCCCGGTTCCGGCCCGGGGCGAGCCCCAGCCGACGATGGTGGGGCTGGCGCCGCGCCTGACGGAGGCGTTCTCGGCCCCGCGCGTCTGCGTCGACGTCGTCTGCCACACCGCGGAGACGCTGATGGTCGCCATCGGCGAGCCGTTGCGCCTGATCCACGAGGGCCGCATTCACCCCGAGGCCATCGACGTCCGCATCCTGGTCCCCTCCCGGGACATCGAGCTGGCCTTCCCCGTCCCGGTCGAGGCACACGGCGACGACAACCCGGTCCACCAGCGCTGGCTGGCGATGCGCAACGCCCAGGGGCAGGTCCTCCAGCACAATCTGCGGGCGCTGCGCTCGACGCACGGCATCGACGTGCACGTCACGTTCCGGGCGCTGCCGTTCACGCCGCCGGTGAAGCTGTACCTCCTCAACGAGGAGGAGGCCCTGATGGGCTACTACATGCTGACCAGGCGAGCGGAGGAGTGGGGCAGCCAGACTCTGGACATGTACGACGTCCTCGGCTCCCGGTCCCTCCTCTTCTCCTTCGTGAAGCGGGCGGGGCGGCGGGATGCGGCTTTCGTCGAGGAATCCCAGAAGTGGTTCAACGCCCTCTGGGAAACCATCACGACGGACCTGACACTCTCCTAGTGAACTCTGATGCGACGCAGACTGGTGCGGTGCCCTTCGAGACCGAGAATGATCCGAATCGACTCCCTCATCTGATCAGACGGGCCCAAGTCGTGCTGTGGGACTTCGACGGCCCCATCTGCCGCCTGTTCGCCGGGCACTCGGCGGAGCGGGTGGCGGGCGACCTGGTGTCCTGGGTTGAGGGCCGTGGCCTGCACGGCCTGCTCACCGACACCGAGCGCGAGTCCCTCGACCCGCAGGTGGTGCTGCGCGCCGTGGACCGCCGCCACCCCGGCAGCGACCTCGTCGCCGAGCTGGAGGAACGTCTCACCCAGGAGGAACTGCGGGCCGCGTCGTCGGCCTGGCCCACCGAGTACGCGGACCCGCTGATCCGCACCTGGACTGCGGTGGGCTCCCGCCTGGCGATCACGACGAACAACTCCCCGCGCGTGGTCCGCAAGTACCTCGCGAGCCGCGGCCTCCTCGACTGCTTCGCGCCCCACATCTACGGCCGGACCCAGGAGCTGCGCCTTCTGAAGCCGGATCCGCACTGCCTGAACCGTGCGCTGAGCGCGATGGGGGCGGCGCCGGAGGACGCGCTGATGATCGGCGACACGACCCCCGACCTCCGGGCGGCGGAGCGGGCCGGTGTGCCGTTCCTGGGCTACGCGCGCAATGAACACAAGGCCAAGACCCTGCGGGACGCCGGGGCCGAGACGGTCCTCGTCTCCCTTCAGCCGCTCTTGGAGCGGCTGCGCGCACAGGCGGGCCCGCCGGGCGCCGGCGGAGCTCCGGGGCGGGTGTAGCATTCCCGCACCGCGCGCACCGATTGAGTCGAACGCCCGGCCTCGTTCGTAAGGGAAGAAGCCAACCGGCCGCCATCGAACGGGCTCGCGCCGTCTCATGCAGACGGGTGGCAAACCACCCTCAACGGCTCACTCCGCATGCGCTGAGCGGGCCGCGTATCTACCGTTTGCCATACCGTTCTCCCCTTCTCGCACATCCGGAGCGGCCAGTGGGCGCATCCCCTCGTCCCCGTCCTGTTCTCGGGGAGCGCGCCTCGCACGACGCCACCTGCCGGGCCTTCGTGAAACTCGCCGCCGAACTGGGGCAGGAGACCGGCGGCCACCACAACCGGAACTACCTCCTTCCGCTGACGGAGGGCATGGCCCGGATGGTCGGCGGTGAGGCGGGCGCGTGGGTGACCGTCCGGATCCGGCGCCCGGACGCGCTGCCCGTGGTCATCCGGACCTGGCAGAACGAGGCCGACGTCCTCGAAGCCGTCCGGGGGGTCCTGCCGCACACGCCGCGATCCCTGGTCGAGCGGGACGGGTTCTCGATCCACAGCTTCGTGGACGGCGTGCCGCTCTCCAGCGTCTGCGACTACGGCAAGCCCGTCGACACCCTGTTCGTCAAGGCACTGGCCGGTCTGCTCGCCCGGATGGCCCAGGTGCGGCGCGGCGCGCTGCCCGCCCTGCCGCCGGTCTGGCCCCGCAACGACACGGACAGCCAGGGCTTCCTGCGGACCCTGGTCCACCTGGCCGACCAGCAGATCAGACGGCCCAACCGGGACGGGTTCGGCGGGTTGTTCGCGGCGCTGGGCATCCCCGAGGACGCGCTCGCCGGGCTGGCCGGGCGGGTGCCCGCCATGGCCCGGCGGCCGTACAGCCTGCTCCACGCCGACCTGCACCGCGACAACGTGATCGTCTCGCACGCGGGGGACCCGCCCCTGGTCTGCGTCGACTGGGAACTCGCGACCTACGGCGACCCGCTGCACGACCTCGCGACCCACCTCGTCCGGATGCGGTACCCGGCCCACCAGCGGGCCGAGGTGGTCGACGCCTGGGGCGAGGCCATGCAGCAGGTCCGTCCGGCCGCGGTCAACGGTCTGGCCAAGGACCTGCGGCACTATCTGGCGTTCGAGCGGGCGCAGTCAGTCTTCCCGGACGTGATGCGGGCCGCCCGGTCGCTGGAGGAATCGTTCACGCAGGCGAGCCTGGACGAGGCGACGGCCGAGGTGCGGCGGGCCCTGGAGGCGGCGGCGGAGCCGCTGCGGCTCGTCGCCGTGCCGAAGGAGGGCGAGATCCGGCGGGCCCTGTTCCGGTGGCTCGTGTCGCGGAAGAACGGGGACATCAGCGGCCGGGCGTGGGTCGCTGAGGCGTTCGAGTGGCAGCCCGACCGGCGGGTGCCCGAGCGCTCCGGCTTCCCGTCCGCGGCGGTCCGGGAGGCCCTGCTGGCGGAGGGGGCCGCGCCCGCGGGCCGGGTGTTCAAGGGCACCGCGCACCTGAACACCGTGGTGGCGGTGCCGGGCTTCGACTCCCCCGTGGTCGTACGGCGGAAGCTGCCCGACGTGTGCCGTCGGGAGCGTGGCTTCCTCAGCGAGCACGCCGTGCTGCGTGCGATCGAGGAGTCGTCCGCCCGGGTGGCCGCACCGCGGGTGCTCGCCCTGGGCGAGACCTACCAGAGCGACACCATCGCCCTGCACACGTACGTCGGGCCGCGGGACGTCGACCGGCCCCCCAACCACCCGGTCCACGGCCTGCTGCCGCACGAGGCGGACGGCCTGGTGGACCAGCTGTGCGCCCTGACGCAGGTCAGGTACGAGCAGGTCGACCCGCTCGCCGGCCAGGGCGCGTTCCACGACTGGCTGCGGGAGCAGCTGATCTCCCTGGTACGGGACCTGCCGAAGGCGTCGCAGCAGGCGGCGCGGCACCTCGGGCTGCCCGACCCGGACCGGTTGCAGCTGATCCTCTCCCGGCACGGGGTGAGCGACCGGGAGCCCGCGCTCCTGCACGGCGACCTGAACCCCTGGAACCTCGTACGCCGTGACGACGATCTGGCGCTGACCATCATCGACTGGGAGATGGCCGTCGTCGGCGACCCCCTCTACGACCTCGTCCGGCACCTGCACCTCACGCCGACCCGGCCGGAGATCAGGGAGCGGATGTTCCGCCGCTGGGAGCGCCGGCTGCCCGCCGAGTACACCCGCGACTGGCGCAAGGACTGGCGGGTGTACCGCCGGCTGGAGATCGTGCGCTCCGCCTACGTCGACCTGGACCGCATCGTGACGGGCGTGAGCCTGGACGCCCCCAACGTCCGGCGGGCGGTGGACTCCTACGCGGTGACGCTGGCCGTCGCGACGGGTTCGCTCGGCCTTCCGGTGCCCTCCACGGCCACCCCGTACCTCGCCCGCGCCCTGGCCTGACCCCACCGCTGCGTAGGCTCCCCGGTATGACCAACCCCGGCCTGCGTGAGCGCAAGAAGCAGCGGATGTACGAGACCGTGTCGGACATCGCCGTGCGGCTCTTCATGGAGAAGGGGTTCGACGCGGTGTCCGTCGCGGAGGTGGCGGCGGCTGCCGAGATCTCGAAGCCGACCCTGTTCCGGTACTTCCCGGCCAAGGAGGATCTGGTGCTGTACCGGATCGCCGATCACGAGGGGGAGGCCGCCCGGGTGGTCGCGCAGGCCGGGGGGACGGCCGTGGAGGCGCTGCGGCGGCATTTCCTGGAGGGGCTGGAGCGGGGGGACCCCGTGACCGGGCTCAGCGACCATCCCGACGTGCTCGCCTTCCACTCCCTGCTCTACGGGACGCCCTCCCTGGTGGCCCGGGCCTACACGCATCAGGAGCGGTCGGAGGCCGCGCTCGCCGAGGTGCTCGGGGGTGATCTGGACGCGCGGCTCGCGGCCGGGCAGATCATGGCCGTGCTGCGGGTGCTCGCGCTGGAGAACTGGCGGCGGATCGCGGCGGGGGAGCGGGTGGCGGACGTGCGGCCGGACGCGGTGGCGGCGGCGGAGCGGGCGTTCGGCCGGCTCGCGGCCGGGCTGCCGCCGCATCTCTCCGGTGAGACGCGGTAATTTATTTAACTCGGTCACGTTTTCGCGTACGCTCGGTGGAATGACCTCGACCGAGCCTGCCCTTCAGCACGTCCTCGACCAGGAACGCGCCCACCACGAGCGCTGCCGGACCGCCCTCGCCGCGATGGTCGAGGGCGCCGGTGAACAGGTCGTCATCGGCGAGGACGTGTCCGCGTCCGGGGCCGATGCCGAAGTCCTCGGATACCGGCTGCGCAGCCGGGCGAAGGCGCTGCGGGAACTGCCCGAGGGGCCGCTGTTCTTCGGGGCCCTGCGGGGCGGCGAGGGACAGTTGCACATCGGGCGGCTGCGGATCTCCGAGCACCCGGCCCAGCCGCCCCTCGTCGTCGACTGGCGTGCGCCCGTCTCGCGCGCCTTCTACCAGGCCTCGGCCCGGGACCCGCAGGGCGTCGCCGTGCGGCGCCGGTTCGGATGGGCGGCCGGGAGCAGGGGCGACTCCGGGGATCTCACCGGCCTGGAGGACGAACACCTGGAGCAGGGGGAGAGGCGCGACAGCGAGATCGTCGCCCGGGAGATCGAACGGCCCCGGGTCGGGCCCATGCGGGACATCGCCGCGACGATCCAGCCCGAGCAGGACGACCTCGTCCGGGGGGATCTGGCGCTGTCGGTGTGCGTGCAGGGCGCGCCGGGCACCGGCAAGACCGCCGTCGGGCTGCACCGGGCCGCGTATCTGCTCTACACGTACCCGCAGCGCATCCGGCGCGGCGGTCTGCTGATCCTCGGGCCCAACCGCACCTTCCTGTCGTACATCGCCGAGGTACTGCCCGCCCTCGGCGAGACCGGCGTGCGGCAGTCGACCCTGGGGGAGGAGATCGCGCGCGGTCCGGTCCGGGGCGTGGACGACGAGCGGGCCGCCCTCGTGAAGCACGACGCCCGGATGGCCGGGGTGCTGCGGCGGGCGCTGTACGCGAGGGTGCGCGCCGAGGGGAACGGCGCGGAGATCGTCCTGCCGGACGGGGCCTACCGGTGGCGGGTGCCGGCGGGGCGGCTCGCGCGGATCGTGGCCGGGGTACGGGAGGAGGAACCGCCGTACGAGGTCGGGCGGGAGCGGGTCCGGGCGCGGATCGTGCGCTGTCTGCGCGAGCAGGCCGAGCGGCGGGCCGGGCCGCCCCCCGACTCCTGGGTGCGGCGGGTCGAGCGGGCGCGGCCGGTGTCGGCGTACGTCGACACCGTGTGGCCGCGGGTGCGGCCCGAGGAGGTCGTGGCCGGACTGCTCGGCGACGAAGGGGCGTTGGCGGCGGCCGCCGAGGGGCTGCTCGACGCCGGTGAGCAGCGGGCCCTGCTGTGGGAACGGCCCCCCCGGTCGTGGAAGTCGGCGCGCTGGTCGGCCGCCGACCTCGTGCTGCTCGACGAGGTCGCCGGGCTGATCGCGCATCCGGAGGGGTACGGGCACGTCGTCGTCGACGAGGCGCAGGACCTGTCCCCGATGGAGTGCCGGGCCATCGCCCGCCGGGCCCGCTTCGGTTCGCTGACGGTGCTGGGCGATCTGGCGCAGGGGACGACGCCGTGGGCGGCCCGTTCCTGGCGTACGGTCCTCGCGCACCTGGGGAAACCGGACGCGGCCGAGGTCGCCCTGACCACCGGGTTCCGGGTACCGCAGGCCGTCGTCGGGCTCGCCAACCGGCTGCTGGAGCGCCTCGACGTGGAGGTGCCGGCGGCCCGTTCGCTGCGCGGGGACGGAGAGTTGCGGATGCGGGAGACGACCGTCGACGGCGTGCCCGGGGCGGTCGTGGCGGCCGTCCGGGACGCGCTGGGCCGGGAGGGCTCGGTCGGGGTCGTCGCGGCGGACGCGGACGTCCCCCGGGTGCGGGCGGCCCTGGACGCGGCCGGCATCGGGGCCGCGGGCCCGGACGAACTCGGCGCGCGGGTCGCCCTGGTGCCGGCGAGCGTGGTCAAGGGCCTGGAGTACGACCACGTCGTGGCGGTCGAGCCGGCGGCGATCGCCGAGGCGGAGGAACGGGGGCTGCACCGGCTGTACGTGGTGCTGACGCGGGCGGTGTCCCGGCTGGAGGTCGTCCGGGGGAGGGAACTGCCGTTCTAGGGAACCTTTTCGACGGCTAGGGTCCGCTGTCATGGCTGACGTCGACGCGTTCACGGACATCCCCACGACCACACTGGCCGACCTGCTGGGCCGCGGGCAGGTCATGGACATGGGGATCCGGCCGCTGTGGGGCCCGGTGCCCCGAGTGGCCGGACCCGCCTTCACCGTACGGTGCCCTCCCGGCGACAACCTGATGCTGCACGCGGCGATCCACCGGGCCGGTCCCGGCTCGGTCGTCGTCGTGGAGTCGGGCGACCTGGACTACGCCCTGGCCGGTGGCAACGTCTGCGCCGTCGCCCGGCGCCGGGGCATCACCGCGTTCGTCGCCGACGGGCTGATCCGCGACCTCGCCGAGGTCCGGGAGATGCGCTTCCCGGTCTTCGCGCGCGGCGTCATCCCCATCCCGGGCACCAAGTCGGCCGCACGGCCGCTGAACGAGCGGGTGCGCTGCGGCGGGGTGGACGTGGACGCGGGTGACGTGGTCGTCGCCGACGAGGAGGGCGTCGTGGTGGTCCCCGGGGCCCGCCGCGAGGAGGTGCTGGTCGCGGCCCGGGCCAAGCTGGCCAAGGAGGCCGAGGAGTCCCTGGACGCGTGGGAGTCGGCCCACCGCGCGCGCATCGACAAGATCCTGGCGGACCAGGGCTTCGAGGACTGACCGGCCGGCCTCAGCCGGTCGGTCGGCACGCCGCGGCGGGGTACCGCTCATCCCTCCTCGGCGAAGGGCCCTCCCTTCCTGAAGGCCAGTTCGTGGAAGCGGTCGCCGATGTGGCGGTGGGTGGCGGCGTCCGGGTGGACGTGGTCGGGCAGCGGCAGGGCGGCGGCGTCCTGCGGGCCGTAGAGGTCGAGGCCGTCGAGGTAGTGGAGGTTCGGGTCGTCGGCGGCGCGCTGTTCGACGATGCGGGACAGTTCCTCGCGGATGACGGTGAGGGTGAGTTTGCCGGTGGGCGTCTCCGCCGGGTCGCCCATGGCGGCGAAGACCAGACGGCCCTTGCCGATCTCTTCGCCGTCCGGGGCGGTGGGGCCGGGCGTGTCCTCGTGGATGGCGCAGTGGATGGGGGAGACGAGCAGCAGCGGGGTGTCCGGGTGCCCGTCGCGGATCGTGTCGAGGAAGCCGTGCACGGCGGGCCCGAACGCGCGCAGCCGCATCGCGTCCGCGTTGACGATGTTGATGCCCGTCTTGACGCTGATCAGGTCGGCCGGGGTGTCCCGCATGGCGCGCGCGGTGAACGGGTCGAGCATCGCGCTGCCCCCGAAGCCGAGGTTGACCAGTTCCACACCACCGCGCAGCGCGGTGATCGCCGGCCAGATGGCCGTGGGGCTCGCGGCGTCCGAGCCGTGGCTGATCGAGCTGCCGTGGTGCAGCCACACCCGGCGGCCCCGGTCCGGCGCGGGCACGACGGGCGCGTCCGTGCGCAGGGCGACCAGCTCGGTGGTCTCGTTGTGCGGCAGCCAGATCTCGACGTCCTTGTCCCGCGCGGGCAGACCCGTGAAGCGGACGGTGCCGACCGGGCCGGACGTGACCCCGCCCGCCCAGGTGGCCAGGTCGACGGTGAGGACGTTGCCGCCGGTCCCCGAGGCCTGGCCGGCCGGGACGCCGTCGACGAGCAGGTCGTACAGCCCGTCGGGGCGCGGCGGGAAGCCGGTGTAGTCGCGCTTGGTGCGCAGCGTGTCCAGTTCGACGGCGGTCGCGGCGGTACGGAACACCAGCCGTACGCCGGAGGGCTGGGCCTCGGCCATCGCCAGCTGCGCGTTGGTGTTCTGCGCGCGGGCCCGGGCCGGGAGCCGGTGGGGGAGCAGACCGTGCTCGGTGTGCTCCACGTCGAGGGCGCCGCGCAGCAGGTCCGCCGTGAGGGGGGTGGTGATCCAGTCGTGCTCGGAGTGCATGGGTGTCAGCCTCGGGGATCGGTAGGGGCCGCGGGCCAGTTCCGCAGCAGGGCGTCGAGGGCGTCGAGGATCCGGGCCCAGGTCTCCTCGGTGTCCGGCGCGCTGTGGCTGAAACCGCCGCCGAGCTCCAGGCTGACGTAGCCGTGGAAGACGCTGCCGAGCAGCCGGACCGCGTGGGTCTGGTCCGGTTCCGTCAGGTCGTAGCCGCGCAGCAGCGCCCGGGTCATCTGCGCGTGCCGGACACCGGCGCTCGCGGCCGCGGTCTGCGGGTCGAGCCGCAGCTGGGCCGCGGCGTAGCGGCCCGGGTGTTCCCGGGCGTAGTCGCGGTACACGTTCGCCAGGGCGGACAGGGCGTCCTTGCCCGCCCGTCCGGCCAGGGCCTCGGCGGCCCGGTCGGCGAGTTCCGCGAGGGCGAGCAGGGCGATCCTCGTCTTCAGGTCGTGGGAGTTGCGCACGTGCGAGTAGAGGCTCGCGACCTTGACGCCGAACCGCCGGGCGAGTGCCGAGACGGTGACCTGCTCGAAGCCGACCTCGTCGGCGAGCTCGGCGCCGGCCTGGGTCAGACGCTCGGGCGTCAGTCCTACGCGTGCCATGAGGGCTCTCCCTTCTGCCTGAAGAGAGTGTGCCCCTGCCTAAAGTCTTTAGGCAAATACTCGTGGCATTTCGCTTCCGCGGCGGGTCTTCCCCCAGGGCTTCAGGACGGAGATCACCGTCATGAAGACGTACGCGGACAGCGACACGACCGGCCCGAACAGCACGACACCGGCGTCCGGCAGCGGCCCGCCCGCGGCGACGGCCGTGACCGCGGAGTTCACCCCGGGGCGCAGCGCGAACACCGTGGCGGTGGTCGTGGCGAGGGTCAGCCAGAACTTCGTGTACACCCAGCGGTACCTGGCCAGGCCCCACTTCGTGCCCAGTGACAGCAGCAGGCCGCTGAGGAGCGTGAGGAACGCGAGGGGCAGCAGGAGCCAGTCGGCGAAGAGCTTCATGGCCCGGACGGAGGCCTCCACGGTCGCGGCGGATCCGTTGGCGGCGGCGGTGATCCCGAGCGCGAGCAGCCCCAGCGTGAGCCCGAGCCAGCCGGCGGAGGCGATGACGTGCACGACGAGAGCGGCCCGGCGGGCCGGGCGGCCGAGTCTTGGCGGCGGGCCCGGGCGCGGCCTGGCCGGCTTGTGTTCGGTATGCGTGTCCACGCCGGACACGCTGCCGAACCGGGGCCGCAGGGTCGTCCGACGGCGGGAGCAACCCGGCGTACTGGCGTCGGAGTACGGGTCGTGTCACCGCCGTCGCCTAGGTTCGAGGCATGACCGAGCCCTCCCACCTCACCGCGGTCCGCGAGTCCTACGACGCCGTCGCCGCCGACTACGCCCGGCGCGTCAAGGAACCGGCCGACCTGGACCCGGTGTCCCGCGCGATGCTGGCCGCGTTCGCCGACCTCGTCCGGCCCCCGCACCCCGGGCCGGTCGCCGACCTGGGCTGCGGCCCCGGCAAGGTGACGGCACATCTGGCCGCCCTCGGGGTTGAGGCGTTCGGCGTGGACGTGTCGCCGAGGATGATCGAGCTGGCCCGGGAGGCGTACCCGGAACTCCGTTTCACCGTCGGCTCGATGACCGCGCTGGACATCGCCGACGGCGAGCTCGGCGGCATCCTCGCGTACTACGCCACCCACCACACCCCGCCGCAGTGGCTGCCGACGGTGTTCTCCGAGTTCCACCGCACCCTCGCGCCCGGCGGCCGGCTGATGCTGGCCGGCCATGTCGGCGACGACGAGCGACTCCGCCCGACCCACGCCTACGGCGACCACCCGGTCTCCTACGCGTCGTACCTGCTCCCGCCGGACCGTATCGCCGAACTCCTCCACCGGGCGGGCCTGGTGGTCACGACGCGGGTGGTGCAGGAGCCGGAGGGAGGGTCGAAGAGGCAGGTGGGCACGTTCCTGGCGTACAAGCCGGAATGACGAGGGGGCGGGGCTCAGGCCGGGCGCTCGTGCACCCACACCCGGAGCGGTCCGACGGCCTCGAAGCCGTGTCGGAGGGCGGCCGTCAGGTCGTCCCCCTGCTCGTAGCCCACGACGGGCAGGGCGGGGAAGAGCCGGCCGACCGCATGCAGGACGAGGGGCCAGGCCGCGTCGGGCGGACCGAAGACGTTGGACACCCCGACCACGTGACTACTCCGGCCGGCCACCGCGCCGACGGACACCCGCCCGTCGGCGGACCGCCCGGCGAGCACGAACGTCTCCGGATCGTCGAGCAGCCCCGGCCGGAACAGGTCCGCGTTCCCGCCGCCGTCGTCCCAGGCCCGGGCCCAGTCACGCAGCGCGTCCGGATCCCTCACGGCATCCCAGACGAGATCCGGCGCCGTGACGGGAACACCCGCCGGACGATGGATCCACTCCGCCTCGAACAGCACCCGGAACCCCGCCCCGGTCAGATCGAGGTCGGCGAAACTGTCCTTCACCGAGGCCCCGGGCACGACGGTGTCGATCCGCGCCACGAGCGCCTCCGGGTCGGCGCCCGGCTCCAGCGTCACGGCGTCGGGGTAGTACACCGGCGTACGCCGGGAGGCGGCCCACGCCTCACCCCCGAACACACTCGCCACCCCGTGCGCCCGGCCCATCACCGCACACCACTCGGCGTTGTTGCGGGCGGCGGCCCGGACGAGGTGTCGCTGAGGAGGAGTCGTCATGAGGACGGATCATGGCGTGTCCGGCCGCGGTCGTCGATCGCTTTGACGGCCGTCCGGGGCGCAGGGACGCCGGAGGTCGCGGCGTCCCTCTGCCCGCAGCCACGGGCCACGGTCTCGGCGAAGTACCGGGCCAGCGGTGAGAGGGCGTCCCAACGGCGGACGGCCCAGCCGACGGAGAGCGGTGGCAAGGCGGGTACCGGGATCAGACGCAGAGGCCCGTCGCCGGGGACCGGCCGACCGGGCAGAGCGGGCACGACGGCATGGCCGAGGCCGAGTTCGGCCAGCAGCAGAGCGGTGTCCCAGTCGGCCACACCGGTGTCGGAGCGGCTCCGGATGCCCGCCTCGGCGAAGGCGGCGTCGAGCCGGGCGCCCGAGGTGGAGTTGTGGGGGAGACGGATGAGGCGCACGTCGGCGAGATCGGCCGCGTCGACGCGGGAGCGGCTCGCGAGCGGATCGTCGGCGCGGACGGCCAGCACCCAGGGCAGATCCACGACGGGACGCTGTTCGATGCCCCGGACCGGGCCGTCCATGGTGACCCAGGCGAGGTCGAGGTGTCCGTCGGCCAGGGCCTCGAAGCACCTGCGGCTGGACGTCTCCGTCTGGAACTCCAGGCTCACCTTCGGGTAGCGCTGCCGGAAGGCCGCGACGGCCTCGGCCATGAAGTGCCGGACGGTCGTCCCGCCCGTGGTGACGCGCACGGCGCCACTGTCGCCGTTGACCAGGTCGCCGACGCGGCGCAGGGCCACGTCCAAGCCGGCGATGCTGTCGGCGGCCGCATCCCACAGCACCCGCCCTGCTGCCGTCGGGACGACGCCCCGTGGCCGGCGTTCCAGGAGGCTGACGCCCGATTCCCGTTCCAGCCGCTTCACGTGCTGGCTCACCGCCGACTGGGTGCAGCCCAGTTCCCGGGCGACGGCACTGAGGCTGCCCGCCCTGCACACGCTCACGAAGACGCGCAGATCGTCCAGAGTCACGAACCCAAGTTACAGCTTGGGTAGGCGCAGTAATCCATAGGATTGACTGGGATGTTGGGCTTCGAGCATGCTCGGTGCAGGGCCCAGGCGGCAACCCGTCCGGCGCTTTCGCAGGGTCCGGACCCACAGACGAAGACACGGACGGGTGCCGACCCGAGTGCTGGAAGGACCTGCCTGTGCCCGCACCTCCCATACCCGCATCCCCTGGTGCCGTCGAACGGGCCGTCGCGCTCCTGCGCGGGCTCGGTGCGGCGGACATCGCTCACCCGGGCGGCACCCTCCTCGCCCATCTCCGGCGCGTTCAGAGGCAACTGGCCGCATGGGATGCCCGTCCGGCCCTCCAGCTCGCGGGCCTGTGCCACGCGTTCTACGGCACCGACGGCTTCCCCGAAGCCCTGCTGCCCCTGGACCGCCGTGGCGAACTCGCGGCGGCGGTCGGTGCCGAGGCCCTGGTGTACCTGTACGCCTCGTGCGATCGCGGGGCCACCTATCCGACGCTCGCGGATGCCGATGGACCCTTTCATGACCGGTTCACCGGCCTGAGTCATGTCCCGGAGCCGCAGGGGCGACGCGACTTCGCCGAGTTGTCCGCCGCCAACGAGACCGACCTCGCTCGCCTCGACCCCGCGTTCCGTGACCAGTGGGGATCCGAACTCCTCGGCCTCTTCACCCGCGTCCGTCCCCTGCTGAGCCAACCGGCCTGGTCGGACTGTCAGGAGGTGTTCGCCGGATGAAGTTGAGCGCGATAACCCTCGACTGCGCCGATCCGCTCACCCTGGCGGCGTTCTACCAGCAGGCCACCGGACTGGAACTCCACCCGAAGTCGGGTCCCGACTTCGCCGCGCTGGCCAGTGAGGGCGGACTCTCCCTCGGCTTCCAGCGGGTCGACGGCTATCGGGCTCCGAGCTGGCCCGACCAGGAGGTTCCCCAGCAACTGCACTGCTGCTTCGACGTTCCGGACCTCGACGAGGCCGAGGCACGTCTCGTGGAACTGGGTGCGGGCAGGCCGGAGCACCAGCCGAACCCCGGCAGGTGGCGGGTACTCACGGACCCGGCGGGGCATCCCTTCTGCATCGTCCGGGGGTGAGGCGGGTTCAGGTGCTCGGCTCGCCCTCCTCGGGCGCGTCGCCGGTCGGCTCCGGCAGTCCGATGACGTACGTGCCCTTCGCGGGCAGGGTGGCGACGAGTCCTCGTTTGCGGAGTTCGACTACGGCGCGACGCACGGTGCCGATGCTCACGCTGTACAGATCGGTCATGGCGCGCTCGCCCGGCAACGCGGCACCTTGAGGCAGCTTGCCGGACGCGATGTCCGCGGCGATGGCATCGGCAAGTTTCACGTACTCGTAGCGCGGAAGCTCCGTCATCCCTCCACCGTGCCGCAGCCCTACGCATACCGCAGATGTGGAACGCGTCCCACCGCAGCGGGACGCGTAAGGACGCAGAAGGGTGCAGGGGGACGCGGTTGCCGGTATGGTCGAGATGACGAGACCCCGGCGAGGTGGCTAGACCTCCCGGGGCATGGCCAACGCTGAAACAGGAGCGTCGACATGCACGACCTTATCCCCCGCGCCCTCCCATGGCTGCGCCTCTTCTTCGCCCCCGGCACCGGGAAACGGCGTCGGGGGCGTCCTCGACCGCACCTCTTGCCTCACCTGCATCTCACCCCCGTGAGCTGCCCCGCCCTCCCCGGGCCACCGCGGCTGCCCCGCCACCGCTCCCCGTACGGCATGCACGGCCCTCTCGACGGCACCGCCTCGGCCCTTGTCCGCCCCTACCTCGCCGCCGACCCCGGGATCGATCTCGACCGACACCTGATCGCCGAGCGGAAGGTGGCCGCCTGATGCAACGCCCCACCGGTCACGCGCACGGCACGTCCGCGCCCAGGCTCCTGCCCTGGCCGTCCCCCGACGGCAACCCCTGCTACCTGGTGACCGACGACAACGGCAGCTACCTTTCCCGTCTCGCCGATGACCTGGAGGCCGTCCAGCTCGCCACCGGCACCGACGTGCTCGGTCACGCCCGCAAGGTGCTGGACGACCCGGCCTCTCCGTACGCGGAGGTCCGATTCGCCGGCCTCCGTCTCGCCGAGTGCCTGACCGACGCCCTGCGCGTCGCCGAGTCCCGGGGGATGCGCGTGCCTGTACCGGACAGCGAGGAGGGCGAGTGCACCTCCGGACAGGCCACGGGGCACCGCAAGGAGCGGGCCGTGGTCGTGACCACGAAAGTCTGAATCACCCGCGAACACGAACTGCGGCCCAGCCTCTGGCCCGGCGCTTCGATGCACCGGTGGGTCAGCACGCACAGGGGCAACAGCACGGCGTAGAAAGCCGCTTCGAGCCCAGGGCTGTCCTGCCGCTGTCGGCCGATCGTGCTGTGGGTGACCGCTGGCCGGCCGCGACGCCGGCCTACGAGCGTGAGTAGGCGTTCCAGCTCACCAGCCCCTACGTTCGGCCGCATGGCTGACGAGTGTTTCGGGCATCCACGGCTCGCCGCGATCTATGACCCACTCGACCCCGATCGCAGTGACCTCGACCCGTACGTCCGGATGACGGAGGAGTTCGGGGCCCGTCGGGTGCTGGACATCGGCTGTGGCACAGGTGTGTTCGCGCTACTGCTGGCTGAACGCGAGATCGAGGTCATCGGTGTCGATCCCGCCCGAGCGTCCATCGACGTGGCCCGAGCCAAGCCGGGCAGCGAGGGGGTGCGCTGGATCTGCGGCGATGCCACGACACTCCCGACGATGCAGGTCGACCTGGCAACCATGACGGCGAACGCCGCCCAGCAGATCATCGATCCGCAGCCATGGCGCGAGACCCTGCGTGGCGCGTACGAAGCACTACGGCCTGGCGGCCGTCTGGTGTTCGAGACCCGAGATCCAGCCAGACGCGCCTGGGAGGAGTGGAATCGCGAAGCCTCATATCGCGTGACAGAGATCACCGATGTCGGCGCCGTCGAAAGCTGGGTCCAGGTGATCGAGGTGAGCGAGCCGCTGGTGACGTTCCGCTGGACTTATGTGTTCGCTGCCGATGGGCAGGTACTGACGTCTGACTCCACCTTGCGCTTCCGCGAGCGGCAGGAGGTCGAGACGGAGCTGATCGCGCAGGGCTATGAGGTGGAGGGCATACGCGACGCGCCCGACAGACCGGGCAAGGAATTCGTCTTCGTCGCGCGACGTCCCTAGGCCGACACCTGGTCTCAGCTAGGTCCGGGCATTTGGGGCCCTCTGGCCTGGAGTGCCCGGAGAACTCTGAGACGTCTGGACCTGGGACCGTCTCAGTTTGCTCCGGGTAGCTGTTCTGCCGTGGCGGCAAGGGGCATCCAGGGGTGGAGGGACTCTGTAGAGCTCAGGAGCATGTCCAGTGGTGCATGCAAGTAGGGCACATAGCCGGAACGGGTTCGCCCGAACCGTTTCCGGAACTTCCGGCTGGGATGCCCCTCGGGCCGTCTGTGCTGCCGGGGGGGGCACGGTCAGCGTTTGATGCGTCCGCGGATGGCGAGGACGCCGAGGGCAAGGAGGGTGGGTTCGAGGAGGCGGGAGGTCATCTCGATGTAGGTGCCGGCGGTGGTGAGGTTCTGTCCGCTGGAACGGAAGACGACCGAGTTGACGGCGACGCGGGTGGCTTTCTCCGCGCGGGCCCATGTCAGTCGCTGCTGCCATCCGCCGTGCAGGGCCGGGTCGGGGGTGCTGGTGCTGAGGTTGATCTTGCTGCCGTGGAGGGTGCCGGTGGTGGCGGGGTCGGGGTCATGGGTGGGCAGGCCGACGCCCATCAGGAGTAGCACGGTCAAGCTCATGGCGGCGAGGAGCCAGGTGAAGGCACGGGAGGCGCGCAGGCCGTAGCCGGACAGCAGCCAGTACCCCCACAGCAGGCGGCGTTCGCCCTTCGTGGTGCCGGTGGGGTCGTGGCGGCGCATCTCGCATTCGCCGTAGTAGAAGTCAGCGGCGCCGGGTTCGTTCTTGCCGTCCTCGAAGGTTTTGCGTAGCTGCCGGTACAGCGCGGCCACGTCTACCGCATCAGGGGAGCGGGCAGCTGCGTCGGCCGGGCGATGCCATCCAGCGTCGGGACCGAGGGTGTGGGTGCGCCAGTGGTGTTCCTCGGCGAGCGTACGCCGACGGGTGTAGCGGATGGGCCGGATGCCGCGCCAGCGCTGGCCGGTAGGCGGGCCAGCAAAGGTAGTGCGGCCTTCCAGGCGGATCTGGTCGAGGTGGAAGGCCCCGGAGAACAGGCATGTGGTCAGGTCAGTGTCGGTCAGTACCAAATGCGCGGCGTCCACGCCCTGCACCGACAGGATCCGTACCCGATCCGGCGGGCGCGGCTCCCGCGAATCCCTACTCGTCAGCGGGGTCTCGGGCACAAGGTTGGTGCGATGGGCGAAGGGGGCGGGATGAACGGTGACCGCGGTGGGGGCGGTCAGGACCGCTTGACTGAGATCCACTTCCGCGTACCGGACCCGCACAGTTGCCGTCGACTCCCATCGGGTCCGCTCACACACCAGCTTCTTCGCGGCTATCTCCAACGTCACCGGCAGTACAAACACAACCCGCGACAACTCCACCTGATTCGCACAAACTAATGGCCCCAACGCTGATGCACCCTCAAACCGCGCCCCAGCGTACAAGGCGTCGCCAGATATCAGCACCGCATCAAACCATGCGTTGCCGGAGAAATTCGCCGAGCGGAAGGAGGCATTGCCGGAGAACTTTGTCCTGTCGAACAGTGCGTCGCCGGAGAACTTCGCTTGGTCGAACAGGGCGTAGCCGAAGACCTGCATGTCACCGAACCCTGCGTTACCGGAGAACTTTACTCCGGGGAATTCGGCGTCGCCGGAGACGTGCACATCGTGGAACTGTGCGTTGCTGGAGAAGTTCGCTCTAACGAACGAGACGGTGCCGGAAAACTGCGCCATTTCGAACCAGGCGTCGCCGGAAACTTGTGTCTCCTGGAACCAGGCGTTGCCGGAGAAGTGTGTTCTCTGAAAATGGGCTTCGCCGAGGAACTGTGTTTCTTTGAACTCGGCGGTACCGGAAAAATATGTATCAGTGAACCGGGCGTCACCGGAGAACTGCGCGCCGTTGAACAGGGCGGTGCCGAGGTGGGGGTTGCTGGTGGTGGGGTCGGTGAGGGCGTGGAGGAGGATTTGCAGCAGGTCTGGGGTGAAGAAGGTGCCGCGGTGGTCTATGTCGGCGCCGGGGGTCAGACCGGTCAGGTAGGTGGTGCGGTCGGTGTCGGTGAGGTGGGCCAGGCATTTAGTGTGGCCGGGGACGTGAATGCCGAGGCAGCCGACGGGGTCGGTGGCCGGATCCGCGTCGTGCCCGCAGTAGCGCCAGGAGGGTGGTAAGGGTGTGCTCATGGTGCAGCGGCTCCGCGGGTTCGTGTCGAGCAGGCACGAACAAGCACGTGCTCTCGACCGGTTCCGGTTCCCGCAACGGCTGTGACGGGGGTGCCGTCAAAGCCTGCCACCCGTTCCGAATTCAGGCGGTCTTGGTCTCGCGCAGGATCTGCGTGACGCGGCGGACCATGGCGCCGGTCTTGTTGGCGAGGCTGGGCAGGTTGGCGGCATAGGCCGGGTGGTTTGGTGGGAGCCGTCGCGTGAACTCCTTCATGAAGTGGTCGACATCGCTTGGGAACATGCTCTCGGCGAGGAGGGATCGCCAGGCAGGTGAGGCGACCAGTGACATCATCGTGACGGCCGCTGGATAGGCCGCCGCGCAGAGCTGCGGCCCCCAGGACATGTAGAGGCTGCGGGGCTTGGCGAGTCCCTGGCTGAGGGCGTCCGGGACGAGCGTGTAGTGATGCGCCGCGAACCCGGAAAGCCGGGAACCGGCGCTCGGGCCGTACCGACTCGAACCGGACCGACCACAGACACCCAGCGGCCCGCGCTCACGGACCCCGCCCGCGCTGACGTACTCCAACTCGACGTCCTTCGCCGACACCTCACACGCATCCATCCGGGCCTCCGGAACGACGCCGAGCAGCCACGACGACCGTAGGCACAGCCGCAGTGGCGTACCCGGAGTAGACCGAGACACCCCACCAAATGCCCGGAGATGACTGAGACGTCAACACAGATGCCCGGAGATCTCCGAGACTGCCCGGACATCACAGAGACAAGGACACCTCCCAGGGTGACGTCATACCGGCCGCGTGGCGCACTTTTGCAAGCGGGTGCTTGCAATAGTTAGCGAGGTGTTGCACTGTGGAGGCATGGCATCGCTCAACGTCGGCAATCTCGGTGACTATCTGCGCGAACAGCGGCGCACTGCGCAGCTGTCGCTCCGGCAGCTCGCCGACGCCGCCGGGGTGTCCAATCCGTATCTGAGCCAGATCGAGCGCGGGCTGCGCAAGCCGAGCGCGGAGGTGCTGCAGCAGGTCGCCAAGGCCCTGCGGATCTCCGCCGAGACGCTGTACGTCCGGGCCGGCATCCTCGACGCCGAGCGGGACCGGGACGAGGTGGAGACGCGCGCCGTCATCCTCGCCGACCCGGCGCTGAACGAGCGCCAGAAGCAGGTGCTGCTGCAGATCTACGAGTCCTTCCGCAAGGAGAACGGATTCGGGAGCGGCGACGGCTCGGATGCCCCGGGTGTTCCTGACGGCTCGGGCGGTGCGGGCGTCGTCGGTGTCGTCCCCGGGGCCGCCGGTGCGGTGAGCGTGGACGGGGACGCTCCCGACGCCGGAGCCGGGATACCGACGCCCGGCCCGGCCGCGGACGCCCGGCCCGCCCGGCGCCGCAGCCGCAAGAGTGCCGACAACAGCATCAAGAAGAACGACGGCAGCGACATCGACCCGCAGCAGACGGCCGGCTGAAGCCGGACCAGGGCACCGGCCGCTCTGCCGCGGATCACACCACCCTCAGCCGAACCCTCAAGCGATACAGAATCCGGGAGGACCATCACCATGGCCATCACCGACGACCTGCGCAAGACCTTCAGCGACCCGACCCCGCTCTACTTCGCCGCAGGCACCGCCGACCTGGCCCTCCAGCAGGCCAAGAAGGTGCCGGCCCTGGTCGAGCAGCTGCGCTCCGAGGCCCCCGCGCGGATCGACGCCGTACGCAACACCGACACCAAGGCCGTCCAGGAGAAGGCTTCCGCCCGGGCCAAGGAGGCCTCCGCCCGCGTCAAGGAGACGCAGGAGACCCTGCAGACCAAGGTCACGGAGTTCATCGGCTCCATCGACGTCGACATCAAGAAGCTCGGCAGCACGATCGACTCGGACCTGAAGAAGTTCGGCGAGAGCGCCCAGGACTTCGCGCTGCGCGGCGTCGGCGTGGCCGCCGAGTACGCCGTCAAGGCCCGCGAGACCTACGAGAAGGTCGCCGAGCACGGCGAGCAGGCCGTGCGCACCTGGCGCGGCGAGGCCGCCGACAGCATCGAGGACGTCGCCGAGGGCGTCGAGGAGCTGGCCGTGGCCGTCGAGCCGAAGCCGCAGCCGGTCGAGGTCAAGGAGGAGCCGGCGAAGCCGGCGGCCGCCGCCCCGGCGAAGAAGGCCCCCGTGGCCAAGAAGGCCCCGGCGCGCAAGACCACCACCGCGAAGAAGACCACCCCGCCCGCGAAGTAGGACGGCGGAGCGGCCACACGGGCCGGGCACCCTGAGGGTGCCCGGCCCGTTGTACGGGTACGGTGACGCGTAGGACGAGCCGAGTCAGGTGGTGGACGTTGTGCTGATGCAGGGCTTCGCAGGGTTTATGTGGCTTCTGAGCATGGCCCTGATCGTTTTCAGCGGCTTCGCGTTGTTCGACGCGGCGGTGCGCCGGGAGGACGCCTACCGCGCGGCCGACAAGAAGACCAAGCCCTTCTGGCTGATCATCCTGGGGATCGCCTTCGTGGTGAACCTGCTCTTCCCGATCCTGTCGTTCCTGCCGATCATCGGCCTCATCGCGACGATCGTGTACATGGTCGACGTACGGCCCGCGATCCGGGCGCTCCCCGGCGGCGGCCGCAGCCAGCGGGGCTCCAGCAGCGACGGCCCCTACGGCCCGTGGAACGGCGGGCGGTAACAGCCCGCTCCCGGAACCGGAGCCTGGGCCTGTCCGGCCCGGGCTTTTCGGCAGAACCTACGGCACGCGGTCCAGCAGCAGGACCGCCACGTCGTCCGTCAGCTCGCCACCGTTGAGGTCGCGCACCTCGTTCACCGCCGCCCGCAGCAGCTGCTCGCCCCGCAGGCCCTCGGCGAACTGGCGGCGGATCATCTCCGTCATGCCGTCCTGGCCGAGTCGCTCCCGGCCCTGGCCGATGTGGCCCTCGATCAGACCGTCGGTGTAGAGCATCAGGCTCCACTCGGCGCCCAGCTCCACCTGCATCCGCGGCCAGCGGGCGCCGGGCAGCAGCCCGAGGGCCGGGCCGTTGTTGTCGTACGGCAGCAGGCGGGCCGGCTTGCCCGGGCGGGCCAGCAGCGGCGACGGGTGGCCCGCCAGGCACAGGCCGGCGCGGCGTCCGTCCGGCGCGATGTCCACCGTGCACAGGGTCGCGAAGATCTCGTCGTCGGCCCGCTCGTGCTCCAGCACCTGCTGGAGCGTGCCCAGCAGCTGGTCGCCGCACAGGCCCGCCAGGGTCAGCGCGCGCCAGGCGATCCGCAGCTCCACGCCGAGGGCGGCCTCGTCCGGGCCGTGGCCGCAGACGTCGCCGATCATGGCGTGCACGGTGCCGTCCGGGGTGCGCACGACGTCGTAGAAGTCGCCGCCGAGCAGCGCGCGCGAGCGGCCGGGGCGGTAGCGAGCGGCGAACCGCAGCGTGGAGCCCTCCAGCAGGGGCGTCGGCAGCAGGCCGCGCTCCAGACGCCGGTTCTCCTGTGCGCGCAGCCGGCCCTCGGCGAGCCGGCGCTCGGCCGACTCGGAACGCTTGCGCTCCACCGCGTAGCGGATCGCCCGGCTCAGCAGCCTGCCGTCCAGTTCGTCGCGGAAGAGGTAGTCCTGGGCGCCGACGCGCACCGCCTCGGCACCGCGCTCGGCGTCGCCGGACGCGGTCAGCGCCAGGACGGCGTGCCGGGGCGCGAGCTCCAGCACGTGCCGGAGCACGGCGAGCTCGTCCTCGGAGTCGCTGTGGCCGGGCGCGGGCAACGCCAGGTCCAGCAGGATGCAGTGGACGTCGTCGGTCAGCAGCCGCCCGGCCTCCGTCAGGTTGCGGGCCGTGCGGACGCGGATCGGCTTGCCCGCCTGGTCGAGCATGTCGGGCACGATCGGCGAACCGGCCGGATCGTCCTCGATCAGCAGCAGCGTCAGGTTGGTGTGAGCGGTGTTGTTCTCCACCTTGTCCGTGGTGTTCCCGGCGGTGTCCTGCGTGCGGCCCGCGGGCGAGGCGTCCTTGGTGGACTCCTCGGCCGAGCCGCCGCGCGGGGACGCGGCCTGCGCCTGACCACTCTCCACGGCCGGGATCGCTCTCTGCCGCGGTATGGGTACGGGCATCGTCTTGGGTTCCTTCCCTCCCCCCGAGGGCACGGTGGGGCGAGGGACCTCGACCCACCGACGGGGACCATAGCGGGTGTCGGCGCCGCATTGGAATGGTGTGAGCCACGCCGCTGTGCCATCGGCCAGTGTCATATGCCGCGATATGTGCAGCAGTTGGACAGCTCGGAGATGCTGCGGGAATGACGAACGTCACGTCAGCGCACGGTTTGCCCGCGGTGGGGCGTGCGGTGGGTCACGTGGGCCAGGTCACCGCGGGTGTCCGATATCCGGTGTGCCGACTTCAGGCTGCCGTGTTCCAGCCGCTGTCTTCAGGCGCTGTCTTCAGGCCGCCGCCTCCCCGCCGCCGTCTTCAGGCCGTCGTCGGCGATCAGTTGGCGCCGGTGTCCGGGTCCGGCCGGACCACCCCGAGGATGGGCATGGAACCGGCCCCCGCGATCGTCACCGTACGCCCGGGCCGCGGCGCGTGCACCATCGCCCCGTCGCCGATGTACATCGCGACATGGCTGGCGTCGCCGAAGTAGATGATGAGGTCGCCGGGACGCATGTCCTGGACGGCGATGTGCCGCAGCCGCTTCCACTGCTCCTGCGAGGTGCGGGGGATGCCGCGGCCGGCGGATATCCAGGCCTGTGACGTCAGCCCCGAGCAGTCGTAGGTCTTCGGGCCCTCGGCGCCCCATTGATACGGCTTGCCGATCTGGGCCGTGGCGTACTGCACGGCCTTCTTGCCCTGCTCGGAGGCCTTTCCGTCGATCTCGTCGAGGATGCCGGAGTCGAGCCAGGCGGTCTGTGCCTTGTTCGCCGCCTCCTTCTCCAGCTCGGCGAGGCGCTCCTGCTCCTCCTTCTGCAGCGCGGATTCGAGCTTCTCCGCCTGCGCGATCTGCTTCTCGATCTTCTTCTGCGCGGCGGCCTTGGCCTTGCGGCCCGCCTCCAGCTTCTTCCACTGTGCGGAGGCGTCCTTCGCGTACTGCTCCAAGTCCTCCTGGGTGCGGGTCAGTTCGCCGAGCAGGCCCTTCGTCGCGTGGTGGCCCTCGCGGACCCGGCCGGCGCCGTCGAGGAAGTCCTGCGGGTCGTCGCTCAGGACCAGGTGGGCCTCGGGCGGGAGCCCGCCCCCGCGGTACTGGGCGGCTGCCGCGGCGCCCGCGCGGTCCTTCAGCTTCCGGAGCTTCTCCTGGCCCTTGACGATCTTCTTGGCCAGTTCGACGACTTCGGCGGACTGTTTGTCCGCCTTCTCCTCGGCGGCGTTGTACTCGTCGGTGGCGCGGCCCGCGGCGCGGTAGAGCTTGTCGAGCTTCTGGCGGACGGCTTCGAGGTCCTTGCCGGCCGCGAGGGCCGGGCCCGTGCTCGGGGTGGGGGAGGGGGTGGGGTTCGCGAACGCCGTGCCCGGTGCGGCCAGCACCGTGACCGCGCAGACCACGGCCAGCGCCGTAGCGATCAGGCCACGCTTGCCCGTTCCCATACCTCAGCCCCCAACTGATTAACCGTCAGTAACGTGCGGTTCGCCTGGGGATGCTGCCATGTCCGTCCGGAAAGCGACAGTGGTAGTACTTCCCGCCGCCCCCTCGCCGTCATGCCCCCGGCATGCGATCTCCCCGGTGTGTGTGACGAACGACTCAAAGAGATCGTTCCATCGGGCGGTGACCTGACCGCAGCGGGGCCGACCGGGGAGAGTGACGACCCTGCCCGGAGGGCAACGGACCCCGCCCGCACCGCAACAGCCCCCGCCCGCACCGCAACAGCCCCCGCCCGGAGGGCAACAGCCCCCGCCCGGAGGGCAACGGACCCCGCCCGGAGGGCAACGGACCCCGCCCGGAGGGCAACGGACCCCGCCCGGAGGGCAACGGACCCCGCCCGCACCGCGGCAATCAGGCTCAGGCCCCCGGGGTCAACGCCCCCCACCGCACTGTCACTTCGCCCTGCCGCCACCGCACCGGCCCGTCCGTCACCGGCCAGTCCGCCGTAAGGTCGCGCACCGCCCGGATCCAGCGCTGCCGGGCGCCGTAGGAGGCGTAGGGCGCGGCGGCGGCCCAGGCGCGGTCGAAGTCGCGCAGGAAGGCGTGCACCGGTTCGCCCGGGACATTGCGGTGGATGAGTGCCTTCGGCAGCCGTTCCGCCAGGTCCGAGGGGCGCTCCAGGGAGCCCAGCCGGGTCGCGAAGGTGACCGTGCGCGGTCCCTCCGGGCCGAGCGCGACCCAGACGTGCCGGCGCCCGATCTCGTCGCAGGTACCCTCGACCAGCAGCCCGCCGCGCGACCCGGTCGCCGGGTCGGCCGGTGCGAGCCGCGCGCACAGCCGCTGCCAGACGGCCGCGACCTCGCCCTCCTCGTACTGCCGCAGCACGTTCGCCGCGCGGACGAGCAGGGGCCGCTGCGGGATCGGGATCTCGAAGCCGCCGTGCCGGAAGACGAGCCCCGGCCGCTCGTAGGGCAGCGCCGCCGCGACCCGTGCCGGTTCGATCTCGACGCCCACGACACGCGCGCGTGGCGCGACGGTGCGCAGGCGCTGGAGCAGCTCGACGGCGGTCCAGGGGGCGGCGCCGTACCCGAGGTCCACCGCCACCGGGTCGGCGGCGCGGCGCAGCTCGGCGCCGTGCGTGGCCGCGATCCAGCGGTCCATACGGCGCAGCCGATTGGGGTTGGTCGTCCCGCGCGTCACCGTGCCGAAGGGGCGGGCGGCTGCGCGGGGTGTCATGCGTACGAGGTTAAGCGGCCTCCGGTGCTGTCAGGGCGCGAGGTGCCGCCGCCGGTAGGTGGGGCGCCGGCCGGAGCGTGTCGACCGGCCCGGCCGCCGCAGGGGCTGGGCGAGGCGGGCGCTGCCGTCGATCCGGAGCTCCCGGCCGGGGCGCCGCTTCAGCTCCGCGACCTGGGGAGCCGACCGGAGTCGTCGAGCGGAGTTCACCTCCTGGTCACACCTCGTCGGCCTACGGGCACGGACATCCATACCCTCGAACGGTTGAGCGACAAGCGGTAATGATTCGGTAAAACTGCCGAATCGGGAAATGGAGCACCTGCTTCCGGTGTTGGACTCCGTCGGAGGGCAGCGTGCGCCCTGCGGAAGGCATGCCCCGAGAGAGGAGGAACGCCACGTGAGCCAGTACATCGGCAGGCTCGGCAGGCGCTCCGCGTCGTCGTCCCCGCGCCTCCGGCTGCACCGCAAGCCCCGCCGCGTCGCCATGCTCTCCGTGCACACCTCCCCGCTCCACCAGCCGGGCACCGGCGACGCCGGCGGCATGAACGTCTACATCGTGGAGCTCGCCCAGCGCCTGGCCGCGCACGGCGTCGAGGTCGAGATCTTCACGCGCGCGACCGCGGCGGCCCTCCCTCCGACCGTCGAGCTGGCCCCCGGCGTCCTCGTCCGGCACGTCGACGCCGGTCCCTACGAGGGCCTCAACAAGGAGGACCTGCCCGCCCAGCTGTGCGCCTTCACCCACGGCGTGATGCAGGCCTGGGCCCACCACCGCCCCGGCCACTACGACCTGGTCCACTCCCACTACTGGCTCTCCGGCCATGTCGGCTGGCTCGCCGCCCAGCGCTGGGGCGTCCCCTTGGTCCACGCCATGCACACCATGGCCAAGGTCAAGAACGCCAACCTGGCCGTCGGCGACACCCCCGAGCCCGCCGCCCGTGTCATCGGCGAGACACAGATCGTCGCCGCCGCCGACCGGCTCATCGCCAACACCACCGAAGAGGCCGACGAACTCGTTCGGCACTACGCGGCCGAGACCGACAAGGTCGCCGTGGTCCACCCCGGCGTGAACCTCAGCCGGTTCTCGCCCGCCGACGGCCGCGCCGCCGCCCGGGCCCGCCTCGGCCTGCCCCAGGACGCGCTGATCCCGCTCTTCGCGGGCCGCATCCAGCCCCTGAAGGCCCCGGACGTGCTGCTGCGCGCCGTCGCCGTCCTCCTCGACCGGCGGCCCGAACTGCGCTCGCGCATCCTCGTCCCCGTCGTCGGCGGCCCCTCCGGCAGCGGCCTCGCCAAGCCCGAGGGCCTGCAGAAGCTCGCCGCACGCCTGGGCATCGCCGACGTCGTACGGTTCCGCCCGCCGGTCGGCCAGGAGCAGCTGGCGGACTGGTTCCGCGCCGCCTCCGTGCTGGTCATGCCCTCCTACAGCGAGTCCTTCGGCCTGGTCGCCATAGAGGCGCAGGCGGCCGGCACCCCGGTGCTCGCGGCGTCGGTCGGCGGCCTGCCGGTCGCCGTGCGCGACGGGCACACCGGCTTCCTCGTCCAGGGGCACGACCCGGCCGAGTACGCGCGCGTGCTGTCCGACTTCGCCGACGACCCGCAGCTGGTGCCCCGGCTCGGCGGGCAGGCCGCCCGGCACGCCCAGTCCTTCGGCTGGGACACGGCGGCCGCCGCCACGGCGGACGTCTACACGGCCGCGATGCAGGCGTACCGCCGTCGCGTACGCTCGCTGCATGGGTGAAACCGATCAGGAACAGCGCGCGGCCCAGGTCGTCGAGGGAGCGCTGAAGGACGCCGACCTGGAGTGGGAGAGCCCCCGGCCCGGCACCTACGTCGCGCAGCTCCCCGGCACCCGCAAGCTCAAGACGACGCTCTCCCTGATCGTCGGCCGCCACTCCCTGTCGCTGAACGCCTTCGTCATCCGCCACCCCGACGAGAACGAACAAGGCGTCCACCGCTGGCTCCTGGAACGCAACCTCAAGCTCTACGGGGTGAGTTACGCCGTCGACCAGCACGGCGACGTCTACGTCACCGGCCGTCTCTCCCTGCCCTCCGTCACCCCCGACGAGCTCGACCGGCTGCTCGGCCAGGTCCTGGAAGCCTCCGACGGCGCCTTCAACACCCTGCTGGAGCTGGGCTTCGCCTCGGCGATCCGCAAGGAGTACGAATGGCGGGTGTCGCGGGGCGAGTCCACGCGCAACCTGGACGCCTTCGCGCACCTGACCCAGCGCCCCGAGCGCTGACCGGCCCGGCCCGTCCCGACCGCTGACCGGCCCGACCCGCTCCGAGCGCTAACCGGCCCGACCCGCCCGGTAACGCCCCGGCGGCACCCCCACCAGCCTGCGGAAGTGCCGGGTGAGGTGCGACTGGTCGTAGAACCCGGCCGCCACCGCCGTATCGCCCGGTGAGCGCCCCTCCAGGAGCAGCCGCCGGGCGCGCCCCACGCGCAGGGACGTCAGATACTGGTGCGGGGCGATGCCGTAGGCGGTGCTGAACGCCCTTACGAGGTGGGCCGGATGGGCGCCGAGCAGCCCGGCGGCCTCCCGCAGGGCGACGCCCTCGACGATCCGCTCGTCCAGCAACTCGCGCAGCCGCCGCGCGAGAACGGGATCGGCCGGCCGCGGGGAAGCGAGGTCGTCCCGCAGATGCCCGCGCAACCGCTCCCCGACGAACAACAGCCTGCTCTCGGCCTCCAGTTCCTCACCGGGGCGCCCCAGCGTGCCGTGCAACTGCCCCACGCGCCGCCGCAGCAGCGGATCGCGCAGGTCGGGCCGGTCGACGGCGGCCCCGATGAACTCGTCGCCGAGATGCGTCGCGTCGAGGTACAGCACCCGCTTGCGGAAGCCCTCCGGGGTGACGGGGGAGCCGTTGTGGGGCACGTGCGGCGGCAGCAGCGTCACGGTGTCGTGCGGGGTGCCGTGCTCGTGCCGGTCGAGGTCGTACCGCACGGCGCCGGTGTCGACGATCAGCAGCGTCCAGGCGTCGTGGACGTGCATCGGATACGCGTACTCGGTGAACCGCGCGTGGAAGACCTCGACGACACCCGGGACGGCGGGCCGCCAGGCGGAGACGATCCGGGCGGGCTGGGAGGCCATGCAAAGAACGTACAAGACCTCGACGGGGACTGCCCGGCACGCTCGGATCATGAACACGAGCACCGAACCCCCGCGCCCGGAGCCGATCCGCTTCGACACGAAGATCGCCGTGCTGCTGCGCGCCGACCTGGAAACCTGGCAGCGCCTCAACGTGACGTCGTTCCTGGTCAGCGGCCTGGGAACGCAGCTTCCCGAGGTGATCGGCGAACCGTACGAGGACGCGGACGGCGTGCCCTACCTCCCCATGTTCCGTCAGCCGGTCATGGTCTTCGAGGCCACCAAGGAAACCCTGGCCACCGCTCACACCCGGGCCCTGGCCCGCGCCCTGCCCCGCGCCGTCTTCACCGCCGACCTCTTCGCCACGGGCAACGACCGTGACAACCGCGCGGCCGTACGGGCGGTGCCGACGGCGGATCTGGACCTGGTCGGCCTAGCGGTCCACGGCCCGAGGAACGCGGTGGACAAGGTGGTCAAGGGAGCGCGGATGCATCCGTGAGACCAAAGTCGAAGCCGCGTAGACCAACGACTGATGACAGGGCGGACGGCTCCTGAAGAGACTGGCCGCATGGAGGAAGCCAGGAACGTTTCCATGGGCAAGAGCTCCCGGCCGCGGCCGGGCGAGGCGACGGAACTCGCCGAATCGGCCTGGGTCATCGTGCTCTTCTGCGTCGCCTGCGGTGCCGTGGCCGGCGCCCTGCTCCCGGTCCTCGCCCGGTGGCTGCTGACCCTGCCGTGGGCGCCGCTGGAAGGCCCGGCCGAACTGCTGACCTCGGTCCCGGAACCGGCCCTCACCCTCGGCACGATCGCGGTGGGCGTCCTCGGAGGCCTGCTGCTCGGCTTCACGGCGGTGCACGAGTCGCTGTCGGTCGGCGTCTCCGGCACCCAGGTGACCCTGGCCATCAGGGACGGCTCCCGGGCGTTCACCCGCCAGGAGATCTCCGTGCTGTTCCGGGACGGCAAGCAGCTCGTCCTGCTCGGCCCGGACGGCAGGGAACTGGCGAGGGAGCACTGCGGCCTGCCCTGGCGACGCCTCGCCGCCGCCCTCGCGGAACACGGATACGAGTGGGCGGAGGAGGACCCCTACCGCGCCGCGTTCCGCCGCTGGGTCCCCGGCACCCCCGGCCTGCCCCCGGGCGCGGACGCCCTGCTGCGGGCCCGCGCGCAGGCCCGCAAACACGAGGACGACGCCAAGGACGCGCGGGAATTGCGGGGGGAACTGCTACGGCTCGGGGTGGTCGTACGGGACGAGGAGAAGCGGCAGTACTGGCGGCTGGTGCGAGGGGACTGAGGGTCCGCGAACGCCCTGGCCCGGCGGCGGGGCGGCGCGGTCACGGGGTGCAGGCCTCGGCGATCGACAGGCTGTTCTCGTAGAGGTGGTGCCGGGTGATCCGCCCGTCCTCGACGGTGAGCCGCAGCGCGAACGGCCCCTCGAACGACTTGCCCGTCGCGCGTACGGTCCCCGAGAGGTGCCCCGTCAGCACGGCGTCGGTGCCGTCGACGAGAAAGGCGTCGACGGACGCCCGGGCGTCCTCCGGCACGGTGTACTCCATCAACTCGGCGCCCTGCGCGGCACATTCGGCGCCCGTGGACCGGGGCCGGATCCACGGCACGGCCGGATTCTCGGCGAGCACCCAGTCGACCTTCTCGGCGAAGAGAGCGGTGAGCCCCTCGGTGTCGCCGGCGAGCCGGAGCGCGAGGAACTTCTGGACGGTGAGACGGGTGGCTTCCGCGATGTCAGTGGATGTCATGGGACCAGCCTGCCGGGACGCCGGCGGAGCGTCGATGACGTCGGAGGTAATGGGTGCCGCCGCGGGTGGTGGTCCGGGGTGGGCCGGAGGCGACGGCGAACCTAGAATCGAACGCATGAACGATCCAGAGTCGCGGCTCGCGCTGCTCCGCTTCCTGGAGCGCGTGCAGGAACGCGACCTGGCACGCACCCGTCGGTGGATCGCGGACGAGGAACGCCGCCAGGCCGAACGCCGGCACGGTCTGCTGGCCCGGCCGCCCGCGCCGGACTGGCTGATCGAACGCGGTCTGTCCGGACAGGAGGCCGCGTACGTCCACGTCGGCGGCTGCTGGAACGCGGGCCGGCGCAGCAAGGGCGTCGACCGCGACCACGCCCGGCGCGCACTCGCCGAGGGCATCAAGGCCTGCCCGCAGTGCCGGCCGGACACGGAGCTCGGCTTCGTGGACGGGTAGCACGGACGCGCCCGCGTGGGGCAAGTAGGGCATTACGCCGGAGCTCCCGCCCCGTTGTCAGTGCCCGGGACTATGGTCGCTAGCGCGCGGCCGGCTTCCGGGGGTTCCAGCTCCGCAGGGAATGGTTGCTATCCCCGGCCTGTCAGGGGGCGGCCCGGAGAAGTCGTCCGGGACCCAACCGACGACCGGGCTTCGTCGATGGCCAGGAGGAGACCTGCCAGCGCCGGCCGCGCGGCACCTCGGTGCGGATGCGGGGGGGACCATGAGGTCACGCCGCCGTCATGCCGAGGAGTGGTACTCCTCCCGCGTGAGTGCCATGACCCGGACCGGCTGCCCATGGGCGGGGACGCGCGTGGTGCGGTCGTACGTCATCCCGAGCTTGGTCATGATGCGGAGCGAGGCGTGGTTGTCGACGTGGCAGATGCTGACGACGCGCTCCAGGCGGGTGTCCGCCTCTGCTTCCGACCCCGACTCCGACTCCGCCTCGCCGAAGGCGAACGCCAGGACCTCGCGTGCGGCTTCCGTGGCGTAGCCCCGGCCCCAGGACCGGCGCCGAAGCCGCCAGCCGATCTCCACGGCCGGCATGACCTCGGGCAGGAAGGCCGGAACGGCCAGCCCTACCCAGCCGACCAGCTCGCCGGTCGCGGTCTCCTCGGCGGCGAACAGGCCGTGACCCCGCTCGTCCCAGGCCGCGCGCACCCGGCCCAGCGCTGCGGCGGTGCGCTCACGGGTGCCGGTCGAGCCGTCACCGATGTACCGCATGACGTCCGGGTCCGCGTCCATCTCCGCGAGCGCGTCCAGGTCCGCCTCGCTCCACTGACGCAGCCGCAGGCGTTCGGTGCGGCGCTCGGGGTGCCGCGGGGTCACAGGGTCCCGCTCCTTCGAGTGCCCCTGCCGGGTCCGGCCGGCAGCGCCCGGAGCCCGTCCGCCGCCTCCGATCCCGCCTCCGCCTTCTCCCCGTCCTCCGTGATCCGCCGCATCAGCGCGGCGTACCCCGCCCCGGCCACCGTCCCGAGGACCGCGCAGGACCCCCACAGCCACTCCGCCCCGAACCGGTCGATGACGAACCCGGACAGCAGCGGGGCGACGAGGGCGGCCACGGACCAGGACATCGTGTACATGCCCTGGTAGCGACCGCGTCCGTGCACCGGGGACAGCCGTACGACGAGACCCGTCTGCGTGGGCGCATTGACGATCTCCGCCAGGGTCCACACGCACACGGTGAGCGCGATGACCCCCACCGACCCCGCGAACGCGGTGAGGGCGAAGCCGTACCCCGCGAGGAGGGAGGAGACGACCAGCAGCCGGCGGGGATCCCGGTGCTCGATGAAGCGGGTGACGGGGATCTGGAGGACGACGATCAGCACGCCGTTCACGGCGATCGCCATGCCGTACTCGGCCGGAGTGAAACCGGCCTCGCCCATCGCCACCGGCAGTCCCACCGACCCCTGCTGGAAGATCAGCGCGATCAGGAAGGACAGCCCGACGACGCTCATGAACCGCCCGTCGCGCAGGACGGTGCCCAGGCTCACGGAGTCCTTCGGGGCGGCGGTCCGCACCGCCGGCTCGGCGGGCTTGGACTCCGGCAGCCGCAGGAAGACGAGGATCGCGCAGGCCATCGTCATCCCCGCCTCGATCAGGAACCCGGCGCGGTAGCTGACCTCGGCGATGAACCCGGCGGCCATGGAGGACACGGCGAAGCCGAGGTTGATGGCCCAGTAATTGAGGGAGAAGGCGCGGATCCGGTCCTCGGGCCGGACGATGTCCGCCATCATCGCCTGCACGGCGGGCCGCGAGGCGTTGCTCGCCACGCCCACCAGGAAGGCGACCCCGGCGATCGCGACCGGGTCGTGCACGAACCCCAGCAGGGCCACGGACACGGCGGTCGAGGCCTGCGCGATCAGCAGCGTCGGCCGCCGGCCCAGCCGGTCCGCCATCACCCCGCCGCCCAGCGAGGAGAGCACCCCGCCGAGCCCGTGCAGGGCGGCGACCAGACCGGCGTACGTGGCGGAGTAGCCGCGGTCGAGGGTCAGGTACAGCGCCATGAAAGTGGCGACGAAGGCACCGAGCCGGTTGACCAGCGTGCTGGTCCACAGCCACCAGAACTCGCGGGGCAGACCCGAGACCGTCTCCCGGACGGCACGTCGGGCACGCAGGACGTACGGCATGGATCCCCCCGGAGGCGACGAGCGTCGGCTGTGCTGTCAGCCGCTCTTGTAAGCAGCACTGATGGCAAGCGCAAGTTACAAGCCGCTGGTTGACGGGGACCACTCAATTAACAGATCCAGTCAAACGTCCGCCTGCCGGGCAGCCACGCGAACGGGCGAAAGCGTGGATTACGCTCTTGGGCATGGCCGACGCACCGTACAAGCTGATCCTCCTCCGCCACGGCGAGAGCGAGTGGAACGCGAAGAACCTGTTCACCGGCTGGGTGGACGTCAATCTCAACGAGAAGGGCGAGAAGGAGGCAGTCCGCGGTGGCGAACTCCTGAAGGATGCCGACCTTCTCCCCGACGTGGTCCACACGTCCCTCCAGAAGCGCGCGATCCGCACGGCCCAGCTCGCGCTGGAGTCCGCGGACCGCCACTGGATCCCGGTCCACCGCTCGTGGCGCCTGAACGAGCGCCACTACGGCGCCCTGCAGGGCAAGGACAAGGCCCAGACGCTCGCCGAGTTCGGCGAGGAGCAGTTCATGCTGTGGCGCCGGTCCTACGACACCCCGCCCCCGGCGCTCGACGTCGACGCCGAGTACTCCCAGTTCTCCGACCCGCGCTACGCGACCCTCCCGCCGGAGCTGCGCCCCCGCACGGAGTGCCTGAAGGACGTCGTCGTCCGCATGCTCCCGTACTGGTTCGACGCGATCGTCCCCGACCTGCTGACCGGCCGCACGGTCCTGGTCGCGGCCCACGGCAACTCGCTCCGCGCCCTGGTCAAGCACCTGGACGGCATCTCCGACGCGGACATCGCCGGCCTCAACATCCCCACGGGCATCCCGCTCTCCTACGAGCTCGACGCCGACTTCAAGCCCCTGAACCCGGGCGGCACGTACCTGGACCCCGAGGCGGCGGCAGCGGCCATCGAGGCGGTCAAGAACCAGGGCAAGAAGAAGTAGGTTCTGTGATCATGCCCCCGACCTGCGCATACGGCGCGGGGCGGGGGCATTCTCGCGGCCTGGGCTCTCTATGGGGCCCCGCGGCCGTCACTGCACAGGCTTCCGACCCGGACACCATGATCAGCGTGCCCGGGCCGGTGTGCCTTCAGCAGATGTCGAGGCGATTGAAGTCGTACGTCGCGTGGTCCGGGAAGTTGTAGATGTTGCCGTCCGCGGGGGCGTGGTACGAGTAGGTGGGACCCCAGAAGCGGACCTGGGCTCCGCCCGTCTGGTTGTTGCGGACAGAGAGCGCGTCGATGAAGTTCGAGAGCGACCGCGTATCGCACTTGAACAGGTGGAAGATGCTGTGCTTGCCGTCGCCCTGACCAACCGCCACGCAGGCGATCCCGGATGCCCGGGAGCAGTCGATCAGCGCATCCCTCCGCTTGTCACCCGGCACATCCCGCTTGACCCACTCGCCTGAGAACAGCGGGTAGATCTCCGGTGTCCATGCGGCCGTGCCGGTCGCAACGTTCGGTGCTGCCTGTGCTGGTGCCTGCGCCGCCAGCGGAACGAGTGCCACCGCGGCGATCATCGTCACGACCATTGCCGTCGCCCGATTTCTGATGCTTCCCAATCTCATTCGGCCTCCTCCGTAGTCGCAACCGATGCAGCCGTTCCGACGGCGGAACGGCGTCACCACGGCTGCTGCCGTTACCCGACCGGAGCGCTCACTTCTCCTGCCGCTGATGCCGTAGCGGCCAAGAGCTCCCCCGCGTCAGCGCCACGGATCGTAGACCGCGCCAGGGACGCCGCGGCCCTGACGGATGTCAGGGTGTGGCACCCGGGGCCGGCCGACGTCACTGCCCGGCGAGCAGGCCCGCGACAAACCCATATCCGCAAGCACGTGTCCGGCGAGCGGGCGCACCACTACCGCATCGGCGGCTCTGCCGGGCAGCTGAGCCAGTCCCAGCCGAGGCGGCAACCGATTCAGGACGCGTCGCCCGAGCTGTGGCGTCGGTAGTAGCGGGCGACGCGGGTCCGGTTGCCGCAGCGGGTGGGGGAGCACCAGCGGCGGCGGGGGTGTGACGGCAGGAACACCATGACGCAGTCGTCGGCCTCGCACTCCTTGAGCCTGCCGATCGCCGGAGCGCTGAGCACCTCGGCCGCGGCTTCGGCCAGCAGGGCGGCGAGGCGGATGCCGAGGGGGCCGTTACGGCGGGAGACGGCCGTGACCGCGGTGCCGTCCCAGTCGAGTTCGCGTACGGGGGGTGCCGCGCGCTGGGCCTCGGTGAGTCCGCGCAGGGCGGACGCGGGAGGTTCGGCTCGGTCCAGCAGTGCCCGGACGACGGCTTCGGTGTGTGCTCGGACGGCCTGGACCGGGGCGAGGTCGGTCCAGGTCGGTGCGCTGTCACGGACCTCTCCCCGGACGCGGTCCCCCTCCAGGGCCAGCCAGTCGGACAACTGTCGCGGGGTGGCGAGCAGATCCACGTACCCGTCGGCCGCCATCGGGCGGGTGTTGACGAGGTCCAGGGCCAGGGCCTCACCGGTCAGCGGTGCACTGTCAGCCATGTCCTAATGCTACTTCGCGTGGTTGACGCGTTAGCAGCGGCGAGGCTATGACTAATGCATCTTCTTGCCAAGGAGGCATGTGATCGATGTCCGTTACGCCGCCAGGCATCGCTGTTCCGGCCCGGACCGTCCACCGGCTCGTCGAAGTCGATCAGGTGAAGGTCTTCTACCGGGAGTCCCTGCCCGAGCGTCCTGACGCCCCGGTGGTGCTGCTCCTGCACGGCTTTCCGTCCGCCTCGCACCAGTTCCGCCGCCTCATGGACACCCTTGGCCGCCACTACCGGCTCATCGCCCCCGATTACCCGGGGTTCGGGCACACCCGCGCCCCGGACGGGTTCGTCTACTCCTTCGAGCGGCTCGCAGATGTCGTGGAGCGTTTCACCGATCGCCTGGCCCTGACCCGCTTCGCGATGTACCTCTTCGACTTCGGCGCCCCCATCGGCTTCCGTCTGGCGCTCCGGCGCCCGGATCGTGTCGCGGGCCTGATCGTGCAGAACGGAAACGCGTACGCCGAGGGACTGTCGGACGGAGCCCGCGAGTTCACCGCCCTCACGCCCGACACCCCCGACGCCGAGCAAGCCGTCCTCGACCTGTTCACCCTGGACGCCACCCGGGCCCAGTACGAGCTGGGCACCGCCGACCCCGAGATGATCGCCCCCGAGGGCTGGCTGCTCGACCAGCATTTCCTCGACCTGCCCGGCCGCAAGCAGGCGCAGCGCGCGCTCGCCTACGACTACAAGAGCAACATCGCCGCCTACCCCGACTGGCAGGCATGGCTGCGCAAGCACAGGCCACCGACTCTGATCACCTGGGGCAGCCGCGACCCGTTCTTCCCCGAACCCGGTGCGCTCGCCTATCTGTCCGACCTGCCGGACGCCGAACTGCACCTGTTCGACACCGGCCACTTCGCCCTGGAGGACCACTTGCCCGAAATCGCCCCGCTGATCGCCGGGTTCCTCAACCGCAGCTGGGCCTGACCGGACCGTCGTACCGGAATGAGCACCGCAAGCCGGCCCGGCTGAGCATCTTCCGCGCGCCGCCGCGGTCCGACCCGTGCAGTCAACGGGTGCGAACCCGGAGCCAGTCGGCAAGTGCGGTGATGTCGGCGTCCACGAGGCCCCTGGCCGGGTCGACGCGATGCAGCAGTGCCGGTCCGGGATGACTCGCCTCGACCCACAGGTGATCCATCGCGCCGATCTCGTCGTCGACCCAGATGAACGGCCGGCCGCCGGCCCACTCGACGATGTGGCCGGTCTTCCAGTGCAGGCCGTGCGGGCCCTTGTCGGCGCAGGGGTCCGGCCACTCCAGGACGGGCAGCCTCGGCAGTCCGACGAGGGGAGAGACGACCTCGTTCGCCTCCTCCATCCAGGTCGTCGCCCAGACGAGCTGACAGCCCAGGGCCAGCAGGCGCGGGCCCAGCCCGGGGTCGAGCCGCTCCAGCAGGGGGTTGGCCCGATCGGGGCAGGTAGGGGAGCCGGCCGTAACACTGGGTGACTGAACGGACGGTGATCCGAACGGGATGAGCGGGCCGTCGACGTCGAGGAAGAGGAGGGGACGCTCCGCAGCGCTGGTCACGGCGGCACGATAGCCCGGTGTGGCAGACGACTTCGTCGTTTCAGCACGGCCTACTCCGCTCAGAGGCGTGCGACGTCGATCCGCGCCCGCGGTTCGACCGGCACCCGGGAATCAGCCGTGGCCGGCCCCTCGTACCGGTCGCCGTCATCCTCCACGCGGCAGGGCAGCTCGACCCACACGGGGCAGCGCCTTCCCGATGCGCAAGGACGGCGATCCCGAGCCGCTCGCGGACATCGACGACCAGATCGACGACCAATCGATGACCAGATCGACGCGATGATCGACGACGGCACCTACATCAAGCTGTACCGGAAGTACTTCCGCGATCCGATCGCCGCCGACCTGATCGTCGAACGCCCGAAGCTCGCCAAGCAGGTCATGAACACCGACCTGGCCCCCAGCAGGCGCTGACCGGCCGACCCGGCGGGGGCGTGCTCCTTCAGGGCGGCGCGCCCCCGCGGACCGGCGAGGAACCAGCACCGGAGGTCACCGGCGCCCCGATATTCGGTGGCGCCCCCACCCCGCCCGGTCCACCATGCCCGCATGGTCTCAGGCGAACACACCGGCGAACGAGCGGCATCCACCGCGTCGGCGACATCGGACACGACGCGGTGGACGAAGGCCACCGTCTACCCCGACATGTGGGTCGATCCCGACGACGACCCCCGCGAGACCGACACCCAGCCGGTCGACGAGCGCGGCATCCTCCTCGACTACCTGCGCAATTACCGCCTCACCTTCGAGATGAAGTGCGCGGGCCTGGACGCCGAGCAGATGGCCCGGCGGTCCTGCCCGCCGTCCACGATGTCGCTGCTCGGACTGGTGCGGCACCTGACGGAGGACGAGCGGCATATCCGCCGGGTGATGGCCGGCGAGGACGCGCCGAAGCTGTACCGCACGGAGGAGGACCGGGACGGCGACTTCAACGGTGCCGTCGCCGACCCGGCGGTCGTGGACGAGGCGTGGCGGCAGTGGCGTGCCGAGTCCGAGCGCACGGACCGCTGGCTGGCCGGCATCACCGACCTCTCCACCCGCAACACCGGCTTCTCCGACTACGGCCCCGAACCCGGCGGACAGGTCCAGCTCCGCGACATCCTGGTCGCGCAGATCGCGGAGTACGCACGGCACTGCGGCCACGCCGACCTCCTGCGCGAACGGGTCGACGGCCGCGTCGGGCAGTGAGCACCGGCCCAGCCCGCAAAAAAACTTCGGCGGGGATGTCGAGAAGCCGTGCCCCGCTCCGTCCCCGGGGTGAAGGCGGCCAAGATGGGTCGCACCGGCACCGAGGAGAGCCACCATGGCCAAGTACCTGCTTCTGAAGCACTACCGCGGAGCCCCGGCAGCGGTCAACGACGTGCCCATGGACCAGTGGACGCCCGAGGAGATCTCGGCGCACCTGCAGTACATGCGGGACTTCGCGGACCGGCTGGAGAAGACCGGCGAGTTCGTCGACGGTCAGGCGCTCGCCCCCGAGGGGGCATGGGTCCGGTACGACGGTGAGGGGCGCCCGCCGGTCACCGACGGCCCGTTCGCCGAGACCAAGGACCTCATCGCCGGCTGGATGATCATCGACGTCGACGGCTACGAGCGTGCCGTCGAGCTGGCCGGGGAACTGTCGGCCGCCCCCGGGGCGGGCGGCAAGCCGATCCACGAGTGGCTGGAGGTGCGCCCCTTCCTGGCCGCCCATCCCACCGTCACGGAGTGACCCCACCGATGGACGAGGCCCTCGTCAGAAGCCTCACGCCCGGCGTGCTCACGATCCTCGTCCGCCGCGGAGCCGACTTCGCGGCGGCCGAGGACGCCGTGCAGGACGCCCTGATCGAGGCGTTCCGCGTCTGGCCGGCGGCCCCTCCCCGGGACCCGAAGGGGTGGCTGGTCACCGTGGCCTGGCGGAAGTTCCTCGACCAGGCGCGGGCCGACAGCGCCCGCCGCCGGCGTGAGGACCTCACCGAGGACGAGCCGCCGCCCGGGCCCGCGCCCGGCGTGGACGACACGCTCCAGCTCTACTTCTTGTGCGCCCACCCCTCGCTGACGCCGTCGTCGGCGGTCGCGCTCACGCTGCGCGCCGTCGGCGGGCTCACCACCCGGCAGATCGCCCGGGCCTACCTCGTGCCCGAGGCGACGATGGCCCAGCGCATCAGCCGGGCCAAGCGCACCGTCTCCGGCGTGCGGTTCGACCGGCCCGGCGACGTCGCGACCGTGCTGCGCGTGCTCTACCTGGTGTTCAACGAGGGCTACTCCGGCGATGTCGACCTCGCCGCCGAGGCCATCCGGCTCACCCGGCAGCTCGCGGCCGCGATCGACCACCCCGAGGTGGCGGGGCTGCTCGCCCTGATGCTGCTCCATCACGCGCGGCGGGCGTCCCGGACCGGGCCGGACGGCAGCCTGGTGCCGCTCGCCGAGCAGGACCGCGGCCGGTGGGACACGCGGATGATCGCCGAGGGCATCGGGATCCTCCAGGCGGCCCTCGCCCGCGACCGGCTGGGCGAGTTCCAGGCGCAGGCCGCCGTCGCGGCCCTCCACGCCGACGCGCCCACCGCCGGGGAGACCGACTGGGTGCAGATCGTCGAGTGGTACGACGAACTCGTGCGCCTGACCGACAGCCCGGTCGTCCGGCTCAACCGCGCGGTGGCGATCGGCGAGGCCGACGGACCGCGCGCCGGACTCGCGGCGCTCGCGGCTCTGGACGAGGCACTGCCCCGGTACGCGGCGGTGGCCGCCTACCTCCACGAGCGCGACGGTGACCCGGAAACGGCGGCCCGCCTGTACGCCGAGGCGGCCCGCAAAGCGCCCAACCTCGCCGAACGCGACCACCTGACCCGGCAGGCGGCCCGCCTCAACGCCGGCCGGCGCCGCTGACGGACCGCGTGCGGTGGGTCACCGCACCGTCAACGGCACGGGGTGCACCTCGTCCGCCTTGTGCCCGGCACGCTCGTGAATGCGCTGGACCGCTTCGGCCGAGGGGGCCTCGGAGAGGCAGTAGACATGGCCGGACTCCGGGTCCGCCCAGGCCATCTCGAAGTGGACCTGCTCGTCCTTCTCTATCGCGAGGTCCGCGTTGTGGGCTTCACGCAGCTGTTCCTCCGTGATGCCCTTCATGCCGCTGTGGACGTCCATGAACTTGGGCATGTCTCGCGCCTCCTTCCGGCAGCGGGGCCGGCCCGCGCCGTCTTTCCTCCCTCCCATGCTCCGCCCGTACGGCCACCCGGGCGACCCCGGGGCTCCACGCCGCAGGGCCCCGGCGACACCGCCGGGGCCCTGAAGGACGTACAGAACGACTCTGCGCCGGCGTCAGCCGCACTGGCAGGGGCTGCCCGACTGGCACCCGCAGCCACAGCCCGAGCCGCAGCCGCATGCGGCGATCAGGGGCAGGCTCCTGATCTCGGCGGGCTGCTCGGTCTCGCGCTGCCGGGCGGGGTCGGGCGTCGTGCTGGGGGATTCGGCCATGGGTCCCTCCTAGAGGCTGGTGCCTGTGCCCATTGGATGCCCATGCCGCTGGGCGCATCAACGGCGCATTGAGGCGCCCGCGCGCCCGGGCCCGACCCCGAGCCCGCTCCCGGCCCCGCTCCCGGGCCCGACCCGTCAGGCGCTCTCCGCCCCCGGAACCGCCTGGATCTCCGGCTGCGCGTCCGCCTGGAGCTCGTCCGCGTGCTCGCCCGTCACCAGGTACACCACGCGCTTGGCGACCGACACCGCGTGGTCGGCGAACCGCTCGTAGTAGCGGCCGAGCAGCGTGACGTCGACGGCCGTCTCGATGCCGTGCTTCCACCGGTCGTCCATCAGGTGCTGGAAGAGCGTGCGGTGCAGCAGGTCCATCTCGTCGTCGTCCTGCTCCAGCTGGAGCGCCAGGTCGACGTCCTTGGTGATGATCACCTCGGCGGCCTTCGCCATCAGGCGCTGCGCGAGCTGGCCCATCTCCAGGATGGTGGCGTGCAGGTCGCTCGGGACCGCGCGGTCGGGGTAGCGCAGGCGGGCGAGCTTCGCCACGTGCTGGGCGAGGTCGCCCGAGCGCTCCAGGTCGGCCGACATCCGCAGCGAGGTGACGACGATCCGCAGGTCCGTCGCCACCGGCTGCTGCCGCGCCAGCAGGGCTATGGCCCGGGCCTCCAGCTCGTGCTGGAGCTCGTCGACCCGCTGGTCGGCCTCGATGACGTTCTCGGCCAGCTTCAGGTCGGAGTCGAGCATGGCGGTCGTGGCGCGCCCGATCGCCGACCCGACCAGCCGGGCCATCTCCACCAGACTGTCGCTTATCGAGTCCAGTTCCTCGTGGTACGCGTCCCGCATCAGGCTTTCCCTCTCGTGCGTCTCAGTCGGGGGTCCAAGGGCCGGGGCCCACCGGACAACCGGCGGTACGACCGTCGTATTACCAACGGTCCGAACCCCACGCTCCCACGTTCCGGCCCTTACGCGTCCGTTTCCGTCATCCCAAATGAACCAATACTGGCTCCAAGGTGAACTCTGGGCGACGAGTGTTCGAGCTCGCAGCCCGACGGCTGTGGAGGGTGCCCGAGCCATGCCTAACCTGGGTGCATGGACGTGAACGCGGCGGTCGCCGCAGTGGCAGCGATCGCCGGGGTGCTCACCGGCGTCATCGCCATGCTCGCGTTCCGCTGGAGTGAGCGCGAGCAGAAGCGCCCCACCCGTAGCTCGCTGCACACCGACGCGGTGCTCCCGCCGGGCGTGGACACGGTCCTGTCGGTCCTCCGGTCGTCCGCCGTCGTCCTCGACGAGGCGGACGCCGTGGTCAAGGCCAGCTCGGCGGCGTACGCCCTCGGCCTGGTCCGCGGCGGCAAGCTCGCCGTCGAGCCGATGCTGCAGATGGCCCGGGACACCCGGCGGGACGGCGAGATACGCCAGGTCGAACTGGACCTGCCGCGGCGCGGCACCGGACGCGGAGAGGCCCTGGCCGTCTCCGCGCGGGTCGCGCCGCTCGGCTCCCGACTGGTGCTGCTCCTCGTGGAGGACCTGACCGAGGCCCGCCGCATCGAGGCGGTCCGGCGCGACTTCGTCGCCAACGTGAGCCACGAGCTGAAGACGCCCGTCGGCGCCCTCTCGCTGCTCTCCGAGGCCGTGATGGACGCCTCCGAGGACCCCGAGGCCGTCGAGCGGTTCGCCGGGCGCATGCAGATCGAGGCCACCCGGCTCACCAGCCTGGTGCAGGAGCTGATCGACCTCTCCCGGGTGCAGAACGACGACCCGCTGGAGGACGCCGAACCGGTCCGGGTCGACGAGCTCGTCGCCGAGGCCGTCGACCGCTGCCGGCACCAGGCCGGCGCCAAACAGATCACCATGGCCGCGGGAGGCGCCGCCGACCTGCGCGTCTGGGGAAACCGCGGCCAGCTCGCCGCCGCACTCGGCAACCTCGTCGAGAACGCCGTCAACTACTCACCCGCCCGCACCCGCGTCGGCATAGCGGCCCGCAGCGTGAACGCGCCCGGCGGGGACCACATCGAGATCGCCGTCACCGACCAGGGCATCGGCATCTCCGACAAGGACAAGGAGCGCATCTTCGAGCGCTTCTACCGCGTCGACCCGGCCCGCTCCCGTGCCACCGGCGGTACTGGACTGGGACTGGCGATCGTGAAGCACGTGGCCGCCTCGCACGGCGGGGAGGTCACGGTGTGGAGCGCCGAAGGCCAGGGCTCCACCTTCACCCTGCGGCTGCCGGAGGCCGGTGCGGCCCGCGACCGCGCACATCAGCAGTCCGCCCGAGAGACACGCGCAGGAGGCGCGGGCCTCGACGTGGAGGCCGGGCGGTACACCCCTGAATCCCCCGAATCGAACGCGTACGAAACGCTTCCCGCCCCGGAGGTCCTTCCGTGACCCGTGTGCTCGTCGTCGAGGACGAGGAGTCCTTCTCCGACGCCCTGTCGTACATGCTCCGCAAGGAGGGCTTCGAGGTCGCGGTCGCGACCACCGGGCCCGACGGACTCGACGAGTTCGAGCGCAACGGCGCCGACCTCGTCCTCCTCGACCTGATGCTGCCCGGCCTGCCGGGCACCGAGGTGTGCCGCCAGCTGCGCGGCCGTTCCAACGTCCCCGTCATCATGGTGACCGCCAAGGACAGCGAGATCGACAAGGTCGTCGGGCTGGAGATAGGAGCCGACGACTACGTCACCAAGCCGTTCTCCTCGCGCGAGCTGGTCGCCCGCATCCGCGCCGTGCTGCGCCGCAGAGGCGAGCCTGAGGAGGTCACGCCGGCCGCTCTGGAGGCCGGACCGGTCCGCATGGACGTCGACCGGCACGTGGTCACCGTCGGCGGCACCAAGATCGACCTGCCGCTGAAGGAGTTCGACCTGCTGGAGATGCTGCTGCGCAACGCCGGCCGCGTGCTCACGCGCATGCAGCTGATCGACCGGGTCTGGGGCGCCGACTACGTCGGTGACACCAAGACCCTCGACGTCCACGTCAAGCGCCTGCGCGCCAAGATCGAGCCGGACCCGGGCGCCCCGCGCTACCTGGTGACGGTCCGCGGCCTCGGCTACAAGTTCGAGCCGTAGACCGGCCGCGCACGACGGCACGACGAAGGGCGGGCCCTCTCCGAGGAGAGGGCCCGCCCTTCGTTCTGCGACTGACTGCTCAGTGCCCGGCGCCCGCGCTCGCCGAGGCCGCGTCGGTCGGCGTGCCGGACGCTCCGTGACCCCCCGGCGTCTCACCGCCCGCGGGGCTCTCCGGCGCGCCCGAGCCACCCTCGGCGGGGGACCCGGACGGCGAACCGGACGGGGAGGACGAGGCGCCCGGCGCGGCCGGAACCTCCGTCGGGCCCCACTCCTTGAAGTAGTGCTCGGCGGGGACGACGAAGGCGCGCAGGCTCACGGCACCCGTCTTGCTGAAGGTGAAGGTGACCTTCTGCGCGTTGCCGTCCTGCACCGCCTCGCGGCTGCTCGGCAGCATCGCCGTGGCGTTGTTCTGGCCGCCCAGGATCAGCGAGCCGCCGGGCGGGATGCTGAGGCTGCCGCCCTTGGCGGGCTTCAGCTGGGCGGTCTTGCCGGTGCCCGGGAGGGTGATGGACTCCAGCGTCTCGGCGGTGCGGCCGGAGTTGAAGAAGGTCGCGGAGATCGCGGCCGGACCGGTCGACTCGAGGTCGGGCTGCGTGATCACGACCGCGTTCTGGATCTTGATGTCGCCGACGCTCGTGGCAGCGTTGTCCGGCTTGATCTCCAGGGTCTGGGCGTTGGAGCCGGCGCCGCACGCGGCGAGCGAGGCGATCGAGAACGCGGTGACGGCGGCGGCGAGGGCACCGCGTCGAAGGCTGCTGCTCACGGCGGCGGCAACTCCTTGACTCGAAGCGGAGCGGCCGATAAAGCCGCCCTAAGTGTCTGTCAGCGGGCCTTAGGTTACCGAGCCGCCCTCGTCCGGCCGCACCCGACCCCCCGTCACCGCCCGGTCCACCTGAGTCACACATGACTGCCGCGTCACATTGGCGTGGTGCTCGTCCGGCATTCACATTAGAGCTCCGGGCAGTGGCACGGATTTCCGTGAAGGAATGCGCGGGCACCTCGGAATTGATCACCGGTGGCCCGTCCGGGTGCCTCGTGATCAATTCCGGATTCGACCGGAACCCGGCTCGGGCCTCCGAACGGAGTAGCGGAAGTCGATCATACGGAACCGGACATATGGGGATGTTCGTCCTTCTGGAGGATGCTCCGGATGCGTGTAACGTACGCGTTTCGCTCACCCCGGAGAGCCGCTCCCACCTGCGAATACCTTCTTCCACTCCCTGTCCGAAGCACGTTCCTGTCGGAGTTGTCAAGCCCCGAGATGCGCCCTGACCTGCGAAAACGCCATTCAGAACCCGCGATTTCCGTGTTACCCTGGATAGCCACGGAAGGGGTACCTGTCACATGACGTTCAAGGTTGGCGACACCGTGGTCTATCCCCATCACGGGGCCGCGCTGATCGAGGCCATCGAAACTCGCCAGATCAAAGGCGTGGACAAGACCTACTTGGTGCTGAAGGTCGCCCAGGGCGACCTGACGGTACGTGTGCCAGCGGACAATGCGGAGTTCGTCGGCGTGCGTGATGTGGTCGGTCAGGACGGGCTGGACCGGGTCTTCGAGGTGCTGCGCGCGCCGTACGCCGAGGAGCCCACGAACTGGTCCCGTCGCTACAAGGCAAACCTGGAGAAGCTCGCCTCGGGCGATGTCATCAAGGTCGCGGAAGTGGTGCGTGACCTGTGGCGTCGTGAGCGCGAGCGTGGACTCTCCGCCGGTGAGAAGCGCATGCTCGCCAAGGCCCGCCAGATCCTGGTGAGCGAGCTGGCCCTCGCGGAGAACACCAACGAGGACAAGGCCGAAGCCCTGCTCGACGAGGTTCTCGCCTCCTGAGGCGAAGCCGGTCGTTCAGCGCTCTGCGTATCAAGCGCGCGCCTGCACATCGAAATGCCGCGGTGCCCGATGACGAATTCTCTGTCGCCGGGCGCTGCGGCATGTTCATACTCCGACGCCGATGCGCCGCCGCCCCGGGTTGTGCTATCACTCACGCCCCGGTGTATTGGCGTGCCGGGCCCGGGCAGCCGGCTCGACCAGCGTCACGGAAGGGTCCGGTCGAGCGCGTCGCGCCCGGCACTCCTCCAGGCCATACCCACGCCAGGCCAGCACACAAACCTGACAGGAACCGATGTCTGACGATTCGCGTCCCTCGCCGCCCGCCGGCCCTTCGGCGGCCCGCACGGCGGCCGTGATCCCGGCCGCCGGCCGCGGTGTGCGGCTCGGCCCGGGCGCCCCCAAGGCGCTGCGCGCGCTGAGCGGCACCCCCATGCTGATCCACGCGGTCCGCGCGATGGCCGCCTCCCGGGCCGTCTCCCTGGTCGTCGTCGTGGCCCCGCCCGAGGGCGCCGCCGAGGTCAGGTCGCTGCTCGACGCGCACGCGCTGCCCGAGCGGACGGACTTCCTCGTCGTCCCGGGCGGGCAGAGCCGCCAGGAGTCCGTGAAGCTCGGCCTCGACGCGCTGCCGCCCGGCCACGACATCGTGCTGGTCCACGACGCGGCCCGCCCGCTCGTGCCGGTGGACACGGTCGACGCGGTGATCGAGGCCGTACGCGACGGCGCACCGGCCGTGGTCCCGGCGCTGCCGCTGGCCGACACCGTCAAGCAGGTCGAGCCCGCCGGCACCCCCGGCGAGCCGGAGCCGGTCGTCGCCACGCCGGAGCGCGCCCTGCTGCGGGCGGTGCAGACCCCGCAGGGCTTCGACCGGGACACGCTGGTCCGGGCGCACGAGACGGTCACCGGCGAGGTCACCGACGACGCCGGCATGGTCGAGCAGCTCGGCCTCACGGTCGTGGCCGTCCCCGGTCACGAGGAGGCCTTCAAGGTCACCCGCCCCCTGGACCTGGTCCTCGCGGAGGCGGTCCTGGCCCGCAGGAGGCTCAACGATGGCTTCTGACCTGCCCGTTCTGCCCCAGGTCGGCATCGGCACCGACATCCACGCCTTCGAGGAGGGCCGCGAGCTGTGGTGCGCCGGCCTGAAGTGGGAGGGCGAGGGTCCGGGCCTGGCCGGCCACTCCGACGCGGACGTCGTCGCCCACGCCGCCTGCAACGCCCTCTTCTCCGCCGCCGGCCTCGGCGACCTGGGGCAGCACTTCGGCACGGGCCGCCCCGAGTGGTCGGGCGCCTCCGGCGTCACCCTCCTGACGGAGGCCGCGCGCATCGTGCGCGAGGCGGGCTTCCGGATCGGCAACATCGCCGTACAGGTGGTGGGACCCCGCCCGAAGATCGGCAAGCGCCGGGACGAGGCCCAGAAACTCCTGTCCGAGGCGGCCGGAGCCCCGGTGTCGGTGTCGGGCGCGACGACGGACGGCCTCGGCTTCCCCGGCCGGGAGGAAGGGCTGATGGCGGTGGCCACGGCGCTGGTGGTGCGCGCGGGCTGAGGCAGGCGTTCGGGGCGCACCCGTTGGCAATGTCACGAATATGTGAGCCCCGAGGGGAAGGTCCTGATGCACACCCCGGGGCCCACTACCCTGGAGTGGTGACTATTCGCCTGTACGACACCAGCGCCCGGCAGATCCGTGACTTCTCCCCGCTCCAGCCGGGTTGCGTCTCGATCTACCTGTGCGGTGCCACGGTGCAGGCCGCCCCGCACATCGGGCACATCCGTTCCGGGCTGAACTTCGACATCATGCGCCGCTGGTTCGAGTACCGCGGCTACGACGTCACGTTCGTGCGGAACGTCACCGACATCGACGACAAGATCATCGCCAAGTCGGCCGACCAGAACCGCCCTTGGTGGGCCATCGGCTACGAGAACGAGCGGGCGTTCAACGACGGCTACCGCGCCCTCGGCTGCCTGCCCCCGACCTACGAGCCCCGCGCCACCGGCCACATCACCGAGATGGTCGAGATGATGCGCGGCCTCATCGAGCGCGGGCACGCCTACGAGGCCGACGGCAGCGTCTACTTCGACGTCCGTTCCTTCCCCGCGTACCTGGCGCTGTCCAACCAGGACATCGACGACCTGCGCCAGCCCGACGAGGGCGTCTCGGGCAAGCGCGACCCGCGCGACTTCGCCATGTGGAAGGCCACCAAGCCCGGCGAGCCCGACTGGGAGACGCCCTGGGGCCGCGGCCGTCCCGGCTGGCACCTGGAGTGCTCGGCGATGGCCCACAAGTACCTCGGGACCGCCTTCGACATCCACGGCGGCGGCCTCGACCTGGTCTTCCCGCACCACGAGAACGAGATCGCGCAGGCCAAGGCCTACGGCGACGAGTTCGCCCGGTACTGGGTGCACAACGCCTGGGTCACCATGAGCGGCGAGAAGATGTCCAAGTCGCTCGGCAACTCGGTGCTGGTCAGCGAGATGGTCAAGCGCTGGCGGCCCATCGTGCTGCGCTACTACCTCGGCACCCCGCACTACCGCTCGATGATCGAGTACAGCGAGGAGGCACTGCGCGAGGCCGAGTCGGCGTTCGCGCGGATCGAGGGCTTCGTGCAGCGCGTGGTGGAGAAGGCCGGCGTCGTCGAGCCCGCCCCCGAGGTGCCGCTCGCCTTCGCCGAGGCCATGGACGACGACCTGGGCGTGCCCCAGGCGCTCGCCGTGGTGCACACCACCGTCCGGCAGGGCAACAGCGCGCTGGCCGCCGACGACAAGGAAGCCGCGGTGGCCCGGCTCGCCGAGGTCCGCGCGATGCTCGGCGTGCTCGGCCTCGACCCGCTGGATCCCCAGTGGGCCGGGGAGGGCGACCGCGGCGAGGACCTGCACGGCGTGGTCGACACGCTCGTGCGCATGGTCCTCGACCAGCGCGAGGCCGCCCGGGCCCGCAAGGACTGGCCCACCGCGGACGCCATCCGCGACCAGCTCGGCCAGTCCGGTCTGGTCATCGAGGACAGCCCGCAGGGGCCGCGATGGAGCCTCGGCCCGCGCTGAGACAAGCCCCACGGGCTGCCCGACTGTGCCGCCCGGGCCTCCGGGCGGCACACTGCACAGAGACAAGAGCCGTACACACAGACGTACGTACGCATCACTTCACGGAGACAGGTAGCTCAATGGCCGCGAACAACCGCCGCATGTCCGGCAAGAAGGGCGCGCAGGTCGGCAGTGGCGGCCAGCGGCGCCGGGGCCTGGAAGGCAAGGGCCCGACCCCGCCCGCCGAGATGCGCAAGGGGCACAAGAAGAACCGCGTCGCCAACGCCAAGGCGAAGCAGGCCGTGCGCCGGCCCACCGTGCGCGGCCGGGGCGGCAAGGGCACGTCCGAGCTGGTCGTCGGGCGCAACCCGGTCCTGGAGGCGCTGCGCGAGGGCGTCCCGGCGTCCACGCTCTACGTCCAGCAGTTCATCGACAACGACGAGCGGGTGCGCGAGGCCCTCCAGGTCGCCGCCGAGCGCGGCGGGATCAACCTCATGGAGGCCCCGCGTCCCGAGCTGGACCGGATGACCAACGGGCTCAACCACCAGGGCATGGTCCTCCAGGTCCCGCCGTACGAGTACGCCCACCCCGAGGACCTGGCGTCCGCCGCCTACGACGAGGGTGTGGACCCGCTGATCGTCGCCCTCGACGGCGTCACCGACCCGCGCAACCTCGGCGCGGTCGTCCGCTCCGTCTCCGCCTTCGGCGGTCACGGCGTGGTCGTCCCCGAGCGCCGTGCGGCCGGTATGACGGCCGGTGCCTGGAAGACGTCCGCCGGTACGGCGGCCCGCACCCCGGTCGCCCGCGCCACCAACCTCACCCGGACCCTGGAGGCGTACAAGAAGGCCGGCATCACGGTCGTCGGCCTGGCCGCCGACGGCGAGGCCGAGCTCGGCGAGCTTCCGGCGCTGGACGGCCCGGTCGTCATCGTCGTCGGCAGCGAGGGCAAGGGGCTGTCCCGGCTGGTCGGGGAGACCTGTGACGTGCGGGTGCGGATCCCGATGCCGGGCGGCGCCGAGTCGCTCAACGCCGGTGTGGCGGCGGGGATCGTGCTGTACGAGGCGGCCCGCCGACGCCACTGAACAGGCGTCCGGAACGTCACCCGTGCGGGGTAATTCCGGTGTCACCGGGGCGAAGAGGACAAGCTTGACGGGGTCCGGACAGATCCGGCGGGTCAAAGCAGTGTCCTAACGCGACGTCACTCGGTTAGATGAGTGTGGACACCAGAACACCCCGCACACCCACGGTGGACCGCTCGTCGGGACTCGACGACGCTCCCGCGCTGAGCATGGTGAAGGTGCCGAGCGACCCGGCGCAGGTCATCGTCAATCACGCGAGTTTCCGCGTGCAGTTGGGCGTCTCGACGCGTCGCGTTCAGTCCCCCCGGGTCGCACGGCACCTGACCGCCACCGAGGACACCGCCCGCATCCCCCAGGTGGGGGGCGGGGCGGACGGGGCCACCGCTCGCCGCCGGCCCGTGGTCTGGAGCGGCAGATCCGCCCCCGACGACACCGGCGCGCACCGGCTCCTGCAGGCCGCGCGGCACGAGAGCGTCCGCCACGCCGACGAGTCCGGCTCCGACACCGGGGCCACCCAGGTCATCTCCCGTGTGGGCCCGGGCTACGACGACCCCGGGTACCCGGGCGCGGGCTACGGCGGCGCCGGCTACGAGGACAACCTCGCCCAGACCGTCGAGACCCCGGTCGTCGGCCCCCAGCGCACCCACGAACCCGCCGACGGCACCCGGCTGCTGCCGCCCATGCGTACCGTCGGCAGCGCCTACGACGAACCGGCGTACGGCGAACCGGCCTACGAGGACGACGATTTCGAGGAGTCCGCCCCCGGCGCGGACGGCACCGGGCGCCGGGCCAAGCGGCACGGCGACGACCCGGCCCGGCACGCCTACTACCCGGGCCGCCGGATGAACCTCGCCGTCGTCCTGCTTCCGCTGCGCGTCTTCCTCGGCTTCATCTCCATCTACGCCGGCATGGGCAAGCTGTGCGACCCCGTCTACTTCGAAGGCGGCAAGCGTGGCTCCATGGTCAAGTGGCTCAACACGCTGCACCCGTGGGAAGTCGCCGAGCCGCTGCGCCAGTTCGCCCTGGAGCACCCGGTCGGCGCCGGACTGGTCATCGCCTTCGCCCAGGTCATCGTCGGCGTCCTGACGGTGCTGGGCTGCTGGCAGCGCGTCGCCGCCAGCCTGGGCGCCCTGCTGTCGGCCGCGCTGCTGGTCACGGTCAGCTGGAAGAGCGTCCCCGCCTACGAGACGCCCGACATCATCTACCTCGCCGCCTGGTCGCCGCTGATCATCGCCGGCGCCCCCGTGTATTCCGTCGACGGCCGTCTGGCCGACAGCGCCTGGCGCCGTCTCGGCCCCCGCGCCGACATCTGGGACCTGCGCCGCTACGTGCTGCGCCGCGGCGTCCTCGTCACCGCCATCGCCACCGGCGTCACCCTGCTCGTCGGCTCGCTGCTCGGCGGTGCCGTCCGCGACGCCGACCGGGTCGTCGTCCCGGGCCCCGGCGAGGCCCCGCGCAACGAGCTGCCCGGCTCCCCGCTCCCGGGTGAGCCCGGCAAGCGCAAGGAGAAGCGGACCCCGTCGGCCTCCACCTCGCCCACCCAGGGCGCCACGGCCGGCTCCGCGAGCCCGAGCGCGGGCACCACGACCCGGCCGGACGCCACCCGCGACACCGGCACCGTCACCGGCGGCTCGCCCAGTCAGACCCAGGGCACCGCGGGCCAGGCCCCGCCCCAGCAGTCCACCCCGGAGAACCAGGCCCCCAGCACCACGACCGGCCCCACCTCCGGAGGCACGGCGACGGGCGGCACGGCGACGGGCGGCACGGGCTCGACGGGCGGCTCGGGCAACGGCGGCTCGTCCTCCACGGGCCGCCAGGGCCTGGTAGGCGGCCTGCTGGGCTAACACCCGACCCGAGCGACAGAAGGCCCCGCACCGGGAGGTGCGGGGCCTTTCCACACGTAGGGGTCAGACGCCCCTCGGGGGCGCGGGGAACGGCGCGAGCAACCACGACGGACCCGCGGCCGAAGCACACCGCACACCGCGCACCGCAGCCGGCTAGCGCCCCGCCGCCAGTTCCTTCGCCGCCTCCGTCAGATCCTTCGCCGTGTCGATGGCCCGCCAGTACGACCCCTGGGGGATCGTGAACCCGGCCAGCCGCCGCTCACGGGCCAGATGGGGAAACGTCGTCCGCTCATGGTCACCCCGGTGCGGCAACAACCCGGCGAACTCGGGGGAGAAGACGTACACGCCGGCGTTGATCTCGAACGTCGACGGCGGCGCCTCGATGAAGTCGGTGATGCGCCCGAACCCGTCGGTCTGCACCGCCCCCCACGGCAGCCGGGGCCGCGCCAGCGCCAACGTCGCGACGGCATCGCGCTCGGCATGGAAATCGGCCATGTCCCGCAGCGAGAAGCGCGTCCAGATGTCCCCGTTGGTCGCGTACCAGGGCTGGTCGGGGTGCGGGAGATGCGCCGCGGCGTACTTGAGGCCGCCGCCGCGCCCGAGCGGCTCCGGCTCGACGACCGTCGTGACGGAGACGGGCAACTCGGCCGTCTCCAGCCACTTCTGCAGCACCTCGGCGAGATGACCGCAGGAGACCACGACGTCGGTCACACCCTCGTCGGCGAGCCAGGACAGCTGATGGCCGATGATCGGCGTCCCCGTCCCGGGGATCTCGACCATCGGCTTGGGCCGGTCGTCGGTGTACGGACGCAGCCGGGAGCCCTGGCCACCGGCCAGAACGACGGCTTGAACGGGGCGGGACGCGGCGCTCGGATCGCTCATGGACACGAACTGTACGTGGCGTCCCGCCCGGGACAGCGGCCGACGATCGATCTCACGTCAGCCGTAGTGGACTTCCCACCCGTCGGCAGGGCGATGTGCTCAGCTGTGCGCGGCGGCGACGCCGGTGGCGAAGGCGGTGTCGCACACCGGGCGCGCGTAGGACTGGGCGCGGGTCGGGCCGTAGACGCGGACGGCGGCCTGGCCGAGGGCGCGGGCGATGGACGCGCAGTGCTTCGCCAGCGACGGGCGGCCGTTGACGGCCTGTTGGAGGTGGGTGAGGGCGACGCCCGGGTCCTCCTCCTGCAGTTCGGTCAGCAGCTTGTCGCGCAGGATGTCCTGGGGGGCGCGCTTGGCCGCCCGCGGGCTGCCCACGGCGGTGTCCGCGGCGGTGAGCACCGGGTCGGTGGAGTTCCCCGACCAGTTGACTCGGGTGACCGCGAGGGTCCCGGAGAGCACCAGGACGACGGGCAGGACGAAAGCGAGGGTGCGGCCGATCCGGCGGGCGGGGCCCTGGCCGCGTCGCGTCTGTTGGTTCATGGAGTGCTTCACGCGTGTGAGGGTAGCGCCCGGTAATGGTTTGTAGACATTTAGTCACCGGTTCGGGGGATGAGAGAGTGCCACTTTCTGGGTAGGGCGTTGACGCACAGAGCTCGAAACGTCCGGTCTGCCGGGGTATTTGTCGACAACGGCAAGGGCCCCGCAGCACGCTGCGGGGCCCTCGTCGTCAACTCGGGTGATTCACCCGGGGTTGTGCGTCTGCTGGTTGATCAGTCGGACAGGCGCGCACCGGTCGACGTCGAGAAGACGTGGGTCTCGCCGGAGCGGGGCACGACGTGCAGCTGGCTGCCCTTCTCCGGGACGTCACGGCCGCTGACGCGGACGACGAGGTCCTTGGAGTCGTCGCCGACCTTGGCGGTGCCGTAGACGTACGCGTCGGCGCCGAGCTCCTCGACGACGTTCACCGTGACGGCGAGGCCCAGCTCGGCGTCCGCGCCGGCCACCTCGAAGTGCTCGGGGCGGACGCCGACGGTGACGGTCTTGTCGGTGGCGGCGGCGATCGCGTCACGCTGCACCGGCACGACCGACTTGCCGAACTTCACGCCGCCGTCGGTGATCGGCACCTCGACGAGGTTCATCGCCGGGGAGCCGATGAAGCCGGCCACGAAGAGGTTGGCGGGCTTGTCGTACATGTTGCGCGGGGTGTCGATCTGCTGGAGCAGGCCGTCCTTGAGGACCGCCACGCGGTCGCCCATCGTCATGGCCTCGACCTGGTCGTGGGTGACGTAGACGGTGGTGATGCCCAGGCGGCGCTGGAGCGAGGCGATCTGCGTACGCGTGGACACACGGAGCTTGGCGTCCAGGTTGGACAGCGGCTCGTCCATGAGGAACACCTGGGGCTCACGCACGATGGCGCGGCCCATGGCGACGCGCTGGCGCTGACCGCCGGAGAGGGCCTTCGGCTTGCGGTCCAGGTAGTCCGTGAGGTCGAGGATCTTCGCGGCCTCCTCGACCTTCTGCCGGATCTCCGCCTTGTTGACGCCGGCGATCTTGAGCGCGAAGCCCATGTTGTCGGCGACGGTCATGTGCGGGTAGAGCGCGTAGTTCTGGAACACCATGGCGATGTCCCGGTCCTTCGGCGGCAGGTGCGTGACGTCGCGGTCACCGATGCGGATGGCGCCGCCGTTGACGTCCTCCAGGCCCGCGAGCATGCGGAGCGAGGTGGACTTGCCGCAGCCGGAGGGGCCGACGAGGACGAGGAACTCGCCGTCCTCGATGTCGATCTCCAGCGCGTCGACGGCGGGCTTGGTGGAACCCGGGTAGATCCGGGTCGCCTTGTCGAACGAGACAGTGGCCATGGTGAATGAACCCCTTCTACCGGCAGGAACGTGCCGGACGATCCGAGTAGGAAGGCGGTGCCACGACGGGTGTTCCGTTGTGGTGTAGTCCACGCGTGTGAACTGGCTCAGGACGGTACCTGGCGTTCACACGTCTGTCAGTAGTTCCGGGCCTGTGAACTTCGCGGAAATTTTCGAAGAGGCACGTCACAACCGGTCGAGAAGAGTCACGTCACAACCGGTCGATAGGGGCCGACGACTCCTGGTACCGGTCCGCCAGGTACCGGTCCGCCAGCGCCGCCACCGCCCGGGCCACGGCCTGCCGGAGCCCGGGAGGGCCGAGCACCTCCGCCTCCGGGCCGAGCCGGAGCAGATCTCCCACGGCGACCGCCTCCGACTCCACGGTCAGCTCCACCTCCACCCAGCCGTCCCCGTCGGGCGGCCCCGCGCTGCCCAGGGCCCGTACGCCCGCCGCGCCGAACTGCATCGGCAGCAGCTGCCGCGCGCGGGGCGAGATCCGCAGCAGGGCGGTGTCCTGCCGCAGGGCGGCCTCCAGACGCCGCGAGGACTCGGCCCAGTAGGCGGCCAGGTCGAACCCCGCGGGCCGCTCGAAGACGTCCCCCGTCTCCTCCACGTCCAGCACGCGCGACACCCGGTAGGTCCGTACGGCCTCCTCCGCGAGGGCGACCAGGTACCAGATGCCGCCCTTCAGGACGAGCCCCAGCGGCCGCACCTCCCGGTGCACCTCGCCGCGCCAGCGCCGGTAGTGCAGCCGCAGGGTCCGCCGCTCCCACACGGCCGACGCCACGGCCTCCAGGCACGGCACCGGGTCGGCCTCCCGGAACCAGGCGGGCGCGTCCAGATGGAACCGCTCCTGGACCCGCCGCGCCTGCGCGGACAACTCGGCGGGCAGGGCCGCCTGGACCTTCAGCTGGGCGCTGGCCAGGACCGCCCCCAGCCCCAGGTCCCGTGCCGGCCCGGGCATCCCGGCGAGGAACAGCGAACCGGCCTCGGCGTCGGTCAGACCGGTCAGCCGCGTCCGGTACCCCTCGACCAGCCGGTAGCCGCCCTCGGGCCCCCGGTCGGCGCACACCGGCACACCGGCCGCCCCCAGCGCCTCGACGTCCCGGTAGACCGTCCGCACCGACACCTCCAGCTCGGCGGCGAGCTCGGGTGCGGTCATCCGCCCGCGGTTCTGGAGCAGCAGGAGCAGGGAGAGGAGCCGGTCGGCGCGCATGGGGGCCATTGTCGCGGCGTACCCCCCGTACCTGACAGGAGATGTCAGGTACGGCGTCCAGGCTGGTCTCGGACATCAGCCCGACCGAGAGGACCACTCCATGCCCGGCACCACCCGCACCGTCACCACCACCGGTCACTTCACCTTCGCCGACTGGCAGGAACGCGTGATCGCCCCCGGCGAGGACGCGAACCCCCGCCTCGCCCACGCCTCCGTCCGGAACTCCTTCTCGGGCGGTATCGAGGCGACCGGGACGAGCTGCGAGTACTCGATCGTCTACGTCACCGCGAAGACCGGCTCCTTCAGCGGCATGGAACTCCTCACCGGCCGCGTCGAGGGCCGTGAGGGGAGCTTCGCGGTGGAGGAGCGGGGGTTCTTCGGCGAGGACGGCACCGTGCACTGCACCTTCGAGGTGGTGCCGGGGTCGGGGAGCGGAGAGCTGACCGGCCTCACCGGAAAGGGCGACTTCACCGCACGGCACGGTGAGACGGCGGTGGCGTACCGCTTCGCCTACGAGCTGACGGAGTAGTCCGCCCGAACGGAACTTCGTGGCTCGGCGTAACGGGCTCTGTGTACAGTGGTGCCGCCCTCGCGCACGACAACCCGGCGCACGGCACCCGCCTCCTTAGCTCAGCTGGCCAGAGCAACGCACTTGTAATGCGTAGGTCGTCGGTTCGAATCCGACAGGGGGCTCCACTGGAACCCCAGGTCGGATCTGTTCTGACCTGGGGTTTCTGTCGCGGTCGTCAAGTGGGTGCTGCTGTCGGACGGCAACTACATCTGGGGCGGCCTGCTCAAGGGCAACGAGGTGGGCAACGTGTCCAGGCCCTGTTTCTGGCGGACCGGCACCGTGCCGCAGTACGGCGGAGGGGTACCGCGGCACATCCCGGCTCCCGCGTCACAGGCCGCGACCCCGCAGCCGCCGGGCGATCTCCAGCTGGGCGTCGTCGACGGGGCGGCCGTCCTCGATGTCCCACAGGGTGTTCTGGAGGAGGCGGGCGAGGGTCCAGGCGTGGGCTCGGGGGCGGTCCAGGGTGAGGATGTCGGTCATGGCGTCGAAGCGCCAGAGGATGTCGTCGGGGTCGTAGCGGTTGTCGAGGGCCGGCCACAGTTCGAAGCCGGGGTCGCCGGCGAGGGGCTTGGGGTCGATCGCGAGCCAGGGGGCGCGGTCGGAGGCGAGGACGTTCTCGTCGTGCAGGTCCCAGTGGAGGAGGCGGTCGCCCGGCTCGTCGACGACCTCGCGCAGCGCGGCCGCGCAGTCGGCGACCAGGCGGCGGGATTCCGGGTCGGGGATGCGGGCCAGGGCCCAGGGGGTCCGGTCGAGCATGCCGCCGGCTATGTCGCCGAGGCGGCGCATGCCGGGCGGGGCCGGGAAGGACGTGAGGTGGGCCAGGAGCCCGGCGATGGTGACCACGGCCTCGTGGGCGTCCGGCACGTGGGACAGCATGCGGGTCTCGTCGAGGCGTTCCAGCAGCATCGTGCCGGTCGGCTCGTCGTGGTCGAGGAGACGGACGGCCCCGTCGCCGTTCCAGGCGCGCAGTGCGACCGGTTCGCCCTCGCTCTCCTCGTCGAGGATCTGGAGTTTGAGGACCGCCGGGGTGCCGTCGGCGCGGGCCACGGGGAGGACCAGGGCGGAGACGCCGTGCATGGGTGGTCCGTCGGGTCTGAGGTCCCAGTGGTCGAGGAAGCGGGCCGACTGCTCCGGTAGTCCGGCGATGAAGGCGCGGCCCGCCTCTTTGTTGAACTTCACCTGTGATGCCGCCAGTTCCCGGGGAATGTCGATCACCCTCGGCACGGTAGCCGGGCGCGCCGGGCGGGGCAGGCGATTTCGCCGGGGCCGGTCATGGCTCCAGGACCACCTTTCCGGTCGTGCCCCGGGTCTCCAGCGCCCGGTGCGCCGCCGCTGCCTCGCTCAGCGGGAAGCGCTGTACGGCCGGGGTGAGCCGGCCGGATGCGGCCTCGGCGAGGGCGCGCAGTTCCAGGGTGCGGACGGGGTCGGGGCCGCCGGCCTTCCCCAGCATCACCGGGCCGAGGACCTCCTCGGAGACGCCGTCGACGAGGTAGGGACCGCCGTCCCGGATGCCCTCGCCGGACCAGCCGAAGACGATGTGCCTGCCGCCCGGGCCGAGGAGGGCGACGGCCTCGCGGGCGATGTCGCCGCCGACGCCGTCGAAGACGACGGTCGCGGTCCGGCCGCCGAGGTGGGCGCGGACCTTCGCGGGCCAGGCGGGGTCCTTGTAGTCGACGGCGAGGTCGGCGCCGCCCGCCTGCACCCTGGCGGTCTTCTCCGGCCCGCCCGCGAGGCCCACGACGGTCGCCCCGGCGTTCTTGGCGTACTGCACGAGGAGGGTGCCGAGGCCTCCGGCGGCGGCCGGGACGACGACCACGGAGTCGGGGCCGAGGTCCGCGAACTGGAGGATCCCCATCGCCGTACGGCCCGTGCCGATCATGGCGACGGCCTCGGCGAAGTCCAGGTCCCCGGGGATCTCGTGCAGACGCCCGGCCTCGGTGACGGCCAGTTCGGCGTAGCCGCCCGGGACGAAACCGAGGTGGGCGACGACCCGCTTGCCGCGCCACACCTCGGCCACGCCCTCGCCCAGGGACTCGACGACACCGGCGACCTCGCGGCCGGGGATGGTCGGCAGCGGCGTCGGCTCGGCCGCCGGGCCGCCCCGCATGCCCTCGCGCAGAGCGGCGTCCAGGAGATGGACGCCCGCCGCGCGTACGGCGATACGGACCTGCCCCGGGCCCGGCAGGGGGTCCTCGACCCGCTCGTAGCTGAGGTTCTCGGCCGGGCCGAAGGCGTGCAGGCGGATGGCGTGCATGGCGACTCCTCTGAAGGGGCGTTCGGTGCGACCAGTCTTCAACCTCAAGCTTGCTTGAGGTCAAGCTCGTGCCGGCCGAGGGCCAGGGAGACCGCCGTCAGGGCGCTGTTGAAGGACACCTCCGACAGCACACCGGGGGCCGCGACCTGGTCACCGGCGAGGTAGATCCCGTCGCCCCGGTCCACGGCCGGCCGGTCGCGCCAGCTGGTGCCGGGCGGATCGACCGCGCCCGTACGGCCGTTCGCCACCGAGTCGCGCCGCCAGGTGAGCCGTTCGCGCCAGCCCGGGAAGCCCAGGTCGAGCAGCTGCTCGGCGCGGGCTGTGCCGTCGGCCTTCGACTCGTGCGGGGCGATGGGGATCTGACCCTGGATCAACTGCTCGCCGGCCGGGGCGAGACTGCGGTCCTGGGCGGTGAACCGTTCGAGCCAGCCGGGTGCGTCCAGGTCGGAGACCGCGAAGGCGTCGCCGCGCCGGGTGCGTACGGCCAGGTCGACGAGGGCGGTACGGCCGCTCGGCCAGGTCAGGGAGTCGTCGCCGAGCAGGCGGCGGGCGGCGGGGAGGGAGGTGGCGACGATGACCGGAGTGTCGGTGGGGAGCGTGTCGACGCGGGACAGCGTCTCCATCCGGACGCCCAGGTTCCAGGCGCGGGCGGCCATCCGGTCGATGAGGCTGGCCCAGCCGCCCCGCGGGTAGTGCGCCTCGGGCGGCAGCTTGGTGGCGCGGCGCAGCCGCTCCTGCACGAACGCGGCCGACAGCGACCCGGGATCGTGGTGGAACAGGGCGACCGCCGAGTAGTGGGCGGCGGCCCGGGCCCCCTCCTCGCCCGCGATGCCCGTCGCCCAGGTCAGGAAGTCGGCGTCGACGGGTGCCTGCCGCCCCGTCCGGCGCAGCAGCTTCAGCATCGCGAAGGGCGGGGTGCGGCGCAGCACGCCCTGGTGCCGCAGCCGGAGCCGGGCCGCTTCCAGGGGCGGCAGCGGGGCGAGCGGCCCGATGAGGTCGCGCTGCCTGAGCCAGGCCCAGTGCGGGCCGCCGTTGTAGAGGGCGTGCGGGCCCTCGTTGGTGCGGTAGGGGCCCTCGGCGGTGCGGGCCCGGCCGCCGAGCGTGTGGTGGGCCTCGTGGATGGTGACCCTGGCGCCCGCCTCGGCAGCGGTGATGGCCGCGGTCAGTCCGGCGAAGCCGCCGCCGATGACGGTGATGCGGTGCATGACTGTGGATCTCCCTCGGGTCGGGGCCGCTTTCTGCACGTACGACCGATCGAGGGCGCCGGAATGTGACATCACCGGTGTCCGTGCAGGTCAGGGGCAGGCCACGAGCAGGTCAGGGGCGGTTGTCAGTGGTCGGGTGGAGCATGGGCGCATGGCGAGGAGAGCGGTGGGCGGTACGGGTGTGAAGGGCGCGCGGCGACCGGAGGTGCGGCTGCCCGTGCTGGAGCCGTACGGGGGCGGTGAGCTGGAGCCGGACGGGGACTACGACGGGCTGGACTTGAGGGAGGCCGACTTCACCGGGCAGGACGGATCGGGCGCCCGCTTCATGGACTGCGCGCTGACGGGCTGCGCGCTGGACGAGACCCGGCTGCGGCACGCCCGCGTCCTGGACTCCGTCTTCACCGGCGTCCGCGGCGTCGGCACCGACCTCGCCGAGGCGACCCTGCGCGACGTGGAGCTGACCGATGCCCGGCTCGGCGGACCGCAGCTGCACGGGGCGGTGCTGGAGCGGGTGCTGATCCGCGGCGGCAAGATCGACTATCTGAACCTGCGCACGGCCCGGCTCAGAGACGTCGTCTTCGAGGGCTGCGTCCTGGTCGAGCCGGACTTCGGCGGCGCCCGCCTGGAGCGCGTGGAGTTCGTGGACTGCGCGCTGAAGGGCGCCGACTTCCACGCGGCGACCCTCACGGACGTGGACCTGCGCGGCGCCGCTTCCCTGGAGATCAGCGGCGGGCTGGACCGCCTGTCGGGAGCGGTGATCAGCACGGCGCAGCTGCTGGACCTGGCGCCCGTGCTGGCCGCGCAGTGGGGGATCCGCGTGGAGGGCTGACGCGCCGCCGGACACCGCGGAGGGGCTCAGGTTTCGTACCAGCCCAGTGAGCCGGCCCCCTCCGCAGGGTCGTAGGACTGGTGCAGCGCTATGAGGGCGTTGACCAGGCGCGGGTCCAGATCGTGCCGCAGCATCCGGTAGTCCTCGGCCACCGCGCGGAAGACCAGGTGGGCGCTGCGGGAGGAGTCCCGCCAGATGATGCGCCGGGGCGGGCGGAAACCGTCGTCGGCCTCCGCCATCAGGACCCACAGCAGGAACAGCAGACGGACGGGCAGCCCCAGGGGCCACCACAGCGCCCACCACACGAGACGGCCCGCGTAGCCGTTGAGGACGGGCCCGGCGACGGGCTCCACGGTCCAGCGCCTGCGTCCCCAGCGGAAGGCGCGGCGCCGCCGGAAGGTGATCCGTCCGAGCGGCGCACCGTGGGGATCCAGGACGTGGTACACCGCCGGGCGCCCGCTCAGCCGTGTGCCCAGGGGCTGTTCCGTGACCACGCGGGCTACCGGTGTGCCGTCCTCGGCGCGCAGATGGAAGGCCCGGAGCGAGCGGAGCCGGTCCGGAGCCGGACTGTCGAGGTCGCGGCTGAGCCGGGCGGACGTGATCTGCCCCCCTCCGTCTTCGCCGATCAGGGCCGGTGGGTGCACCCCGTGGTTCAGGTGGTACGTCACGCGCCCCGTGGTCATGCTCCCGCTCTCCCCGTGTCAGGTACTGATCACCGGTGATGGTGTCATCGCGGTCGCCGGGCGCGTCAGGAGACCCGGGGGAAGCGGGCCTGGAGGGTCCAGATCGCCGGGTTCTCCGCGAGGTCGTCGTGCAGGTCGGTGAGGTCGGCGATCAGGTCGTGCAGGAAGTCCCGTGACTCGCGGCGCAGTTCGCTGTGGGAGACGGTGAGTGCGGGCTCCTCCGCGCGCATCCAGTCGGCCTCGATGTCCACCCAGCCGAAGCGGCGCTCGAACAGCATCCGGTCCGTCGACTCGGTGAAGTCCAGCTCCGCCCGCTGCGGCCGGGAGGCCCGTGAGCCCGCCGGGTCCTGGTCGATGCGCTCCACGATGTCGCACAGCGCCCACGCGAAGTCGAGCACCGGCACCCATCCCCAGGCTGTGGACACCTCGTGGTCCGTCTTGGTGTCCGCCAGGTAGACGTCCCCGCAGAACAGGTCGTGCCGCAGCGCCCGGACGTCCGCGCGGCGGTAGTCGGTCTGCGGCGGGTCGGGGAAGCGGTTGGAGAGGGCGTAGCCGATATCGAGCACGGAGGTGATGGTGTCACGCGCCCGTAGGATCGCGACCGTGGCCCGATCTGTACGCCTTGTCCCCACCCTGTCCCTCCCCACGCTGTCCGTCCCCATCCTGTCCGCAGCCACCCTGCCCGCCTCGGCGCTGCCCGTCTCCGCTCTGCTCGCCTCCGCTCTCGTCCTCACCGCGTGCGGCGGCGGAGTGCACGGCACCCCGGGCGGTTCCGGCGTCCGCGACCCCTACTTCCCGAAGGCCGGCAACGGCGGCTACGACGTCTCCCACTACGGACTGCGCCTCGCCTACGACCCCGGCGACCACCACCTCACCGGCACGGCCACCCTCACCGCCCGCGCGACCAAGGACCTCTCCGCCTTCAACCTCGACCTGCTCGGCATGGAGGTCGAGAAGATCACCGTCGACGGCGAGACGGCCCGCTGGAACCGCGCGGGGCAGGAGCTCACCGTCCGCCCGCGGGAGGACCTCGACCGGGACGCGACGTTCAGCGTGACGGTCCGCTACGCGGGCGCACCCGAGACCGTCACCGACCCGGACGGCTCCCAGGAGGGCTGGCTGCGCACCACGGACGGGGTGCTCGCGCTCGGCGAGCCGACGGGGTCGATGGCGTGGTTCCCCGGCAACCACCACCCCTCCGACAAGGCGGCCTACGACCTCGCGGTGACCGTGCCGAAGGGGCTGCAGGCGGTCTCCAACGGGGAGTTGCGCGGCGAGCGGACCGCGCGGGGCCGTACGACGTTCGTGTGGCACAGCGGGGAGCCGATGGCGAGCTACCTCGCCACCCTCGCGATCGGCCGCTTCGACATCAGCCGCTCCAGAGCCGGGGCCCTGCCCCTGTACACGGCCGTCGACCCGGCCGAGGCGGCGGCGAGCCGGCCCGTGCTCGGGCGGATCCCGGAGGTGCTGCGGTGGTCGGAGCGGAGGTTCGGGCCGTACCCCTTCTCCTCCACCGGCGCGATCGTCGACAGCGCGGCCTCCGTCGGCTACGCCCTGGAGACCCAGACCCGGCCGGTCTTCCCCGGCGCCCCCGACATCACCTTCCTCGTCCACGAGCTCGCCCACCAGTGGTACGGCGACTCGGTCTCGCCGGAGAGCTGGCGGGACATGTGGCTCAACGAGGGTTTCGCGACGTACGCGGAGTGGCTGTGGGAGGAGGACCACGGCGGGAAGAGCGCGCGGGAGACGTTCGACGCGCTGTACTCCGGTGAGCACTTCGACACGGCGGAGGAGGCGGAGGAGATCTGGGAGTTTCCGCCGGCCGACCCGCCGAGCGCCGATCGGATCTCCGACCCGCCGGTGTACTTCCGGGGGGCGATGGTGCTGCAGAAGGTGCGGCAGGCGGTCGGGGACGACCGGTTCTTCTCGATCCTCAGAGGGTGGGCGGCCGAGTACCGGTACGGCAACGCCGACACCGCCGACTTCACGGCCTACGCCGAGAAGCAGGCGCCCGGGGCGGACTTGGCGGGGGTCTGGGAGGACTGGCTGTACGGGGAGGGCAAGCCGGAGCGGCCCTGAGGCCTCACGGCGTGGTCAGTGCCTTGCGGAGGACGGTGCAGGGGCGCCCCATGCCCCGGTCCTCACGGTGGTCGAGGACCTCGTAGCCCAGGGCGGTCCAAAAGGCCATGGCCCTAGGGTTGTTCGCCAGGACGGCCAGGCGGGCGGCGGTGCGGCCGACCGCGCGGAAGCGGTCCTCCACGAGGGCGGCCAGGCGGCGGCCGTGGCCCTGGCCGTGCAGCCTCGCGTCGACCATCAGCAGGCCGATCCAGGGGTCCGGGTCGGCGGGGTCGGGGTGCTGGGCGAGGGTGACGGCGATGCCCGTCAGACGGCCGGAGCTGCGGGCGAGCAGGATCTCGGCGCCGGGCAGCTCCCGCTCCTCGGCCAGTGCGGCGGCGACCTGCTCGGGGCGGATGTCCTCCGGGTCGGGGAAGTCGCCGGTGAGGCGGTGGAACGCGGAGTTGGAGGCGTAGAGGGCGGTCAGCTCCGCGAGGAGGGGGCCGCTCAGCGGGGCTGTGACCAGTGGGTCGAGGATCACGTGGGAACGCATCTCGGGTGGGGAGGGTTTCGACGCGCCGTAGGGGCTTCGGCGCTCTGTCCGGTGCGGACTTGCTGTGGCTTGTCGCGCAGTCCCCGCGCCCCTGGGAAGGAGCTCCCCGGGCCGGACGACCGGCCCGGGGTCCCGCGCAAACGCTCAGGCGTCCGTCAGACGTTCACGCCGAAGTCCTGGGCGATGCCGACCAGGCCCGAGGCGTAGCCCTGGCCGACCGCGCGGAACTTCCACTCCGCGCCGTTGCGGTAGAGCTCGCCGAAGACCATGGCCGTCTCCGTGGCCGCGTCCTCCGACAGGTCGTAGCGGGCGATCTCCGCGCCGCCGGCCTGGTTGACGATGCGGATGTAGGCGTTGCGGACCTGGCCGAAGTTCTGCGAGCGGTTCTCCGCGTCGTAGATCGAGACCGGGAAGACGATCTTGTCGACGTCGGCCGGGAGGGCGGCGAGGTTGACGTTGATCGCCTCGTCGTCGCCGGCGCCCTCGCCCGTGCGGTTGTCGCCGGTGTGGACGATCGTGTTGTCCGGCGTCTGCTTGTTGTTGAAGAAGACGAAGTGGGCGTCCGAGTAGACCTTGCCCTGCGTGTTGACCGCGATCGCGGAGGCGTCGAGGTCGAAGTCCGTGCCGGTGGTGGTGCGGACGTCCCAGCCGAGGCCCACGGTGACGGCGGTCAGGCCCGGAGCCTCCTTGGTGAGCGAGACGTTGCCACCCTTGGACAGGCTTACAGCCATTGTTGGGAGTCCCTTCCCTCGTTTACGTGCGGCAAAGAAGCTGCGGCACCGAAGCTACAGCTACCCCCATGAACGTGGAGAGGGGTACGCGAGGTTCCAGCTCCTTTACTTTCTTTACCCGCGATTATTCGGGTGACGTGGACGGGACAGGAGCGGGAACATGGGGGGCATGTCTGGTCCCCACGTCATCCGCGGCTCCGTCTCCCTGCCCGAGGCCGAGCTCATGTGGCGTTTCTCGCGGTCGTCCGGACCGGGCGGGCAGCACGTCAACACCAGCGACTCCAAGGTCGAGCTGAGCTTCGACCTGGCGAAGACCGAGGCGCTGCCGGCGGTGTGGAAGCAGCGGGCCCTGGAGCGGCTGGCCGGGCGCCTGGTCGACGGGGTCGTCACCGTACGGTCCTCCGAGCACCGCTCCCAGTGGCGCAACCGCGAGGCCGCGGCCGTACGCCTCACTGCGCTCCTGGCCGAGGCCACCGCACCCCCGCCCCGGCCCCGCAAGCCCACCCGGATCCCCCGGGGCATCAACGAACGCCGGCTGCGGGAGAAGAAGCAGCGCTCGGAGACGAAGCGGGGGCGCTCCGCGCGGGACTGGGGCTAGGAGCTTCCGAGGCCACCGGCGTCGGGGTCAGGCCGGTTCGAGCACTCCCACCGTCTGGCCGCCGCTGTTCTCGCCGTCCGGGCGGAAGCCGAGGCCCAGGTAGAAGCCCTCGGGGCCGGCCGGGCCCGAGTGCCAGGTCACGTAGAACTTCTCGGTGCCGCGTCGGCGCAGTTCGGCGGCCACCGACTCGACGGCGAACCGGCCGTACCCCCTGCCCTGCTCACCGGCCGCGATGTTCAGCCGCCACAGGCCCGAACGGATCTCGCTGCCGTCCCCGTACCAGTCGATGCCGAGGCAGGCCATCAGGAAGCCGACCGGGCGGTCGCCGTCGAGGATCAGGCGGGGCCAGGCGATGCCGGGATGCACATAGGCCTCGGCGAGGGACTTCACGACCGGGGCGACCGCGTGCTCCTGGTCGGGGCGGACGCGGATGCCGAGGGCGGCGTCGAGATTCGCGGGGGTGATCTCTTCGAGGCGGGGGCCGGTCGCGGTCATGCGCGCACCCTAGGCGGGCCGTACGCGCCCGGGCCAGCGGGTTTCCTCAGCCCAACTGCCGGTACCGGCCCCGGAAGTACGTCAGCGGCCCGCCCTCCGCGCTCGGCACCCGGGCCGTCAGGACGCGGCCGATGACCAGCGTGTGGTCGCCCGCCGGCACGCGCTGCTCGGTGCGGCACTCCAGGACGGCCAGGGCGCCGCCGACCAGCGGGGCGTCGGTGTACTCGCCGCGGGTGTACGGGATGTCGGCGAACAGCAGCCGGTCGCTGACCCGGCCCTTCATCGCGAAACGGCCGGCGATGTGCCGCTGGCTCTCGGAGAGGACCGAGACCCCCCACTGCTCCTGCTCCTCCAGCAGCTCGTCCATGCGGGAGCCCTCGCGCAGGCTCACCAGCACCAGGGGCGGGTCCAGGGACACCGACATGAAGGCCGTGGCCGTCATGCCCACGTCCTCGCCGCCCGGCGCCGTGGGGTCGTCCGGGTCGAGCGGCGGCTCCTGCGCGGTCACCAGGACCACACCCGAGGCCAGCCGGGACATGGCGGCGCGGAACTCGTCGTTGCTCACCCCCTCAGCATGCCCGGAGGCGGGCGACGGAATGATCGGGGACGTGGCGGCGGGAGTGTTCGGCACGCCGGAAACGCTAATCTCCGCCCCACGCGCTGCGCATCGGACTCCCGCCCGATCACGGTCCTAGGACTCCCGACGGACCTGCCGCGGCCCGCGGAGGAGCAGGAAGGAAAAATGTGCGCAACCTGACAAAGTTTGTGTTCGGTAGCCGCACGTGAAGAACGCAGAAACTCCACTCAATTGTTCAGGTTTGCCTGTGACTTGAGTCACAAGGGGCAGGAATTGTTGACCCTGTGTACCGAGTGAGCAGCGCGCTGTGATTCAGTGGCTGGGAAGCTGCCAGGACGATACGCCGACGAGACCCTTGAATCGCTGCGAGTACTCGGGGGGAGGGCGAGCATGGAGACCGAGTCGGAGCCCTACGTCCGTCTTGCGTCCCTGCGACAACTGCACCAGGTCATGGCCGACATGAACACGGCCCGCAGCCTGGCGGACACACTGCAGACCGTCGCGGAGGGCGTCGTCGCGGCCCTCGGGTACGAGCTGGCGTGCGTGAACCTCGTACGGCCGGACGGCGACCTCGTCGTCGCCGCCTTCGCCGGGAACCCCGCCGCCGAGGCCCTCATCACCGGCCGCGTCGGCTCGCGCGAGTCCTGGGAACGCCGCCTCGGCATGGGCGAGCACTGGGGCGACCTGGTGTTCATACCGCACACCGAGGGCTGGGTCCTCGACGACGACGACGTCCCGCAGTGGTACACCGACGGCCCCGCTCCCCGCTTCGAGGACGAGTGGCACCCGGCCGACCGCCTCTTCGCCCCCATGTACGCGCCCGCTCCGAAGGGCAGCGGTACGTGCGGCGAGCTGATCGGCGTTCTGTCCGTGGACCGGCCGCGCAATGGCCGCCGCCCCGGGGCCTGGGGCCGCGAGGCGCTCCAGATGTACGCCTTCCAGGCCGCCATCGCCATCAGCAACGCCCGGCTGCGCGCCAACATGCAGCGCGCCCTGGTCCGGCTGGAGCGCGAGCAGCAGGCCCTGCGGGCGAGCGAGGAAAGCTTCAGGCAGGCCTTCGAGTACGCGCCGTCCGGCATGGCCATCGCCGAGATGGGCGGCGACCAGCACGGCCGGATCCTGCGCACCAACGACGCGCTGTGCCGGCTGCTGGGCCGCCCCGCCTCCGCGATGCGCCGCTACTCGTTCTCCGACCTGGTCCACCCCGAGGACATAGGCACCCTGCTGCGCACCTCGGCGGAGGGCGGGCGCGCCGAGCTCCGCCTCGGCCGCCGCGACGGCACGTACGTCTGGGTCAGCCTGCGCAACAGCGTGGTCGCGGACGCCGCCGACGGCCCCCGCTTCCTCCTCACCCACGTCGAGGACATCGAGGAGCGCAAGCGCCGCGAGCTCCAGCTCGCCCACCGCGCCTCGCACGACTCGCTCACCGGCCTGCCGAACTCCGCGGAGCTGCGCTCCCGCCTGTCCGCCCGGCTCTGTCAACGCGCGTCATCCCCGCACACCGCCGTGGAGTCCGTCGACGCGGCCTACGGCCACCCGGCCTTCGACGTGGTCGGGCCCGGCTTCGACTTCCGGCAGGGCGCGGAGCCGTACGACGCCTACGACCACCACGTGCACACCGTCGCCCCGGACGGGAACCACGACGACGGCACCAAGGGCCTCGCGGTGCTCTTCTGCGACCTCGACGGCTTCAAGTCGATCAACGACCGGTTCGGTCACAACGCGGGTGACGCGGTTCTCATCGAGGTCGCCCGGCGGCTGAGCAACGGCGTCCGCGACGGGGACACGGTCGCGCGGCTCGGGGGTGACGAATTCGTCATCCTGGCCGACGGGCTCGGCCGTGCCGACGCGCAGGACCTCGCGGTCCGGCTCCGCAACGAGATCATCCAGCCCATCCGTGCCGAGGGGCGGGCCGTCCGGGTGGGCGCCAGCTTCGGCATCGGATGGGCACACTGTGGAATGACGGCGGACGAAGTGTTGAAATCCGCTGACGAGCGGATGTACGTCGAGAAACGATCTCGTCCCAAACAACACAGACGCGCCGGGTGAAGCCCTGGTCAGCGAGTTGATGCGGTCTGAGTCACCCGTTTGGGTCTCTGGGAGCGGGTAGGCTCGCTTACTCACCCGTGTACCGCATGCACCGCACCTGACTGAGGAGACCAAGGGATGACGCCCGGCAACAACGGCGCGAGCACGCCCGAGGACGACGACCCGTTCGGCTATCTCTACGCCGACGGGCAGGCCAACGGGGCCCAGCCGCCGTCCGGGGGTTACGGCTACCCGAACTCGGTCAACCGGGTGCGCGCGGTCGGCACGCGCCAGTACGGCCAGCAGCCGCAGAACGCGCAGACCGCGCCGCACGGCCAGGTCCCGCAGCAGCAGGGCTCCTACAGTCAGCCGAACGCGCACTACGCGGCGCCGGAGACGCTGCCGGGCGGTGCGCAGACCGCACACCACGCCGGCTCTGGGGGCGGTGGCGGCCGGGGTGGCCGCGGCCCCAACACCAAGGGGCTGCTGATCGGAGCGATCGCGGTGGTCGCCGCGGTCGTCATCGGCATCGGCGTGGCCATGCTGGGCGGCGACAAGGACAAGGACGACGCGTCCGACAAGGTGGGCACGAGCCCGACCCAGTCCGAGGAGTCGAAGCCGAGCCCGTCGGCGAGCAAGGCCGGAGCGGCCAAGCAGGATCTCCCGAAGACCGACGCGAAGGCCCTGCGGCTCAGCCCCGGCATGACGACGGCGTCCGAGTTCAAGGGCGCGAAGGCCGAGGGCGGGGTCTATGTGACCGGCTTCAACCAGGTCGGTGCCAAGGTGACCTGGACGGTCGACGGTATCGAGAAGGCCGGCAGCTACCGGCTCAACGTGGACTACGGCGTCCCCGGCACGGACGCCGACGCGACTCTCGTGGTCAACGGCAAGGCCCAGACCCGGCCCCTGGACATGCAGAACTTCGGGAACACGCCCAAGGGTGACTGGGAGCAGGGCTGGAAGAGCACCTGGGCCCTCGTGAACCTGACCAAGGGCACCAACACCATCGAGCTCGCCTGCAACGAGGGCAACAAGTGCGATGCGGTGCTCGACCAGTTCTCCCTGGCCCCGCCCAAGGGCTGACAAGACCGGCGCTTCACCACGGCGGCCGTCCCCCGCACCGCGCGGGTGGACGGCCGCCGTCGTTCAAGCCCGACGGGCTCAGGTCACTCGACCCGGCCCCACTCCAGGCAGCGCGTCGCCGCGTACCGCTTCTTGCCGCCCCAGTTCACCTCGTGCCAGCGGTTCTCGGTGGGCGAGCTGCTGGTGCACTTGTACTTGCCGCCGTCCACCGCGCTGCACCCGGCGACCCAGCACTTCACGATCTTCCCCTTCTTAAGGGTGCCGATCTTGCGGGACGTGGCGCTGGGCTTCTCGCGGATGGTGACGTCCCTGACGTCACTCCAGCCGCCGCCCCAGTCCTGGGCGCCGGCCGGCCCGGCGACGACCGAGGTGGCTGTCGGAGCGGCCGTGGCCGCCGAGTTCATGGTGGCGACGAGACCCACGGAGGCGATGCCGGCCATGGCAAGCCTTGCGATCTTGTTCAACGGTTGTTCCCCCAACAAGAGGTCAATCTTGGTCGCTCGTGATCTTAGGCGACAGGGGGTAGCGCAACTACGCTATTTCGACCGGGTGTTCGTCACGCCGCCGACGTCTCGTTCGCCACAGTGACGAGCCCCAGCACCTCCTCGTACACCCCCCGGTCGAACTCCCCCGCCACCGGTGCCTGCACCGTCGCCGTCGACAGAGCGATGGCCCGGGCCAGGCGGGTCGGCCAGGGGAGGTGTTCCACCAAACCCGAGAGCAGGCCCGCCACCACCGCGTCGCCCGCGCCCGTCGGGTTGCCTCGGGCCGTGGTCGGTGGGGTGGCTCGCCAGCGGCCCTCTCGGGTGGCGGCGAGGAGGCCCTCGGGGCCGAGGGAGGCGACCACCGCGCCCGCGCCCCGGCGGCGGGCGTCCTGGGTGGCGCGCAGCGGCTCGTGGGAGCCGGTCAGTTCCGCCAGCTCGTCGGCGTTCGGCTTGATGATGTCGGGGCGGGCCGCGACGCCCCGGCGCAGGGGCTCGCCGCTGGTGTCCAGGAGGACCGGGAGACCGAAGGAGCGGGCCGTGCGGATCAGGCCCGCGTACGCGCCCACCGGGACACCCGGCGGCAGGCTGCCGCACAGGGCCACCACCGACGCCGTGGGCAGCAGGTCCTCGTAGGCCTCCTGGAAGGCCGACCATTCGGTGGGTGTGACCGTGGGGCCCGGTTCGTTCAGCTGCGTCGTGTCGCCGGTGTGCTCGTCGACCACGGCGACCGTGCGGCGGGTCGCCCCGGAGAGCGGGACGAGCGCGTCCATCACGCCCGGTACCGCCGCGAGCTTCTCCTGCACGACCCGGCCCGTCGCCCCGCCCGTGAACCCCGTCACCGTCACCTCGTGCCCGAGGGCCGCGAGCACCCGGGCCACGTTGACGCCCTTGCCGCCGGGGCGTTCCGTCACCTCGGAGACGCGGTGCGAGGCGTGCGGCCTGAGGGACCGTACGCGGTAGGTGATGTCGAGAGCGGTGTTCAGCGTGACCGTGAGGATCACCTGGGCCGACCTCCCCCGATGTGCTTGCCGACGTGAACGTGCAGGTAGCCCGATCATGCCAAAGAGACGGCGGTCGGCCCAGTCCTGGAGTCGGCCACCGTCTCCCGACTGGGGGATGGATCAGCCCAGTTGGGGACCGACCACCCATTCACCCCGGCGCATCACGCCCTTCACCTCGTACGCGGAGTCCAGGATCAGCAGGTCGGCGTATTTTCCGGGCTCCAGTGAGCCGATCGTGTCGGCCATGCCGAGCAGCCGGGCCGGGGTGGCGGACAGGGCCGTCACCGCGTCCTCGACGGACAGGCCGTCGACCGTGACCGCCCGCTTGAAGGCGCGGTCCAGCGTGAGGGTCGAGCCGGCGATCGTGCCGTCCTCCACCAGCCGGGCCACGCCGTCCGCGACCTCCACCTCCAGTGGGCCCAGCCAGTAGCGTCCGTCGCCGAAACCGGCCGCGTCCATCGCGTCCGTGATGAACGCGACCCGGCGGGCGCCCGCGTGGTGGAACGCCAGCTGCAGCGCGGCGGGGTGCAGGTGCGTGCCGTCGTTGATCAGCTCGACCGTGATGCGGTCGTCCTCCAGGAGCGCGGTGATCGGGCCGGGGGAGCGGTGGCCGAGCGGGGGCATCGCGTTGAAGAGGTGGGTGGCGACCGTGGCGCCCGCGTCGATGGCCTCGACCGTCTGCTCGTACGTGGCGTCCGTGTGGCCGATCGCCGCGATCACGCCGTGGTCGGCGAGGAGGCGCACGGAGTCGAGGCCGCCGGGGAGTTCGGTGGCCAGGGTGAGCATCTTCGCCCGGCCCCGGGCCGCGTCGATCAGCTTGCGGACCTCCGCGGGGTGGGGGTCGCGCAGGAGGGCCTCGGAGTGGGCTCCCTTGCGGCAGGGGGAGATGAAGGGGCCCTCGAAGTGGACGCCGGCGATCTCGCCCTGCTCGGCGAGTTCGCTCAGCAGGCCCGCGCGGTGGGTCAGGGAGTCCATGTCGCCCGTGACGGTGGAGGCGACCAGGGTGGTCGTGCCGTGCAGGCGGTGGGTGTGGATGCCCTTGAGGATGTCGTCGACCGAGCCGGAGGTGAAGGAGGCTCCGCCGCCGCCGTGGTTGTGCAGGTCGACGAAGCCGGGGATCACGTAGTGGCCGGTTGCGTCGATGACGTGGGCGTTCTCCGGGGGGACCCGGGTGATGCGGGCGCCGTCGATGGCTACCTGGCCGTTTTCGACGGTTCCGGTGGGGAGGACCACTGTCGCGCCCGTGAGCACGGCGGGGGTCCCCGATGGAGCGGAGTGCGGGTGCGTCGTGGCTGGTCGCGCAGTTCCCCGCGCCCCTTGCGGCGATGCCATCAGGGCGTTACCTCCATGCGGTCGGTCGATGCCAGAAGGTCCCAGGCCAGCAGGCCCGCCCCCAGGCAACCGGCGCTGTCCCCCAGCGCCGCCGGGACGAGTGTCGGCTGTTTCTGGAAGGTGATGCGGCGGCGGATCGCTTCCCTGAGCGGCGCGAACAGGGTTTCCCCCGCCTCCGCCAAGCCGCCGCCGATGATCAAAGTGCGGGGATCCAGCAGCGTCAGGGCCGTGACCAGGCCGTCGGCCAGGGCGTCCACGGCCTCCTGCCAGACCGCCCGGGCCTTCGGGTCGCCGGAGTCCACCGCCTTCGCGCAGTCGGCGGCGTCGGCGTCCGGGTCGCCGGAGGCGGCCGCCCAGGCCTCGCTCACGGCCGCCGCCGAGGCGAAGCGCTCCAGGCAGCCGTGCTGCCCGCACGGGCAGGGGGCCCCGCCGGGGCGTACGACGATGTGGCCGATCTCGCCCGCGAAGCCGTGCGCGCCCGCCTCGACCCGGCCGTCGACGCCGATGGCGCCCGCGATGCCGGTGCCCAGGGCCACGAACAGGAAGCGGTCCGCGCCCCGGCCCGCGCCGACCCGGCCCTCGGCGAGGCCGCCGGTGCGCACGTCGTGGCCGAGGGCGACCGGCACACCGAGCCGCTGCGCCAGCAGTTCGCGCAGCGGGACGTCGCGCCAGCCGAGGTTGGCGGCGTAGACGGCGACACCGTCCGCCTCGTCGACGATCCCGGGGACGGCCACGCCGGCGGCGGACGCGGGCGTGCCGAAGTGCTCGGCGCCGTAGGCGTGCAGCTCGGCGGCGAAGTCGAGGATGCCCGCGACGACGGCGTCCGGCCCCTGGGCGCGTCCGGTGGCCCGGCGGGCCCGGTGCAGCACCTCGCCCCCGGGCCCGGCCAGGGCGGCCTTCATTCCGGTGCCGCCCACGTCGAGGGCGATGACATGTCTCACGGAAACAGTGTGACCCGGTGACCCGCAAGAGGTCTAGTCCACTCACGTGGTGTAGACCTTATTCCGAATATCGAAAAGTTTCAGAGGCGGCGACGCCAGGGTTGGGGAAGAACAGCGGTGCAGCGGCGGCGAATGGCAGGAACGATCGCGGCGGTGTCCGCACTGGGCATGACGGCGGTGCTCGGCGGCTGCGGCATCACGGGCGGCTCGGGGGACGTGACGCTCAAGCTGGTCGCCGCCGACTACGGCGACAGCGCGGCCAACAGCTCGAAGAAGTACTGGGACAAGCTCGCCGAGGAGTACGAGGCCGACCACCCGGACGTCAGGATCGACGTCAGCGTCTACTCCTGGAACGACGTCGACCGCAAGGTCAGAGAGATGGTCGCCGCCGGTGACCCGCCGGACATGGCGCAGATCGGCGCCTACGCCGACTACGCGGCCAAGAACCAGCTCTACAAGGCCGACGACCTGCTCTCCATACCCGTGCAGGCCGACTTCGTCGGGCAGCTGGCCTCCGCGGGCCAGGTGAAGGGCGTGCAGTACGGGATGCCGTTCGCCGCCTCCACGCGCGTCCTCTTCTACAACAAGACCCTCTTCGCCAAGGCCGGCATCACCCCGCCCGAGTCCTGGGACGACCTCGCCGAGGACGCCGAGGCGCTCAAGGCCGAGGGCGTGAAGTACCCGTACGCGCTGCCGCTCGGCCCGGAGGAGGCGCAGGCCGAGACCCTTCAGTGGATGCTCAGCGGCGGTGGCGGCTACACCGACAGCGTCGACGGCTACGGCATCGACTCCCCGGAGAACATCGACACCTTCTCCTGGCTGAAGAACGACCTGGTCGGCAAGGGCCTGGTCGGGCCGGTCGCGCCGGGCGAGCTGAACCGGGCCGACGCGTTCGCCGCGTTCGCCAAGGGCCAGGTCGGCATGCTCAACGGCCACCCCTCCCTGATGAAGATCGCCGAGAGCAAGGGCGTGAAGTACGGCATGGTGCCCATGCCGGGCAAGGGGGGCCCGAGCAAGTCCACGCTCGGTGTGGCCGACTGGATGATGGCCTTCCGTGCAAACGGCCACCGCGACCAGGTGGGCGACTTCCTCGACTTCGTCTACAGCGAGAAGAACGTGCTGGCCTTCTCCCGCGAGTACGACCTGCTGCCGGTCACCTCCTCCGCGTCCGGCACCATGGCCGCCTCCGAGGAGGACCGGCATCTCAGGCCGTTCCTGGAGGAGCTGCTGACCTCCGAGCTCTACCCGGTCGGCAAGACCTCCTGGGCCGACGTCAGCGCCCAGGTCAAGCAGCAGATCGGCAAGGCCGTCGCGGCCGGCGGCAGCCCCTCGGGCGTCCTGGGCCACCTTCAGGCTGCGGCGGGCCGGGCGGAGAGTGCGGAGTAGCTCCGCTGTCGGTGGCAGGCGTTACGGTGCCGGGCATGGACGAGGACACGGGTGAGCAGGGGCTCGGGCGCAGGGAGCGGGACATCCTCGCGCTCGAACGCCGGGGTTTCCCCGGGCCCGGTGCGAAGGAACGGGCCATACGTGAGGAGCTGGGGCTCGCCCCGGTGCGCTACTACCAGCTTCTCAACGCCCTGCTGGACGACGCGCGGGCGCTGGCGCATGATCCGGTGACGGTGAATCGGCTGCGGCGTGTTCGGGAGCGGCGCCGGTCCGAGCGGTGAGTGGGGATTCCCGGCCGTCGCGGGCTGCGGGCCCGTTGTGGTTGCTCGCGCAGTTCCCCGCGCCCCTAAGGGGGACGTGTCCTTCAGCCGATCCGGTCCGCCAAGGCCCTCAGCAACTCGACGACCCCCTCCGGGCCGTCCACCACCACGTCCGCCCGCTTGCGCAGCTCGGTCACCTCGTCGCTGCCGCTGCACACCAGCAGGCCTGGGGTGCCGGTCGTGCGGAGGGTGTCGACGGCGGAGTACGCGGGCAGGTCGCCCAGGTCGTCGCCGGCGTAGAGGACGGAACCGGCGTCGGTCTCGCGGGCGAACTCGCTCAGCGCGACGCCCTTGTCCATGCCGGGCGGGCGCAGTTCGAGGACCATGCGGCCGGGCTCGACGATCAGGCCGTGCCGGGTCGCCAGCTCGGTGAGCGGCTCGCGCAGGGCGTCGAAGGCGGCCTGCGGGTCGGCGGCCCGGCGGGTGTGCACGGCCACCGCCCGGCCCTTGTCCTCGACCCAGGTCCCGCTCCCTTCGAGCAGCCCGGGCAGCTCGGCGCGTACGGCCGCGACGCCGGGGTGCGGTTCGGGCGCGGTGACCTCGCCGCTGCGGGCGTCCCACCGCTCGGCGCCGTAGTGCCCGAGGACGACGAGGTGCTCCAGACCCGGTGCGTCCGCGAAGCCGCCGTTGCGTACGGCGACCTCGGCCGGCCGACCGGTGATCACCGCGATGGCGGCGACCTTCGGGGCGAGCGCCACCAGTGCGCCCAGCGCCTCCGGGTGGGCCCGGGCCAGCTCCGGATCGGCCACGATCGGCGCGAGCGTCCCGTCGAAGTCGAGCCCGATCAGTGCCTTGCCGGGCTGCGCGAGGAGGGCGTCGAGGCCGTCCTGCCCGGCCTTCGTGGCAGGGGTGGGAAGGCTGCTCATGCGGCCCTCAGCCCCTCAGCGCGTCGAGCTGGTCGACGAACCACTGCGCCGGTGGCAGTGCCGTCGCCGCCGCTGCCAGGCGCTTGCTGCGTTCGGCGCGTTCCTCCGGGCGCATCGACAGGGCCTCGTGCAGTGCCGTCGCCGTGCCCGTGACGTCGTAGGGGTTCACCGTGATCGCGTCCTCGCCCAGCTCCTCGTGCGCCCCGGCCTCCCGCGACAGCACCAGCGCGCAGCCCGCGTCGGAGACCACCGGGACCTCCTTGGCGACGAGGTTCATGCCGTCGCGGATGGGGTTGACGAGGGCCACGTCGGCCAGCCGGTAGGCGGCCAGCGAGCGGGCGAAGTCGTCCTTGACGTGCAGCACGACCGGCGTCCAGCCCGGCGTGCCGTACTCGGCGTTGATCTCGTCGGCGACCCGCTGCACCTCGGCCGTGTAGTCCCGGTACACCGCGAGATCCTGCCGTGAGGGGTATGCGAAGGCGACGTGCACCACCCGCTCGCGCCACTCGGCGTGGGTCTCCAGCAGCCGCCGGTAGGCCAGCAGGCCGCGCACGATGTTCTTGGACAGCTCGGTGCGGTCCACCCGGACGACGGTGCGGCGGCCCTCGCCGATCTCCTGCCGCAGCGCGGCCATCCGCTCCTCGACGTCCGGCTCGTGGGACCGGGCGCGCAGGAAGTCCGCGTCGGCGCCCAGCCCGTGCACCCCGACCCGGGTGCCGCCGAGCCCGCCCGCGAACCGCTCGGCGCACGCGGTGAACGCCTCCGCCCAGCGCTCGGTGAGGAAGCCGAGCCGGTCCGCGCCGAGCATGCCGCGCAGCACCTGCCCGGCCACGTCGTCCGGCAGCATCCGGAAGTACTCGGGCGGCGCCCACGGCGTGTGCGAGAAGTGCCCGATGCGCAGGTCGGGCCGCAGCTCGCGGAGCATGCCGGGCACCAGCGTCAGGTGGTAGTCCTGCACCACCACGGCCGCACCCTGCGCCGCCTCCTCGGCCAGCGCCTCGGCGAACGCCCGGTTGTACGCCTCGTAGGACGCCCACTGCCGTCGGAACTCCGCGTCGAAGACCGGCTCCAGGGGCGTCTGGTAGAGCATGTGGTGCACGAACCACAGGACCGAGTTGGCGATGCCGTTGTACGCGTCGGCGTGCACGTCGGCCGGGATGTCCAGCATCCGCACGCCGTCCGCGCCGACCCCGCGCCGGACCGCCTCCCGGTCGCCGTCGGACAGCGCCGAGCACACCCACAGCGCGTCCGCGTCCGAGCCGATCGCGGAGAGGCCGGAGACCAGCCCGCCGCCGCCCCGTTTGGCGTCCAGCGAACCGTCCTCACCCACCGTGTAGGAGACCGGGCCCCGGTTGGAGGCCACCAGCACCCGCGCAGCACCGTACGTTGAAGCCATAAGCCTCAACCTAGCCCGGCCCGTAAACGCTCAAACGTACGGATCTTCCGTGCCCGGCCGAAAACGGCCCCGGTCAGGCCGCTTTCCGCGCCTGGTACTCGGCGATGTCCACCATCGGCGGACGCTCCTCGGTGTCCACGGAGTACGTCCGCGGCTCGAAGCCGTCCCCGCCCCGCTCGAACTGGGTCAGGGACGGCCGGATCAGATGCCCGCGGGCCAGCCGCAGCTGGGCCGTGCGGTAGATCGCCGCGGCCATCCGGCCCAGCGCCTGCCCGTCCTGGTGCCGGTGCTTGCGCACCCCGACGTCCACCTGGGCGAGGGCGTCCAGGCCCACCAGGTGCAGGGCGTCGACCAGCATCCCCAGCTCCACGCCGTAGCCGACGGGGAACGGCAGCTGCTCCAGCAGCGAGCGGCGGGCCGCGTACTCGCCGCCGAGCGGCTGCACGAAGCCGGCCAGCTGCGGCCAGTGCATGTTGAGCAGCGGGCGCGCCATCAGCTCGGTGACCCGGCCGCCCTGCCCGGCGGCACCGGACAGCGGCCGGTCGTACATGGCCTTCACCAGGTCCACGTCCGGGTCCGTGAGCAGCGGGCCCACGATCCCGGAGACGAAGTCCGACGAGAAGTCCCTGAGGTCCGCGTCGACGAAACAGACGATGTCCCCGCGGGTGACCAGCAGCGATCGCCACAGCACCTCGCCCTTGCCGGGCACGGCGGGCAGGCGCGGGAGTATCCCGTCCCGGTGCACCACCCGCGCGCCCGCGGCGGCGGCCACCTCGGACGTACGGTCGGTCGAGCCGGAGTCGACGACGACCAGCTCGTCCACGAGCGGGACCTGCCGCATCAGGTCGTGGCGGATGACGGCGACGATGTCGCCGACCGTCGCCTCCTCGTTGAGGGCGGGCAGCACGACGCTGACCGTCCGGCCCGTGCGCTGCTTGGCGGCCAGCATCCGGTGGAGCGGGCGATCGTTCGCGGACCAGGAACGGGTGCTCAGCCAGCGCTCGACTTCTTCCAGCACCGTGGCGGCTCCTCTGCGTACTCTCGGCGGGACGGGCTGTGATCCATCTCGCGGTTCGGACGACTATCTCAACTGTCCTGGTCGTCGGTTACAGTCTTGAACAAGGCGGATGACCATCGCATGTCCGGGGTCACCCGCCGCCTACAACCACATACAGCTCATCCAGAGGGGCAGAGGGAAACGGCCCGATGAAGCCCCGGCAACCCTCCAGTCGGTACTCGTAGGTCACTGTCGACCACATGCGCGAGGCTCCCGGCTCGGGAAGGTGCCAAATCCGTCTCACGGCGAGATGCGTCGTGAGGAAGATGAGGAGAAAGGGCCTCGCCTCACATGGCTGTGCAGACTGTTGCAAGCACCACTGACTCCACCGTAGACCTCGGTCCCGCCGCTGCCCTGAGCTGCCGCGAGTGCGGTCACCGCGTACCCCTCGGACCGGTCTTCGCGTGCGAGGAGTGTTTCGGCCCGCTGGAGATCGCCTACGACTTCTCGGCCTACGACACCGAGGAGCTCCGCAAGCAGATCGAAGCGGGCCCCGCGAACATCTGGCGCTACGCCCCGCTGCTGCCGGTCCCGGCCGACGTCGCGGACAAGCCGAACATCAACCCCGGCTGGACCAAGCTCGTCAAGGCCGACAACCTCGCGCGCGAGCTGGGCGTCGACGCCGGCAAGCTGTTCGTCAAGGACGACTCCGGCAACCCGACGCACTCCTTCAAGGACCGCGTCGTCGCCCAGGCCCTGGAGGCCGCCCGCGCCTTCGGCTTCACCACGCTCTCCTGCTCCTCCACCGGCAACCTCGCCGGTGCGGTGGGTGCCGCGGCGGCCCGCGCCGGCTTCCGCTCCTGCGTGTTCATCCCGCACGACCTGGAGCAGGGCAAGGTCGTCATGGCCGCGGTCTACGGCGGCGAGCTCGTCGGCATCGAGGGCAACTACGACGACGTGAACCGCTTCTGCTCCGAGCTGATCGGCGACCCGGCCGGTGAGGGCTGGGGCTTCGTCAACGTCAACCTCCGGCCGTACTACGCGGAGGGCTCCAAGACCCTCGCGTACGAGATCTGCGAGCAGCTCGGCTGGCGGCTGCCGGACCAGCTGGTCGTGCCGATCGCCTCCGGCTCGCAGCTGACGAAGATCGACAAGGGCCTTCAGGAGCTGATCAAGCTCGGGCTGGTCGAGGACAAGCCGTACAAGATCTTCGGTGCGCAGGCCGAGGGCTGCTCGCCGGTGTCGACGGCGTACAAGGCCGGGCATGACGTGGTGCGCCCGCAGAAGCCGAACACCATCGCCAAGTCGCTTGCCATCGGCAACCCGGCGGACGGGCCGTACGTGCTGGACATCGCGCGGCGGACCGGTGGTGCGGTGGAGGACGTGAACGACGAGCAGGTCGTGGACGCGATCAAGATCCTTGCCCGGACCGAGGGGATCTTTGCGGAGACCGCCGGTGGTGTGACGGTGGGCGTGACGAAGAAGCTGATCGAGAGCGGGGCCCTCGACCCCACCAAGACCATCGTCGTGCTCAACACCGGAGACGGCCTCAAGACGCTGGACGCGGTGGCCGGGACCGGGCTGACCGCGACCATCCGGCCCAACCTGGACTCGTTCCGCGAGGCCGGGCTGGTCTGATCGTTGTTCGCTGCGGGCCGGTGGGGGCTGGTCGCGCCCACGCGGCGGAGCCGCACATCAACACAGTCCCGCACCCCTAGACGCGCGGCCCCGCCGTAGCTTCAGTCGAAACCGGAGGTTTTGAAGTCATGAGCGTCACCGTTCGGATCCCCACCATCCTGCGTACCTACACCGGCGGGCAGGCCGAGGTCTCCGCCGATGGCGGGACCCTCGGCGAGGTCATCGCCGATCTGGAGAAGAACCACACCGGGATCGCCGCCCGGGTGCTGGACGACCAGGGCAAGCTGCGCCGGTTCGTCAACGTCTACGTGAACGACGACGACGTGCGGTTCGAGCAGGGGCTGGAGACGGCGACGCCGGACGGTGCGGGCGTGTCGATCATTCCCGCCGTCGCCGGTGGCTGAACCGGTCGACCGGCCCGATTGTTACCTTCGGTAACGACGATTACCGAGAGTTCATCGAATTGCCCCCTCCGTGAGAGAAGCGGAGGGGGCAATTCTGTGTGGTTGAGCGGGGTACAGTTGGGGAACGCGATACCGATCCCCTGATCGGAACCCTGAATTCCTGCCGCGAGTCCGACAAGATGTAGCCAAAGTGTGCACGTCTTTCGCGGCTTTTGTTCCTTTTGTGTAGCCCGACTTGCCCTGAATTCGGGCGAATTCTCCCCACATTCCGGACCCTGCGCGTCCAGAATTCTCGTCCGATTGACCTGTTGCAGACGGCAGTTGGACAGATACATTCAGCCGCGGTCGACGCGTTCCGGCGCACGCCCCCAACCGTGGGGGGTGAGGTCTGACCCGGATCCGCGAAGTGTGGATCTGTGCAAGGGCCAGTAATAGGGGAGTTAGGCATGGCTCAGGGCACCGTCAAGTGGTTCAACGCGGAGAAGGGGTACGGCTTCATCGCGGTCGACGGTGGTGCGGATGTTTTCGTCCACTACAGCGCGATTCAGATGGACGGCTACCGCACCCTTGAAGAGGGCCAGCGGGTCGAGTTCGAGATCTCGCAGGGCCAGAAGGGACCGCAGGCCGACATGGTTCGCGTCTCTGCCTGAACGCGCACCACGACCAACGCTCAAGCGACCGGTCTTCTCAGAAGGGCCCGTACCCCCCGGGGTGCGGGCCCTTCGGCCTGTTCGCACGCCCTGTCGGGCCGTGTTCGCGGGTGGCTGACGCCCCCGCCCGATCCCCGAGAGGCGCTTGCACTCGCAGGGGCCGAGTGCTAATCATTGCGTTAGCACTCTGAAGGTGAGAGTGACAACGTAAGGACCGGGTCGGTGAGGCCCGCAGGCCAGGTGGGGAAGGAACCACAAGGCAAGCGAGCCGTCCGTCGCGGGCGCGGGCGCGGTCCGAAGTAATCACCCCCAGTCCTGGAGGGACCACTTCACATGGCCAAGATCATCGCGTTCGACGAGGAGGCGCGGCGCGGCCTCGAGCGCGGCATGAACCAGCTCGCGGACGCCGTCAAGGTGACGCTCGGCCCCAAGGGCCGCAACGTCGTCCTCGAGAAGAAGTGGGGCGCGCCCACGATCACCAACGATGGTGTCTCCATCGCCAAGGAGATCGAGCTCGAGGACCCGTACGAGAAGATCGGCGCCGAGCTGGTCAAGGAAGTCGCCAAGAAGACGGACGACGTCGCCGGTGACGGTACGACCACCGCGACCGTTCTCGCCCAGGCCCTGGTCAAGGAGGGTCTGCGCAACGTAGCCGCCGGCGCCAACCCGATGGCCCTCAAGCGCGGTATCGAGCGTGCCGTCGAGGCCGTCTCCGCCGCCCTGCTGGAGCAGGCGAAGGACGTCGAGACCAAGGAGCAGATCGCCTCCACGGCCTCCATCTCCGCCGCCGACACCCAGATCGGCGAGCTCATCGCCGAGGCCATGGACAAGGTCGGCAAGGAAGGCGTCATCACCGTCGAGGAGTCCCAGACCTTCGGTCTGGAGCTGGAGCTCACCGAGGGTATGCGCTTCGACAAGGGCTACATCTCGGCGTACTTCGCCACCGACATGGAGCGTATGGAGGCCGTCCTCGACGACCCGTACATCCTGATCGCGAACTCCAAGATCTCGAACGTCAAGGACCTGCTCCCGCTCCTGGAGAAGGTCATGCAGTCGGGCAAGCCGCTGCTGATCATCGCCGAGGACGTCGAGGGCGAGGCCCTGTCGACCCTGGTCGTCAACAAGATCCGCGGCACCTTCAAGTCCGTCGCCGTCAAGGCCCCGGGCTTCGGCGACCGCCGCAAGGCGATGCTGCAGGACATCGGCATCCTCACCGGCGGCGAGGTGATCTCCGAGGAGGTCGGCCTCAAGCTGGAGAACGCCACGGTCGACCTGCTGGGCAAGGCCCGCAAGGTCGTCATCACCAAGGACGAGACCACCATCGTCGACGGTGCCGGCTCCGCCGACCAGGTCGCCGGCCGGGTCAACCAGATCCGGGCCGAGATCGAGAACAGCGACTCGGACTACGACCGCGAGAAGCTCCAGGAGCGCCTGGCGAAGCTCGCCGGCGGTGTCGCGGTCATCAAGGCCGGTGCCGCCACCGAGGTGGAGCTCAAGGAGCGCAAGCACCGCATCGAGGACGCCGTGCGCAACGCCAAGGCGGCCGTCGAGGAGGGCATCGTCGCCGGTGGTGGCGTGGCCCTGCTCCAGGCCTCCCAGGTCTTCGAGAAGCTGGAGCTCGACGGTGACGAGGCGACCGGCGCCAACGCCGTGAAGCTCGCGCTGGAGGCCCCGCTGAAGCAGATCGCCGTCAACGGTGGTCTCGAGGGCGGCGTCGTCGTGGAGAAGGTCCGCAACCTCCAGGTCGGCCACGGCCTGAACGCCGCGACCGGTGAGTACGTCGACATGATCGCCGAAGGCATCATCGACCCGGCGAAGGTGACCCGTTCCGCTCTGCAGAACGCCGCCTCCATCGCCGCGCTGTTCCTCACCACCGAGGCCGTCATCGCCGACAAGCCGGAGAAGAACGCCGCGCCCGCCGGCGGCGGCATGCCGGGCGGTGACATGGACTTCTGATCGACCCCAGGGTTGATCAACGTCCTTGCCGAGGGCGGCACTTCCTGTTCCGACAGGGGGTGCCGCCCTCGGGCGTGTCCGGGGTGCGTGCGGGGCGGGTGTCCGGGATCACAGCCGGGGTGGGATGGCCCGGGCGGGGCCGGATGGTTGAAGGTTACGTCCTATGCGTATGCACATACCTTCCGGTATCCGAAAGTGAGCCCCCACGTGACTGTCGCCGCCTCCGCTTCCCGCGCCGCCGAAATCCTGTCCCGGCCCGTATCGCTGGGCGGCCTTACCGTTCCCAACCGGATCGCGATGGCGCCGATGACCCGCATGTTCTCCCCGGGCGGCGTGCCCGGCGAGGACGTCGTGTCGTACTACGCGCGGCGCGCCGCCGCCGGAGTCGGCCTGATCGTCACCGAGGGCACCTACGTCGGCCACGAGTCGGCCGGGCAGAGCGACAGCGTGCCGCGGTTCCACGGCGAGGAGCAGCTCGCGGGCTGGGCGAAGGTCGCCGAGGCGGTGCACGCTGCCGGCGGCACGATCGTGCCGCAGCTGTGGCACATCGGCATGGTCCGCAACGAGGGTGAGCCCCCGTTCGCCGACGCCCCGGCCGTCGGCCCCTCCGGCCTGCGCATCGGCGCCACCGAGCCCACCGGCAAGGCCATGACGCAGGCCGACATCGACGCCGTGATCGGCGCGTTCGCCGAGGCCGCTGCCGCAGCCGAGCGCATCGGCTTCGACGGCGTCGAGCTCCACGGCGCCCACGGCTACCTGCTCGACCAGTTCCTCTGGGAGGGCACCAACCGCCGCACCGACGCCTACGGCGGCGACCGGGTCGCCCGCGCCAAGCTCTCGGAGGAGATCGTCGCGGCCGTCCGTGAGACCGTCTCCGCCGACTTCCCCGTCATCTTCCGCTACTCCCAGTGGAAGCAGGAGGCCTACCGCGCCCGTCTCGCCGAGACGCCGGAGGAGCTGGAGTCCATCCTCGCGCCGCTGGCCGCCGCCGGTGTCGACGCCTTCCACGCCTCCACCCGCCGCTACTGGGTCCCCGAGTTCGACGACTCGGACCTCAACCTGGCCGGCTGGACCAAGAAGCTCACCGGCAAGCCGACCATCACCGTCGGCTCGGTCGGCCTGGACGGCGGCGACTTCCTGAAGTCCTTCCAGGGCCACGGCGCCGAGGTCGGTGACCTCGACAACCTCCTCGACCGCTTCGAGCGCGACGAGTTCGACATGGTCGCCGTCGGCCGCGCCCTGCTCCAGGACCCCGAGTGGGCCCGGAAGGTGCTCGACGGCCGCTTCGAGGACCTGGCGCCGTACAACCCGGCGTCGCTGAAGACCCTCAGCTGACACCCGTCACCGAAGCCTCTGGATCTGCTTGCGTCAGTCAAGGACACTGACCGAGCGCCTGTTCACCGGCAATCCGCGAGGAGATCCAGATGACGACGACCGAGTCCCGCCCGTCGGCGGGCGGCCCTTCGGAAGAGCCCGCACCGGTGGTCCGCACGACCGCCGGTGCGGTGCGCGGCCGGAGGGAGGAGGGACTCGCGGTCTACCGCGGCATCCCGTTCGCCGCACCCCCGGTGGGCGAGGCCCGCTTCATGGCACCCCGCCCCGCCCACCCCTGGGACGGCATACGCGACGCCCACGCCTTCGGCCCGCCGCCCCCGCAGGATCTCGGCAACCTGGGTGGCCCGGGCCTGCTCGACGTACCCGAGGGCGACGAGTGGCTCACGGTCAACGTCTGGACGCCCGAACCCGACCCGGCGGCCCGCCGGCCGGTGATGGTGTGGATCTACGGCGGCGCCTACAAGCTCGGCCACTCCGGCAGCCCCGGCTACGACGCCCGGCACATCGCCACCGAGGGCGACGTGGTGGTCGTGTCCCTCAACTACCGCGTGGGCATGGAGGGTTTCGCGTTCATCGAGGGCGCTCCCGCCAACCGCGGACTGCTCGACCAGGTGGCCGCGCTGGAGTGGGTGCGGGACAACATCGAGTCCTTCGGCGGGGATCCCGGCCAGGTCACGGTCTTCGGGGAGTCGGCCGGTGCCGGTTCGGTCGCCTCGCTGCTCTCCATGCCGCGCACCGCCGGCCTGTTCCGGCGGGCGATCGCCCAGAGCGTGCCGGGGACCTTCTTCTCCGACGCCCTGGCCCGGGACATCGGCACCGCCCTCGCCGCCGAGCTGGGCCTGCGCCCCACCGTGGCCGACCTCTCCACGATCGCTCCGCACCGGCTGACCTCGGCGGGCGAGACACTCAGCGCCAAGATGCTCCAGCGCGTCGACCGCTGGGGCCAGGCGGCACCCACGGTCACGCCCTTCTCCCCGGTGGTCGACGGCGAGGTCCTGCCGACCACCCCGTGGCAGGCACTGGCGGCCGGTTCGGCGAAGGACGTCGACCTCCTCGTCGGCCACAACCGCGACGAGTACCGCCTGTTCATCGCCATGGCGGGCCAGCTGGGCCGGATCACCGACGAGAGGGCGGCCTCGGCCCTGCGCCTGTTCGCCCCCGGGCCCGACGGCGAACAGGCCTACCGTGCCTCCTTCCCCGACGCCTCCCCGAGCGAGCTCTACGAACGCGTCCAGACGGACTGGCTGTTCAACATGCCGTCCCTGCACCTGGCCGAGGCCCAGCGAGCGGGCGGCGGGCGCGCCCACGTCTACGAACTGACCTGGTCCGCCCCGGGCAACGGCGGCGCGCTCGGCGCCTGCCACGGTCTGGACATCCCGCTGCTGTTCGGCACGTACGGCGCTGACCTGGGGCTGCTGCTGTTCGCGGGTGCGGAGCCTTCCGCCGAGGCCCTCGCGCTGTCGTCCCGCTTCCGCGCGTCCTGGACGGCGTTCGCGAGGACGGGCGACCCGGGCTGGCCGGCCTACGACGACGAGCAGCGGCTGGTGCAGGTGCTGGACGCGGAGCCGATGGTCACGGCGTACCCGGAGGAGCGGTCGCGGCGGCTGTGGGAGGGGCACGAGTTCCTGCCCCTGCCGCTGCTGTAGGGGCCTAGAGGTTGCCCATCGGCTCGATGTCGACCCGCACGGGCGTCCCCCACACCCGCAGCACCTCGTAGTCGGTGAACTCGTGCACCAGCCGGTACGCCATGGCGGCCCGGGGCGCCTTGCGCTGGGCGTTGATGAACAGCTCCGCCTCGCGGCGGTCCCGGCGCGGGGTGCCGCACAGCTGCCACGTCTGGCCGTTCCACAGCTCCGCCAGCCAGCGCTGCTGGGGCTGGGGGCGGTCGCCGCTCACGCCGTAGCGGGACGGCGCGGGTTCGACGGGCCGGTGCTGGGGGGCGGGCCCGTTGAACTCGTTTCGGCGGGCGGTCCTGCGCCGCGTCTCGCACAGCAGGCACAGGTCGGGGGCGGCCTCGTCGACCGGGCCGTTCGGGTGCTCGGGGCAGCGGGTGGTGGGCGCGGCGTTCGAGACGCTCTCCTCCAGCAGGTCCAGCGCGCGCTTCAGATCGGCCTTGACCTCGTGCAGCTTGGCGTCCGGGGTGTCGGCGGTGAGGGCCTCCCCGTGCTCACCGAGGAGACGGAGGGCGCGGCCTAGGGCGGTCAGCTGGGCGTGGTTCATGACTCCATTGTCCTCAGTCGGCGTAATCCTTGAGCTCTTCGGTGTCCAGGGTGAACCTGAGAGGCTCCGGCAGCTCGACCGGGCTGCCCCAGGAATGAGCGGCCTTTTGCTGGTACCGGCCGTCTCGGGGCTGTGACCATTCACCGTGGCCCTTGAAGTGGCCCTTGAGCGCGACGGCGCCGTCGGTGCGGGCCCGCCCCTTTTGGTAGGCCTCGGTCCGGACGCCGGACTCCCCGTACACGCGGAGGTCAGGACGATGTTGCATGCACTGTTCCTGCAGCCAGACGAAGATCTCCCGATGGTTGCCGTCCGGCATGGCCTTGACCTCTATTTTCCGTTGATGTACTCCAGCCGCACGGTCTCCGGGGCGCGGCGCTCCAGCTCTTCGAAGTCCTCGACACTGAGCGGGTCCTTCGTGCGGGCCCGTCCGTCGATGTACTCGAGCCGTACGTGGTCCGGGGCTGCGTCGGCCAGATCCTCGAAGTCCTCGATGGGCAGAGCCGTCATGTGGATGCCTTCTCTTGTCGTCGTTGGGACATCGCGGCGCGGATCCCGGCCGCACGGTCGTGGATCGTGGGGGCGGACAGAGGTGCAGGGGGTTGCGCGGGGGCGCGTTCGCCCCGGCAGGCGCTGCAACGGCCCCCTGGCAGGGTTTCCGGACGCCCCGGGGAGCCGCAGTTCGCGCACTCCAGGACCCGTAGGGGCGGACGTGGTGCGGGTGGAGGCGGGAGTTTGCTGGTCAGGCGGTTGCGGACCAGGGCGGCGGGGTGGTGGACGGGCGTCGGCAGGCCGGCGGTGAGCGCACGCAGTACGTCGTCCTCCGAGGCGCCCCGCTCGAACCACTCCGTCACGAGGGGAGCCAGGGTTGCGCAGTCCGCCTCGGAGAGGGACAGCACGGGCGCGGTGCGGCCGAGGGCGGCGAGGAGGATGTGGGCCCGGGAGCGGGTAGGGCGCGCTGCCTGCGGCTGCGGTACGTCGCCGCGGGTGAAGGCGGTCCACCAGTCGTCATCCCGGGCGGTACGGGTGAACCACGTTCGGGTGATCCAGCGGGAGCTGCCGTCGTCGGCCGTCACGCACTCCCGGCCTCGGCGCAGATGGCCTGCCTGCTGGATGCGGTTGAGGGCGGTGCCGAGGGCGCACTGTCCGTAGGGCAGTTGCTTGGCCAGCGTCTTCACGGAGATGTCCGCGCCGTCGGGGAGTCGGTCGAGGTACGTGGCGATGGCGGCTTCGCGGGGCGGTAGGTGGGCGAAGTCGTGTTTTGTTCGGGGGAGTTGGTCGGGGGTCGTGCGTTTGCCGTAGCCGGGGTTCGCCATTGGATGCAGCGGCGGGGAGGCAGCACTAAGCTTGGACTCAGCCATGGGATCGGTCTTTCAGCCGTCGATCTCTGGTTAAGCCCCCGCAGGTGTTGGCGCACCGGGCGGGGGCTGTTGCTTTGTGCAGGGAACGTTAGAGGTACGTGACTGTCCGTGGCAAGCCGGACGCGTCGCGTCAACTCTCGGGGTGGGAGGGCGGGTTGAGGCCCTCCACCCATTCCTTGAAAAGAGGGCTCGAAGCCCGGGTCCCGAAGCTCAGGCCGTCTCGCCCTTGAGGTTCTCGACGAACGCGGACCAGGCCGTGGCCCGGAACACGAGCTTCGGGCCGTGGGGGGTCTTGGAGTCGCGGACGGGGATGACGCCAGGAAGTGCCTGGGTGACTTCCAGGCAGTTGTCGCCGGTGCCGCCGCTGTAGCTGGACTTGTACCACTCAGGCATGTTCCTCATGGTCGTAATCCTGCGCCATCGCATCGAGGAGGGCCAGAGACTTCTCAGGCGAGAGGGCTGAAGCCGTGAGGAGTTCGAAGGACGGCCGAGCAACTCACCGACGTGCTGCGGTCGTTGCCCGCGCGGGAGGCGTTGCGGGCGCGCGTGCGGCAGGTCAACCGGGAGCCGAAGTCACGGTGAAGTAATAGCCAACGGAGGATGTACAACCATTCGCCCTCCACCACCGTCGAACAGGCGTATCGCGCATACGCCGGCGTTCGCCCCACCGCACGCCACTCCGGAAATCACATCCTTTCCCCAGAGGAATCCTGTCTTATGACGTTCCGTTGGCTGTGCGGTGTCCTGCGTGTGCGTGGGAAGACCGACCTCTTTCTCGTGTTCCTGTTCGCCGCCGGATTCGCCGCACTGCCCGTTTTCGCGCTGCTCCCCTCGCTGTGGGGGTTCGCCGCCGCCTCGGCCGTGACGTACGCCGTGGACGAGGTGCTGCACACGCGCGCTCCCGCCTTCGTGCGGCGGCTGGCCGCGTTGCAGCTGACCCGCACGATGCGGTTCGCCGTGCGGACGGTGATGCTGCTCGCGCTGGCCGACCGGATGGACGCGCCGGGCGCGGTGCTGGTGGCCGCGCTGGCCGTGTTCAGCGTCCACCTCGGCCTGGTGATCCTGTACACGGCGGTGCATCACGCCATCCGGCGGCGCCGTGTGCTGCCGGTCGTGGTGCGCAACCTCGACATGAGCGGGGCGGGCATCCCGCAGTCGCCGCCCGCGCTCCTCTACCGGCGCTTCCTGCGCAAGCTGCTGCATCTCGACCTGCCGGCCCACGCCGGGCTCCTCACCGCGCTCGCGGCCGGGGCGTGGCAGCCCGCCGGCATCGGGTTCGCAGTCACCGCCGGGCTGGCGGTCGCGGCCGTGGCGGCGCTGCTCGGGCAGCTGCGCCGGGCCCGCCGGATGCCGCCGGACGACGAGGTGATCGCCGAACTCAACCGGCAACTCGCGGGGTACCGGCCGGAGGTGGCGCTGTACTTCAGTTTCGCGTCCGTGTCCCGGGACTTCATGTACCAGGTCAATATGTGGATCGAGACGCTGGAGCAGCTCGACCGGCGGCCGCTGATCATCCTGCGGGAGCGGGCCTCGTTCCGCTACCTGGGCCGTACGTCGATCCCGGTCGTGTGCGTGCCGAAGGCCGACGACGTGGCGCAGCTGGAGCTGCCCGAGCTGCGGGTCGTCCTCTACCCGGGCAACGCGGGCAAGAACGTGCACATGCTGCGCGTCGCCGAGGCCAAGCACGTGTTCATCGGGCACGGCGACAGCGACAAGCTCGCCAGCAGCAACCGGGTGAGCAAGGTGTACGACGAGATCTGGGTGGCCGGGCGGGCCGGGCGCGACCGCTACCAGCGGGTGCGGCACGCCATCAGCGACTCGGCGATCGTCGAGGTGGGCCGCCCGCAGCTGTCGTCGATCCGGCTGCACGCCGACCACGTGCCGGGGCCGGTGCCGACCGTGCTGTACGCGCCGACCTGGGAGGGCTGGAGCGACGACGACTGCCACACGTCGCTGATCCCGATGGGCGTGGCGCTGGTCGAGAGGCTGCTCGCCGAGAACGTCCGTGTCCTCTACAAGCCGCACCCCCTCACCGGCAAGCGCTCCCGGGCGGCGGCCGAGGCGGACCGGGCCGTGCGGGAGCTGCTGCGCGCCGACAACGAGCGGCGGGACGCCCGGGACGCCCAGGAGGCCGAGGCCGTGATCGCCGCCGCCCGGCCGCGGCTCGCGGAGATCCAGGCCCGGCTCGGCGAACTGTCCGGGCGGCTCACCGGCGACGACGCCCAGCAGCTGCGCGATGCGCGGGTCCCCGCCGGGGACGGGGAGGCGGAGTGGCACGAGCTGCGGGCCGAGTGGCACCGGCTCTTCTGGGAGAGCCGGGGGCCGGTCCGGCACCAGGTGATCATCAGGCAACTGCCCACGCTGTACGCGTGCTTCGACCAGGCCGACATGCTCATCAGCGATGTCTCGTCGGTCGTCGCGGACTTCGTGGCGAGCCTCAAGCCGTACGTCCTGACCAACGCGAACGACCTGCCCGACCAGGACTTCCGGGCGGCCTACACCACCGCCGGGGGTGCCTATCTCCTCGACCGGGACTGCACCCGCCTGCCGGAGATCCTCCGGTCGGTCCGCGAGCCGGCGCACGACCCGATGGCACCAGAGCGCCGCGTCCTCAAGGAGTACGTGCTGGGCCCCGACCGCCCCACGTCGATGGAGCGCTTCAACACGGCCGTCAACGCCCTGGCCGAGAAGGCGACGGCGGAACAGGCCGAGCGGCTGGCGGAGGGAGAGGAGCAGCGGGTGGTCGTGGGGGCGTGAGGGTCAGCCGGCCGCCGCCAGGGCCGCGCGCAGGTGGCCGTCGGACTCCTCCAGCAGCCTGGCCGCCGTCGGTCCGTCGACGTCGGCCAGGAGGGCGAGGATCGCGTTCTTGACCTCGCCGTCCGTGGCGGTCAGGGCCCGCTCGATGTCCTCCTCGGCGGCTCCGGTGGCCAGGGCGACGATGCGGTGGGAGCGGGCCCGGAGCTTGTCGTTCGACGCGCGGACGTCGACCATCAGGTTCCCGTAGGTCTTGCCCAGCCGGATCATCGTGATCGTCGAGAGCATGTTGAGGACGAGCTTCTGCGCCGTGCCGGACTTCAGGCGGGTGGAGCCGGTGAGCAGCTCGGGGCCCACGACGATCTCGATGCCGTGGTCGGCGGCGGCCGCGAGCGGGCTGCCGGGGTTGCAGGCGAGGCCGATGGTGAGGGAGCGGCAGGTGCGGGCGTGTTCGACCGCGCCGACGGCGTACGGGGTGCGGCCGGAGGCGGAGATGCCGACCACCGTGTCGTCGGGGGTCAGGGCGAGGGCCTTCAGGTCCGCCTCGGCCAGGTCCCGGGAGTCCTCCGCGCCCTCCACCGAGGTGACCACGGCGTCCCGGCCGCCCGCGATCAGGCCGACGACCCGGGAAGGGTCGGTGTTGAAGGTGGGCGGACACTCGGAGGCGTCCAGGACGCCCATCCGGCCCGCCGTGCCCGCGCCCGCGTAGACCAGGCGGCCGCCCCGGGCCATCCGCTCCGCGACGGCGTCGATCGCGGCGGCGATCTGCGGCAGCCGGGCCGCGACCGCCCCGGCCACGGTGGCGTCCTCGCCGTTCATCAGCCGGGCGATGTCGAGGGTGGGCAGCCGGTCGATGTCCGCGAAGTCCGGCCGGAAGGCCTCGGTGGTCAGGGACTCCAACTCGGTCCTGACATCGCGGGGGCTGGAGGTGGAGGTCATGACGGCTCTTTCCGTGTCTTTCCGGTGCTGGGCGGGGCGGCGGCCTCAGGAACGATGCCGGTGGGCCAGCGCCTCGTACGACGCCGACAGCGCCGGCGCCGCCGTCTCGTACGTCCGCTGCGCCACCCCCACGAACAGGCAGTCCACCACGAGGAGCTGACCCGTCCGGGACGACATCGCCGCCGGACGCAGCTCGCTCTCGCGTGCGGTGGACGTGGTGAGGACGTGGTCGGCGTACTGCGTGACCGGGCCGTTCGGGCGGCCGGTGATCGCCACCGTCGTCGCGCCGCGCTCGAAGGCGACCCGCAGCGGCTCGATGACGTCGCCCGTGGACCCGGAGTGCGTGACGGCGACGGCGACATCGCCCGCGCGCAGTTGCACGGCATTGGTGACGGCGAGGTGCGGGTCGCTGTGGGCATGGGCTATGAGGCCTATGCGCAGCAGCTTCTGCGTGAGGTCTTGGGCGACCAGGCCGGACGCCCCGACGCCGTACACGTCGGTGCGGCGGGCCGTGGCCAGCGCGGCGACGGCCGCGCCCAGTTGCACGGTGTCGAGGCCGGCGGCGGTGTCGGCGAGGGTCTGCTGCTCGTCGTAGGCGAGCTTGGCGACCACGTCGGCGATCGGGTCGTCCACGGCGATGTCCGTCGTGATGGCCGGGGCGCGGCCCGACTGCTGCTGCGCGGCGAGGCCGGCGAGCGCCAGGCGCAGGTCCCGGTAACCCGGATAGCCCAGCAGGCGGGCGGTGCGTACGACGGTCGCCTCGCTGGTGCCGGTGAGTTCGGCGAGGCCGGTGACCGTGAGGGCCGCGCAGCCGGCCGGGTCGCCCGCGACGGCCTCGGCGACGCGCTGCATGGAGCGCGTCATCGACGGGCCCAGCGTGCGGACCTTGGCCGCGAGGGCGGCGGGGGCGGGCGGGGCGCCGCTCGCCCCGGAGGAGCCGCTCCGCTCGCGGGCGAAAATTTCCTTCACATCACGGGTCACGATTGAAAGATATTTTCGGGGCGGCGCCGGGGTCAAGAGTGCGCACAATGGGTGCATGGAACCCATCAGCCCCCTGGAGCAGGCGCTGCACGCCGCGCGCGCCCTCGTGCTGGCCGACCTCGTCGCGGGCCGCGTCGCCGACGCGGATGTCGTGTCGCTGGTCGAGGAGTCCGTCAAGGAGCGCCGGTGGTGGGTCGAGCAGTGGCCCGAGGGCGCCCGGTACGTGGCCGGCCTGGTCGCGCAGGACGTCCAGGACGCCCTGCTGGAGCGGTACGGCCGCTGGCCGCTGTGCCCGGTGTGCGGGGCCGGTGAGCCGCACGCCCTCGATGTGGAACCGGAGTTGGGGCCCGACCCGCACTGGGTGTGCGGCGAGGCGGGCGTGAAGGTCGCCGCGGTGGGATCGCTGGGCGAGGCCATCGGCGGGCCGGCGTCCTCATGAGGCTTTCGTGACGATCTACATCGACCCGCCGGCCTGGCCCGGCCACGGCCGCATGTGGTCCCACCTCGTCAGCGACGTCTCCTACGACGAGCTCCACACCTTCGCCGCGCGCCTCGGCGTCCCCCGCCGGGCCTTCGAGCGCGACCACTACGACATCCCCGGCGAGCGGTACGCCGACGTGGTGGCCGCCGGGGCCGTGGAGGTCAGCAGCCGCGAGGTGGTGCGGCTGCTGTACGCGGCGGGGCTGCGGCGGCCCAAGGGGCGCTATCCCTCGCCGGGTTCGCGCAGCTCGTAGGCCAAGTGCCCGGGGTCCTCGGCGACCTGGGTGAAGCCGGCCCGCGCGAGCACGTTCTGCGACGGCAGGTTGCCCCGCTCGACGTTCGCGACCACGGTCCGCACCTCGTCCCGCTTCAGCGCCCAGGACGACAGCGTGCGCAGCGCCTCGGTGGCGTAGCCGTGACCGCGGGCGCCCCCGACCAGGTCGTAGCCGATCTCGACCCGTCCCGTCTCGTCCGGGACGCCGTGGAAGCCCATGGCACCGAGCGCGCGGCCGTCCTCGCGCCGGACGAGCACGTACATGCCCCACTCCGGCCGGTGGATGCCGTCCTCGTACTGCTTGTACACCAGCCCGGCGCCGACCCGCGTGCCGTCGACCGGGCCGCCCTCGATCCACTCGAAGCCGCCGTCGCCGACCGTGGACAGGTCGGCGGCCGCCGCGGGGGTGACCCCCTCCAGGGTGAGCCGCTCGGTGCCGATCACCAGGTTGTTGTTCCAGCGCCACTCGGTGACCGGGGCGCGGCCGGCCGGTTCCCCGCGCCCGGTGGCCCACAGCAGGGTCGGCCACGGGGTGGGGCCCGGCTGGACGTGCGGGAAGATCCGGGTGAGCACGAAGTCGCACAGCTCGGGCGCCGGTTCGTACGACAGGCCCAGCCCCTCGCAGATGTCGTGCGTGTGCAGCAGCACCTCGACCACGCCCATCGCGGCGAACCCGTCACGGTTCGCGCTGCGGAACGGGTACGGGTGGAAGGACCGCACGTCCCGCGGGGTGGTGCGGATCGCCGCGGCGAGCAGGGCTCCCGTGGTGCCGATCACCCGCAGCACGTCCGCGTTGCCGGTGTCCTCCTCCATCGACAGCTCGAACGGCGAGTACCCGTCCTGCTCCCGCCCCGCCAGCTGCCCCGCGTACGCGATGAGGTCCTCGGCGATGTGCACCGCCGTCCGCCGGCAGTCCCAGTCGAGCCGCCCCGCCCGTACGCCTTCCCAGTCCCGCTCGGTGACCGCCCCCAGCAGGCTCACGCACTCGGCGACGGCCTGCTCCACCTGTTCCGCTCCCGTTGACCACATGGCGGGCAGGCTACGAGGCGTCCCGGGGTGGGAGCGACAGCATTTCCAGCTCGGCCGTGAGGTTGTAGCGGGCCGTGGCCTCCCACTCGGCGGTGCCGTGCGGTGTCCTGAACAGGCGCGGCAGGTCGAGGAGTTGGCGCAGGATCGCGGCGCGGCCCTCGCGGAAGGCGTCGCTGGGGACGAAGTGGTACTCCTCGCGGACGGCCGCGGTGTAGGCGGCGTACGCCGACGGGGGCGAGGCGAGGACCGCGAGGTCGGCGTCGCACAGGACCTGGCCGTCGGGGTCGTCGTCGGCCGGGTCGTGGGTGACGGTGAGCCGGACCAGGCGGGCCACCTCGGCGGTCTTCGCGTCGGGCACGCCGGCCTCGGCGAGGGCGCGTTCGGCGAGGCGGGCCGAGCGCTCCTCGTTCTCGGAGCGGTCGGGCAGATAGACCGCGTCGTGGAACCAGGCGGCCAGCCGGACCACGTCCGGATCGTGCGCGTACCGCTCCAGTTCGTCGACGCGGTCGAGGACCGCCGCGAGGTGCCCGACCGTGTGGTAGCGGCGCTGGGGCTCCTGCCAGCGGGTGAGCAGGGCGTCGGCGTACGGCGCCGGGTCCGGGCCGCCGGCCGGGCCCCGGGCCGCTTCCAGGGTGCGGGCGAAGCGGGTGCGCAGGGAGTCGAGATCGGCCATGGGGGCATTCTCCCGCTGGGCGGGGTCGGGCACCTAGCGTGGGGGCATGACGACTCCTGCTGATGTGCCTGACGTACGGGACCCCGAGCAGCCCGGGCGGCTGCTGACGATCGAGCGTGACGCGCTGATCCCGCTGCTGCGGGGCCGGGCCGGGGAGGACTTCGCGCGGCCCGTCGCCGCGTGTCCGGGCTGGACGGTGCGGGACGTGCTGGCGCACTGCTCGGCCGCGCTGACCCGGGTGGCGGAGGGCAGGTTCGAGGAGGGCGTGTTCTCCCCCGAGTCCAACGACCGGGACATCGCGGACCGGGCCGACTGGAGCGACGCGCAGGTCGTCGACGAGCTGGAGCGCGGGATGGGCGCGGCCGGGCCCGCGATCGCCGGGGCCGGCGGCAGGCTGGACGGCCTCGCCCTGGGGGAGTGGGTGCACGCCGGGGACGTCCGCGAGGCCCTCGGCGAGTCGGGGGCGTACGGCGGGGCCGGGCTGCCGGACGCGCTCGCGCTGCTCGCCCGGATCACCCGCGAGCGGGGGCACGTGCCGCTGCACGCCGACCTCGACGACCTGGACGAGCCGCTGCGGCTGGGGGAGAGCGGCGGGGAGCGGCCCCCGGGCCGATTCATCGGGGACGGGCCGACGCTCGTACGGCTGTACACGGGGCGGCCGGTCGACGGGGTGTCGGCGTTCGAGCTGGCCGGTGTCGAGGCCAAGGAGCTGAACATCTACGGCTGAGGCAGCGCCCCGGGGGGCTTCGGATTCCGCGGGAGTGGGCAGCGTAGTCTTGATTGGACTAGACCTGTCGCCGATCGCCGACGCCCATCCGACGAAGGGGCCCCATGAGCAAGCGTGCAGTCCTGGAGGTGATCGCCCTCGGCGTCGAGGACGCGGTCGCCGCCCAGGCGGGAGGCGCGGACCGCCTTGAACTGGTCACCGACATGGCGGCCGACGGGCTCACGCCGTCGGCCGCCACCGTCGCCGGGATCCGGCGTGCGGTCGACATCCCCCTGCGGGTGATGATCCGTCTGGCGGACGGGTTCGCGGCGGGGGATGTCGAACGGCTGGTGCGGGTGGCCGGTGAGCTGCGGGAGGCCGGGGCGGAGGAGTTCGTGCTCGGGTTCCTCAACGCCGGGGGTGTGGTCGACCTGGCGGCCGTGGAGCGGGTGGTGGCCGTTCTGGACGGTTGCCCCTGGACCTTCCACCGGGCCATCGACCGGGCCGCGGACCGGGATGCCCTGCGCAAGCAGCTGGACGGGATGCCGAGGTTGGACACGTACCTGACGGCCGGGGCTTCTGGTGGGGTCGATGAGGGTCTGCCGGTGCTGCTCGCGGAGGCTGCCCGGCAGGGACAGCCGGGGTACGAGCAGCATCTCCTGGTGGGGGGCGGGCTCCGGCTCGACCATGTGCCGACGCTGCTGACGGCCGGGGTCGACGGCTTCCACATCGGCGGGGCGGCTCGGCCGGAGGGCTGGGAGGCACCGGTGTCGGCGGATGCCGTCGCACGGTGGCGGGCCGCCCTGGACGCCGTCTGATGGTGCACCCCTCCCGGTAGCACGAGGCGCCGCAGGGCCGGCAGACCGAGCAGGCTGGGGAAGTCGAGTCCACGGGAGGGGGCCGTAGCGGTGATGTCTGACAAGACCCTCACCGACGACGGCAGTTCGCCGTCCCGCGCTTCTCCAGGTCGCCTCTGTACGGGGAAGCAGGGGACGTGCCCGTGCGTTGTGCCGTTGCATGAGCCTGCGCTTCTCACTGATGGGTCCGGTACGAGCCTGGCACGACGAAGGAGAGATCGAACTGGGTCCGCGCCAGCAGCGGGCAGTGCTGGCGGCGTTGCTGCTGAACAACGGCATCCGGCTCAGCAACGACCAGTTGATCAGCATGGTCTGGGACGACCCGACGCCGAGCGCGGTGATGGCGTTGCGGACGTACGTGTACAAGATCCGCAAGATCCTTCCGGAGCTGAACCTGAAGTCCAGGGACGGGGGCTACACGGTCCGCGCGGAGATCGTCGACGATTGCCGCGGAGAGCCCTTGGAAGGCCTCCGGAGTGCCTACTTCGACGCGCAACGGGTGCGGCTCGGCGACTACCGGCTCAAGTCGCGGGAGGACTGCCTCGAACGTGAACCCGACGTGCTGGAGCTGCAGAAGCACGTCGCCGCCTTCCCGCTCAGGGAACGACCGCGCGCTCTCCTGATGCGCGCGCTCTACCAGGAGGGCAGGCAGGGCGAAGCACTGGACCATTTCCACCAGGCGCGCGCACTCCTCAACGAGGAGCTCGGCCTCGAACCAGGGCCGGAGCTGCGCGAGGTCCACGCGCGGATCCTCAAGGGCGACCTCACGCCGCCGCGCAGACCGGAGCAGCTGCTGCCGGATCTGATCGACTTCACCGGCCGTGCCGAGGAGATCGCGCAGGCTCTCCGGACGTTGCCGGGCACCGTGGGCATCACCGGTATGCGGGGCAGCGGCAAGACCGCGCTGGCCACCCGGATCGGCCACCTCGTCAGGGGCCGCTTCCCGGACGGGCAGATCTTCGTCAGGAGCGGGGACGTCGCCGACGAGCTGTTGCGCGCGATCGGCGTGGAGAACCCCGTCGGCGACAAAGCCACACTGTGGCGGGAGAAGGCGCGGGGCAAGCGTTTCCTCGTCGTGGTCGACGACGTGCAGGACGCGGCGGCCGTACGCGATCTCGCCACGCCCGGCTCGGCGATGATTCTCACGAGCGTCCGCCGGTTGAACGAGCTGCCGGGGGTGACCTGGCTGAAGACCGAGGGGCTGACCGAGCGGGAGGCACGGGATTTCTTCCGCAAGGTCCTCGGCCCGGTGCGCGCGGACGCGGAACCCGGGCAGGCCGAGGTGCTGCTGGAACGCCTCTCGCGCCTGCCCGGCCCGATCAGGGTGATGGGCGGCAAGCTCAGCTCGCGTCCGCACTGGACGATCGGGATGGTCCTGCTGCAAATGGAGCGGGAGAGCAAGCTCGACGGTGTGATCCCCTCCGACTGCGCTGCGATGTTCGCCCCGTTGATCGCGGCCGAGGAGCAACTGAGCGATCCGGAAAGGCACATGCTCATGTGCTTCGCGCGCCAGGACGTCGAGGTGATCGACAGCCACCATGCGGCGGACATGTCCGGGGCCGACCGCGGCGAGATCGAGATGGTGCTGGAGTCGCTCACGGGCGTGCACCTGATCGAGCCGCTCGTACTCGGCCGCTACCGGCTGCCGCACTTCGTGCGCCTCTACTTCAGGCTGCGCACACTGGTCCTGACCACCTGATCCATTTTCGCTGTCCGCGCGACCTGACCAGGCCGTATATCCGGAAATTATGCTCCGACGATCTGGCGCCGCCACGTTTGCAGACATGTCAACCAACGAACTGCAGGGCAAGAAGGCACTCGTCACCGGCGCCACGTCGGGTATCGGCCGCGCGATCGCGGTCAAGCTCGCGGAGGCGGGTGCCACCGTCTACGTGACGGGGCGCAGGGCCGAGCTCGGCAAGGAGACCGTCGAGCTGATCGAGCAGGCGGGCGGGACGGGCCACTTCGTCGTCGCGGACGTCGCGAACATCGACGACGTCCGCAATCTCGCCGAGGAGGTCGGCGAGGTGGACATCCTGGTGAACAACGCGGGCATCTTCCCGTTCTCGTCGACCCCTGAGCAGTCGCTCGACAGCTACGAGCAGGTGTTCGCCATCAACGTGCGTGCGTCCTACTTCCTGACGGCCGCGCTCGCGCCAGCCATGGTGGCCAAGAAGAAGGGCGCCATCGTCAACGTGTCGTCGGTCGCCGCGCAGATCGGCACCCCGGTCGGCTCGGTCTACAACGCCTCCAAGGCCGCGATGGACGCGCTGACCCGGTCGTGGGCCGTCGAGTTCGGCGCGGCGGGCGTTCGCGTCAACTCCGTGGCGCCCGGCCCGATCCGGACCGACATGGCCGTCGACACGGTCGGCGAGATGTTCGAGGCGTTCAGCCAGAGCACACCGCTCGGCCGCGCCGGCGAGCCCGAGGAGATCGCCGAAGCCGTGGTGTTCCTGGCCTCCGACAGGGCCGGCTACATCACCGGCGCGGTGCTCACCGCCGACGGCGGCCTGGTCGCGACCTGAGCGCGGGAGCGCCTGCTCGGCGCTGAGGGGCCACGCCCGCGGGCATCACCGCCAGTGATGCCCGCTGTACAGGTCCGACGCTTCAGTGAAGGGTGGCCGACGCCAACTGCGGCGGCAGCCCGGCCGCGTGCGTGACGATCAGGCCCGACACAGCTCGCGTCAGCGTCACATACAGACGTCGCAGGCCTGTGCGTTCGTCCGGTTCGCCGTCCACCACCGCCTGGGGTTCGTCCAGGACCACGTAGTCGTACTCCAGGCCCTTCGCCAGCGACGCCGGGACCAGGGTCAGGCGGGTGTCCTCGGTGGTCTCCTCGCCGGGGCCCAGGTACGGGATGCCGGCCTCCGTCAGGGCCGCGGCGAGGTCGGGCACGCGGGCGTCCGCCGCGATCAGGCCCGTCGAGCCCTCGTGGCGCAGCGACTCCCGGCAGGCGTCGACCACGTCCTTGGAGCCGGAGACCGGCCGGACCTCGAAGTGGCCCGGGTTCTCGCGGATCGACACGACCGGGGTGAGGCCCGGGGCGATGTGCGGGAGCAGCCGGGAGGCGTAGGTGATGACGTCCGTCGGGACACGGAAACCGGCCGTCAGTTCCTCCACCAGGGCGTCCTGCTTGCCGAGGTGGGTCAGCGCCTCCTGCCAGCTCCGGGTCGCCCAGGGCGTGGTGCCCTGTGCCAGGTCGCCGAGGACGGTCGCGCTGCCGGTGGAGCAGCGGCGGCCGACCGCCCGGTACTGCATGGGGGAGAGGTCCTGTGCCTCGTCGAGGACGACGTGGCCGAGGGAGTGCGTGCGCTGGATCAGATCGGTGGCCTCGTCGATCAGGACGGCGTCCGCGGGTGACCACTTGGCCGACTTCACGCTGCGCGCCGGCTTGGCCCACAGGATCGCCTTCTGCTCGTCCCCGTCGAGGATCCCGTCGGCGTGGACGGCGAGGAACTCCGCGTCCGACAGCAGCCGCAGCACCAGCTTGGCCGGGTCGACGGCCGGCCAGACCGCCTTGACCGCCGCCTTGACCGCGCTGTTGCGGGCCACCGCGTCCTGCACCCGGTCGTCCGGTGCCTCGCCCGACCGTTCCATCTGCACCAGCACGGCGTGCGCGATGCGCTGCGGCAGGGCCTCGCGGGCGGCGCCGTAGCGGATGTCCCGGTCGAGCAACTCGCGGACGAGTTCCTCCAGTTCGTACGCCGGGATCCGCCAGCGGCGGGAGCCGCGCACGACCACGACCGGCTCGGTGGGCATCGTGACGTGCGAGTACAGGGCGCTGCGCAGCACCTGCGCCAGCCGGGCGTCGCCCTTGACGACGGCGGCCGTCGCGTCGTCCGTGCCCTTGATCTCGACGTGGGCGACGAGGTCGTCGACGGTGGCCTGCTGGACGGCCAACTCACCCAGGGCGGGCAGGACTTGCTCGATGTAGTGCAGGAAGGACCGGTTCGGGCCGATGACCAGCGTGCCGGTGCGGGCGAGCCGCTCGCGGTGGGCGTAGAGGAGGTAGGCGACCCGGTGCAGGCCGACGGCGGTCTTCCCGGTGCCCGGGCCGCCCTGCACGCACACCGTGCCGGAGAGGCCGGACCGGACGATCTCGTCCTGCTCGGGCTGGATCGTCGCGACGATGTCCCGCATCGGGCCGACACGCGGCCGCTCGATCTCCTGCTGGAGCAGCTTGCTGGTCCGGGCTGCCTCCGCCGGGTCCGACAGGTGCTCGTCCTCGTACGCCGTGATGTCGCCCCGGGTGTAGCCGAAGCGGCGGCGCAGCGCGACATCCATCGGGTCCTTCTTGGACGCCCGGTAGAACGGCTGCGAGACCGGCGCGCGCCAGTCGATGACCATGGGGTCGCCGTCGTGGTCGTGCACATGCCGTCGCCCGATGTAGAAGCGCTCGCCTTCCGCGCCCTCCGCCGCTTCGGCGCCGGGGGCGTGCAGGTAGTCGAGCCGGCCGAAGAACAGCGGGGTGCCGCTGAGGTCGGCCAGTGCCTTGATGCGCTCCTCGATCTGGTGGGCCAGCGCCTCGGCGTTGACCCAGTTCGCGGTGACGTCGCTGATGTCGAGGGCCTCGACGCCCTCGCGCATGGCACGCAGGGCGGAACGGGAGGCGGAGAGGTGGGAGCGCTCACGCGCGAGCGGGTCGTCGACGGGCGTGGACAAGGGGGTGCCTCCGGAGGGACCTGCAGAAGAGTGGGCGGTGGGATGCCGGCCGGTTTCCGTCCGGTCGGCGGCACTCCGTGAGGGAGGCGGGCAAGAGCGGAGATCTTAGAGGAGCGGGGGCGCCGGCCGCGAACGGTTTTCCCACTCCCGGTTCGCCCGTCCCCCTCGTTCCCTCTCCCGCTCGTTCCCTCGTCCCCTAGGGGGCAGGGGCCTCCTCCCTGAGGGGGCCGGGTCGCCCCACGGGCGTACGCGGACCACCGCACAGTTCGGTCCAGAGACCGACGCGGGCTTTACGGACGAAAACGCACCATGGAGACATGAGCGCAGCAACCATCTCCCCCGCCCCGGCACCGGGCCGCCCGCCCGGCGCCACCGCCGTGGTCGGCAGTCACCGCCACCGCCTCGGCGATGCCCTGCGCGCCGTCAAGGTCTTCGCGGGCGCCGCCTTCGACGTGGTCGTACTCGGTCAGTACGGAGAGGAAGTCGGCGTGGTCCGCCGCAAGTGAGGACGTGTGGTCCGCCGCAAGTGAGGACGCGTGGTCTCGCCCTTGATCACGGGCGCGCCCAGATGCTCCCGCACGTCAGCGGCCCGGCCCGGCTCCGTCAGCTCTCCGCCAGCAGTTCGTCCGCGTCCATGATCCGGTAGGCGTAGCCCTGCTCCGCCAGGAAGCGCTGGCGATGGGCCGCGAAGTCCTGGTCGATGGTGTCCCGGGCGACCACCGAGTAGAAGTGCGCCTGGTGGCCGTCGGACTTGGGGCGCAGGACCCGGCCGAGGCGCTGGGCCTCCTCCTGCCGGGAGCCGAAGGTGCCCGAGACCTGGATGGCGACCGTCGCCTCCGGCAGGTCGATCGAGAAGTTCGCGACCTTGGACACCACGAGCACGCTGATCTCGCCCTCCCGGAAGGCGTCGAAGAGCTTCTCCCGCTGCGCGTTCGACGTCTCGCCCTTGATCACGGGCGCGCCCAGATGCTCCCCGAGCTCGTCGAGCTGGTCGATGTACTGCCCGATGACGAGGATCTGCTGCCCGGCGAACCGCCGCACGATCGCCTCGGTCACCTTCCGCTTCGTCGCGGTCGTCGCGCAGAAGCGGTACTTCTCCTCCGTCTCGGCCGTGGCGTACGCGAGCCGCTCGGAGTCCGTCAGATTGACCCGGACCTCGACGCAGTCGGCCGGCGCGATGTAGCCCTGCGCCTCGATCTCCTTCCACGGCGCGTCGAACCGCTTGGGACCGATCAGGGAGAACACGTCCGACTCGCGGCCGTCCTCGCGCACCAGCGTGGCGGTCAGGCCGAGCCGCCGCCGCGCCTGGAGGTCGGCGGTGAACTTGAAGACCGGCGCGGGCAGCAGGTGCACCTCGTCGTAGACGATCAGCCCCCAGTCCCGCGAGTCGAACAGCTCCAGGTGCGGGTAGACGCCCTTCCGCCGGGTCGTCAGCACCTGGTACGTGGCGATCGTGACGGGCCGGATCTCCTTCTTCGTCCCGCTGTACTCGCCGATCTCGTCCTCGGTGAGCGAGGTCCGCTTCACCAGCTCGTGCTTCCACTGCCGGGCGGACACCGTGTTCGTGACGAGGATGAGGGTGGTCGACTTCGCCTGGGCCATCGACCCGGCGCCGACCAGCGTCTTCCCGGCGCCACAGGGCAGGACGACGACGCCCGAACCGCCGTGCCAGAAGTTCTCCACGGCCTGCTTCTGGTACGGCCGGAGCGCCCAGCCGTCCTCGGCCAGCTCGATCTCGTGCGCCTCGCCGTCGACGTACCCGGCGAGGTCCTCGGCCGGCCAGCCCAGCTTCAGCAGCGTCTGCTTGATCTGTCCGCGCTCGGAGGGGTGCACGACGACCGTGTCCGGGTCGATACGGGCGCCGACCAGCGGCGTGATCCGCTTCGACCGGAGGATCTCCTCCAGCACCGGGCGGTCGGTGGTGGTGAGCACCAGCCCGTGCGCCGGGTGCTTGGACAGGGTGAGACGGCCGTAGCGGTCCATCGTCTCGGCGATGTCCACGAGCAGCGCGTGCGGCACCGGGTAGCGGCTGTACTGCACGAGCGCGTCCACGACCTGCTCGGCGTCATGCCCCGCCGCGCGGGCGTTCCACAGGCCCAGCGGGGTCACGCGGTAGGTGTGGATGTGCTCCGGCGCCCGCTCCAGTTCCGCGAACGGGGCGATGGCCCGGCGGCAGCCGTCGGCCTGCTCGTGGTCGACTTCCAGGAGCAGGGTTTTGTCGGACTGGACGATCAGCGGACCATTCACGCGAGGCACCCTTTCTGCGGCCGGAGGGCTCGGACGGCTCGACAGCGCGACGCCTCGGCCAAACGTCCAGTGTGCCTGATCGACCGCGTCGGGTGGTGTGATCTGCGCGTCCAGTCGTACTGAATGCCTATTCATTCCAACGTGTGGTGTGAATTCAGTTTTTCCATCGCGGCCCCGAAGAATGGCGCAGGTGCAGAACCCGACGACCACCACGCTCGGATACGCCCTGTTCGCCACCCGCTGGCTCCAGGCCCCGCTGTACTTCGGGCTGGTCGCCGCCCAGGGCGTCTACGTCTACAAGTTCTTCAAGGAGCTCTGGGCCTTAATCCTGACGTGCGTGAGCGGGCACGCCACCGAGACGTACGTGATGCTCGCGGTGCTCAAACTGGTCGACGTCGTCATGATCGCCAACCTGCTGATCATGGTGATCGTCGGCGGCTACGAGACGTTCGTCTCGCGCATCGGCCTCCAGGGCCACCGTGACCAGCCGGAATGGCTCTCGCACGTCAACTCCAACGTGCTGAAGGTCAAACTCGCCACGGCGATCGTGGGCATCTCCTCCGTGCACCTGCTCCAGATGTTCGTGGACGTCCACCACACCTCCCGGCACGCCCTGATGTGGGGGACGGTGATCCACATGGCGTTCATCGCCTCGGCCGCGATCCTCGCCTACATGTCGGGCCCGATGGTCGCCCACACGGACCGCGGACACGCCGACCGCGCACCGGCGGCGCCCGCGCCCGCGCAGGCCCCCGACCACGGAGGCCGGCGGCACACGGAACCGGAATCCCCGAGGCCCCCGGCCGCCACCGTCCCCCCGCAACCCGACCCCGTCGCCGAAGCCGAGGCCCGGATCCGTGCCGCCGGGTTCCCGGCGCGCAAGGTGCTGGAGGAGTTCGACCAGCAGCATCCCCGGGGCTTCGACCGGGAGGTCCTCGCGCGGCTCGGCAAGGCGGACTTCGTCGACGCCCGGCGGAACGTGGTCTTCGTCGGACCGCCCGGCACCGGCAAGACCCACCTGGCCGTCGCCCTGGGCGTGCGGGCCTGCCAGGCCGGGCACCGGGTGCTGTTCGCGACCGCCGCCGAGTGGGCCGCCCGGCTCGCGGGCGCCCGGGCCGCCGGCCGGCTCGACGCGGAGCTGGCCGCTCTCGACGATCACCCCCTCCTGATCGTCGACGAGGTCGGCTACACGCCCTGCGACGCGGCGACCGCCGGCCTGTTCTTCCAGCTCGTCGCGCACCGCTACGAGCGGGCCTCCCTGATCCTGACCAGCGACCGCCCGCTCGGCCGCTGGGACGAGGTCTTCGGCCCGTCCGCCCCGGCGCTGACCGACCGCCTCGCCCATCACGCCGAGATCGTGCGGCTGGACGGCGACAGCTACCGGACGCGGCGCGCTACTTCAGCGTGGGCAGACTGACGTTCTGGACGAGCGGGCCTTCGACGGAGACCCCCTCGGTGACCAGCGGCTCCACCGCGGTGACCGGCAGGGGCAGGGGCGGTGCGGAGGCCGCGGCGGCGGAGGGCGCGAGCACCCCCACGAGCGCGACGGCACAGACGGCGACGGCGGGCAGGTTCTCACGCATGAGGCGACCGGGCCTTTCACGGGCTGAGGGACGGGAGCGACGGGACACCGCACCGCGGGCCGGTCCGGGGCGCCCGGACCGGCCCGCGGGTGCGCGGGAGCGGATCAGACCTGCGGTGTCTCCAGGACGAGGCCGGCGACATCGATGCTCACCGCGGAGGCCGGGGTGGCGAGACCCCCGAACGTCATCAGGGCGGCGGTGGCGAGGACGGCGGCGACGCGACGGACAACACGCATACGGGACTTCCTTTCGGCGGAGCTCACAGGACACCCGGTGGCTGCCCCCGCGCACCCGGCGTGATGCGGCACGCCCGGGAAGGTCGCCCGAGTGTGGGACATCCCCGGCGTGGCGTGCATGAACGCCCGCCCGCACCCGAACGGGTGACACGGGCCGCGGGCCGCCGTCAGCCCGCGTCGTCGGCCAGCTCCGCGACCCCGGTGATCCGGTGCAGCGGATACGTACGGACCTCGTCCGCGGTGTGGTCGTACGCCGTGACGAAGCCGCCCTCGACGCGGATCGGGGCGATGACCCGCTGGCTGGCGGCGCCCTCGGCGTTGACGTAGCCGATCCACAGGGCCTCGCCGGTGAGGACGGCGGCCTGCATGGTGGCCAGGGTCTCGGCGGCACCGGTGCGGGGCAGCTCGCCGTTGGCCGCGGGGCCCGTGCCGGGCTTGCGCGGGGTGGTGGAGGCGAGGTCGCCGGCCCGGATGGCGCGCAGCGCGGCCGCCAGGAGGGTGTCGTCGGGGACCGGCGGGCCGTCCGGCACGGGCTCGGGCGCGGTGCGCGGCGGGGTGCGGTGGGCCAGGGCGCGGGTGATCAGCACATCGCCCTCGGCGGACTCGGCGGCCGGCGCGAACCCCATCGCCCGCAGACCCTCCAGGAGCCCGGCCGGGTCGGCCTGCGCGGCCAGCACGGTCGGCGCGAGCCGGCGCAGCCCGAGCCCGGCGGCCCGCTTGTCGGCGAGGATCTCGCTGAGCACCGCGTCGTCGTCGCAGCGCACGTACGCCGAGGCCGCGCCGACGCGCAGATGGCCGTGCCGGCGGGCCACGTCGTCGATCAGGTACGCCAGCGGCTGCGGCACCGGCGTGCGGGAGTGCGCGGCGAGGAAGGCGTGCAGGTCGGAGGCGGCCTGCCCGGCGTCCAGCGCCCGCCGCACCGAGCCGGGCGTGAACCGGTAGACGGTCGCCCCGCCCTTGGACTCGACGTCCGCCAGCACACCCAGCATGTCCGCGAGCGGCCGTCGCAGGGGGCCGGGCGCCACCGCCGTCAGGTCGGCCTGGAGCAGCACGTGGTCCAGCGGCTCGGGCAGCAGCGGCGCGAGCAGCCGGGCCGCGGCGGCGGAGGCCACGGCCTGTTCGGCGGGGGAGAGGGGAGCGAGCGGGGCGGGACGGTGATGGTGGTGGACGGGCAGCTTGTCCCCCGGCCCGGAGGGTTCCGCTTCCGGGCCCGGCGCGGGAGCCGCGGGCGCGCCCAGCAGGGCCCGGCCCTGAGCCGACAGCGCGCCCCGGCCCGTGACGCCCAGCTGCTCCGCCTCGGACAGCGCCCACTCGGCGAGCCGGCCGCGCAGATCGTCCTCGCGCCGGTCGCCGCGCAGGGGCCGCTCCCAGCGCAGCCGGGCCAGCACCGGCCCGGCGGCGGGCGCGGCGCCCTCCGGCAGCCCGGCCAGAAGCGCCAGCACCCGATGCCGCACCTCGGGCGCCGCAGAGCGGTCCAGACCCGGCCCGAGCGCCGACAGCGTACGGTCCTTGGCGTCCCGCCCGCCCACGAGACCGGCCGTCCGGGTCGCCGCGAGCCAGGCCGTGACCAGCCGCGACCAGCGCTCGGCGGGCGGCTGCTCCAGCCACGCGTCGTACGCCGGGGTCGCCGCGTACCGCTCGTCGGCCTCGCCGTCCGAGGCGATCAGGCCCGCCGCGTACGCCAGCTCCACCCAGAACGCGGCGGCCGGCTCGGGCACGTCGAGGGCGACCGCGGTCCGCTTCAGGTCCCGCACGCTCAGCCCACCGGCCCGCAGTACCGCGGGCCCGCCCTCGTCCCAGTCCTTCAGCAGTTCCTCGACGGTCGCGAGCGCGGTGTACGCCTGCCCGGCCGCGGCGCTGTCCACAACCTGTGGACGGTGAACGGCCGCGGTCTCGACGACCGGCGGCACGGGCTCGGGCGCCCGGTGCGCCAGGCCCCGCCGCAGGTGCAGGGCGACCTCGCGCGGCAGGACGACCGTCCCGGGAGCCGTCGGCAACAGCAGTCCGCGGTCCAGCAGCCAGCGCAGCCGCGGCGCCGGATCGGCCGTGACCTGCCCGTACGGCGGCCCCCACACCAGGCGTTCCAGCACCTCGACCGAGTCGGCCGGGGCGTCGGCGAGCAGCGCGGCCATCCGGGCCCGGTCCGTGAACAGCCCGGTCAGGGCGGTCACGGCGGAGACCGAGTCGTGCGTCGAGGCCAGCCCGGCGGCCGCGACGATCTCCTGGATCCGGCCCGGGGACATCCCGGCGGTGGCCTCCTGGACCGTCGGGCCGAGCCCCGTCGGCGAGGGGTGCTGCGGCGAGGGGGCCAGCAGCTCACGCGCCGTGCGGACCAGCCGCAGCCGGTCGTCGGCGCCCCACACCAGGGCCTGCTCGCGCAGCAGGTGCACGGCGTGCGGCAGGGCCGCCACGACGGCCGGGTCGGCGTCGTCCCCGGCCATGAGCCCGAGCAGTTCGCCGTAGGTCGCCGGGTCCGCAGCCACGGCCAGCGCCTCCGCCGTCTGCAGCGCGAACCGGTCCAGCCGCTCCAGGGCCCGCACGACCGAGGCGCGGGTGCCGGCGCGGGTCGCGAGCTGGGTGAGGTCGGTGGGGACGGGCGTGATGAGATCCGGGCGGCTGCGCAGGAGCGCGCCCAGCGCGGCGTCGCCCCGCGCGCGGAGCGCTTCCGCGAGGGAGCGGGGGGCCGGGGGCCTGTCCTCGGTGCTCATCCGGTCCACGGTAGCGGGTTGCCCACGGCGGCCGGGCCGACTGTGAGCGGCCTCGCCCCCCGAACGCGGGACGGGCTTTTGGCCGCCCCGCCGGTCCTCGCGGTACCGTCGTCCGACGGCGTCACGCAACGCACCCGCCCCGGAGGGGACTTCGTGGGGATTGAGAGCGACCAGGTCGTTTACGAGTATCTGAGCCGCGTCGGCGACGTGGCCCAGCAGCGGCAGTTGTCGTCGGCCACCCGTATGCGACTGGTCGCGGACCTGCGCAACGAGATCGACAAACGCCGTGCGAAGGCCACCGTCGACTCGCCCGCCGCCGTCCGCCGCATCCTGTCCCGGCTGGGCAGCCCCGACGACATCGTGACCGCCGCGGCGGGCGGCACGGGCGGTGAGCCGCACCGCGCCGCTCCCGCCTCCGTCCCCGTGCAGCGCGAGGCCGAACCGCAGGAGCGGGCGAAGGGCGTCATGCGGCGCGTCGTACCGCGTCCCCGCCCGGCGCGGTCCGCCGAGGAGTCGCAGCCGGCGCCCTCCGACGGCCCGGCCCCGCCGCATCTGGCCGCCGGGCACGAGCTGGGCGACAGTGCAGTCCAGCCGGACTGGTGGCGGGTGGACAGCAGCCCCTTCGGCGTGGGCGACGAGGTGCCGGGCTTCGTGGGCGGCGTGGAGCTGCCGGAACTGCTGAAGCCGCCGGCGCCGCGGAGGGCGGAGAAGGAGAAGCCGGACGCCGGGGAAGCGGAGCCGGTCGTCGAGGCGGCGGAGGTGGCCGAGAAGGAGGGACGCCGCCGTCTCCCGAGTCTTTCCGCCGGGAACTGGAGCAACCCGCTCCTCCTGATCGCCGCGGGCCTGCTCGTCGCCGGGGCCGTGCTCGGCAACTGGTTCGTCCTCCTGCTCGGCTGGCTCATCGCCTACGCGTCCCGCCGCCTGACCCAGGCCGAGACGAAGTGGGCGGTCGTGATCCTGCCGAGCCTCTCCGTGGCCGGGGGCCTGGTGTGGCTGTGGGGCCGGATGAACGGCCGCTGGGGCGACCCGATCGCCGAGGGGCACATGAACGCCGCGGTGGCGGAGACCTGGCCCTGGGTGGTCAGGGGCGCGGCGGTGGCGTCGGCCCTGTTCCTGGTGTGGCGTTCACAGCGCTCGCGCTAGGGCCGCCACAGCCGGACGCCTGTCGTTCACACCCTCTGGGCACAATGGCCCATATGGCCTTCATGACCCCGCCCGCCCTCACCGTCGGCTTCGATCTCGACATGACCCTCATCGACTCCCGGCCCGGCATCCGCGCCTGCTACCAGGCGCTGTCCGAGCGGACGGGGACGTACATCGACGCCGACCTGGCGGTCACGCGGCTCGGGCCGCCGCTGGCCGAGGAACTGGTCAACTGGTTCCCGGCCGAGGAGATCCCGGCCATGGCGGACCTGTACCGGGCGATGTACCCGGCCATCGCCATCACCGCGACCCCGGCGATGACCGGTGCCCGGGAGGCCATCGCGGCCGTACGGGAGGCCGGCGGACGCGCGATAGTCGTCACCGCCAAGTACGAGCCCAACGCCAAGCTGCACCTCGCCCACCTGCGCATCGAGCCCGACGCGGTCATCGGCGACCTGTGGGCCGAACAGAAGGCGGAGGCGCTGCGCGAGCACGAGGCGGGCGTCTACGTCGGCGACCACGTCGGGGACGTGCGCGGCGCCCGCACCGCCGGGGCGCTCTCGGTCGCGGTCGCCACCGGCCCCTGCCCCGAAGAGGAACTGCGCGCGGCGGGCGCGGACGTCGTCCTCACCGACCTGACGGAATTCCCGAGGTGGCTTTCGGACTACCGTCCCGCGCGCGCCTGACGGCGTCCCGCCGCCACGGAACGCAGCACTCCCGCGCCGGCCATCAGGAATCCGACCGCCATGAGCATGCTCAATCCGAACATGTACGTCGGAAAGGGCGACGTCCCGAGGAACAACGGGGCGACCGTGACCAGTGTGGCCAGGGCGCCGATGAAGAAGACGACGGCTCCGGCACGGACCAGGCGGTCACCGGGAGCGGCGGAATTCGTTTGGGTTTTGTCACGCACCCGACCAGGGTAGTTCCCAGCGCGAAGGAACAACCGGGTGACGTCTTGTCACCGGCTGCAAGAGCATTAGCCTGGGTACCGGCGGGTCCGTACGACCCGCCCGAGTGCTATCAAGAGCCGTTTCCAGAAGCAGTTTTCCGACGAGTACGAGGACGAGGACAGACGTGCCTACCGGCAAGGTCAAGTGGTTCAACAGCGAGAAGGGCTTCGGCTTTCTCTCCCGCGACGACGGCGGTGACGTCTTCGTCCATTCCTCCGTCCTTCCCGCCGGAGTCGACACGCTCAAGCCGGGCCAGCGCGTGGAGTTCGGCGTCGTCGCCGGACAGCGCGGCGACCAGGCACTGTCCCTGGCGATCCTGGACCCGACCCCGTCCGTCGCCGCCGCGACCCGCAAGAAGCCCGACGAGCTGGCCTCGATCGTCCAGGACCTGACGACGCTCCTGGAGAACATCACGCCCATGCTGGAGCGGGGCCGCTACCCCGAGAAGACCGCCGGCAAGAAGATCGCCGGCCTGCTGCGCGCGGTCGCCGACCAGCTGGACGTCTGAGACCTCAGGGAAAGCGCAGCGCGTCCGGGCCGAGGGGCGGTACGAGCCCTTCGGCCGCCGCGCGGGTGAGCAGCCCGCGCACGGCCGCGTAGCCGTCCTCGCCGAGGCTCGCGGTGAACTCGTTGACGTACAGCCCGATGTGCTGGTCGGCGACGGCCGGGTCCATCTCCTGGGCGTGCTCCATGACGTACGGCCGCGACACCTCGGGGTCGTCCCAGGCGGCGCGCACGGACGTGCGGATCGAGTCGGCCAGCAGTCGCAGCTTCTGCTCGCCCAGCGACCGCTTGGCGATGATCGCGCCCAGCGGGATCGGCAGCCCGGTGGTGTTCTCCCAGTGCTCGCCCATGTCGGCGAGCTTGTGCAGCCCGTAGTCCCGGTACGTGAAGCGCGCCTCGTGGATGACGAGGCCCGCGTCGACCCTGCCGTCCCGCACGGCCGGCATGATCTCGTGGAACGGCATGACGACGATCTCGCCCACCCCGTCGGCCACGGTCTCTGCGGCCCACAGCCGGAACAGCAGATACGCGGTCGACTTCTCGCTCGGCACGGCGACGGTCCGGCCGGTCAGTCCCCCAAGCTCTCGGCTTCGCTCGAGCAGGGAGGTGCCCCCAGTGTCCGCCTCCCGCGTCAGCACCAGCGGCCCGCAGCCCCGCCCCAGCGCGCCCCCGCAGGGCAGCAGGGCGTAGTCGTCGAGGACGTAGGGCAGCACCGCGTACGACACCTTCAGCACGTCGAACTCGCCGCGCTCGGCCATGCCGTTGGTGACGTCGATGTCGGCGAAGGTCACGTCGAGGGCGGGGGCACCCGGAACGCGGTCATGGGCCAGGGCGTCGAAGACGAAGGTGTCGTTCGGGCAGGGCGAGTAGGCGATCTGCAGCTGCTCAACTGTCATGCCGGTTCCAACTCTCCAGTACGGGCGTGAGCTTCCCGAACCCCTCGGTCAAGGCTGTCAGAGCCTCCGGGATGCGCCACGCGGCGCGGTCCCTCGGCCCGACGGGATTGGAGATCGCCCGGATCTCCAGCACGGGCACCCCCTGCGCGGTGGCGGCCTCGGCGACACCGAAGCCCTCCATGGCCTCGGCCAGGGCGGTGGGGTGCCGCTCCCGCAGCGCGGCGGCCCGGGCTGCCGTCCCGGTGACCGTCGACACCGTGAGCACGGCCCCGGTCCGGGCCCCGGCGGCGCCGGCGACCCGCCGTACGAGATCCACGGGCGGCTGATGCCTGACGGTCCCGAAACCGAGCTCGTTGACCGGCACGAACCCGTCCTCGGTCTCCGCCCCCAGATCGGCCGCGACGATCCCGTCGGCGACGACGAGCGACCCCACCGGCGCCTCGGGCTGGAACCCGCCCCCGATCCCGGCGGACACGACGAGACCGTAGGGCTCGCCCCGCAGGGCGGCGGCGGTGAGCGCGGAGGCGGTGGAGGCGGCCGCGAGAGCGGGCCCGACACCGGCGGCGATCACCTCGATGCCGAGGTCACCGGGGCAGGCCCTGGCCACCGCGTCCCGCTCCACGGGAACGGCCGTGGCGACCAGCACCCGGCCGAGCCAAGCGGCAGCGATCAGGCGTCCTTCTTGAGCTTGAAGTTCCAGAGGCCGGACGCGTCCTTCTCGCCCTCCTTGATGGAGACCAGCGTCGAGTTGCCCTGCGCGCCGTACTGGGCGTTGAAGAACACGCTGCCCGGGATCGTGCGGTAGGTCTTCGTGCTGGAGTCGGTCAGCGGCTGACCGTTCATCAGGATCGTCCAGCCCTTGTCGGCGATCTCCGGGTCGACACCGATGCGCACGGTCTCGTCGGGGTCGACGGAGATGCTCTTGATGCCCTTGTCCTTCAGGCACCCGGCGAGGTCGGACTGCTTCAGGGCGTCGCCCTCGCCACCGCAGGTGGCCTCGGAGTTCACCGAGTCGCTGCCCACGGTGACCGTGGCCATCGGCGTCGGCTTGTCACAGGCCGACAGGACGAGCAGTCCGGCGGATACGACGCCGGCGACGGCGACGGCGCGGCGGCGTCGCACAACGGATTGCAGCGTGTTCATGGGCGAAGGCTATCGGGCCCGCCCGTCGCACCGCCCACGCGGGGTACGGCAGCCTCGCAGATCCATCAGAAGGGCCCTACGCCACGCGCGCCCGCCCCGGGCCCCCGCGCCGGGCCGAGCCGAGCAGCCCCCGTACGGTCGTCAGCCACCCGGTGCCGACGATCGCGGCGCCCACCGCCAGCCCGGCCGTGCCGTTGAGCGGCACCACGATGCCGACCGCCCCGCCCAGCACCCAGGACATCTGCAGCAGGGTCTCGGAGCGCGCGAAGGCCGACGTCCGGACCACTTCCGGCACGTCCCGCTGGATCAGCGCGTCCAGGGAGAGCTTGGCCAGCGCCTGGGCGAACCCGGCGACGGCGGCCAGCGCGGCCACCAGGACCGCGCTGAAGAACACCGCGGCCGTGATCGCCGCGCCCGCCACATACGCCACGACCACGACGATGATGATCTCCGGGGCCCGAGAGCGCAGCCACGCCCCGACGGCCGTGCCGACAGCGTTGCCCACACCCGCCGAGACGGCCACTATCCCCAGGGACACCGCGGCGCTCTGGCCGGAGACCGGATGCTCGCGCAGCAGGAACGCCAAGAAGAAGATCAGGAACCCGGTCAGGCAGCGGATGGCGGCGTTGGCGGCCAGGGCGTGGGTGACGGCCGGCCCGACCGTGCGCAGCCCGGGGCGCTTGACCGGCTGCCGGTGCGGGCCGTGCAGGTGCTGCTCGTCCGCCGCCAGCAGGGCGCGGTCCTCGCCCTTGGCGGAGTCCACCTTCGGCGGCAGCGTGAACGACAGGATCGTCCCCGCCACGAAGAGCACGAAGGCGCCGAAAAGGGGCCAGCGCGGCCCGATCTGCTGGAGTCCGGCGCCGACGGGCGCGGCGATGCCGGTGGCGAGGAGACCACCGAGGGTGACGCGCGAGTTCGCCTTCACGAGGGAGAAGCGCGGTGGCAGCAGCCGGGGCACCACGGCGCTTCTGACCACGCCGTACGCCTTCGACGAGACGAGGACGCCGAGCGCGGCCGGGTACAGCTCCAGACCGCCGCTGACGACCGCGCCGGACAGGACGATCGCGAGGAGCGCCCGGGCCAGCATCGCGCCGGCCATCGCGGCGCGGCGGCCGTGCGGGACCCGGTCGAGGAGGGGGCCGATCACGGGCGCGAGGAGGGTGAAGGGCGCCATGGTGATGGCGAGGTACAGGGCGACGCGGCCGCGGGCCTCGTCGGTGGGCACGGAGAAGAAGACGGTGGAGGCGAGGGCGACGGTGATCATGACGTCGCCGGCGCCGTTCACCCCGTGCAGTTCGATCAGCTTGCCGAGGCCGGACTCGCCGGCGCCGTGCGCGTGGGTCGCCTTGCGGATGCCGCGGGCGGTGCCGGTCACGGGGAAGTGCAGGGCACGGCCGACCGCACGGAGGGAGCCGCCCAGACGGCCCGGTCCGTTCAGTCGGCTGCTTCCCTTGACCCCTTTCGACCCACCGGTCCCGGTGGCGCCCGGGGGTGTCTTCGCGGCTGCCACGTCGTCATAGTGCCCCGATAAGGCTGTGGGTAGTGCCATTACCGCTTGTATAGGGCCTGTGGGGTGACTGTCCGGGGCGGCGGCTCGGGGGCCGGTGGACGGCGCAACAGGACCGTCGGTGTACGCGACGTGGGGCGGAAGGGTAGCGTGCGTATCTCAGCCATCCCGCAAAATGGATGAAGGATGTCGACGCGGTCCCCCGGTCCGCTCCGTCCGCCCCCGCGCTGGGAGTGGCGCACTCGTGAGACGGCGTATGGAGAGAAGCGATACCTGTGAGCGCAGCGACAACGCGAAGCCGCACCCCTGACCGCCTGTGCGCCGAGGCCGTCGACCTCGCACGCGCCGCAGCCGAGGAGGCCGCCGCGCCGGGAATCGTCGGGGAACACGTCGGTCTGGTCTCCGAGGGGGACCGCGTGGTCACCCACTTCTTCCAGTGCCTGGAGCTCGGCTACCGGGGCTGGCGCTGGGCCGTGACGGTGGCCAGGGCGTCCCGGGCGAAGATCGTCACGGTGGACGAGGCGGCCCTGCTGCCCGGCCCGGACGCGGTGCTGGCCCCCGAGTGGGTGCCGTGGAGCGAACGGCTGCGCCCCGGCGACATGGGGCCGGGCGATCTGCTGCCCACCGACGCCGAGGATCTGCGGCTGGAGCCGGGCTACACGGGCGAGGACGAGCCTGCGCCGAACGTTCCCGTATCGCACGAGATGGCCGACCTGGTGGAGGCGGAGGACGCGGACCTCACCACCGGCCCCTCGTCCGGCTTCACGGTCGCCCCCCTGCGCGGTTCGATCCCGGCGGTCGCCGAGGAACTGGGCATGCGCCGGGCCCGCGTCCTGTCCCGCTACGGCCTGCACACCGCGGCCGACCGCTGGGAGGAGGCCTTCGGCCCCAAGACGCCCATGGCCCAGTCGGCCCCCGCCGCCTGCGTCAGCTGCGGCTTCCTCGTCCCCATCGGCGGCTCCCTCGGCCAGGCCTTCGGCGCCTGCGCCAACGAGTTCTCCCCGGCCGACGGCCGCCTGGTCTCCCTCGCCTACGGCTGCGGCGGCCACTCCGAGGCCGCCGTCATGCCCCGCCCGCCCCAGCCGCCCGCCCCGGTCATCGACGAGACCCGCGTCGACCCGTTCCCCCTGCGCCCGTCCCCCGACTCGGGCTCGGTGACACCGACGGCGGACCAGGACACGGAAGAACTCGGGCACTCGTAGCCCACCGGCGGTCGGCCCCGGCATGGGGTTTCGTACGCTGCCGGGCGCTTGGCGGTGCGCCGGGCCCGGCACGGGGTTTCGTACGCTGCCGAGTGATGGGCGGCCCGCCCGGCTCCGAGGGGCGCACGCCGCCGGGTCATCGGGGGTCACGCTCGGGCGGGCCCGCACGCCGCCGCTCCTCGGGGGGCGCTCGGGCGGGGCTGGTTGCCGCTGAGTCATCGGGCGGTCCGCGCGGGCGGCGTCCCGTACCCTGCCGGGCCCCGGCCGTCCGCTCGGCTTTGAGGCCCGCGCCCGGCCGAGCCATCGGCGGGTTGGTCCGGCATGGGGTTCCCGCACGCCCTTGAGTCGTCGGGGGTCCGCTCGGCGGCGTTCCCGTTACGCTGCCGAGCCCTTGGCCCGCCGTCCGCCCGGCTCCGGGGTCCGCGCCCGGCCGAGCCATCCGGCGGTCGGCCCGGCACAGGGCCCCGTACGCCGCCGACCCGTCGGGGGTTCGCTCAGCCGGGGGCGTGTGCCCCCGGGTCACCTGTGGACCGCCCGGGCGGGGACCGGCCGGGCCGGGCGGGCGCACGGTGGGTGCTTCCCAGGCGGTACCTTCATCCTCACGTCCACGAGGAGAAGGAACGGAACGTGAGCAGCAAGTTCGTGCGGCCCGCCGCCGAGGGGGCCGATCCGTTCGGTACCGCCCGTCTGCGGCGCGGTGTCCTCGACGCCTGGGCCACCAGCCCCGCCCGGTTCCGTGAGGACGCCAACGCCGAGGAGGACCTGGCCCTCGGCGGCTACCGGGACCGGCTCGTCGTGGAACTCGCCCAGAACGCCGCCGACGCCGCGGCCCGGGCCGGAGTGCCGGGGCGGTTGCGGCTCACCCTGCGCGACGACGTGCTCGTCGCCGCCAACACCGGCGCCCCGCTGGACGCGGCCGGGGTCGAGTCGCTGTCCACACTGCGGGCGTCCGCCAAGCGGGACCCGCGGGACACGTCCTCCGTGGGGCGGTTCGGTGTCGGCTTCGCCGCCGTGCTCTCCGTCACCGACGAGCCCGCCGTCGTCGGCCGGCACGGCGGTGTGCGGTGGTCGCTCGCCGAGGCCAGGGCACTGGCCGCCGAGACCGCCCGGCACAGTCCCGGCCTCGGGGACGAGGTCCGGCGGCGCGACGGCCACGTCCCCCTGCTGCGGCTGCCGTACGCCGCCGAGGGCACCGCCCCCGCCCCGTACGACACCGCCGTCATCCTGCCGCTGCGGGACGCGGCCGCCGCCGATCTCGCCGAGCGGCTCCTGCGGGCCGTCGACGACGCCCTGCTGCTCACCCTCCCCGGCCTCGAAGAACTCGTCGTCGAGATCAACGGGGAGAACCCGCGGGCCCTCACCCGCCGCACCGACGGCGCCTTCACCGTCGTCGACGACTCCGCCCACGGCGTCACCCACTGGCGCACCGCCGCGGCCCACGGCCCCCTCACCCCCGACCTCCTCGCCGACCGGCCCGTCGAGGAGCGGCTGCGGCCCCACTGGTCCGTCACCTGGGCCGTGCCCGTGGACAGCGACGGCAGCCCGGCCAGGCCCCGCACCAGCGCGGTCGTGCACGCCCCCACCCCGAGCGACGAACCGCTCGGCGTCCCGGCCCTGCTCATCGCCTCGTTCCCGCTGGACTCCACCCGCCGGCACGCCGCCCCCGGCCCGCTGACCGACTTCCTCGTCCAGCGCGCGGCCGACTCCTACGCCGAACTCCTGGGCGCCTGGCGGCCGGTGACCACCGGGATCATCGACCTCGTGCCCGGCCCGCTCGGCAGGGGCGAACTGGACGGCGCCCTGCGCCAGGCGATCCTGGAGCGCCTGCCGCGCACGTCCTTCCTGCCGCCCGCCGTCGAACCCGACGTGGAGGACGGCGAGGAGGTGCCCGAGACGCTGCGGCCGCGGGACGCCGAGGTCGTCGAGGGCGCGGGCGCGGACACCGTGCGGGTGCTCGCCGAGGTACTGCCCACCCTCCTGCCCGCCGGGCTGGAACGCCGCGCCGAGCTGCGGACCCTGGGCGTCGCCCGCGTCCCGCTGACCGACGCCGTCGACCGGCTGGCCGGTCTGGAGAAGGCCCCCGGCTGGTGGCGGCGGCTCTACGACAGCCTGGCCGGGATCGACCCGGACCGCCTGTCGGGGCTCCCGGTCCCGCTCGCCGACGGCCGTACGACCATCGGGCCCCGGCAGGTCCTGCTGCCCGGCGCGGAGGCCGGGCGGATCGACCCCGAGGTACTGGCCCGGCTGGGCCTGAAGGTCGCGCACCCGGACGCCGCGCACCCTCTCCTGGAGAAGCTCGGCGCCCTGCCCGCGACCCCGCGGGCCGTCCTCACCACCCCGCAGGTCCGGGCCGCCGTCGCCGCGTCCCTGGACGACGACGGCGGGGTGAACTGGGAGGAGGACTCCCTCGACGCCGACGAACTGGCCGACACCGTGCTCGCCCTGGTGCGGGACGCCGCTCTGGAGCCCGGTGACGAGCCCTGGCTCGGCGCGCTCGCCCTGCCCGACGAGGACGGCGAACCGGCCCCGGCCTGCGAACTCGTCTTCCCCGGCGGCCCGTTCGCCCAGGTCATGCGCGAGGGTGAACTCGCCTCCGTGGACGCCGAGCTGGCCGGGAAGTGGGGCGAACAGCCGCTCGCCGCCTGCGGAGTCCTGGTGAACTTCGCGGTCGTCCGCGCCACCGACGTCGTCCTCGACCCGGACGAACTGGAGCCCCGCGAGGGCGACTTCGCCGAACCGGACGACGCGGGACTGCTGGACGCCGTCGACGTGTGGTGCGAGGACATCCTCGACCGCTTCCCGGACAGCCCGGTGCCGCCGGTCGCCACCGAGATCATCGCCGTCCGGGACCTCGACCTCGTGGACGAGGACAAGTGGGCGCAGGCGCTGACGCTGCTGTCCCGGCCGCCCCTGCGGGACGCCATCGTGGAGCCCGTGCGGATCCTGCTGCCGGACGGGACGCACGAGGCCGTCCGCCCGTACACCGCGTGGTGGCTGCGCGGGAACCCCGTCCTCGACGGCCGCCGCCCGGCCGGCCTGCGGGCCTCCGGCGGCGACCCGCTGCTGCGCGGGCTCTACGAAGAGGCCGACGCGACCGGGTTCGAGGACGAACAGGTGCTGCGGGCGCTGGGGGTGCGCACCTCCGTCGCCGCGCTGCTGGACGAGCCCGGCGGTGCCGCCGAACTGCTCGACCGGCTCGCCGACCCCGAGCGGGAGGTGACGGGTGCTCAACTGCACGCCCTGTACGGGGCGCTGGCCGAGCTGGACCCGGAGCAGGTGACCCTGCCGGACGACCTGCGGGCCGTCACCGACGGCCGGGTGGAGGTCGTCGACGCGGCCGACGCCGTGGTGTGCGACTCGCCCGACCTGCTGCCGTTCACCGAGGGCGTCCCGCTGCTTCCCGTACCGCCGTCCCGCGCCGCCGAACTGGCCGAACTGTTCCAGGTGCGGCGGCTCAGCGAGTCAGTCACCGGGGAGGTCACCTCCGAGGGCACCGAGCACGACGTCCCGGAGCCGGTGCGGGTGCTGCTCGGCCGTCGGACCCCGTCCTCCTACGTGGAGCACGAGGAACTCGTCGTCGACGGCGTGGAGATCGACTGGCGCCTCACCGACGACGGCGTCCTGCACGCGGCCACCCTGGAGGGCGTCGCCGCGGGACTCGCCTGGGCGGCGGGGCAGTGGCCGCGGCGGTTCGAGGTGGCGGCACTGCTCGAAGACCCGTCCCGGACCGAGGAGTTGGCGCGGGACCGGTGGTTCGACTGAGTCCTTTTGGGTGATTCGGTGCCGACGTACGGTTGTTGGTGAAAACTTCCGCACATATTTTTCACCAGTCGTACAACCAAGCGCATCCGCCAGGTATCTGATCACGTGAGTCAACAGACTCCACGATCACTTGGGCCCCGAGAGCCGACGACGAGCGCCGGGGCCCCTCTCCACCTGGAGAACGCATGCGTATCCGAGCCACCGTGGCCGCCGTCACCGGCGCCCTGGCCCTTTCCGCCCTCGCCGTGCCGGCCGCGCAGGCGGACAACCACACGCCGGACCTGGCGTCGCTGGTCCCGTCCACCTCGAAGGCCACGCCGTTCACCGCCGCCGCTCCGGCGGACGAGTCCCTGGGCGACACCAAGATCACGGGTGTGACCGTCAACGGCGGCAAGAACATCGTGGTCGGCACGACCGTCAAGAAGTCCTTCACCGTCTCCGTGACGGCCACCGACCCGGAAGGCGTCCAGGACGCCTTCGCGATGCTGTGGCACGGCCCGGACACCGAGAGCGCCGACGGCGCGATCGTGCCGGAGACTCTGGACAACGACCAGGTCGGCAACTGCACCAACTCCAGCGCGACCACCGCCACCTGCAAGGTCACGCTGATCGCCGACCCGAACGAGAACGTCTACAGCAACATCCTCGCCGGTACCTGGAAGGTGTGGGCCGCTGCCGCCGGTAACGACGGCGACTACCAGATCCGCGAGGCCTACAAGACGGCCAAGGTCCAGCGGGCCTCCAAGCTGACGGTCAACGCCTCGCCCGAGCCGGTGAAGAAGGGCAAGACCATCACGGTCACCGGCAAGCTGTCCCGTGCCAACTGGGACGACAACAAGTACCACGGCTACACCAACCAGTCGGTCAAGCTGCAGTTCCGCAAGAAGGGCAGCGACACCTACACCACGGTCAAGACCATCAAGTCCAACTCCACGGGCGAGCTGAAGACCACCGTCACTGCCTCGGCGGACGGCTACTTCCGCTACTCCTTCGCGGGCACCACGACCACCCCGGCGGTCAACGCCGCGGGTGACTTCGTCGACGTGCAGTAATACCGTCCAAGCGACGACGACACCGCCGGTCCCGGAGCCATGCCGGGGCCGGCGGCGCCGTGTGCGGTGCGCGGATGTCACGCATGTGTCAAACGTTGTGGATGAGACGGCAAAACCCGGTCCGCGCCCTACAACCCCGCGGGGTGCTCGTGGATCTGATCGCGTGAGTCAACAGACTCCTAGATCACTTCTCCACCTGGGGAACACATGCACATCCGAGCCACCGTGGCCGCCGTCGCCGGCGCCCTGGCCCTCTCCGCCCTCGCCGTGCCGGCCGCCCAGGCCGCAGACGCCCCGTCCGGCAAGCAGGCCTTCAGCTCCGCCGCGGCCGACGCGGGCACGGCCACCACCGCGTCGACCCTCGACGTCACCTTCTCCAACGTGAAGGTCAACAGCGGCAAGAACATCGTCGTCGGCACCACCAACGTGGTGAGCGTGCCCGTCACCTACACCGTGACCCACGCCGCGGACCTCGACACCGGCTCCGACAACTTCGCCACCGGCCCGCTGATCTACCACGGCTCCTCGATAGACACCGCGGACAACCTCCTCATCAGCGACGACCCGGCCACCTGCACCGCCGCCTCGTCGACGGTCCTCAACTGCAAGGGCGTCATCAGCATCCGCCCGGCCGACGGCGACCTGTTCAACTCCGACGCCGGCACCTGGGGCGCCGGTGCCCTCGCGGTCACCAGCGACGACGCCGAGAAGATGCAGGGCGGCCTGGGCACCACCAAGGTCCAGCGCTACTCCAAGCTGACCGTCAACGCCGGTCCCGAGCCCGTCTACAAGGGCAAGACGATCACGTCCACCGGCAAGCTGTCCCGCGCCAACTGGGAGGACAACGCCTACCACGGCTACACCAACCAGCCGGTCAAGCTCCAGTTCCGCAAGGCGGGCACCAGCACGTACACCACGCTCAAGACGGTGTACTCCGACCAGTACGGCAACCTGAAGGCCACCGCCACCGCCCAGTACGACGGCTACTGGCGCTTCAGCTTCGCCGGCACGACGACCACCCCGGCGGTCAACGCCACGGGCGACTACGTCGACGTGAAGTAGAAGCGCCCCTTCAGAGGCGCGGGGCTGTATCGATGTGCGGCTCCGCCGCGTGAGCGCGAACGGCCACACACGGCTCGCGGACGAAACGCGGCAGAAATCCTCACCGTCCGAGCCGAGCGCTACGCGGGAAAGCGGCGGTCCACCCACCTCCACAGGAGTTCCAGGGCGGCCGCCGCCACCGCCGCGATGCCGACGGCGATCCACGGCATCGTCATCCCCACCAGCTTCAGCGCGAAGAAGTGCTGCAGCCACGGCACGACCAGCACCACCAGGAACGCCCCCGCCATGGAGGCGACCAGGGCGATACGCCACCAGGTGTACGGGCGGGCGATGATCGCCAGCACCCACATCGAGATGAGGAACAGCGTCAGCGTCGCCGCGCTGGTCTCCGCGTCCAGCGCCCCCGGCCCCGTGTAGTGCTCCCGGGCGAGGAGGTACGTCGCGAAGGTCGCCGCCGCCGCCACGACCCCGCCCGGGATCGCGTACCGCATGACCCGCCGGACGAAGTTCGGCTTCGCGCGCTCCTTGTTGGGCGCGAGCGCGAGGAAGAACGCCGGGATGCCGATGGTCAGCGTCGACAGCAGGGTCAGATGGCGCGGCAGGAACGGGTACTCCACCTGTGAGCAGACCACCAGGACGGCCAGCAGCACCGAGTAGACCGTCTTGACGAGGAACAGCGTCGCCACCCGCGTGATGTTGCCGATGACCCGGCGCCCCTCGGCGACCACCGACGGCAGTGTCGCGAAGCTGTTGTTCAGCAGCACGATCTGCGCCACCGCCCGGGTCGCCTCCGAGCCGGAGCCCATCGCCACGCCGATGTCGGCGTCCTTCAGGGCGAGGACGTCGTTGACCCCGTCGCCCGTCATGGCGACCGTGTGCCCGCGGGTCTGCAGCGCTCCCACCATGGTCCGCTTCTGCTGCGGGGTGACCCGTCCGAAGACCGTGCCGCCGTCGAGGGCCTCGGCCATACCGTCCTGCTCGGCGGGCAGCCGGCGCGCGTCCACGGTCGTGCCGGACAGGCCGAGCTTGGCGGCGACCGCTCCGACCGACACCGCGTTGTCGCCGGAGATGACCTTGGCCCGGACGTTCTGGTCGGCGAAGTAGCGCAGCGTGTCCGCGGCGTCCGGCCGCAGCCGCTGCTCCAGCACGACCAGCGCGGTGGGCTTCGCCCCCTGCGTCACCTCGGGGTCGTCCAGGTCCCGCGCGACCCGGGCGAGCAGCAGCACCCTCAGGCCCTGCTCGTTCAGCCGCCCGGTCTCGGCCAGGGCCGGATCGTCCTCCGCCAGCAGCACGTCGGGTGCGCCCAGCAGCCAGCGGCCGGCCTGTCCGTCGCCCTCGCTGAACGCGGCGCCGCTGTACTTGCGGGCCGAGGAGAACGGCAGCGCCTCGGTGCAGCGCCAGTCCTCGACGGCCGGGTAGGTGTCGATGATCGCCTTCAGGGAGGCGTTCGGCCGCGGGTCCGAGGCGCCCAGCGCGCCGAGTACCTTGCGTACGTACGTCTCGTCGGCGCCCTGGAGCGGCCGCAGCTCGGTGACGTCCATGCCGCCCTCGGTGAGGGTGCCGGTCTTGTCGAGGCAGACCGTGTCGACCCGGGCCAGCCCTTCGATCGCCGGCAGCTCCTGCACCAGGCATTGCTTGCGGCCCAGGCGGATCACGCCGATGGCGAAGGCGACCGAGGTGAGCAGGACGAGCCCCTCGGGGACCATCGGGACGATGCCGCCGACCGTGCGGGCGACGGAGTCGTCGAAGGCGTTCTCCTTGACGACCAGCTGGCTGATGATGAGGCCGATCGCGGTCGGGACCATCATCCACGTGACGTACTTGAGGATGGTGGAGATGCCCGACCGCAGCTCGGACTGGACGAGGGTGAAGCGCGAGGCCTCCTCGGCGAGCTGGGCGGCGTAGGCCTCGCGGCCGACCTTCGTCGCCTGGAAGGCACCGCCGCCCGCGACCACGAAGCTGCCCGACATGACGTGGTCGCCGGGGTGCTTGACGACCGGGTCGGCCTCACCGGTGAGCAGCGACTCGTCGATCTCAAGGCCGTCCGCCTCGACGCAGACACCGTCGACGACGACCTTGTCCCCGGGCCCGATCTCGATCAGGTCGTCCAGCACGATCTCGGACGTGCTGACCTGCGCGGCGGTCCCGTCGCGGCGCACGGTCGGCCTGACCTCGCCGATCAGCGCGAGCGAGTCCAGCGTCTTCTTCGCCCGCCACTCCTGGACGATCCCGATGCCGGTGTTGGCGAGGATCACGAACCCGAACAGGCTGTCCTGGATCGGGGCGACCACCAGCATGATCAGCCACAGCACGCCGATGATCGCGTTGAAGCGGGTGAAGACGTTCGCCCGGACGATGTCGACGGTGGAGCGGCTGCTGCGCACCGGCACGTCGTTGACCTGCCCGCGCTCCACCCGTTCGGCGACCTGAGCACCGGTCAGGCCGGTCTCACGGGAGGTGACCGTCGCCGGCCGTGCGGAGTCGGGCCGGGCACCCGCGTCGAGATGCGTCATGCATTCGACGGTACGTGCGGATTTGCCGCTTCACCCGCTGAATGCGGCGAAGATCCGACCTGGGAAGGACGGACTTCGTGCCGTGGTCGTACGGCAGTTGCAGGCCGTCGGACCCCGGTGCCACGCCCCGGTGTCAGCCCGCCCGGCGGGCCGTGAACAGCAGGTACTCCCACTCCAGGACGGTCCCGCCCGAGCCCGTGCTCTGGTCGCCGTCGCGGGCGAGGTCCACCAGGGCGCCGTCCAGGGCGGCGGCGCGGTCGGGCTCGCCCGCGATGTTCTTGTAGACGCTGATGGTCGGGCCGTAGCGCTCCTTGAAGTAGTCGCGGAACATCTCCGGCGTCTCGAAGCGGTCCACCCGGACCGTGCGGCGTTCGGCGCTGACGTCCGTGACCCGGTCGCCGAGGAGGGCTCGGACGTGGTCCTCGTCCCCCCACAGCGGGGGCGGCTGGGCGCCGGGCGGGGGCGGTGGCGCGTACGGCTTCATGGCGGCGAACATCCGGCCGATGAAGCCCTGGGGCGTCCAGCTGAGCAGCCCGATGGTGCCGCCCGGGCGGCAGACCCGGACGAGTTCGTCGGCGGCCTGCTGGTGGTGCGGGGCGAACATGACGCCCACGCAGGACAGCACGGTGTCGAACTCGGCGTCCCCGAAGGGCAGGGCCTCGGCGTCGGCCTCCTGCCAGGTGAGGCGGGTGCCCTGCTTCTCGGCCACCCGCCGGCCCGCCTCGAACAGCTCGGGGGTGAGGTCGGAGGCCACCACGTCCGCGCCGGTCAGGGCCGCCGGGATCGCGGCGTTTCCGGAGCCGGCGCCCACGTCCAGCACCCGCTGTCCGGAGCGCACCCCGCACGCCTCGGCCAGGATCGCTCCCAGCTCGGGGATGACCTCGGCGGCCAGGGACGGGTAGTCGCCCTGGGCCCACATCGCCCGGTGCTTGGACTTCAGGGCACGGTCGGCCTCGGCCGCGCTGTTCTGCATCGTCATCGCTGCGCTCCTCACCGGTCGGGCGGCGGTTGCGCGCCGACGGTTTCGAGCGTTTCGCCGCCTTATACGAGCGTAGGGAGGGGGCGGGGGCGTGTCTCGCCGGAGGGAGGCAGGAAGGTGCCGCGGACCCGGGGGGTCCTATTCGGCCGAGGGTGTGGCCGTCAGGTCCTCGCTCGTCTCCGCCCGCTTGATCGCGGCGTCGCGCTTGCGGACGTACCAGATGCCGATCAGTCCCAGCCCGGCGCCGGCCAGGCAGGTCCACACCCACCAGGTGTGGCCGTGGTCGTCGAACCAGCCGTAGAAGGGGAGCTGGGCGAGGAAGAGGACGAACCACAGGATTGTGCCGCCGATGATGGTGGCGACCACGGGGCCCTCCAGGGGCTCCGGCGCCTCGTGTCTGGGGGTCCACTTCGCCATGGGGACAGCTTACGAGGAGATCGGGTCTACGCGCGGAGATGGCCGATCGAGCCTTTATATGTTCATACTGAAACGGTTTATGTCTGACCACTTCTCTTCGTAGGAAACACCAAACACATGTCCTCCTCGGCTCCTGCCAAGGTCCCCGCCCCTGAAAAGCCGGGAGCCGGGCGCACGTACGGCGCACTCGACCGCTTCTTCCGGATCTCCGAACGGGGCAGCACCCTGTCCCGCGAGGTCCGGGGCGGTCTGGCCACCTTCTTCGCGATGGCCTACATCATCGTGCTGAACCCGATCATCCTCGGCAGCGCCAAGGACATGTACGGCCACCAGCTCGACAACGGGCAGCTGGTCACCGCGACGGCCCTCACCGCCGCGCTCACCACCCTCCTCATGGGCGTCATCGGCAACGTCCCGATCGCCCTGGCCGCCGGCCTCGGCGTGAACTCCGTCGTCGCCCTCCAGCTCGCCCCGCGGATGTCCTGGCCGGACGCGATGGGCATGGTGGTCCTCGCCGGGTTCGTGGTCATGCTGCTGGTGGCGACGGGGCTGCGCGAGCGGGTCATGAACGCCGTGCCCTACGGGCTGCGCAAGGCCATCTCCATCGGTATCGGCCTGTTCATCATGCTGATCGGGCTGGTCGACGCTGGTTTCGTCTCCCGGATCCCGGACGCCGCCCAGACCACCGTCCCGCTCCAGCTCGGCGGCGACGGTCACCTGAACGGCTGGCCGGTCCTCGTCTTCGTGCTCGGCGTGCTGCTGACCCTGGCGCTCATCGTGCGCAAGGTCTCCGGCGCGATCCTGATCTCGATCGTCGCCATGACGGTCCTCGCGGTCGTCATCAACGCGGTGGCGAAGGTTCCGAGCTGGGGCCTGACCACGCCGAAGTGGCCCGGCAACCCGGTCGCCAGCCCCGACTTCGGGCTGATCGGGCAGGTCAGCCTGTTCGGCGGCTTCGGCAAGGTCGGCATGCTCACCGGCGTGCTCTTCGTCTTCACCGTGCTGCTGTCGTGCTTCTTCGACGCGATGGGCACGATCATGGGCGTCTCCGACGAGGCGAAGCTGACCGACGGCGAGGGGCAGATGCCCGGCATCAACAAGGTGCTGTTCGTCGACGGCCTCGCGGTCGCCGCCGGCGGTGCCAGCTCCTCCTCCGCGACGACCGCCTTCGTCGAGTCCACGGCCGGTGTCGGCGAGGGCGCCCGGACCGGTCTGGCGAACGTCGTCACCGGCGGCCTCTTCGCCGTCGCCCTCTTCCTGACGCCGGTCGCCACGATGGTCCCCTCCCAGGCGGCCACGCCCGCGCTGGTCGCGGTCGGCTTCCTGATCCTGGCCGGGTCGGTCAAGGAGATCGACTGGGCGGACTACACGATCGCCGTTCCGGCCTTCGTGACGATGCTGATGATGCCGTTCACCTACTCGATCACCAACGGCATCGGCATGGGCTTCGTCACCTTCGTGGTGCTGCGGCTGGCGGCCGGGCGGGGCCGGGAGGTGCCGCCGGCGATGTACGCGGTGGCGGCGGTGTTCGCGTTCTACTACCTGATGCCGGCGCTGGGTCTGACCTGATCCGGATCCTCGTCGGCGGAGTCGGGTGACCCGTAGAACCTCTCCGTCTCCTCGACGGCGGCCTGGAACCGCTGGTCGAAGTCATTGCGAATGAGCGTCCGGACGACATAGTCCTGGACGCTCATTCCGCTTTTCGCGGCATGGTGCCGGAGCCGTTCGAGCAGGTGCTGGTCTATTCGCAGGCTGAGCACGCTGGTCCCCATGGGCACGAGGGTCGCGGCACCGTTCGGTGCGATGCGCGCGGTTCCGTCGCCGTATCACCCATATGAGTGATGTCGCGCTTCAGTGGCGGGCGTCACGGACCGTTCGGCGTGTTACCGCTGGTCTTTAGCGAGAGTAATGAGTTACCCTAAAGAACATGCCGGACCTCAGCCATGGCGACGATGTAGCCGCCGTGAACTCCCTCCGATCCGCAGTGATGCGGCTGTCCCGTCGGCTCAAGCACCAGCGGGTCGACGAATCGCTCAGCCCCACCGAGATGTCGGTGCTGGGCACCCTGTCCCTGTGCGGCAGGGCCACGCCGGGCGAGCTCGCCCGCAAGGAGCACGTCCAGCCGCCGTCGATGACCCGCATCGTGGCGCTGCTGGAGGCCAAGGGCCTGGTCCGGCTGGAGCCGCACCCCGAGGACCGGCGCCAGAAGGTCGTCACGCGCACCGAGCAGGCCGAGGCCATGCTCGAGGAGAGCCGCGCCAAGCGGAACGCGTTCCTGGCGACGCTGGTGGAGAACCTCGACGAGGACGAGTGGGCGAAACTGCGCGCCGCCGCCCCCGTGCTGGAGAAGCTCGCGCATCTGTAAGCAGGACGTCGCAAGGAGGCGAATTCTTTGAGTTCGGGAACCGGAGCAGCTTCCGCCCCCGCACCTGATCCCCACGACTCCCCGCCCGCCCTCGACGCACCCGCCTCCGCCCGGCCCGCCCGCAAGTCCTCGATGTTCTCCTCCCTGAAGGTGCGGAACTACCGCCTGTTCTTCATGGGTCAGGTCGTCTCGAACATCGGCACGTGGATGCAGCGCATCGCCCAGGACTGGTTGGTGCTCAGCCTCACAGGCTCCTCCGCCGCCGTCGGCATAACGACCGCGCTGCAGTTCCTGCCGATGCTGCTCTTCGGCCTCTACGGCGGTGTCCTCGTCGACCGGCTGCGCAAGCGGCCAACGCTCCTCGTGACGCAGACCTCGATGGCGCTCACCGCGATCGCCCTGGCCGTCCTCACCCTCACCGGTCAGGTCCAGGTGTGGCACGTGTACGTCGCCGCGTTCGCCGTCGGACTCGCCACCGTCGTGGACAACCCGGCCCGGCAGTCCTTCGTCTCCGAGCTGGTCGGCCCGGGGCAGCTGCAGAACGCCGTCAGCCTGAACTCGGCGAACTTCCAGTCCGCCCGGCTCGTCGGCCCCGCCGTCGCCGGTCTCCTCATCACCGGCGTCGGCACCGGCTACGCCTTCCTCTTCAACGGCCTGTCCTTCATCGCGCCGCTCACCGGACTGCTGCTGATGCGCGCCCGCGAGCTGCACGTCGTGGAGCGAGCCCCGCGCGGCAAGGGACAGCTGCGCGAAGGCGTGCGCTACGTCACCGGCCGCCCGGAGCTGATCTGGCCGATCGTCCTCGTCGGATTCGTCGGCACCTTCGCCTTCAACTTCCCCGTCTACCTGTCGGCCTTCGCGGACGACGTGTTCCACGCCGGGGCGGGCGCCTACAGCATGTTCAACACGCTGATGGCGGTCGGCTCGGTCGCGGGCGCGCTGCTCGCGGCGCGGCGGGGAACGGCCCGGCTGCGGCTGCTGATCATGGCGGCCATGGCCTTCGGCGCGCTGGAGATCCTGGCGGCGACGACCCCCACGCTGTGGATGTTCGCCCTGCTCATGGTCCCGCTGGGCCTGTTCGGCATGACCGTCAACGTCACGACGAACACCAGCATCCAGATGTCCACGGACCCGGCCATGCGCGGCCGTGTCATGGCCCTCTACATGATGGTCTTCCTCGGCGGCTCGCCGGTCGGCGCCCCGATCGTCGGCTGGATCACCGATACGTACGGCGCACGGATCGGCCTCGCGGCCGGCGGCGCGGTGGCGGTGCTCGCCGCGGCGGTGATCGGCCTGATCCTGGCCCGCGTCGGCAACCTGCGCCTGTCGGTGGGCTGGCACGGCGGGCATCCCCGGGTGCGGTTCGTGCCCCGGGAGCGGGAGCAGCTGGCCCCGGCGGCGTAGGAGGCGGCGTCAGTCCCGGGGGAACTCACCGGTCTCCAGGACGAGCCCGACCACGGTGCCGGTCAGGTCGATCTCGTCCCCGAAGTCCAGGCTCAGCTCGCCCCGGTACTCGCCGTCCTTGGGCTTGGTGTGCAGATGCCAGCGGCCCGTGTACGGATCCACGATCAGGTACACCGGCACGCCGGCGGCGGCATACGCGTCCTTCTTGGGGCCGTAGTCGTTGGCGCCGGTCTTCCTGGAGATCACCTCGGCGACGAACTCGACGTCCTGGTAGCGCCACAGGCCCTTGTCGTTCTTCGCCGAGTCCTCCGCCATCACGGTGATGTCTGAGGCGAAGCCGTTGAGATGGCCCGGGTAGTCGACACGGACATCGGATTTGACGCGCTTGCGCGGATACTTGCTGCGCAGCTGCTCGACGATGTCCAGGATGATGTCCCAGTGGGTGTCCCGCTGAGGCGCCATGAAGATGTTCCCCCCGACGATCTCGACCTTGTAGCCCTCGGGGACCGGCATCGTCTCCACCCACTCGAACATCGTGTCGAGGGTGAGTTCACCGCTGCTGTCGGCCATCTCGATCCTGTCTGCAAGGACGGTCATCGTGGCGCTCCTCCCCGGCCGTACTCGCGGATGGAGCCGGCCGCGCAGTACAACGATACGCACGGTGACCTGGATACGCCCGGGTCCGGAGGCCGCCTACACCCGCCGGGCCAGCAGCTGGCCGGGCCAGTCGTTCTCGCCGACCGTGAAGGCCTGGGTGCGGGTGAAGCCGTTGGACTCGTAGTAGCGGACGAGCTTGCCGTCGTCGCCGGCGTAGCAGTCGACGCGCAGGAGGGAGATCCCGGCGCGGCGGGTCTCCTCGGCGGCGTGCGCGAGCAGGGCGCTGCCCACGCCGTGCCCCTGGAAGCGGCGGTCGGAGGCCAGCCAGTGGATGTAGCGCTCGGGTTCGCCGGGCTGCGGGAGATGGGACAGGTAGGCGCCCGCCGAGCCGGTGAGGGTGACTGTGCCGGCCGGGACGCCGTCGACCTCGGCCATGAACACGCTGCCTTCCGTCATGTACCGGCCGACCGACTCCACCGTCTTCGGGCTCTGGGAGAGGGGCTTCGTCCCCCACTGCCCCGTGCGCCCCTGGGAGACCAGCCACTCCACACAGCCGTCGAGCATGCCGAGTATCGCGGGAATGTCGTCGGGCCCGCCGTCCCGGATGGTGATCTGCATGGCCTCATGGTGCCAGGCTGGACCCATGAGACTCTTCGCGGCCGTGCTGCCCCCTGACGAAGTGTGCCGTGAACTCGGGGGTGTCGTCGACGAGTTGCGCGCGCTGCCCGGCGCCGACGGCATGCGCTGGACCGGCCGTCCCGGCTGGCACTTCACGCTCGCGTTCTACGGTGAGGTCGACGACGGTGTCGTGCCGGAGCTGGCGGAGCGGCTGGAGCGTGCCGCGCGCCGGACCGAGCCGTTTTCACTGGGCGTGCGGGGTGGCGGGCAGTTCGGGCACGGGAGGGCGCTGTGGGCCGGGGCCGAGGGGGACCTGGCGGCCCTCCGGCTGCTGGCCGAGCGGGCCGAGGCGGCCGCGCGCAAGGCCGGGGTGCCGATGGGGGAGCACCGGCGGTACAAGGCCCATCTGACCGTGGCACGGAGCCGGGAGGCGGGGGACGTGCGGGCGTTCCTGGACACCCTCGCGGGATTCACGGGCCGGAGCTGGACCGTGCGGGAGCTCTGCCTGGTGCGGAGCAATCTGCCGACGTCGGGGGTTCCGGGGGAGCAGCCCCGGTACGAGGCGGTCGGGCGCTGGCCGCTCGGGGGAGCCGGTTAGGCTCGGTGTCGTGGACCCGAAAACCCGCAACCGGATCATGGCCGGTGTGCTCGTGCTGATGTTTCTCGTCGTCGCCTTGGCTTCCGTGCTCGGGAGGTAGGGCGGCGGGGGCTGCGGTCGGTTGCTCTTCGGCTGTGGGCCGGTGGCGGCTGCGGACGGTTGCTCTTCGGCTGCGGGCCGGTGGGGGCTGGTCGCGCAGTTGCCCGCGCCCCCTGGGGCGCAGCGGAGCCGCATGGTGCGACAGCTGCCGCGCCCCTGAAGGGGGGACCTACCAGGCGAAAGCCTCCGGGCTCGGGCCCGGGCCCGGGAAGATCTCGTCCAGGGCGGTCAGGAGTTCCTCGGACAGTTCCAGCTCGGACGCGCGGACGGCGGAGGCGAGCTGTTCGGCGGTGCGCGGGCCGACGATCGGGCCGGTCACGCCGGGGCGGGTGAGCAGCCAGGCCAGGGCGGCCTCGCCGGGCTCGATGCCGTGCTTGTCGAGCAGGTCCTCGTAGGACTGGATCTGCGCGCGGGTGCCGGCGTCGGCGAGCGCGTCGGCCGCGCGGCCGGAGGCGCGGCGGCCTCCCTCGACCTCCTTCTTGATGACGCCGCCCAGCAGACCGCCGTGCAGCGGCGACCACGGGATCACCCCGAGGCCGTACTCCTGCGCGGCCGGGACGACCTCCATCTCGGCGCGCCGCTCGGCGAGGTTGTACAGGCACTGCTCGCTGACCAGGCCGATGGTCCCGCCGCGCCGGGCGGCGATCTCGTTGGCCTGGGCGATCTTGTAGCCGGGGAAGTTCGACGAGCCGACGTAGAGGATCTTGCCCTGCTGGACCAGGACGTCGATCGCCTGCCAGATCTCCTCGAACGGAGTGTTCCGGTCGACGTGGTGGAACTGGTAGACGTCGATGTAGTCGGTCTGGAGCCGCTTGAGGCTGGCGTCCACGGCCCGCCGGATGTTGACCGCGGAAAGCTTGTCGTGGTTGGGCCAGGCCGGGCCGTCGGCGCCCATGTTGCCGTAGACCTTCGTGGCGAGGACGACCTTGTCGCGCCGTCCTTCGCCCTTCGCGAACCAGTTGCCGATGATGCTCTCGGTGCGGCCCTTGTTCTCGCCCCAGCCGTACACATTGGCGGTGTCGAAGAAGTTGATGCCCGCGTCCAGCGCCGCGTCCATGATGGCGTGGCTGTCGGCCTCGTCGGTCTGGGGGCCGAAGTTCATGGTGCCGAGGACGAGCCGGCTGACCTTGAGTCCCGTGCGTCCGAGCTGCGTGTACTTCATGGTCCCCAAGCCAACGTCTTGAAGTGCGCTCCAGGCAAGCACGAAAATCCGGGCCTCGACGTCCCGCTCTGTGCGGAGCACGTCGTCCGGGTGATCGGGGAGAGCTAGTCGTCGTAGGGGCCCGCCAGGTCCCAGCCCTGGTGCATCGCCTCCGCGAAGGCCGCCGCGATCTTGTGTTCGCCGCTCGCGTTGGGGTGGGTGCCGTCGTAGGTGTCGGTGGCGACGTCGTACGACGGCGGGGGCGAGGCCAGGAGGACGGGGGAGCCGGGCTCGTCGAGGTCGGCCGCCGTCTTGGCGAGGAGTTCGTTGAAGCGGGCGACCTCGACGGCGAACGCGGCATCCGTCTGGGCGCGCACGTTCGGGGTCACCGGCAGCCACACCATCCCCACGCGGCGGTTGGCCGCCCGCGCCTCGGACACGAAGGTCCGGACGTTGTCGGCGGTCTGCTCGGCGTTCGTGTAGAAGCCGAGGTCGATCAGGCCCAGGGAGACCAGGAGGACGTCCGCGCGGTACGAGCGCACCGCGTCACCGATCAGCGGCGCCATGTGCTGCCAGCCCTCGCCCCAGCCGGCCAGGTGCGCGCGCGGGAAGTCCGGTTCCGCGTAGGCGTACGACACCGGGGCCTCGGCGAGCTTGTCGTAGAGCGTCTCGCGCGGCCCGACGAGGGTGAAGGGGCCGCCGTAGGAACGGCACAGGTGCTGCCACAGCCGGTAGCGCCATGTGTGTTCGCCCGTGCTTCCGATCGTCATGGAGTCACCGACGGGCATGAACCTGAGCATCCGCTCATCATGAACGATCGGATCGCCCGGCGGGGTGTGAGTCGGGCCACGCGCGGTGTCCGGCCGTCCTCCTTGATCCCCCGGCCCCGGTGAACCGCCGCTGAACCGCCGGGCGGGATGGCAGGCTTGGGGCATGCGCAGACCGTTCGCCCTTCTCGCCGCGGCCCTCCTCACGGGTGCCCTCGCCGTGCCCGCCTCCGCCGCCGACGGCGACGAGAAGTTCACGATCAAGGACCCGCGCATCACCGAGTCCAGCGGCCTGGCGGCCTCGCGGCAGCACCCCGGCATCTACTGGACGCACAACGACAGCGACGACGGGGCGTATCTCTACGCCGTCGACAGCGCGACGGGCGAGACGGTCGCCACGATCACCATGTCCGGCGTGGGCAGCCCGCGCGACGTCGAGGCCATCTCCATGGGGCCGGACGGCCAGATCTACGTCGGCGACATCGGCGACAACCTCGGCGGCACCTGGCCGTACGTCTGGATCTACCGGCTGCCCGAGCCGAAGAACCTGCGCGACCAGACGATCAAGGCCACGCAGTACGTCGTGAAGTACTCCGACGGCGCGCGGGACGCCGAGTCGCTCGTCGTGCACCCGAAGACCGGCCGCGTCTACATCGTCGACAAGAACGAGAAGGGCGGGCACCTGTACGAGGGCCCGGCCCGGCTCTCCCCGTCCGGGTCGAACACGTTCCGGCCCGTCGCGGCCGTCCCCGACCTGGAGGCCACCGACGCCACACTCTCCCCGGACGGTGAACACCTCGTCGTACGCAGCTACTTCGGCGCGATCGCGTACGACTGGAACGGCGGGAAGATCAAGAAGAAGGAACGTCTCGGCGTGCCGTTCCTGGGGCAGGGGGAGTCCGTCACCTACACCGCGGACGGCAAGAAGCTGATGTACGGGGCCGAGGGGGCGGACAGCCCGGTGGAGCCGCAGGACGCCCCGGGCGGTGGCGGGTCCGACGCGCCGTCCGGGAGCGGGAGTTCGGCCACGTCCGACGGCGGGGGAGACGGGCTGAGCGGCAATCTCAAGACCGGCGCGATCGCCGCGGGTGCCGTGCTGATCGCCCTGCTCGGCCTGCGGCGGCTGATGCGCCGGGGCTAGCGACCCCGTCCCCTTCCTGTCCTCCCGGGGCCAGGTCCACCCGTTCCCCCGTCGCGCTGGCCCCGGGCCGCCCGTTCCCCCGGCTCCGGGCCGCCCGTTCCCCCCGGTCCGCCCGTCTCCCGCCCCGGGTTTTACCGCTCCCGCAGCCGTGCGGCCTGTGCGGAGCCCACCTCCCGTCGTGAGGGGCTCGGGTTCGAGGCCGAGCAGGCTCACGCATTGCGGATCCGTCGGATGCAGTCCCAGCCGGTCCGCCATGGCCCCGGTCGGCACCCCCGTCGCCTTCAGAGGCCATGACATCCCGCGGGTCTCCGGCGGCAGGTTCGGCGAGTACTGGAGGTGCACCGACGTCCTGGCCGGCCTCGCGCAGCTCGGCGCCGTCCCCGGCCCCAACGGGTCGGCCCGTTGGGCCTGATGGCCCGGGCCCCTACGCCCTGCGCTTCGCGACCAGGACCTCCAGCCCGTCCAGGATCCGCTGCAGACCGAACTCGAAGTGGTCGAAGTCCCTTCCGAAGGCGTCCTCGGAGAGCGACGCCATGACCGGGTAACGGCCCGATGCCATGGCCTTCTCCAGCATCGGCACCTGCGCCTGCCAGAACTCGGCGTCCGTCAGGCCCGTCCGGCGCTCCGCCTCCTGCTCGTACAGCTGCGAGCGCGCGGCCCCTACGACGTACCCGTCGATCATGATGATCGCGGAGACCAGTTCGGGGTCGCTCAGCCCCATCGGGCGGATCAGGGTCAGCACCTTCTCCATGCCGTCGAGGGCGCTCGGGCCGAGGATCGGGCGGGACTGGTTGACCTGGAGCAGCCAGGGGTGGCGGCGGTAGAGGGCGAGGGTCGCGCGCGCCAGTGCCTCCAGGGCCGCGCGCCAGCCGGCGCCGGGGTCGGCGGGGTTCTCGGAGGGGCGCTGCACCCGGTCCAGCATGAGGTCGAGCAGCTCGCCCTTGCCGGGGACGTACCGGTACAGCGACATGGTGCCGGTGCCGAGTTCGGCGGCGACGCGGCGCATGGAGAGCCCCTCCAGGCCCTCGGTGTCCGCGAGTCTGACGGCTGCTTCCACGATGCGGTCCAGGGTCAGTGCCGGTTTCGGGCCGCGGCTGGGGCGGCGGCCGGTGTCCCACAGCAGTTCGAGGGTGCGGGCGATGTCGCCGCTGCCGCTGGTCTCCGTACCGCCCGTGCCACTCGTCATGGAGCCCAGCTTAGGTCCCCGCGGGAAAATTGGGTACGGCGTACGCGTAATCGGGTACGCTGTACTCAGTTCGGGCCGACGGGGCGCGGGCGCAAGGGAGGGGGCGGCATGGACGGATACGCGGTGCGGGCCGAGGCGCTGGAGAAGCGGTACGGCGAGAAGCGCGCACTCGACGGCTTCGACCTGGCGGTGCGCGAGGGGACGGTGCACGGCCTGCTCGGGCCGAACGGGGCGGGCAAGACCACCGCCGTCCGCATCCTGTCCACGCTGATCCGGCTGGACGGGGGCAGGGCGACGGTCGCCGGTCTCGACGTGGCCCGGCAGTCGCGCGAGGTCCGGGCCCGGATCGGGCTCACCGGCCAGTACGCGGCGGTGGACGAGGTGCTCACCGGCCGGCAGAACCTGGAGATGTTCGGCCGCCTGTTCCACCTGGGCGGGAAGCGGGCCCGGCTGCGGGCGACCGAACTGCTGGAGCAGTTCGACCTGACCGACGCCGGCGACCGGGGCGTCGGCAAGTACAGCGGCGGCATGCGGCGCCGCCTCGACCTCGCGGCGTCCATGATCCTCGCCCCGGCCGTCCTCTTCCTCGACGAGCCGACGACCGGTCTCGACCCCCGCAGCCGGGGTGAAGTCTGGGACTCCGTGCGGGCGTTGGTGGCCGGCGGCACGACTGTGCTGCTGACCACGCAGTACCTGGAGGAGGCCGACAAGCTCGCCTCGCACATCACCGTCATCGACCAGGGGCGGGCCATCGCCGACGACACCCCGGACGGGCTGAAGAACCTGGTCGGCGGCGACCGCATCGAGGTCGTGGTCGCCGAGCGGTCCGAGATCCCGCGTGTGGTGAAGGTCGTCGCCCGGGTCGCGGACGGCGAACCCGAGGCGGACGAGACGGAGTTGCGGGTGCACGCCGCGGTCGCCGACCGGGTCACCGCCCTCACCGAAATCGCCCGGACCCTGCAGGACGAGGGCGTCCGCGTCGAGGACATCGGGCTGCGCAGGCCGAGCCTCGACGACGTGTTCCTGCGCCTGACCGGCCACCGCACCGAGAAGGAGTCCGCGGCATGAGCGCCACCGACCTGAGCACGCCCGGCATGCGGAGCGCTGCCCACTGGCTGCTCGCCGACTGCTGGAACATCGTCCGCCGCGGCCTGACCCACTACCAGCGCCAGCCGGTCAACATCGCCTGGCAGCTGGGCTTCCCGATCATGTCCGTGCTGCTCTACGGCTATGTCTTCGGCAGCGCCATGAAGGTGCCGGGCGGCGGGGACTACAACGACTTCCTGATGCCGGGCATGTTCGCGATGACCATGGCGTTCGGCTTCATCAACACCGCGACCGTCGTGGTCTACGACTCCACCAAGGGCGTCATCGACCGCTTCCGCTCGATGCCGATGGCCTCCTCTGCCGTGGTGGCCGGGCGCGGGGTCACCGACATCATCGTCGCCTGCTCCGAGTTGGCGATCATGATGCTCACCGCGCTCGCCATGGGCTGGCGGCCGGACGGCGGTTTGGGCTTCCTCGGCGCGTTCGGACTGCTGCTGTGGCTGCGCTTCTCACTGATCTGGATCGGGGTGTGGCTCGGCCTGATCGTGCCCAACCCGGAGGCGGCGGGCGGCCTCTTCGCGGTCGCCTTCCCCTTCACGATGATCTCCAGCATCTTCGTCGCACCGCAGCTCATGCCCGACTGGCTCGGCTGGGTGGCGGTCTGGAACCCGATCTCCTCCACGGCGGCGGCGACCCGCGAGCTGTTCGGCAATCCGGTCGGTGGTGACACCTGGGTCGAGCAGCACGCGCTGCTGATGGCCGGGGTGTGGCCGGTGATCCTGACGGCGGTCTTCCTGCCGCTCGCGGTCCGGCGGTTCCGGAGGCTGAGCCGGTGAGTGCCGGGGGCGGTGCGGTGCGGTGAGCGTCGCTTCCCGCCCACGGGTAAACGTTTCCCGCCCGTGGACGACTCCTGCCGCCGGTCAGTGAGACGGTCCCGCTCACCGTCCGCAGACGCGGACCTGGTGAGCGGGACGTCTCCTTGGTCGGCAGCGGGACACCGCCCCTTGTGGCTGAGGCGGCCCGCGCCCCAGCAGCCAGTACGGCCCGGGGCCCCCGGCCCCCGCCGCGCGGCCCTGCCGACCGGACGGGGACCGCATCACCTGGCGACGAAAACCACCCGGAACATCTTCGGCCACCACTTGCCGGTGAGCAGGAACTCGTCGGTGCCCGGGATGGCGGCGATGCCGTTCAGCACCTCGGCGGGCCGCCGCTTCTTCGAGGGCAGCAGCCCCGAGGCGTCGATCTGAGCGGTGACCGCGCCGGTGCCCGAGTCGACGCGCACGATCCGGTCGGAGGGCCAGACATTGGCGTACACATGGGCGCCCACGCATTCCAACTCGTTGAGCCGCGGCACCGGACGGCCTCGAAGAGTGACGCGGAGTTCACCCGTCGGGGCCAGTGTGCGCGGGTCCCGGAAGGTGAGCCGGGCGGAACCGTCACTGGTGACCAGCCGCCCGCGCCCCGGCTGGTGGCATACGCCCCAGCCCTCCGCCGGGTAGGGGAGACGACGCAGTTCGGCCAGGGTCCCGGCGTCCCGTTCGATGGCGATGCGGTCCCGGAAGGTCAACTGCCACAGCGTCCGTCCGAGGACGGTGACCCCCTCCCCGAACAGTGGCGCCGGCAGGTCGGCACGGACGGCGGGACGCCGGCCGGGCGGGCCCCGGCGGATCGACGACTCACCGGCCATGCCCGTTCCCTCGTAGAGCGTGCGCCCGGCCATCTCCAGGCCCTGCGTATAGGCCTTCGGGTCGTGGGGCAGGACGTCGAGGACCCTGACCCTCAGCTGCTCGACCGGCCCCGCGGCGGAACCTGCGCCGGCCTGCGTACGCGCCGGCGAGTCGGCCGCGCACGAGATGAGCAGTGCCGAGCCACCCAGGACCGCGGCCGTCAGGGCCGGAAGTGCGCGCATCCGCGCGCCCCGGGCCATCGGCCGGGAGCCGCGAACCGTCATGCCGGGTCTCCCGCGCCGACGGCCGCCTGGCCGACGGCGCGGCACCCGGCGGGCGGGGCCGGGGCCGGCCGTGGCGTCCTCTCCGCGGTCAGTGATGGTCGCCGCCTTCCTGGGCAGCCACCGGCGTGGTGTCCTTCACCGTCGGGGCGGACGGCGCGGGGAAGACGCCGATCGTCGCCGGCCTGCCGCGGCGGCGCAGCCGTGGCCGGAGCACGAGCCGGAGCCGCTCCCGGCGTCCCGAGGGCTTGGGACGGTACCCGTAGCCGTACTGCTCGCTGTCGCGCTTGGCGGGCACCATGTTGAGCACGCTGCCGAGCACGGTGGCGCCGACGTCTTGCAGGGCGCGCACGGCGTCGGTGACCTGGCCCCGGGAGCTCTTCGCGTACCGGGCGGCCAGCAGATAGCCGTCGACCGCCGAGGCCATCGCCGGTGTGTCCGCGACCGGGAGGACCGGGGCGGTGTCGATCACCACGTGGTCGAACCTGTCGGCGAGCGAGCGCACCACGGCACGGAACTGCTCCGAGCCCAGCATCTCCGCGGGGTTCGGCGGCAGCATCCCGCTGGCCAGCACCGAGAACGCGCCCGCCGACTGCATCACGTCCCCGGCTTTCGCCTGGCCGATCATCACGGTGGTCAGTCCGGCGTCCTGTACCAGGCCGAGCGCGGAGGCCACGCTGGGGCGCCGCAGGTCGGCGTCGACCAGGCAGACCGAGGAACCGAACTCGGCCAGCGAGGACGCCAGGTTGATCGAGATGCTCGTCTTCCCTTCGGCGGGCACCGCGCTGGTGACCGCGATGACCTTGGGCGGAGCGTCGATGTCCACGAACCGGAGGTTGGTGCGCAGCCGTCTGAAGTCCTCGGCCCGCCGGCCGAACGCGTCGTCGTCCGCCGCCACCGAGTGCCGGGAGGCACTCTGGTCGAGGACGACGCTGCCGAGTACGGCCGGACCGCCGGTGTCGGCGAGACACCGGGTGAGGTCGCTGCGGCTGCGCACCGAGGTGTCCAGCGACTCCCGCGCGACCGCCAGGCCGGTACCGAGGCCCAGGCCGGCCACGAGCCCGAGTGCGAGGTTGAGCACCAGGTTCGGGGACGTCGGCGTCCTGGGCCTGGTGGCGTGCTCGGTGATGCTCAGCCGGACGGGCGAGAGCCGGGCGCCCTCCGGTCGTTCGATCTTGGCGATGACCTCGGCGAAGCGGTGGGCCACCGCGTTGCTGATCCGGGCCGCCCGGACCGGTTTGGTGTCGGTGACGGTGATCTTGAGAAGTACCGTTTCGAGAGGCACCTCTGTGGTGATCTTCCGGGCCAGCTGGGAGGGCGTCATGTCCAGGCGCAGGTACTCGGCGACCGGTTCGGTCACGTAAGGGCTGGTGACCACTTCCGCGTAGGAGCGGACGCGCGCCTGGGCGAAGCTGTTGCCCTGATTGAGCTTGACCGTGTCGTCCCAGTCCTGGAGCGACACGAAGAGGGTCGAGGTGGCCTGGTACTGCGGTGTCGTGATGTGGGTGACGAACACGCCGACCGCTGTTCCCAGCAGGCCCAGCGCCGCGATGATGCGCCAGCGCCTGACCAGGAACCGAAGGTAGTCGGACAGATCCAAGGTATCCACCCCAGGTGTGCAAGACGGCGGCGACATTGATGTTCAGGAGCTACGTGATCGTAGCCGCGATACACGGTCAAAACGTGACATCTCCAGCCGAGTCGGCCGGAGCCGCCACCGGGGTAGGCGAGGCGTGCGTTACGGCACCGCCGGCCCGGAGCCGGATCCCGTACCGCCGGGCAGGCGGATCAGCCGGTGCACGGACCGCTCGGCAGCGCTCTGGCCCGCAGGGGGTGCACCAGAGGCTGACGCAGCACGAAGGCGGATTGGTCCGCGGGCCGCTCCAGCAAGTGGAGTACGAGGGTGCGCGCGGCGCCCGCGGGCAACTCGACGTCGAGGGTGAAGACCGGGTGGCCCCGCTCGGCGCCGTGGCTGAGCTGAGCGGAGCGTCCGTCCAGGGCGGCCCCGGTGAGGATGGCGCCGGCACTGGCGTAATAGGACACCAGGAGGCGGTTGTCACCCGGCCGGGTGTCGTAGGACGGATCGTCCAACCGCTGGACGACGTACGGCGGGAGGCCCGAGGCAGGAGCCCGGTTGGCAAGGCGCACGGTCACGGTGACCTCGCGCCGGCCGTCCACGCACCGGCCCGGTGCCCAGGTGAGCCGGCGGTCGAGGTAGTAGTCGAGCTTGGTACCCGCCGCATTGTTGACGACCAGCCCGGCCAGGGGAGCGGATCCTCCCGGCAGGGCTCCGCCGAACGACCGCGCCACGAGCTCGCGCTGCTCCGCCGTGTGCCCACTCCACACCTTGATCCGTCCTTCTCCCAACTGCCGGTGCAGTGCCGAGAAGAGTGCGGTCCGGCGTGTGGGGTCCGTCGACGCGCCGAGCAGCCGGATGGCCACCGCGCGCGCCACATCGAGGAAGTACGCCTTGCGCCGCTTGAATTCCGGGTGGAGCGCGTAGCTGGTGCGCTCGCTGAGATCCACGACGTTGTGGGCGGTGACGGCGCTCCCGTCGGGCAGCCGGGCAGGGCCGGAGGCGGCGAGGAGCCCGGAGACCGCACCGGGATCCAGGCCGAAGGCGCCGTCCACCCGCTGGCCGCTGTGCCGCTGCCACGCCGCGGCCCAGATCCGCGCCGCGTACGGGAAGTGCGGGCTCATGTTGGAGTTGACCCAGGTCCGGGTCGGGGCGGCGGAGCCGTAGAGCCCGTTGAACTCCGCTCCCAGGTCGACGTCCGCATGGGCCTCGCTCAGTTCGGTGTCGTTGCCGAAGTGCTCGAAACTCAGCCGGCCCCGCTCCGCCCTCAGCACCGCGAAGGCTCCGGGCAGCCCGCCCGTCCCACGAGCCTCGGCGGTGTTCTCGAACACCGCCAGATACCGTCGCGGTCCGTCCGCTCCGAGCATCGAGGGCATCAACCGGGCAGCAGCGGCGGCATCGTGGGCGAGCGGGGTGATGCGGTCGAGCTGCCGGGCGAGTTCGGTGCGCGCCCGGTCGGTGGCCGGCAGCCAGGTGCCGTGCGGGAGGCCGTCGACATCGGCACGCACCCTCGATGCGCTGCGCGAGGCCTGTTCGAGAAGGGGAGCCACACGGCGCAGCGCCGAGAGGTCCAGGTGCCGGCCGTCGTCCGTCCCGGTGGAATCGAGTTCCGCGACGGTGCGCGCCAGGGGAGGGAGCACGTCGCGGGTCAGCCGGTCGGAGGCCTCCGCGATACCGCGCACCGTGCGGAAGGGGCCGCCGAGAACCGGCAGATGAGCCGCCGGGAACCAGGCGGGGCCGGTCGTGAGCCGATGGGCCCGGGCGGCGTGGCCGGTGGCGTCGCGCACCGTGTCCTGCACTGTCGCGGCCGGCGCCGCAGGCGGGCCCGCAGCGGTGGCCGGGGCCGCTGCGGGCTGCGCGAGGTGCTGCCGTAGCGTCTGCAGGCTCCGCTGGGCGGCCAGCAGTTCGTTTCGGGCGAGTACTCCGGTGACCGCGATCCAGGCGGCACCGGCCAGGACCAGTCCGGCCGCGGCGTACAGCGGCATCCTGACGCGGCGGTCGCGCAGCCGGCGGACGATGACGGCGGGCAGGACCCAGTCCTTGCGCCGGCGCGGAATCCATCGGGCCCGCTCCGCGCCCAGCGGGGGTTCCTGTCCCCGGGACGCACCACGGCGAGTCTCGGACATCTGGTCTCACTCCCTGGCTGATCTCGTTGGCTGGGGCCCGTGGGCTCCCGCAACGCCCTGGGGGCGCCCGGGTGTGGAGGCGAACCCTCCGCGGCGCGCGGGAGCCGGCTCAGTAGGCGCCGTCACCGCGCAGCACGGCGGGGAGGGTCCGGCAGAGGATCGCCAGGTCCAGCTTGATCGACCAGGTGTCGACGTACTCGAGATCCAGCCGCAGGGCGTCCTCCCAGGCGAGGTCGGACCTTCCGCTCACCTGCCAGAGTCCGGTGATCCCGGGGCGGACCAGCAGGCGGCGCCGGGCCTCCCCGGTGAACGCCGAGTCCGCGACCGGGAGCGGACGGGGCCCGACCAGGGACATCTGCCCCCGCAGCACATTGACCAACTGCGGCAGCTCGTCCAGGGAGTAACGCCGCAACCAGCGCCCGGCCCTGGTCACCCGCGGGTCCTCGCGGATCTTGAAGAGGTGTCCGTCGGCCTCGTTGGACTCCTCCATGGCGACGCGCAACCGCTCCGAACCGATGTGCATCGTCCTCAACTTCAGGACGTGGAACTCCTTGCCCCGCCAGCCGGTGCGACGCTGGCGGAACAGCAGCGGGCCCGGACTGTCGAGCTTCACCGCGACGGCGGCGGCGATCAGCACCGGCGCCACGAACAGGAGCAGGACGGCGGCCCCCGCGCAGTCGATGAACCGCTTGGCGGCCCGGACTCCCCCGTGCGCCCGTCCCCAGGGAGCCGGCCGGCGAGGAGCCGTCTTCGCAGCGGATACCGGCATCGCGCATCCCTTCGTCTTCTGCGGCAGAACGGGTGAAAGGTGTCCTTGTTCGGACGCATTGTGGCCCGCAGGACATCTCAATCGGACTATTCCTGACTAAGGAATAGAAACACGACATTGATCTACGCCTCGGCAATGACACCGAGGCTCGCCCTCGCCACCGGCCTGGGCGGGGCGGCCGAGAGGACCTGCATGCGTGCGGTAGTTACGGGTGGGGCCGGGTTCCTCGGCTCCCATGTGTGTGAACGGCTACTTCAGGCGGACCACGAAGTCGTCTGCGTGGACAACTTCCTGACGTCCAGCCCCGAGAACATCGAGCACCTCACGGGTGACCGGCGCTTCCAGTTCCGCCACCGGGACATCACCGAGGGCCTGGACGAGCCGGGGCCGGTGGACGCCGTCCTTCACATGGCGTCACCGGCGTCGCCCGTGGACTATCTGAGACTGCCCCTGGAGACGCTCCGGGTGGGCTCGGCCGGCACCTGGCACGCCCTGGATCTGGCCGCCGCCAAGGGCGCCCGCTTCCTGCTGACCTCCACCTCCGAGTCGTACGGCGACCCGCTGGTCCATCCTCAGCCGGAGAGCTACTGGGGGCACGTGAACCCGGTGGGCCCGCGCTCGGTGTACGACGAGGCGAAGCGCTTCGGTGAGGCACTGACGACGGCGTACCGCAGGAGCCGCGGTGTGGACGCCAAGATCGTGCGCATCTTCAACACCTTCGGGCCGCGGATGCGCCCGGACGACGGGCGGGCGATCCCCACCTTCATCCGCCAGGCGCTGAGCGGGGAGCCGATCACGGTCACCGGCGACGGCAACCAGACCAGGTCCCTGTGTTACGTCGACGACGTGGTCGACGGCCTGCTGCGCATGCTCGCCTGCGACCACGGCGGACCCGTCAACCTGGGCAATCCCCACGAGGTCTCCATGCTGGAACTGGCCCAGTGGATCGGCAAAATCACCCGGACCCGCTCCGAGATCACGCTCATCCCGCGTCCCCAGGACGACCCCGAGCGGCGGCGTCCGGACATCACCCTGGCCCGCGAGCTGCTGAACTGGGAACCCACGACTCCCGTGGAACGCGGCCTGTGCGACACCGTCACGTACTTCCGCCGGCGTCTGTCCGCCGGGGAGCACGCCGAGAGCGTCCAGCGGCCCGCCGGAATCACGCCGAGCTCCGCCGCCGCCTCATGACCGCCCCTGCGAGCAGCCGCACGAAGCCGGTGGCCGCTCCCGTGGTCGAGTGCCTCGGCGTGCCCATCACCGCGCACACCCGCGACAGCGCGGCCCGCCATGTCGTGCACCTGGCCGGGCTGATGCGCGAGGCACGGCAGGAACCCACCGACGAACCCGGCGCCTCCGGCAGCCGGCGCGGCAGTGACGTACACCTGACCAACGCCTACACGCTCGCCCTGGCCGACCGGGACGCCGAGCTGCGCGCCATCCTCCGTTCGGCCTCCCTGAACCTGCCCGACGGGCAGCCGGTCGTATGGGCCAACCGCCTGCTCCACCCCACCGCCGCACTGCCGAGCACACGTGTGTACGGTCCCGACCTCCTCACGGACGTCTTCGCCCTGACCGAGCACACGGAAGTGAACCACTACCTTCTCGGCTCCACGCCCCAGGTGCTCGACGCACTCCACCGGGAGCTGCGGCGGCGCCATCCCGGGGCGCGGATCGTGGGTACCTGCTCCCCGCCCTTCCGGCCCCTGCACGTCCACGAACGGCGCCAGCAGCTGGAGCGGATCCGTTCCGCCGCGGCGGACATCGTCTGGGTCGGACTCGGCACGCCGAAGCAGGACCGCTGGGCCGCCGAACTGTGCGACGCCCTGCCCGTGGTGGCCGTGGCCGTGGGCGCGGCCTTCGACTTCGTCGCCGGCAACAAGCCGCAGGCACCGCACTGGATGCAGCACAACGGGCTGGAATGGCTGTTCCGGCTCGGCTGTGAACCACGCCGCCTGTGGCGCCGGTACCTGTTCGGCAACGCGCGCTTCGTCCACGGTGTGGTGCGCCAGGCGTCCCGCCCGGTGCGAACGGACAGCGGTGCGGTGGCCGGAGACCGCCTGAACACGGGCGGACTCGTCCGCCGCCGCCGGGAGGTCCCGGTCCGGATCCCTGAAGGGCGGCCATGACGATCACTCCGGTGGGACACCGAGAGACCCGGCGGCGCGTCGTCGTGGTACAGCCCTACGTCCCCGGCTATCGGACGTCGTTCTTCAATCACCTGCAGGACCGGCTGAACTCCAACGGTGTCGCCCTGGAGGTGCTGTACGGGCTCGTACCACCGCAGCAGGCTGCCCGACGCGACGCCGCTCCCTGCGATTGCGCGGTACAGGTCCCCTCGCGACGGCTCCCCGCGCCGGGCGGACGGTCCCTCCTCTGGCGTCAGGTGGCGGACCGGGCCGCTTCCGCCGACGCGGTGGTGCTGGAGCAGGCATTGCGGAACCTGGAGGCCTATCCGCTGTTGCTGCGGCAGATGACGCGGCGGCCGGCTGGGCGCTCTCCACGCGTCGCGTTCTGGGGCCACGGCCGCACCTACACCAAGAAGACGAGCCGGTTCCAGGAAGCTGCCAAGGACGCCCTCACACGGCAGGCCGCCTGGTTCTTCGCCTACACCCAGGGCGGAGCCTCACATGTGGCCTCGCGGGGATTCCCCCGGGACAGGATCACCGTCCTGCGCAACTCCGTGGACACCACGGAGCTGGCCGTCGCGCGTGAGCGTGCGGACATCCAGGGCACACCCGAACACGCCGCCGCCGCCGCGCTGCGCGAGCACCACCATCTCAGGCCGGGACGAACGGCCCTGTACGTAGGGGGACTTGATGCCCCGAAGCGGATCCCGTTCCTGCTCCAATGCGCGCGACGTCTCGCGGCCGGCCTGCCGGGCTTCAAGTTGCTGGTGGCCGGAGACGGTGTCGACCGGCCCCTGGTGGAAGCCGCGGCCCTCGCCCCGGACAGCCCGGTGCTGGCTCTCGGGCACCGCGCCGGACAGGACGTCGCGCTACTCGGAGCGGTGTCGGACGTCATGCTGATGCCGGGGCGGGTGGGACTGTGCGCGGTGGACTCGTTCGCCCTCCGGACCCCCATCGTCACCACCGACTGGCCCTGGCACGCGCCCGAGTTCGAATATCTGGAGCACGGACGAAACGCTGTGGTCAGCCGAGACGATCCGGAGGCCTATGCGAGGGCGGTGCAGCAAGTGCTGAGCGACCGCTCCCGCCTGGAATCCCTCCGTGAAGCGTGCCGCAAGGACGCTGCCGACTACACGGCGGACGGCATGGCAGAGCGCTTCTGCGACGGTTTGCTGCATATGCTCGGAACAAGGCCGTGAGCCGACTTGAGAAATTGCATCAGACCGGCGAGCCCATTCCATGAAGGGTGTCAGTTAAATGACGGTTCCTAGGACGACGGGCAGCCGGACCAATGGGCGTGCATACGATGTCCTGCCCGTTCGGCTCCGGCGCACGATCACCAAGCCCATCCGCACCATGCGGCCATGGCTCTACGGGCCATGGCCCGCCGTCCTCAACGGGCAGCGTTTCCGTCAGAACCTGTTCCGCTCCCTGGTCCGCGAACTCCAGCCTCAGGCGATCTTCGAATCCGGTACCTACTGCGGGGGATCGACGCAGTTCCTGTGGCACCTGTCCGGTGCTCCCGTGTTCACCGTCGAAAAGAATCGCGGATTCGCACGCCGCGCCGAGAGGCGTTTCCGCAGAAATCCAGACGTCCGGGTGCTCAACGAGGATTCCAGGGACGCTCTGCGGACGCTGCGCGACGACGCCCGGTTTCCCTGCTCGCGGGTCCTGTTCTACCTGGACGCCCACTGGGAAAAGGACCTCCCCCTCCGGGAGGAAGTCGACATCATCACGAAGGCGTGGACAGACTCGGTCATCGTCATCGACGACTTCAAGGTGCCCGACGACGCCGGCTACGCATTCGACACCTACGGTGACCTGCAGCTGTCGATGGACTATCTGGGGGAGACCGTCGAGCCCTACGACACGTTCTGGCCGAACTGCCCGTCCGGCATGGAGAGCGGGCGCCGCCGCGGTTGCGTGGTGCTGGCCGCCCCGGGCGTGGCACAGCAGGTGTCCCAGCTTCCCGAGGTGCGCCGCGCCGAAGCTCTCGTAGTGCCCGAGCGGTGAGCCGAGGAGCAGGAGAGAAGGCCGCCCCGGGGTGGTCGACGGCACCGATGACGCGGGTCGTGGTGCTGATGGCCTGTCACAACCGTCGCGAGAGCACAATCCGGTGCCTTCGGTCGCTGATCGGGCAGGACGGGCCCGGGGTATCCGTGCGTGTCGTGCTCACCGACGACGGCAGTACCGACGACACCGCACGCGCCGCCCGCGAGGTATGGCCCGGCATCCATGTGCTTCAGGGCAACGGCAGGCTGTTCTGGGCGAAGGCCATGGCACTCGCGGCGTCGGCCGCGGGCGAGTACGACTTCCTCCTCTGGCTCAACGACGACGTGACCTTGGACCCCGGAGCGCTGTCGGACTTGCTCCGCACCCACGGGTCGTTCTCCGGTTCGGACAAGGGCGACCTGATCGTCGTGGGCGCTCTGAGGGATCCGCACTCCGGCGAGGTGACGTACTCAGGTGTTCAACGGCGCAGTCGTCTGCGCCCCGTCCAGTTCACCACGGTCACCCCGTCGCAAAGACCGGTTCGGGCCGAGACCATGAACGGGAACCTGGTGCTGATTCCCCGTCGCGTGGTCCAACGCGTCGGGCAGATCGACGCGCGCTTCAGCCACGGGCTGGCCGACTTCGACTACGGCCTGCGCGCCGGTCGCCTCGGATGCGCCATCTGGATCGCCGCCGGAACGCTGGGTACCTGTGCGCGCAACCCCACGGCCGGGAGCTGGACCGACCCCGCACTGCCCGTCCGGCAGAGGCTGCGTCTGGCGTGCACCCCCAAGGGCCTTCCCCCGGGCAGTTGGTTGCGGTTCACGCGCCGGCACGCCGGTCCCGTGTGGCCGGTGTACTGGCTCTCGCCCTACGCGCGGCTCCTCGCCGGTGCGGCTCTCCTCCGAATGCGCGGTGGAGAGCGGGGCCTTGTGAGGTAGTTCCGGAGCGAGCCGGGGAGATCCGAGTGCCGAGGCCGGCAGCGGCGACCTCATGTCCATGCGGCGCGTGCGACGGATTCCTTGCACACAGCTGTGACGAACTGATGCGGCGTGGGTGACCACGCGTTGTGGAGGAGAAACCGTGACAAGCGGAGTTGACATGCAGCGTTCCGCGACTGCGGAGATCTGCAGCAACCGGGACGACTGGTCTTTCCACGTCACCAGCGATCCGCTGACCCGATTTCTGCGCGACCGGCGCTTGCGGACCGCTCTGAACATGCTGCGCGTGCGGGGACTTCTCCCTGCGGCAGGACAGAGCGTCCTGGTCGTGTGCGGCGGTGTGGGCGGAGAAGGTGTGTTCCTCAGCCGCTGCGGATTCACCGACGTCACCGTCAGTGATCTGTCCGAAGAGGCACTCGAAGTCTGCCGCAGCCTGGAACCCGCAATTCGGACCATGCCTCTGAACGCGGAGAACATGGCCGAGATCCCCGACGCCAGTTACGACCTGGTACTGGTCCAGGACGGTCTGCACCACTTGCCGCGGCCGGTCCTGGGTTTCACGGAGATGCTACGGGTGGCCCGGAAGGCCGTCATCGTGATCGAGCCGCACGACGGTCTGGTGGGAAGACTCATCGGCACCGAGTGGGAGCGGCAAGGAGAATTCGTCAACTACGTCTTCAGGTGGAATCGGTCGCTCGTGAACCAGGCCACCCGAAGCTATCTCCTCTGCCCGCAGGCCGTTGTGCTGCTTCGCAGGCTGTGGGACCACAACCTCGCCGTCGGCAAGGTGGCGGGCCGCTTCCCGGAGCGTTGGCGCCTGGCAGCGGCCAAGGCCGTTTACCAAGCGCTGCGTCCGGTGAACCGGCTCGGCAACATGATGGTCGCGGTGGTGGTGAAGTCGGACAGCGACACGACACGAGGGAGTGGACTGTGAACCTTGCAGTGCTCACCGGCTCGCGCCGCGACCGGGCACCGGGCGAGCGCCGGCCTCGATGAGCTGGACGAATACCGACAGGCTGCATGCGGGACGACCGGGCGGGTGATGCATGCCGTATGCCGGGTGTGGCACCTGGGCCGTCCCCCGGCAGCGTCGTAGCGTCGCTCGCGTGTCCGTTGCGAAAAGCGTTGCCAAGTCGGTCATCGGCGCCGTCAACCGCCCTGTCGCCAAGGCCCGGTTCGCGTATGCCGCCAGGTCAGGAACTCCCCTCAAGATCGAGGTGGGGAGCTTCCGGAGCCGTCGGCCCGGCTGGATCTGCACCGATGTCTGCTGGCACACGCGGTCCTATCTGGATGCCACTGGGCCGTGGCCCGTCCGCTCCGGCTCGGCGAGTCACATCTACTCCGACAACATGATCGAGCACATCCGCCTTGAGCCTGCCCGCCGCATGTTCCGTGAAGCCCGTCGCGTTCTGGCACCTGGTGGGCGCATCCGGCTGTCGACACCCGATGTCGAACACGCTGTGCGGCTGTACCTGGCACGGGACGACGAGACACGACGGGAGATGGAGGAGTGCCGGCGGAGGGGGTACCAGGCCGAGCATCCGGTTGATCTGCTGCGCATGACCTTCCAGGACTGCGGCCATCACGCCGGGTTCCTCTGGGACTTCGAGGCGGTGGAGGCGGAGCTCCGGTCAGCCGGGTTCTCCGCCGTCCGGCGTTACGCGCCCGGCCAGAGCGATGACCCTGAACTGCGGAACATGGAGTCCCGACCTCAATTCGCCCTGATCGTCGAGGCGGCTGCTGCCTGATCCCCGTCTCGCGGTGTATGGCCCGGCAACATGATGGTCGCGGTGGCGGTGAAGTCGGACAGCGACACGACACGAGGGAGTGGACTGTGAACTTCTCGCAGCGGGCCTACATCAGGGTCAGCGCCGCCTTGCCTGCCGCGATCTCCTTTCGGACGGATCTGCTGTTCCCGCGCCTCGGCATGCCTGAACTGGGGCCGTTCAACGGGCAGCTCAAGCGTCAGGAGATCATCCGCGAACTGCTGGTGGCGATCAGCTTCGATGAGATCGTCGAGACCGGTTCCTTCCGCGGCACCACGACGAAATTCCTGAGTGACATCTCCGGCCTGCCCGTCCATTCCGCCGAGATCGCAGAGAGGTTCTACCGATACGCTGCGACGAAATGCCGCGGCCTGCCGGGCATCCGCCTGTACCGCGCGGACTCACGGAAGATGCTGCACATGCTCTCGAAGCGGCCGGGAAACCCCGCGCTGTTCTTCTATCTCGATGCTCACTGGCAGGAGGACGTGCCTCGCTACCAGGAACTGGAGATCATCGAGGAGCGCTGGAGCAGAGCCGTCGTGATGATCGACGACTTCCGCGTACCGGGTGACCCGGGCTATCAGTTCACCTCGTACCACGGAACTCCGCTGGACGTGAACTACCTCCCCGGACTCCCCGGCTGGGAGGCTTTCTACCCGAGGTGCGATTCGGCGGAAGAGACCGGCGCGAAGCGGGGATGTGTCGTCCTGGCGAGCCCGGAGCTCGCACCGGCCGTGGACGCGCTCTCCAGCCTCCGCGCGGGCGAACTCACCCAGCAGAGCATCCCGAACGGCTGAACTCCCGGACATGTCAGCGGCTCACGGTGCGACCCCCTCCGTCCGGCATGAATCCGCGGAAACCGCGTCCCGGTCAGCGATGATCAGCCTGCGCTGGAACATCACCGGCTCCCTGGTGGTCGTGCTGCTCCAGCTCGGGTACACGGCCTACACCGCCCGCGCCGTGGACGCCCATGCCTACGGTGCCTACGCCGTCACGCTGACCGTGGTGCCGTTCTTCGGCTACTTCGCCAACGCCGGACTGTCGGCCTGCGTCCTCCGGTCCGCGCACCTCACGCTGCCCTTCGTGCGGGCCGCCAGGCGTCTCGGCATGGTCTCCGGCGTCGTGTGCTTCCTTCTGGTGGAAGCCGTGGCCCCGGTCTTCGGCTCCTTCTTCCACATGCCGGACCTCACCCTCATGACGCGTCTGCTGGCCTGCGTGTTCCTCGTGCAGCCGAGCGCCAACGTGACCGTCACGGCCATGCGTCGCGCGGGTGCGGCCCCGATGGCGGTGCTGACCGAGACGCTGGGCCAGACGGTGGGGGTGGCAACGGGAGCAGCTCTCCTCGTATGCGGCTGGAACCCCTTCGGGCTGGCCCTCGCGCAGCCCGTCGCGGCGGCTGTGGCCCTGGCCGTGGGCACGGCCTGGACCGCTCGCCGGACACTGCCTGACGGGCCCCGGGTCAGGGCTCGCGACCTGCTCGCCCCGTCGGGATTCATGACGAGCCACAGCCTGGGGCAGTTCGTCACCAACAACATCCCGCTGTGGGCCTCGGGCCGACTGCTCGGCGCAGGCGCCGCAGGATCGTACTCCCGGGCATTCTTCTTCACCGGAATGCTGCTGACGTTCCTGTACCAGGGGATCAACTGGGCGGTGACTCCGTTGCTCGCCGAGCGGCGCGCCGAAGGGCTCACCGGCCGGGACGTGCGGCGAACGCTGTGTGCGGCGTCGGCCGTGGCCTTCGTCGGGTTCGGTATCACGGCAGGCATCGGGCCGGTGGTCCTCCGTCTGCTGCTGGGTCCGGGCTGGGAGTCGGCCGTGGCGCTGGTGCCTGTCCTGTCGGCAGGGGCAGCCATGACCTTGCTGTGCTACTGCGGAGGGTTGATCGACCAGGTGCGGAGCGCGCCCCGGGCCCTGCTCGGCACGCTGTCGGCCACGGTCGTGGCGACCGCGGCCGGTGTTGCCGGGGCCGCGTCCGCGCGGTCCCTTCTGCTGGTCGCGGTCGCGGCCGCAGCAGGGCAACTGGTGGGTCACGTCGTGCAGTTGGCGGCCTGGCACCGCTCCGGCCTGATGCCTGCCGGCGCCGCCCTGCGCATGCACGGGGTGCACCTCGCCGTCGGGACGGCACTCGGCGGTGCTGCCGCGCTCGGCGCGGCGGACCGTTCCCCGGCAGTGGCCCTGGGACATGGACTGTTCGCCATGGTGCCGGTCGTGCTGGGGTGCGTGCTGCTGCGCCGCCGGATTCCCGCGTTCACGGTCGCTGTCGCCACAGGCCTGCTGGGGAGTCGTGGACCGCGCACGCGCCGTCTGCCGTCCTCCGCAGCCACGGATCCGTCCGACCGGTGTTGATCACGGGCGGGCAAGCGCACCGTCAGCCGTGTCGGCGTGTCGCCCTGCCCGAGCGGCTTCGCGCAGGAACACCACGTCACACTGCAGCATCTGCCCGGTCCGGTTGTCGCTGAAGCCGGGCACCAGTGCCGCCAGGGTCATCCCGTACCGGCGCTGCGCGATCCCCAGCGCCTCTTCCAGGAGCAGACCTCCCTCGTACAGCGGGACACACGAGACTTCCATCTGCAGTCCGCTGCACTGGCTGACGCGATCCCCGGCCCCTTCCAGGACGGCTCCTTCGTACCCCTGGACGTCGAGCTTCAGGAACACGCGCTCCTCGGGCCCGGCCACCTGCGGCCAGAGGGTGTCGAGGCGCCGCTGCTCGGTTTCCTGGACGTCCACGTAGCGGGACTCCGGGCAGGCCTCCGCGTGCCGGGACAACATGGGCAGCACGGAACTGCTGGCGGCTCCGTTACCGGCTACGTTGACGTCGACGGTGCGATCACTGTCCCCGAGGGCACAGGGAAACACCTTCCACAGCGGATCCGCCGCAGCCCGGCGGCGCAGCGTCCGCAGGGGCTCGTGGAGCGGCTCGAACGAGACGATCCTTCCTCGGTATCCGAACCGCCTGAGCATCGCTCCGTACTGACCACGGTTGGCCCCCACGTCGAGCACCACATCGATGCGGCTGCGGAGGATCAGCTGCACGACGTGGTAGTCGAGTGAGCACTGCGGAAATCGGTTCACATCAAGGCCGATGCGCTGTGCGGCGAGACGGGCACGACGAAGGAGAGTCATGGCCCCATTCTCGATGTTCCTCCCGCTCTTTCCAGGTATTCGTCATGTGCCGGATCTGTCTCTCTTCGGGCGGTGTCATCCTGCTGCCGGGCGACGAGCGGTTTCCTCGGCCCGGCTTCGGACCGGTCTGCCGCGTCGGCACGCAGCTGCCACAGGCACAACCCGAGCAGAACCCCTTGCTCCGGGAACGGGGAGTACGAGACGAAGAGCACGAGGTGGGAGACGACCATCAGACGCAGTGCCGGCGTGCCGTTCCCGTCGCTGCCGAGCCGCCGCCACACGAGGAGGTACGCGGCCAGCAGCGTGAACAGTCCGACCACGCCCAGGCGAAGCGCGACGTGCAGGTAGTAGTCGTGCGGGGAGACGGAGATCACCACGCCCTCGACCCACCGGTCGTAGCCGGAGCCGAACGGACTGCCCAACAGCCATTCGGCCAGGGTCTTGGGGCCGTCCATGAGTTCCTGCCAGCCGTGCATCCGCCAGGCGAAGGTGCTGTTCTCGTCCTGAGTCTCCGCGAAGGAGTCGGCGAGGACGCTGCCGACCCCGCCGAACATGCCGGTGGCGAACGTCAACGTGACCACGCACAACGACAGAAGGGCTGCCGCAGCGGAGACCAGACGTTGACCCGCTCGGGCAGGGACCAGCGCCCACCAGACGACAGCCATCACGAGGGTGGTCGCCCAGACGGTCCGGTGCTGCAACAGCACCACGAAGACGAGACAGAGCAGCGCCGGCAGGATCTTCCAGCGGCTGCCGGCCGGCCGGCCCTGCCGCCCCCGCCGGTCTCCTCCCGGGCGGTACTCCGCGGTCCTGGCGGATGCGGACGAGCTGCCACCCCATGGGCACAGCAGGAGTACCGCGCTCTGCGCGAGGACCAGAGCAGACCGGGCCGGCACCGGCCTCGGGTCGTACACCTCCCCTCCCAGGGTGCCGACGTCGACGACCGAATGCAGCCCCGTGTTCAGCCACCCGGCCAGGCTCAGTGCGGCGTATGCGGCCGCTGACACCAGCCACAGCCGCACGACGGCCCGGGCCCTGCCGGGGTGCAGGGGCGCCGTCGCGACATACAGGGCCGAGGCGAAGAACTGCCAGAAGTAGACGCGGGCGTCATTGGCGGCGGAGGCCAGGCCGAAGGTGCCGACTCCCCGCTGAAGCGACCACCCGACCAGACACATGACGGCCAGGACGAGCAGCAACTCGGCCCGCGGCGGCGCCCCCCGCCGCAGCAGCCGGGCGCCGGCCACCAGCACGGCACAGGCGGCCAGCAGATCACTCGGGAGGACGCTGAAACCGACATCGAGGAGCGGGGTCTCGCCGCCCACGGCGATCGCCCACACCTGTACGCCCAGGAGAAGACCGATGGCGGTGTTGCAGTGCTGCGTGAAGATCCACAACAGGACGGCGAAGAGCGCCAGTCCCAAGAAGAGGGTCTGAGTCATGTCCGAGGCGACGGCTGGGTGCTGCACCGTTGGTCCGTCCTGGGGAGGTGAAGAGCCGGAGGCGGAAGCACGTGGCCGCACGCCGCGGCTGTGGAGGGCGCTTCAGAGGGGCAGGTGATCCTTCGTCATCGAACGGGGCGGCGGTGGCGGGCACGCAGCCGGCCGGAGACCGTCGCGTCCGCACCCGGTGACCACCGTCCTCGCACACGGGGAGGAGAGGAGCGGCGACCAAACCCCGAAAGGGCTACGGCAGAAGTGCCACCCCCGCCCGCGGGGTTGTTCCCGCGTCAGGACGGCCACCTCCGGTGGAGCCGGGCTCTCTGCGCGCGTCACCGCCCGACCAACTCCGGCGCCGACGGAGCGGCGGGCGCGCCGACGGGGGCGGCAGGCGCCGGGGACAGGGCCGCGATCTCGGCGTCGACCATGAGCCGGGCCAATTCCGGAGCGCGCACCGTCGGGCGCCATCCCAGGATCCGCTCGGCCTTGGAGGCGTCTCCGACGAGGTCGTCCACCTCGGTCGGTCTCAGGTACCGCTCGTCGAACCGCACATGGTCGCGCCAGTCGAGGCCGACGTGGGCGAAGCACTGCTCGACGAAGTCGCGCACGCTGTGGCTGACGCCGGTGGCGACCACGTAGTCGTCCGGTTCGTCCTGTTGCAGCATCCGCCACATGGCCTCGACGTATTCCGCCGCGTATCCCCAGTCCCGTCGGGCGTCGAGGTTGCCCAGGTAGACGACGTCCTCCAGGCCGGCCTTGATGCGTGCGGCGGCCGTGGCCACCTTGCGGGTGACGAAGGTCGGGCCGCGGCGAGGGGACTCGTGGTTGAACAGGATGCCGTTGACGGCGTACATCCCGTACGCCTCCCGGTAGTTGCGCGTCGCCCAGTACGCGTACACCTTGGCGACCCCGTACGGGGAGCGGGGGTGGAAGGCGGTGCCCTCGTGCTGAGGCGGCGGGGAGGCACCGAACATCTCGGAGCTGGATGCCTGGTAGAACCGGCAGGGCAGGCCCGTCGTCCTGACGGCCTCGAGCAGCCGCGTGGTGCCCAGCCCGGTGGAGTCCCCGGTGAACTCCGGCTCGTCGAAGGACACCCGTACGTGGGACTGGGCAGCCAGATGATAGACCTCGTCGGGTCGCAGGCGCTCCAGCAGCCCCGCGATCCGGGTTCCGTCGGTCAGGTCGCCGTAGTGCAGGAAGAGGCGCGCCTCGGGGTCGTGCGGATCCCGGTAGAGGTGCTCGATGCGCTGCGTGTTGAAGGTCGAGGCGCGGCGGACGATTCCGTGCACCACGTACCCCTTCTCCAGCAGTAGTTCTGCCAGGTAGGAGCCGTCCTGGCCGGTGATGCCGGTGATGAGCGCCGTCTTGTCCGTCATGCGGACTCCTTCTGCTGGGCTGTGGGGGTGGGAAACACACCTGAGCGGGGGAGGACGGCGGGCACGGCTCACTTCCTCGCGACCAGTGATTTGGGGAGCCCCGCGAAGCGTTCGAACCAGATGCTGGAAGCGGGGAAGTAGGACCGCATCTCTGCCGCGGACAGCAGCTCGACCTCCTGGACGTCGCGGGTGGCCTGCGCACGACCCGCGCGGGGGACGTGTCCGTGCGGCCAGCGCCGGGACACGGCGACGCGAGCCCGGAACGGGAGCCACTGCAGCCCTGGGAACAGCCAGTGGGGTTCGACGGGGAAATAGCGGTAGGGGGTCTGCACCCAGTGGTGGTCCGCGTGGCTGTGCACCGTGTCGGCGAACTGCCGCCGCCGGTAGTGCCCTCCCACGTGCTCCAGGACGGAGTTCGAGTACACGAGGTCGAATCGCCGGGTGACCATGTGCGTCGGCAGCGAGAGGTCGCACGCGTCCCCGACGACCGGCGTGATGCCGGACTCGGCATGCCGGGCGGTGCGCGGGTCGAGGTTGACGGTCACCACGTGCGCCGGCCGAACGGGTGCGCCACGCCAGGCGGTCGGGGTGCCGCCGAGGTCGAGAACGTGCATCTCGGCCAGGTCGGGAAAGCATCGCAGCAGTTCGTCCCAGCGCTTGGCGCGAGCCGAATGGGCAAGGGATCCGGGCCTCGTGGGATCGGCGATCTTCGTCTTCAGCATGCTGCTTCCTCTTGGCCACATGTCGTGCGGCGATGCCCGTCTCGACGGCACGCGCCTTCTCTTCGGGCAGAACCGTCAGGACGGACAGGACGCGACCCCGGACTCGGGCGCCTCCGGCACCTCCGGCACCCCCGGCAAGAATACGGAAATCGGCGCTATCATCCGCTTCATACCGTTGTGTCGCGTTTTCAAGCGTTGTGTACCGGCGCTGCTCGGCTCATGAGTGGTCCGTTTGCCGGAGCCGCGAGAAGCGGCACCTCTTGACACACCGTCCGTGAAGGAGGGCATCGAGCCCATGAGCGCCTGTACTGATACCGGTGCCGCAGTCCCGGCCGCCTCGGCGGTCCACGCACCCGCCCCGGTGCCGGAGGGCAGGGTGCACCGCCCCCTCGACCGCTCGGCGCGTGTGTTCGTGGCCGGAGGCTCCGGGCTGGCCGGTTCGGCGGTGCGCAGGGAACTCCGCCATGAGGGGTTCACCGACGTGGTCGCGCCCGGCTCGGCGGAGCTGGACCTGAGGCAGCGGCGGGCGGTGTCCGACTGGTTCGAGGCCAGGCGCCCGGACGTGGTGGTGCTGGCCGCGGCGCGGGTGGGTGGGATCAAGGCGAACGCCACCCGGCCCGCCGAGTTCCTCTCCGACAACCTGCGCATCCAGGTGAACGTGCTGGACGCGGCTCTGGAGCACGGGGTGGAGCGGCTGCTGTTCCTGGGGTCCAGTTGCATCTACCCGAAGTTCGCCGAGCAGCCGATCCGCGAGGAGGCGCTGCTGACGGGGCCTCTGGAGCCGACCAACGACGCCTACGCCATCGCCAAGATCGCCGGCATTCTGCATGTGCAGGCGGTACGGCGGCAGTACGGGCTGCCCTGGATCTCCGCCATGCCGACCAACCTGTACGGGCCGGGCGACAACTTCCACCCCGAGCGCTCTCACGTACTGCCGTCCCTGATCCGGCGCTTCCACGAGGCGAAGAAGTCGGGTGCGCGACGGGTGGTGAACTGGGGCAGCGGCACACCCCGTCGGGAGTTCCTCCATGCGGACGATCTGGCACGGGCGTGTCTGCACCTGATCGAGCACTACGACGCGGACGGTCCGGTCAACGTCGGCACCGGCACGGACCTGACCGTCCGGGAGCTGGCGGAGCTCGTCGCGGACGTCGCAGGGTACCGGGGGAGCGTCGAGTGGGACACGGAGCAGCCGGACGGTACTCCGCGCAAGCTCCTTGACGTATCCCGGCTCACCACGCTCGGCTGGGCTCCTCGTATCGGCCTGCGGGAAGGGATCGCCCGGACGTACGCCTGGTACGTGGAGAACCTGGAGTCCGGCACGCTGCGGCGCTGACGGTCTGCGCGACGGCCGGAGCCGGGCCGGAGGCGAGTCGCCCTCCGGTGCCATGAGCGGCGCGACGCCACGGGCGCCGCTCCTCGACGCCTCCGGTCCCGCGACGGCGCACGGGTCGTCCTGGTGGGCGCGGCACGTCGACCGGCTCAGCCCACCGGGCTTCCCGTTCGACGTGCGTGAGGGGCAACTGCAGTCCGGCGTTCCCCGGGGAGCTGCCTCAGGCGGGCCGGGGGGCAGCCGACAGCGGATCCCCCGACGGATGCGTCGGGGGATCCGCTGTCCGGCGCCCGCAATGCGCAGGCCTCGCGACTGTCCGATGGGCGGGTGGTCAGTTGTGCTTCCGCCGCCGGACGGCCATCATCGTGCCGGCCCCGAGCGCCAGCAGCGCCGCGGTTCCGCCCACCATGACGAGCGAGCGGTCCTCACCGGTGTCGGCAAGGTGAGGCCTGTGCGGGCGAACGATGATCTTGGCCCCCAAGGACCGTTTCGATTCCACTCCCTTGAGACGGAAGTAGTGCTTGCCCGGATCCGTCCACTTGGGGATGGTGACGGTGCCCTTCACCGTGCCGTTCGCGTCGGCGGTGAAGCGGCCCAGCTTGACCGGCTTCGAGAACAGGAATGCGTTCACCCCCTCGGTCGGCATGAACCCGGTCCCAGTGAAGCCGAGGTCGTCTCCCGCGACGACCGTGGTGGCGGTGAGGGTCAGGGTTGGAGGACCGGGCGGATATGGCTGGGAGTGGGCAGGTTGGGCCCCGATGACGGGGACTGCGGCCAGGACAGCAGAGGCTGCCGCGGTCGCCAAGGCGGCACGACACTTCGATGACGCCGTCATCGCTTTCACGCTCCTCTAAGTGCAGTCAGGCGACGGCATGGTCCGACCCCGAGTACGGTATGTGCATAGATAACGCTGAATGAGATCTTTTAGGCACCTTTGGGAGATGTAGCGCTCTATGGCGTATATGGATCACCGGACTGGCCGTCATTTCCCCCGCTTCGAGGACCGAAGTCGCCCGATATGCGCTATGCGGTTGGCAGACCCGCGGCGACCGCCCCCGGCTCGTCCGGCGTGAACCGCGGGGACACCCGCCCGCGACGCACGTCCTGATCTGCTCTTCTTCCCCTTCTGGAGGGTGCGTGTCCCCGTTCCGCGTACTCGTGGTCTGCACCGGCAACCTCTACCGCTCCACGCTTGCCGAGTGCCTGCTCCGGCATCAGCTGATCGAGCATCGGCACGTGATCCACGTGAGCAGTGCCGGCACCCGGGCCGTCGCGGGTGTGCCCGCGGCTGCTGCTGTCACCTCATTCCTCGCCGGACGCGGCCTGCGGCCCTGCGGGGTGGGCTCCCGCCGGCTGACCGCGGACATGGTCGAGAACGCGGACCTGGTGCTGGGTGCCGCGCGGGAGCATCGTGAGGCCGCCGTGCGGCTCTCCCCGGTGCGTGCGTTGTCCCGTGCGTTCACCTTCCGGGAGTTCGCCAGGCTGGCGCGGTCCGAGGACGCCGTCGGCACGCTGGATCCGGCCGCACGGTTTGCCGCCCTCGTGCAGGGTGCGGCCGCCCGCCGTGGTGCCGTGTCGGCCCGTATGGGTGAGGTGGATGTGATGGACCCCCTTGGCGCACCCCCGCCCCAAGTGCAGCAGTGCCTGGTTCAGATCGAGGAGGCCGTGGAGCGGATCGCCGCACTCGTGCGACCCGGACGGCATCCGTCTTCGGCGGCTGCCGGCCCGGCCGAGGCCGGGACGTGGCCGTAGCGGTCCGCGGGTTTGTCGACGGTGCCACCGCACCCCGCGCAGGCCCGAGCGGCGTGACGAGTGAACGCCCACCCTCTTGACGTGCTCATGGTGCGTCCGTTTCCTGGGAAGTGCGCGGCATGGATGGGAGCGCTCCCACCCGTTCCGGGGCCGCGCCTCCCCGAGAGGAAGCAGCCATGTTCCGCACTCTGCGAAGAGCGCTGTGCGTCGCCGCGGCGCTCCTGTTGCCCCTGGCCGGTACGCAGTCGTCGGCATTCGCCGACGTCGACGCGCAGGCAGGTGCCGGCTACTGGCACACCAGTGGCCGGCAGATCCTGGACGCAGCCGGACAGCCCGTCCGTATCGCCGGCGTCAACTGGTTCGGCTTCGAGACCGCCAACCACGTCGTCCACGGACTGTGGGCCCGCGACTACAAGAGCATGATCGACCAGATGAAGTCGCTGGGCTACAACACCATCCGCATGCCCTACAGCGACGACATCCTCAAGCCCGGCACCATGCCGGACAGCATCAACACCGACGGCAAGAACACGGACCTGCGCGGGCTGACGTCCCTCCAGGTCCTGGACAGGATCGTCGCCTACGCGGGCCAGTCCGGCCTGAAGGTCGTCCTGGACCGGCACCGGCCGGACGCGGCGGGCCAGTCGGCCCTCTGGTACACGGCGTCGGTCCCCGAGTCGACGTGGATCGCCAACCTCAAGGCCCTGGCGACGCGTTACAAGGGCAACTCCACCGTGGTCGGCATCGACCTGCACAACGAGCCCCACGACCCGGCCTGCTGGGGCTGCGGCGACACCTCCCGCGACTGGCGCCTGGCCGCCCAGCGCGCGGGCAACGCGGTGCTGTCGGTCAACCCCGAGCTGCTGATCATGGTCGAGGGCGTGCAGTCGTACAACGGCACGAACGGCTGGTGGGGCGGCAACCTGATGGGCGTGGCCCAGCATCCGGTCCAGCTGGACGTCCCGAACCGGCTGGTGTACTCGGCGCACGACTACGCGACGTCGGTGGCCCAGCAGTCCTGGTTCTCCGACCCGTCCTTCCCGGCCAACATGCCCGGGATCTGGGACAAGTACTGGGGCTACATCTTCAAGCAGAACATCGCCCCGGTGTGGCTCGGCGAGTTCGGTACGACGCTCCAGCCCTCGGTGGACCAGAAGTGGCTGGCCGAGCTGGTGAAGTACCTGCGCTCGACGTCGGCGAACGGCGCCGACAGCTTCCACTGGACCTTCTGGTCCTGGAACCCCAACTCCGGTGACACGGGCGGCATCCTGAAGGACGACTGGCAGACGGTCGACACGGTGAAGGACGGATACCTCGCGTCCGTCAAGGCCCCGGGCTTCGACCCCGGTCCCGGTCCCGGCCCGGGCGGTCCCGGCGGCCCCGGGGGCGGCAACGCCACCTGCTCCGCCGCGTACACGGTCAGCAGCGACTGGGGCGGCGGCTTCAACGCCGAGGTGAAGGTGACCAACACGGGCACGCTGCCGCTGAAGTCCTGGAAGGTGACGTGGACGTGGAGCGGCTCGCAGAAGGTCACGAGCATGTGGAACGCGTCGCACACCCAGAACGGGACGACCGTCGCCGCGGTCAACGCGGCGCACAACGGGAGCGTGCCGGTGGGAGGTTCGGCGAGCTTCGGCCTGGGCGGTGCGCCCGGCGGCGGAGGTGCGACGGGGGTGAGTTGCACGGCGACGTGATCGCGGGGTGAGTGGGGCGCCCGGTGCCCGCCGGGCGTACCCACGCCGGGGCGTGTCCGGATTGCCGGAACTCCCCTTTTCTGAGGGGTGCCTGAGAGCAGGCTATGACTCGATTCGGTCAAGTCTTGGTCGAATCCGTACGTGTGCGGCGCGCTCTTCCGAAACGATGCGGCACGGCCCGTGTCACTCACGGGCCCTACCCCCCTCACCGTTGCGAGAGAACTCCATGAGAAGAAGCGCAGCCGTACTGTGCGGCGTCACGGTCGTCCTCACCGGGACGCTCGCCGCCGCCCCCGCCAACGCCGGCGCGGCACACTCCGCGGACACCGCCGCCCTGACGACCGCCGCGGCGAAGATCACATGGAAGAAGTGCGGCACGGACGACGCCCCGACGCTCCAGTGCGCGTCGTTGAAGGTGCCGCTCGACTACGCGAAGCCACGGGGGAAGCAGATCACGCTGGCGCTCTCCCGCGTGCCGCACACCGCGCCGAAGTCCCAGGGCCCGCTGCTCGTCAACCCCGGCGGCCCCGGTGGCAGCGGCCTGTCGCTGGCCCCGTTCGTCGCGTCGTCCCTCCCCAAGGAGGTCGCGGCCCAGTACGACGTGATCGGCTTCGACCCGCGCGGAGTGGGCGAGAGCCAGCCCGCCCTGGACTGCAAGCCGGGCCACTTCGACCCGGTCCGCCCCGACTCCGTACCCAGCACACCGGCCCTGGAGAAGGCCAACCTCGCGCGCGCCAAGTCCTTCGCCCAGGCCTGCGGCACGAAGTACAAGGACGTCCTGCCGTACATCGACACGGTCAGCGCCGTGAAGGACATGGACTCGATCCGCAAGGCCCTCGGCGCCCCGAAGATCAACTACTTCGGCTACTCGTACGGCACCTACCTCGGCGCGGTCTACGCCAAGCTGTTCCCCGAGCGGGTGCGGCGCCTGGTGCTGGACTCGATCGTCGACCCGACCGGCGTCTGGTACGACGACAACATCCAGCAGGACTACGCCTTCGACAAGCGTCACAAGGCGCTCATGGCGTGGATAGCCAAGTACGACTCCACGTACAAGCTCGGCACGAATCCGAAGAAGATCGAGGCCAAGTGGTACGCCATGCGGGCGGCCCTGGCCAAGAAGCCGGCCGGCGGCAAGGTGGGCGCCTCCGAGCTGGAGGACATCTTCATACCCGGCGGATACAACAACGGCTACTGGCCCACGCTCGCCCAGACGTTCGCGGCCTACGTCAACAACCACGACACCGCCGCGCTGGTCAAGGCCTACGACGACATCGCGGCGATCGACGCCTCCGGCGACAACGGCTACAGCGTCTACACCTCGGTGCAGTGCCGTGACGCCTCCTGGCCGCGCGACTGGAAGCAGTGGCGCAAGGACAACTGGGCGGTGTACGAGAAGGCCCCGTTCATGGCCTGGAACAACGCCTGGTACAACGCCCCGTGCGCGTTCTGGCCGACGAAGACGCTGAAGCCGGTGAACGTCGCCAACAGCAAGCTCCCGCCGGTGCTGCTGTTCCAGGCGACGGACGACGCGGCCACCCCCTACCAGGGCGGTGTCACCATGCACCGGCTGCTGAAGGGCTCCAGCCTGGTGGTGGAGCAGGGCGGCGGCAACCACGGCATCACGCTGAGCGGCAACGCCTGCCTCGACAAGCACCTCGCCACGTACCTGACCAACGGCAAGGTCCCGCACGGCAACGGTGTGGCCGACGCGGTGTGCAAGAAGAACCCCGACCCGAAGCCGCAGCCGGCGACGCAGCAGGCGCCGAGCGCGCTGCAGCCCGCTCTCGCGGCGGCCGGCGACAGCCTGCGGGGGATGGTGGGGTCCGGTCGGTGAGTGCGGCCGGCTGAGCATCTGCTGACGTGACGAGAGAGGCGCCCGGGGCTTCCCGGGCGCCTCTTGCGTGGGTGTGGGCCGGGGCGGCGGTCGTTTCGTGCGATGCGCGTGCCGGGGCCGGCGTCGGGCGCATCAGGCTCCATGCGGCCCGGCAGGCCGGTCAGTCGGCGCCCGGTCTCCAGCTCCTGGCCCGGGCGACCACTCCTTGGCCTCCCGCGAGGCCGACGCAGACCGCCAGCAGCGTGCTCCCCACCACCGTCACCGCGGTGAGCTCCGGAGCCCAGCGCGCCCCGCCCGTGGTCACCATCGGATATCCGAGGACGGCGGACACGACGGCGCCCGCGCAACCGGCCACGCCGATCGGCACGGACAAGTACCACAGTGCGGTGGACCGGAACACGTGTGTGTCTCCCGCCAGGACACCGACGGGAGCGAGCCGGCTTCCGAAGACCTGGAACTCCGCCAAGGCGCTGAAGGCGGCGGCGAGTGCGGCCATGAGCATGCCCCCCAGGCCGAGCAGAGTCACCCAGTTCGCGATGGTCTCGTCCAGCAGGGCGCCACCCAGCTGCGCGCCTGCAAGGACGTTGACCAGGGGCGCCGTACCCAGGTGGCGGTAGGCCGCTTCACGGACCGTGCCGGCGGCCGACGCATCGCCCGGGTCGGAGATCACTACGAGTTTGATCTCTGCGATGCCGTCGCGTGCGCCCGCCGTGGGGATGTCGCCGGTGGCGATGCGCAGGTCCGGCGTCCCGGTTTCCCAGCGTCCCAACTCGCTCAGCCGCCGGTCACCGTCGCGAAGGACGGTGGACCGAGCGGAAGGGCAGGGGAGCTGAGCAGCCTTCCAGCTGGCGCAGGGACCGGTGAGCACGGCCGGCCCCTGCCGATCCTGGAGCAGAGCGAACACAGCGCGTCCCGTGTCTTCTTGGAACGCCTTGATGTGCGAGGCCGGCTGGACGCGGCTCCTGATGATCAGGACGCTGTCTCCCAGGGCATCGAACGTCTGCCTGGCCTCGGTCGCCGCCACCGTGGTCCGGCTCACCCACAGCTGCACCTGACTGACCAGCCCCAGGCCCACCACGACGGCGACCACCAGACGCGCGATGACTCCCGGATACGCGTGCAGCCAACGGCCGGCGATGAGACCGCCCGGATACCGCTTCGCGATGGACCGCCCGGCCAGCCGTCGCCCGAGGGCCGTCATCGCCCAGGCGATCAACGTGGGCAGGGTCGCGAGCGTCAGGACTATGCCGATCGCGTACTGCACGATGCTGACGCGGTAGTCCGGAGCCAGCGGCCCGAGATCGACCGGCATGGCCAGCACGAGGCCGAGCGCGCACAGCAGCGCGTAACGCCGCTTCACCCGGCCCTTGGCCAGGGTGCGGGGGGAACGGCCGTCCCCCCTCTTCCGGTGCAGCAGCACCGAGGCGATCAGCACTCCGGCGGCCGCACCGGCCGCGCCGAAGAGGACGGCAGGCAGCCAGGCGCGAACGGCAGCCGCCGAGAGCGTGTAGTCGGTGAGCGGAACGGCGATGTCGGTGTACGCCGCCGTCAGGAGCGGCACCGTGCCGGTCAGGGCGCCTGCCCCGACCGGCCACAGTGCTTCGCCCACGCACACCAGGGCCCGGTGCCGCCACGTGCCGCCAAGCGCGTCGATCAGAGCCGTACGACGGTCACGTGCGGCAGAACCGCAGCGCAGGGCCACCACGGTCAGGACGGCGGCCGGAAGGCCCAGAAAGCCGAGCACGGCCGCCAGGAACGCATCGGCGTCAACCACGCCGAGCGAGTCCCCGAACGGTGTGGGATCGGGGTCGCCGAAGCCGGAGATCTCCATCGTCTCGTCCCACTCAGGGGATTTGGCGGCCGTCGGTCTGACGTAGACCAGGCGCTCCGAAGGAGACGTGAGACCTTCAGCGGAGATCCTCCCCGCGTCCCGTCCGTAACGGCCGGAAATCCCCTCCCGCAGCCCCGCCGCCGCAAGCGCCGGAGAGAGCACGGCCTCCCCCGGCCGTGGCCATGCGGACAGGCCGGGGGGCGGGGAGGCGCCGGGAGCCAGCGGCTCGATGAAGATGACACTGTGCTGAAGTCCGCCGACCGTGTCGCCGCTCTCCCGCCAGTGGGCGACGGCACGCTCTGCCGGGAACTTGCCGGTGAACCGGGGTGCTCGCGCCCGGGCGTGGCTCTGCTCCGCGCTGTCCGCCGCCATGGTGATGATCACCGTGCCGGCGGCGCAGCAGAGGAACGCGGTGGCCAGTGCCAGCGCGAGACTCCGCAGCCGGTGCCCCGGACCGCCCTTGGAGGCTCGTAGCCCCATGGCCATCAGCTGCCGCGTCAGGCCGCGCCCGCTCAGCCGCCCCACGTCGGAGCCCCCATGCCGATCCGCCCGTCCGTGATCCGTGCGACGCGCTCGGCGCCGACTGCCACGTCCTGGTCATGTGTGACGAGCAGCAGCCCGCAGCCCCATCGGGAGGGCAGCGAGTACAGCAGTTGACTGACGCGATCGCGGTTGTCGTCATCGAGTGCGCCGGTGGGTTCGTCGGCAAGGATCAGGGACGGCCTGTTGACCAGTGCCCGGGCGATCGCCACCCGCTGGCGCTCCCCGCCGGACAGTGATCCCGTCGTCACCGAGGTGTCGGAGATGCCGAGATCGTGAAGGAGTTCTTCGGCAGCGCTCCGTCCGCGGGAGCTTCGCACACCGCCCAGCATGGCGGCGAGCATCACGTTCTCCAGCGCCGTCAGCTCCGGGAGCAGTTCGCCGAACTGGAAGACCATGCCGATATGGCGCGACCGGTGGCGTGCCCGCGCGCCGGCCCGCAGGGACGTGACGTCCGCACCCGCCACCTCGATGGTTCCGCTGTCCGGGCTGATGAGCCCCAGGACACACGAGAGCAGCGTGCTCTTCCCGCTGCCGCTGGGCCCCATCAGCGCGACGGACTCGCCCTCCGCGACGGTGAGGTCTACGCCGCTGAGCAGCACACGGTCGGCCAGTTCGAGCCGGACGTCACGCAGATGGAGGACGGGATTGCGCACCAGGGGTCCCTTGCGAGGAAGGCAGTGGTTGAACACGAGAACGCGCCCGTCGCCACGACGGCGACGGGCGCACGGCAGTCGCTCTAGATCCGGTAGGCCCAGGAACCGCACGCGTCCGGCTTGGCGAACTGCTGCTCACAGACGCGGATCTTGTTGAGGATCGCACCCGCGCCGGTCTTCACGCAGTTGTCCGGGCCGGCGCCGTTCTTGTCCCAGAGGTGACTCGAATCGTTGTCGTAGACGCGGAAGTACTCGCCTTCCACCGCGTTCGTGTCGGCCTCCATGTCGCAGACGCGGAGACGACGGTCACCTTCGAAACCCTTGGCGTTGTCGTCACCCTGCCAGGCCTCGATGTAGGCCCACGCCGGACCGCTGCCGACGCTCAGCCCGAGGGCGAGAGTTGCGCCGGCCACCGCGACGGCGAGGCGCCCGGCCCTGCCGGTTATTCGAGTCATCATCCGTTCCGTCCCTCCCCCGGAGGATCGATTCCTCCAGGACTTCACCTGTACTGCGGCCCCGGGCCCCCGGCCCGGAGCCAAAGGATCATGACAGGCCCTCCACAGGTTGTCCATTTGATAAGTTCACAACGTCCCTACGCCACCCGTGACTTGGAGCGATCGGCGGTCACTCGGGGCACCACGACTCGCGGGGGGGCGATGTGCTGGACGACATGGTGGCCGTCCCGGCGGGGCCCGTCACGCTGTCCGACCGGCGGACCGAGCGCAGGTGGACGGTCGAGGTCGCGTCGTTCCGGATGTCGGCGGTGCCGGTCACGCAGGAGTGGTACGCCAAGGTCACCGGTGCGTATCCGAGCACGGCCCGGGGCGGCCGGCTGCCCGTCGAGGGTGTCTCCTGGTGGGACGCGATCCGGTTCTGCAACGAGCTGTCCCGGCGCGAGGGTCTGACCCCGGCGTACGAGGTGCGGTCCGACGGCGGGGCCGCCGACTGGGACACCACCGCCGACGGTTACCGGCTGCCGGCCGAGGCGGAGTGGGAGCACGCCTGCCGCGCCGGCGGCATCGGTCCCCGCTACGGCCCGCTCGACGAGATCGCCTGGTACCGCGGCAACGCGGACGACCGCATCCACCCCGTGGGCGGCAAGCAGCCCAACGCCTGGGGTCTGTACGACATGCTGGGCAACAGCTGGGACTGGTGCTGGGACCTCTACGACGCCGAGGTCTACGGCACCTACCGGGTGCTGCGCGGCGGCGGCTGGTCCGACGAGCACTGGAGCTGCCGCGCCTCGGTGCGCCGCCGGAGCCATCCGACGTTCCGGATCGACGACGTGGGGTTCCGGGTGGCGCGCTCGATGCCGGTGGCGCAGCGCCGCGCACTCTAGCGGTACGAGGCCACCAGCCGCGCCAGATGGCGCCCCGCCGCCTCCAAGGGAGCCTCGCTGCGGGCCACTTGAGAGGCCAGTTCGGCGCCTTCCAGGGTGGCGATCACCGTGTGGGACAGGTCGACGGCGTCCTCGGCGGCGAAGCCCGCCGCGACCAGGCTCTCGGCGACGACCGAACGCCAGCGGGCGAACGCCTCGGCGGCGGCCTGCCGGATGCCGGGGGCGCCGGATGCCGTGCCCACGACGGTGGAGGTGACCGGGCAGCCGTCGAGCCAGCCGGAGTCGCGCAGCCCTTGGGCGAGAGAGGCGGCGAGGGCGGGCAGCGCCTTCTCCGGTTCCGGCTCCGCGTCGAGCGTCTCGCGCAGCAACGCGGTGAACTCCTCGTCGCCGAGGCGTACGGCGGCCGCTCCGAGCTCCTGCTTTCCGCCCGGGAAGAAGTGGTAGACCGAGCCGAGCGTCGCCCCGGCCTCGCGGGAGATCTGCTTGATGCCCGTGCCCTCGTAGCCCTGGCGCTGCATCAGGCGGGAGGCCGTACGGACGATCCGTTCACGGGTGCCGGCGGTCGCGAGGTCGTGCGGGGCGTTGGTCTTCACGCCACCACTCTACCGAGCTAGAGCGATCGCTCTAGTCGCTGTGCTAGGTTCCTCTCTGGATAGAGCGTTCGTTCTAGTTGTGTTCGTTCCAGTCGTCTTCGTTCCGTCGTCCTCGGGGAGATCTCTGTGAGTCCGTCCGCTGTGAGCACGCCGCCCGTGACCGTCCTCGGCCTCGGCCCCATGGGCCGCGCGATGGCCGGCGCCTACCTGGACGCCGGCCACCGGGTCACCGTCTGGAACCGCACCGCGAGCCGCGCCGACGACCTCGTGGCCAGGGGCGCGGTGCGCGCCGCCACCGTCGAGGAGGCCCTGGCGGCGAGCGAGGTGGTCGTGCTGAGCCTCACCGACTACGCCGCGATGTACACCGTCCTGGAGCCCGCCGCCCCGGCGCTGGCGGGCCGGGTCCTGGTCAACCTCAGTTCCGACACCCCGGAACGGGCCCGTGAGGGTGCCGCCTGGGCGGCCCGGCACGGGGCACGCCACCTCACCGGCGGAGTCCAGACACCGCCGTCCGGCATCGGCTCGGCGGAGTTCGACACCTTCTACAGCGGCCCCCGGGACCTCTTCGAGCAGTACGAGGACGTCCTGAAGGTCCTCACGGGCACCGACTACCGGGGTGAGGACCCGGGCCTGGCCGCGCTGTACTACCAGCTTCAGATGGACCTGTTCTGGACCACGCTGACCGCCTGGCTGCACATGCTGGCGCTGGCCGACGCCAACGGCATCAAGCCCTCCGAGATCACGCCGTACGCGGCCGGGACGCTGGGCGGGATGGAGCAGTTCCTCGACTTCTACACGCCGCGCATCGAGGCGGGGCAGCACTCCGGTGACGTCGAGCGGATCTCGATGGCCGTGGCCAGCCTGGACCACGTCGTGCACACGGCGCGGGACTCGGGCGTGGATCCGGACCTGCCCGCCGCGGTGCTCCGGACGTTCCGGCGGGCCGCGGCCGAGAGCGGGGAAGAGGACAGCCTCACCCGCCTGTTCGAGGTGTTCGGCAGGGGCGCGGCCGCCTGAGCACGACCGAGGGGCGCCCCGCATAAGCAGGGCGCCCCTCGGTCACGTACGCGAGAAGGTCAGAGCTTCTCGATCACGTAGTCGACGCACTTGGTGAGCGCCTCGATGTCCGCCGGGTCGATCGCCGGGAACATCGCCACGCGCAGCTGGTTGCGGCCGAGCTTGCGGTAGGGCTCGGTGTCGACGATGCCGTTGGCGCGCAGCACCTTGGCGACGGCGGCCGCGTCGACCTCGTCCGTGAAGTCGATCGTGCCGATGACCTGCGAGCGCTTGGCCGGGTCGGTGACGAACGGGCTGGCGTACTTGATGTCCTCGGCCCAGCCGTACAGCGTGCGGGCGGAGGTGGCGGTGCGCCGGACCGACCAGTCCAGGCCGCCCTGGCCGTTGATCCACTCCAGCTGCTGGTTCAGCAGGAAGAGGGTGGCCAGCGCCGGGGTGTTGTACGTCTGGTTCTTGCGGGAGTTGTCGATCGCCGTCGGCAGCGAGAAGAACTCCGGGACGTGGCGGCCGGACGCGTGGATCCGCTCGGCGCGCTCGATCGCGGCCGGGGAGAAGACGCCGATCCACAGGCCGCCGTCGGAGGCGAAGGACTTCTGCGGGGCGAAGTAGTAGACGTCCGTCTCGGCGATGTCGACGGGGAGGCCGCCGGCGCCGGAGGTGGCGTCCACCAGGACCAGGGCGCCCTCGTCGGCACCGGCCACGCGCTTGATCGGCATGGCGACACCGGTCGAGGTCTCGTTGTGGGTGAACGCGTAGACGTCCACGCCCGCTCCGGCGACCGCCTCCGGGTGGGTGCCCGGGTCGGCGGCGATGACGTCCGGCTCGGCCAGCCACGGGGCGAGCTTCGCGGCCTTGGCGAACTTGGAGGAGAACTCGCCGAAGCTGAGGTGCTGCGACTTGTTCTCGATCAGGCCGTGGGTCGCGACGTCCCAGAACGCGGTGGAGCCGCCGTTGCCGAGGATCACCTCGTAGCCGTCGGGGAGCTGGAACAGCTCGCTGATGCCTTCGCGCACCTGGCCGACCAGGTTCTTGACGGGAGCCTGGCGGTGGGAGGTGCCGAGCAGGGACGTGCCGGTGGCGGCCAGGGCGTCCAGCGCCTCCACCCGCACCTTGGAGGGGCCCGCGCCGAATCGACCGTCGGCGGGCTTGATGTCAGCAGGAATCTGGATCTCAGCCACGCAGGGGAGCGTAGCCGTTTCCAGAAACCTGGGCGAAACGTCGTCCGTCGGGTGAGACGGGGTGTGGACAGGTCACTGCGGCGGCGGGCCGGGCCAGACGGCCGAGGCGTCGTCGCGGTGCGGGTCCGGCAGCCGGAGGGGGCGGACGGGGACGGGCCGGGCCCCGCCCTCGGCGGTGGCCGTCCAGGGGGCGGGGCGGCCGGAGTAGCACAGGGTGGTGAGGACGAAGACGCCGTCGGCGTAGACCTCGACGTACTCCCCGACGGTGAGGATGCGCAGCGAGGCGGCGGGTTCCGGCAGGCAGGTCTCGCCGAGGGAGGTGCCGTCGGGGCCGGTGACCCGGAGGTCCTTGCCGTCGCAGTCGACCGTGAGCGCGGGCCGGTCCGCGTCGGAGGTCTGCGTGCGCAGGACGATCTCGGTGCGGCCGGACAGGCCGACGTCGCCGACCGCGTGCAGGACGGCCTCGTACGTCTCCTCACCGAGCCAGGGCTCAAGGCCCGGCCACCACTCCAGGCGGGGCGCCGAATCCGAGGGCACGGCAAGGGACTTGGGCTGGGCGAGCATGCCGCGGCAGCGTTCGCCGGTGTCGCTGAGGCCGACGCGGCGCGGGGTGGTGTGCAGCACGACGCGGGAGCCGTCGGGGGCGGTGACGACGCGCGGGGCGTACGCGCCCGTCGGGCCGAGCGGGCCGCGGCGGGTCCACGGGCCGCGCAGGCGGGGAGCGGTCCACGCCTCGAAGCCCCGGGTGGCACCGATGGAGCCGAGCAGCAGCCAGCCGCCGTCGTCGAGGCGCTCCAGGACCGGGCACTCGAACTCGTCGACGTCGCCGGGGGAGACGAGCGGCGGGTGGACGGTCCAGTGCTCCAGGTCGTCGGAGGTCGCCCAGGCGACGCACCCGCTGACCTCGACGGGCAGGGAGGCGTCGGCGGCACAGACCACCATCACCCAGCCGTCGGACTCGTCGTCGCGCACGACGAAGGGGTCGCGCCAGCCCATGCGGTCGCCCGTGCGGTACCAGCGCCCGTCCGCCTCGACGACCGGTCCTGTGCCGTGCCGGCGCCAGCCGGTGCCGTCGGTGCGGTCGGAGTACGCCAGGCCGACCGACTGCAGGGGCCAGCCGTCCGGGGTGAGTCCGGAGACGGCGGTGTAGAGCATCGCCATGCCGGTGCCGTGCGGGAAGGCGTGCATGGTCCACACCGCCTGCTGGTCGAAGCTGCCCGGCAGGCCGTTGCCGAAGGCCGTGCCCTGCGGCTCCCAGTGGACCAGGTCGGCGGAGGTGGCCCGGCCGTAGGAGGTCTCCATGCGCAGGTGGTCGAACTCCGCCGTCCACGGGCCCTGGAGGTGCAGCGCGGTGTAGGTGCCGTCCGCGTGGCGCAGGAGGTCGAAGTCGTTCACGCAGAGGCCGGGCGGCGCGTATCGCATGGACAGGTCCTGTCTGCCGACAGCGGCACTCAAACGTGTGCGCTGTGATCTTGCTGGGGGGAGTTCCTCTGGGAGTCAGCCGAAGTAAATCTGAACGCAAACGCTTGCGCAACCAGGTGAGCGGGTTTACGGTCTCGTCACTCCCACTCCCGCCGACGTGCTCCGGACCCCCGGCCACGCGGCGTGCACCCGATCTAGGAGCGTCCCGTGACGGTCAGCATCACCGATGTCGCCGAGGCCACCGGGGTCTCGGCGTCCACCGTGTCCCGCGCCCTGCGCGGCCGTTCGGGTGTGTCGGAGCAGATGCGGGCCAGGATCGTCGCGGTCGCCGCCGACCTGGGCTACACCGCGTCGCGGTCGGCCTCCAGCCTGGCCAGCGGACGCACCTACACCATCGGCGTCGTCGTCCCGTACGTCGGCCGCTGGTTCTTCGGCACGGTGCTGGACGCCGCCGAGAAGGTCTTCAGCGCCGCCGGTTACGACGTACTGCTGTACAACCTCGGCTCACCGGAGGCGCGCAAGCGTTTCTTCACCAAGCTGCCGATCCGCAAGCGGGTCGACGCCGTGCTGTCCCTGCTGATCCCGGACCCGGAGGAGGCCGCCGCCCTGTGCTCCCTCGGCGTGCCGCTGGCGACCACGGTCGGCGGCGCCCGGCCCGGCTTCACGGTGGTCGGCATCGACGACCGGGGCGGCGCGGAGAGCGCCGTACGGCACCTGGTGAACCTCGGTCACCGGCGGATCGGCATGATCTCCGGTGCCAGCGAGCCGCTGCACTGGACCACGCCCCTCGACCGGCGGCAGGGCTACCTGGACGTGCTGGCCGACGCCGGGATCGAGCCCGACACCGCCCTGGAGGCCGACGGCGGTTACACGGTCGAGGGCGGCGAGCGGGCCATGACCGAGCTGCTGGCGCTGCGCCATCCGCCGACCGCCGTGTTCGCCCAGTCCGACGAGATGGCGATGGGCGCGCTGCGCGCCCTGCGCCGGCACCGGCTGAGGGTCCCCGAGGACGTCTCCGTGGTCGGCTTCGACGATCACGAGCTGTCCGAGGTGGTCGGGCTGACCACCGTGGCCCAGCCGGTCGCGGCCCAGGGCCGGGAGGCGGCCCGGCTGCTGCTGACGCGGCTGGACGGACCGGACGCCGGGCCGCCGCGCCCCGTCGAGATGCCCATCCGCTTCATCCTCCGCGAGACCACCGCTCCGCCGCACACCGGCCGGCAGCGGTAGCCCCGCAAACCTCCCCGGCTCCCCCTCAGCTCCCCTCCCCACCGTCCGCGCACCGGCCCCTCCGGTATCGCACCCACCGAGAACCCACCGCACACCCGCCCTCGGAGGCACCACCATGATCACCGGCCACGGAAAACACCGTCGTACGGGCCTGACGGCCCTCGCCCTGCTGCCCCTGGCCGCGCTGGCCGCCTGTGGCGGCGGGGGCGGCGGCAGCGACACCTCCGCCGAAAAGGGCAGCGGCAAGGGCACCATCAGCGTCTGGGCCCACCAGGGCCAGGCGAGCGAGGCGACCGCGCTGCAGAACGCGGTGAAGTCCTTCAACTCCTCGCAGAAGGCCGTCAAGGCCGAGTTGAAGCTCATACCGGAGAAGGACTACACGAAGACCATCACCGCCACGGACGCCTCCGAACTGCCGGACGTGCTGGAGTTCGACGGCCCGACGATGGCGAACTTCGTCTTCAACAGCAAGCTCGCCCCGGTCGACGGCCACGTCTCCGCCAAGACCCTCGGCAACGCCACCGACGCGATCAAGGCGCAGGGCGAGATCGACGGCAAGCACTACGGCCTGGGCATGTTCGACGCCGGGCTCGGCATGTACGCCAACAAGAAGCTGCTGGACGCGGCCGGCGTGAAGTACCCGACGAGCGTGGACGACGCCTGGACGGCCGAGGAGTTCGGCAAGGCCCTCAAAGCACTGAAGGGCAAGGACTCCGACGGCAAGGTCCTCGACATATCGGAGCAGTACGGCCTGGCCTCCGAATGGGGCACCTTCGGCTTCTCCCCGATCGTCTTCTCGGCCGGCGGCGGCCTGCTGAAGGACGGCAAGGCGGAGGGCGCCCTGGACAGCCCGAAGGTCGTCTCCGCGATGAAGACCTTCCAGTCCTGGAAGCCGTACGTCGACCCCAACACCGACGGCAACGCCTTCGCCAAGGGCAAGGTGGCGCTGAGCTGGGTCGGCCACTGGAACTACCCCGCCTACAGCGAGGCGCTCGGTGACGACCTCGCTGTCCTGCCGCTGCCAAACTTCGGCAACGGCCCCAAGGCCGGGCAGGGCTCGTGGGCCTGGGGCATCGGCGCCGACAGCAAGAACGGCAAGGCCGCCGGCACCTTCCTGGACTACCTGCTGAACGACACCAACGTCGGCGCGATGACGAAGGCCAACGGCGCGGTGCCCGCCACCAAGTCCGCGCTGGCCAAGAGCGAGCTGTACAAGGAGGGCGGCCCGCTCCAGCTCTTCGCCGACCAGCTGGCCAAGCCGTGCGGCGACAGCGACATCACCTCCTCCTGCGTCGCCGTCACCCGCCCGGTGACCGCCGGATACCCCACCGTCACCGCCAAGTTCAACACGGCCCTGAACTCGATCTACGGCGGCGCCGACCCCGAGGAAGCCCTGCAGAAGGCCGCCCGCGCCATCGACCGGGACTTCACCGACAACGCCGGCTACGAGATCCCGTAACCCGCAGGACGCATCGGCCCGGGCGGGCCGTTCGGTGACAAGGCCGCGCGAGGACGCGGCCCCGCACCGACCGCGCCCGCCCCGCCGGGAAGAGGACCCCTGTCGTGAAAACCGTGGAACCCGCGCACGCCGCGGCCCGAGGCCCGGCGCAGGCCGTGTCGTCCGCACCCTCCGCGAAGCCCCCGCGTCCCGCGCGCGGCAACCGTGACCGGCTGCACGGGCTGCTGATGTCCGCCCCGGCCGTCGTCGGGCTGATCGCCTTCGTCGGCATCCCGTTCGGCTACGCCGTGGTGCTCTCCTTCTACAACGTCCGCCTCGGCTCGCCGCTGGAGCCCGCCTTCTTCGGCGTGGAGCACTACCGGCGGCTGTTCACCGACCCCGACCTGTCCGGCCCGTTCCTGCGGGCGCTGCTGAACAACCTGACCTTCGCCGTCGTCGTCGTACCGCTCCAGACGGGCCTGGCGCTGGCGCTGGCGATCCTGCTCAACCGCAAGCTGAAGGCCATCGGCCTGTTCCGGTCCTTCTTCTTCATGCCGGTGGTCTTCCCGATGGCGCTGGTCGCCGTGATCTGGCGGCTGATCCTCGCCCGCAGCGAGCAGGGCATGCTCAACTCGCTGCTGGACGCGGTGAGTTTCGGCAACTGGGGTGCCTTCGACTGGCTCGGTGACGGCCTCACCGCGATGGGCTCGGTCATCGTGCTGTCGGTGTGGCAGGGCGTCGGCTTCCAGATGGTCATCCTGCTGGCCGGTCTCCAGCAGATCCCGGGCGAGCTCTACGAGGCCTCCCAGCTGGACCGGGCCTCGCGCTGGCAGCAGTTCCGGCACGTCACCCTGCCCGGCATCCGCGGCACCCTCGTGTTCGTCGCGATGCTGACCTCGGTGCTGTCCTTCCGGGTCTTCGACCAGGTGTACATCCTCATCCGCGGCGGCGGCCTGGACGAGGACGCCACCCGCACGGTGATGTACCAGGCCGTCACCACGGCCTTCGACCAGAACAACATCGGCCAGGCCTCGGCCGTCACGGTGGTGTTCTTCCTGATCGTCGTCGCCCTGACCATCGTCCAGCGCCGCGTCGTCCGGCCCGACAACGAGGACTGACCCTCCATGGCCATGACCCGTACGCCCGTACGCCGCGTCCTCGACTACACCGTCCTGAGCGTCCTGGCGTTCGTCTTCGCCCTCCCCGCGCTCTACCTCTTCCTCGGCAGCCTCAAGCCGTCCGACGAGGTCCTGAACGGCCTGTCCGGCTTCCTGCCCACCCACCTCTCGTTCGACAACTACGCGGCCGTCCTCGACAGCCTGAACTCCGACAGCACCGGCTACTTCTGGCAGTTCATGGGCGTGTCGGTGCTGCTGTCGTTCGTGGTGGTGACGGGCGGGCTGATCGTCAACTCGATGGCGGCCTACGGGCTGACGCGGCTCAAGTGGCGGGGGCAGAACGCGGTGTTCACCCTCGTCCTGCTGCTGATGCTGATCCCGTTCGAGTCGGTGGCGGTGCCGCTGTTCTACATGTTCAACGGCCAGCGCAACACCCTGTTCATCCAGGCGCTGCCGTTCGTCGCCAACGCCTTCGCGATCTACCAGTTCCACACGTTCTTCAAGAAGATCCCGACGTCCATCGAGGAGGCGGCCCGGCTGGACGGGGCGGGGCCCTGGCGCACCTTCTTCGCGATCATCGTGCCGATGTCCCGGCCGGTGTTCGCCTCGGTCGCGATCCTCACCTTCCTGATCCAGTGGGGCTCCTTCCTGTGGCCGGTGCTGATGGTGTCCGACCCGTCCGTGCGCCCGCTGCCGCTGGAGATGAGCGTCTTCCAGGGCCAGCAGCCGCCGGACTGGGGCCAGATCCTCGCCTTCGGCGTGTTGCTGGTGCTGCCCGTGCTGATCGTCTTCGCGTTCTTCCAGCGCTGGTTCGTCGAGGGTGTGGCCAGCTCCGCGGTGAAGGGCTAGCGGGCCCGTCACCGTCGGTGGCCGGATGCATCCTGGACGCATGACGGATCTCGAAGCGCAGCTGCGTGCCGTCGTCCGGGGTGAGGTCGGGTTCGACGTCACGTCCCGGGCGCTGACGACCATGGACGCGTCCAACTACCGGCGGGTCCCGGCGGGCGTGGTCGCTCCGCGTGACGCCGACGACGTCGCGGCGGTGCTCGCGGTGTGCCGGGAGCGAGGAGTGCCCGTGGTCGCCCGGGGCGGAGGAACCTCCATCGCCGGGCAGGCCACCGGCACCGGTGTCGTCCTGGACTTCACCCGGCACATGAACCGGCTGGTCGCCCTGGATCCCGAGGCGCGTACGGCCGTGGTGCAGCCGGGGCTGGTGCTGGACCGGCTCCAGGACGCCGCCGCCCCGCACGGGCTGCGGTTCGGCCCCGACCCCTCCACCCACAGCCGCTGCACGCTCGGAGGCATGATCGGCAACAACTCGTGCGGCTCGCACTCGGTGGCGTGGGGCACGACCGCGGACAGCGTGCGGGCGCTGGACGTCGTCACCGCGCGAGGCGAGCGGCTGCGGCTCGGGCCGGACTGGGCCGGGGCACCGGACGGGCTGCGGGCCCTGGCCGAGGGGGAACTGGCGCGTCTGCGCACCGGCTTCCCCGACCTGCCCCGCCGCATCTCCGGCTACGCCCTGGACGCCCTGCTGCCCGAGCGCGGCGCCGACGTGGCCCGCTCCTTCTGCGGTTCGGAGGGCACCCTCGGCGTGCTGACGGAGGCGGTCGTACGCCTCGTCGAAGCGCCCCGCGCGCGTGCGCTGGCCGTGCTGGGCTACGCCGACGAGAGCGCGGCGGCGGAGGCGGCGGCCGGACTGCTGCCGTTCGGGCCGCTGACGGTGGAGGGCATGGCGGCGGACCTGGTGCCGTCCCCGGAGGCGCTGCCGCGGGGCGGGGCCTGGCTGTTCGTGGAGACCGGCGGGGAGTCGGCCGGGGAGGCACACACGCGTGCGCAGGCGATCGTGCGGGCCGCCGACGTCGTGGACGCGCTCGTGGTCACCGACCCGGCGGGGCAGCGCGCGCTGTGGCGGATCCGGGAGGACGCGAGCGGCACGGCGACGCGCATGCCGGACGGGACCGAGGCGTGGCCGGGCTGGGAGGACTGCGCGGTGCCGCCCGCCCGGCTGGGGGTGTACCTGCGGGACTTCCGGGCGCTGATGGCGGCGCACGGGCTGCGCGGCACGCCGTACGGGCACTTCGGGGACGGCTGCATCCACGTCCGGATCGACTTCGACCTGCTCACCGAGGCGGGAGTCGCCCGTTTCCGCCGCTTCTCGGAGGAGCTCGCGGAGCTGGTGGTGGCGCACGGCGGCTCACTGTCCGGGGAGCACGGGGACGGGCAGGCGCGGGCGGAGCTGCTGCCGAAGATGTACGGGGCTGAGATGGTCGGCCTCTTCGAGCGGGTCAAGGGGGTGTGGGACCCGGACGACCTGCTCAACCCCGGGATGCTCGTCCGCCCCGCGCCGCTCGACAGCGGCCTGCGCTTCTCCGTCCTGCCCCGCGAACCGGTCGACGTGGCCTTCGGCTACCCCGCCGACGGCGGCGACTTCCCGGCGGCGGTGCGGCGCTGCGTCGGCGTCGCCAAGTGCCGTACGACGTCGGTGTCCGGCCCGGGTGTCATGTGCCCGTCCTTCCGGGCGACGGGCGCGGAGGAGCACTCAACGCGCGGGCGGGCCCGGCTGCTGCACGAGATGCTCGCCGGCGAGGTGGTGACGGACGGCTGGCGCTCGGAGGAGGTCCGGGACGCGCTGGACCTGTGCCTGTCCTGCAAGGGCTGCCGGTCGGACTGCCCGGTGGGCGTCGACATGGCCACGTACAAGGCGGAGTTCCTGCACCACCACTACGCCGGGCGGCGCCGGCCCGCCGCGCACCACGCCATGGGCCGGCTGCCCGTGTGGCTCCGGGCCGTGGCCCGCACGCACACGGCGTGGCTGGTCAACGCACTGGCAGCGGTACGGCCCGTCGCGTGGGCGGCGAAGCGGCTGGGCGGCATCGCGCCCGAGCGGGAGCTCCCGCGGGTGGCCCGGCGGACGTTCAGCCGGTGGTGGGAGCGGCGGCGGGCGCACCGCCCGGACACGCAGGGCGACTTGGTCGTCCTGTGGCCCGACACCTTCACCGAGCACCTCTCCCCGGCCGTGGGCCGGGCGGCCGTACGGGTCCTGGAGGCGGCCGGGCTGCGGGTGGCGCTGCCACCGACCGTGCACCTGGCGAGGCCGCCGGTGGGCGACGGCAGGACGGTCGCCCTCGATCCGTCGGCGCTGCTGCGGGGCCGGGGGCGGGTCTGCTGCGGGCTGACGTACGTGTCGACGGGCCAGCTGGACCGCGCCCGGGCCGTCATGCGCCGCACGCTCGACCTGATGGAAGCGGTCCTGGAGACCGACGCCCCGGTCGTCGTCCTGGAGCCCAGCTGCGCCGCCGCCCTGCGCACGGACGTCCCCGAGCTGCTGCACGACGACCCGCGCGCGGCCCGCCTCGCCGGGCGGGTGCTCACCTTCGCGGAGACGCTGGAGCGCCACGCCCCCGGCTGGAGGCCCCCGCGCGTGTCCCGCCCGGTGGCCGGGCAGACCCACTGCCACCAGCACGCGGTGCTCGGCGACGCCGCCGACCGCCGGCTGCGGGAAGCGGCCCTGCTCACCGGCGAACTGAGCGGCGGCTGCTGCGGCCTCGCGGGGAACTTCGGCTTCGAGAAGGGCCACTGGGAGGTGTCCGCCGCCTGCGCGGAGGAACAGCTCCTGCCGTCCGTCCGCGACGCCCCCGACGGCACGGTGGTCCTGGCGGACGGCTTCTCCTGCCGCACCCAGCTCCGGCAGCTGGCGGGCGTACGGGGCAGGCATCTCGCGGAGGTGCTGGCCGAGGCGCTCGACGAGGACCTCCGGCGCGACGGCACGTGAGGCGTTCGGGCCACGGGAAGGCGGACCCGAGTGTCTGAACCGGGGGAGGGCCGAAGCCGCTCCTAGGCTCGCGGAACCAGCCACTGCCCGTCGAGGGCCGCTGCTCGAAGGAGCCCGCGCATGAGCGTCCGCGTCCAGCCGATCACCCGTGACGAGCACCTCGCGTTCGTCACGGCCCGCCCCTTCGCCAGCCATACCCAGATGCCCTCGTGGGGCGCGGTCAAGCCCGACTGGCGGGCGGAGAGCCTCGGCTGGTTCGACGACGGCGGGCAGCTCGTCGGTGCGGGCCTTGTGCTGCTGCGCCCTCTGCCCGGGCCGCGACTGCCCTGGCTGCCGCGGTACCTCGCCTACCTGCCCGAGGGCCCGCTGATCGACTGGCACGAGCCCGGCCTCGACCGTCTGCTGGAGCCGATGCTCGCGCACCTGAGACGGCGGGGCGCCTTCGCGGTGCGGATGGGCCCGCCGGTCGTGGTGCGCCGCTGGAGCGCCGACGCGGTCAAGGAGGCGATCGCCGACCCGGCCGCCCGGCGGCTGCGCGACGTGAAGGCCACGTCGTACGAACCGCGCGCCGGCCAGGTCGCGGACAGCCTGCGCCGGATGGGCTGGCGGCAGTCCGAGGCGTCCGGCGAGGACGGCTTCGCCGCGGGCCAGCCCCGCTACGTCTTCCAGGTGCCGTTCGCCGGCCGGTCGCTTCAGGACATCCACAACGGCCTGAACCAGCAGTGGCGCCGCAACATCAAGAAGGCGGAGAAGGCCGGGGTGAAGGTCGTGCGCGGCGACCTGGAGGACCTGCCGGCCTTCCACGAGCTGTACTGCGAGACCGCCGAAAGGGACCGGTTCATCCCGCGCCCGCTGCCGTACTTCCAGCGCATGTGGAGCGCGCTCACCGCCGAACACCGCGACCGGATGCGGCTCTACCTCGCCTACCACGACGGCGAGGTGCTCGCCGCGGCCACGATGCTGACCGTCGGCGAGCACGTCTGGTACTCCTACGGCGCCTCCACCGCCCGCCGCCGCGAGGTCCAGCCGAGCAGCGCCGTGCAGTGGCGCATGATGACCGACGCGCACGAACTGGGCGCCGCCGTCTACGACCTGCGCGGCATCACCGACACCCTGGAGGAGTCCAGCCACCTGCTGGGCCTGCTGCGCTTCAAGGTGGGCACCGGCGGCGAGGCCGTCGAGTACCTCGGCGAATGGGACTACCCGCTCAACCAGCTGCTGTACCAGGCGCTGAACCTGTACCTCGCCCGCCGCTGACGTCTCACAGCACGAGACAGCGGCAAAAAGGGTTCACGCACCTGACGGAGTCCATTACCCTGGACTGTGCAGTGCATCGGGCTGTACGTAGCGTGCGTCCCGGTGTACGCACCGCACACGCCCAGCACCCCTGACACCGATCCCGAGCACAGGACCCGCCCGTGACCACGCCGGAGACCGCCACCTCGCCCTCGTCCGCGACCGCCGACGCCACAGCGCCGGCCACCGGCCCGGGCCGGCTCGGCTCCCTCGGACCCGTGGGCCTGGTGCTCGCGGGCGGGATCTCCGTGCAGTTCGGCGGCGCCCTGGCGGTCACGCTCATGCCCAGGGCGGGTGCCCTCGGCGTCGTGGCGCTGCGCCTGCTGGTCGCGGCCGTCGTGCTGCTCCTGGTCTGCCGCCCGCGCCTGCGCGGCCATTCGCGCACCGACTGGGGCACCGTCGTCGTCTTCGGCATCACCATGGCCGCCATGAACGGCCTCTTCTACCAGGCCGTCGCCCGCATCCCGCTGGGCCCCGCGGTCACACTGGAGGTCCTCGGCCCGCTCGCCCTCTCGGTCTTCGCCTCCCGCCGCGCGATCAACGTCGTCTGGGCGGCGCTGGCCCTCGGCGGTGTCTTCCTCCTGGGCGGGGGAGGCCTCAGCGGCCTCGACCCCACGGGAGCGGCCTTCGCCCTGGGTGCCGGCGCCATGTGGGCGGCCTACATCGTCTTCAGTGCCCGTACCGGCCGGCGCTTCCCGCAGGCGGACGGGCTGGCGCTGGCCATGGCGGTGGGGGCGGTGCTGTTCCTGCCCCTGGGCATCGCCGAGTCGGGGACGAAGCTGCTCGACCCGGTGACGCTGGGCCTGGGCGCGGCGGTGGCACTGCTGTCCTCGGTGCTGCCCTACACGCTCGAACTCCTCGCCCTGCGCCGCCTGCCCGCCTCCACCTTCGCGATCCTGATGAGCCTGGAACCGGCCATCGCCGCTACGGCCGGGTTCCTCATCCTCGACCAGGCCCTCAGCGCCGCCGAGGCCGCCGCGATCGCCCTGGTCGTCGCGGCGAGCATGGGCGCAGTGCGCACCCAGGTCGGCGGCGGGCGCAAGAAGCGGGCGGCGCTGGAGAGCACCGGCCTGGAGGGCTGAGCCGCCCCGCGAGGGGAGCGGCCGCTCGTGCGGTCCGGCCCGGCTGTCAGTGCCGGGTGCGACACTGCGCGCATGACCACACCGGACCCGAAGGCCGACCTCCTCCGCTATCTCCAGGAGGCGCGTGACGCCCTGTTGTGGAAGCTCGACGGGCTCTCCGAGTACGACATCCGCCGCCCCCTGACACCGACCGGCACCAATCTGCTCGGGCTGGTCAAGCACACCGCAGGAGTGGAGCTGGGGTACTTCGGCGACACCTTCGGCCGGCCGTTCTTCGGCGAGAAGCCACCCGCCTGGTGGTACACGCGGGACGCCGAACCCGACGCCGACATGTGGGCCACCCCGGACGAGTCGCGCGAGGACATCGCCGGGCTGTACCGCCGGGCGTGGGAGCACGCGGACGCCACGATCGCGGCGCTGCCGCTGGACGCGACCGGTCACGTCCCGTGGTGGCCCGAGGAGCGGCGCGAGACCACCCTGCACCACATCCTGGTGCGCGTGATCGCCGACACCAGCCGTCACGCCGGTCACGCCGACATTGTCCGCGAACTCATAGACGGCGCGGTCGGCCTGACGCCGGGCAAGGACAGCATGGGACCGGGGGGCCGGGACAGGTGGGAGGCCCACCGGCGCAGGCTGGAGGAGGCGGCGAGGCGAGCGGGCGCGACCGGTTGAGCCAACCGGTAGCAAGCGTGTCACCAACCTCCCGGCCGAGTACAGCTAGCGCACCAGCATCCCGCGCACCGAGATCCCGTAGTGCGCCCGCAGCCGGCGCAGCTCCCACAGTCCCACCGCGGTCACCGACAGCGGCGCCCCGAGCATGAACACCGCCCGCACCGGGACCGGCACCCCCGCGTACGCCCCGGTGAACAGGTCGATCAGCGTCATCTCCCACACCAGCGCCATGGCGAGCAGCGGCGGCATGGTCTGGTGGATGTCGGCCGTGCGGAACACGTGCAGCAGCGCCAGGCCGACGCCCCAGGCGATGAACGGCAGCACCCACACCAGGACGAGCACGACGACCACCCAAGTGATCACGGTCATCGCCGGGTTGGTGGCGAACCGGCCGTCGACGAAGCCGGTGAGCACCATCAGCGGGAACACGAACACCGCGGCGATCAGGGCCACCATCGCACCGAAGGGCTTCGCCGCCCGGCGCAGCAGATCCCGGCGGGCCGACGGGGCGGTCAGGGCCAGCAGGACGCCCACCACCACCGGGAACGTCACCGACAGCACCAGCACGCTGTGCCACGACTGGTCGAGGCGGTCGTCGGCGACGTCCCCCAGGGAGCTGCCGACCTTGTAGCTCACCGACACCCACACCACCGCGGCCAGCCCCACCAGCGTGCGGATCTTCTGCATGCGGGCGACGAAGGCGTCCTCGACGAGGTCCTGCCGGGACGGCCTGAACACCCGGCGCGCGGTGTGGACGGGGCCGATCCGCCGGCACAGCCGCGCGACCGGGCCGGGCGGCGGCGCCTGCGGCGGCCCGGGGTGAGGCATATAGGGGTGCGGCACATGGGGCGGATACCCACCCCCCCGGCGGTGCTACGGCGCCGGTGAGGGCGGATAGGGACCGGGCCGGGGCGGGTACGGCTGCGGGCCGTTCGGGTCGTACGGCGGCTGCCCGCCCGGGTTCCAGGTACTCATCCTTGTGTCTCCCCCGACGCGTGACCAATGGGACGAGCGCGCCCCGCAGTGTATTGATCCCGCCGCCGAAGAGCACACTTCCGGCCACTCGATAAATCCATGCAAGCACGCTTGATTGTTTCCTGCGCCGCTGCCATGCTCCTCAGCACGCCGCACCACCCCGCACGCCGCACCACCCCGCACGCCGCACCACCCCGCACGCCGCACCACGCCGCACGCCGCACCACCCCGCACGCCGCACCACCCCGCACACCGCCGCCGTGACCCGCACACCGCTGTGCCCCGAGGGGAGCGCCCCGTGTCCGATCCGACCTCCGTGATCGACGATCTGCGCGAGGAGAGCGAGGAACTCGACCGCCTCGTGGCCGGGTTGTCCCCGCTGCGCTGGTCGCTCGCGACCCCCGCGCCCGGCTGGACCGTGGCCCACCAGATCGCCCACCTCGCCTGGACGGACCGCTCGGCCCTGCTCGCCGTCACGGACGCCGACGGCTTCCACGCACTGGTCGAGAAGGCCCTCGCCGCGCCCGGCACTTTCGTCGACGAGGGCGCCGAAGGGGGCGCGGGAGCCCCGCCCGGCGCGCTGCTCGCCCGGTGGCGTGCCGGCCGTACGGCACTGGAGGACGCCCTGCGGGCCGCCCCGCCCGGCGCGCGTTTCCCCTGGTACGGCCCGCCCATGTCGGCCGCCTCCATGGCGACGGCCCGGCTCATGGAGACCTGGGCCCACGGGCAGGACGTGGCCGATGCCCTGGGTGTGTGCGCCCACCTACCGACCGGCTGCGGCATGTGGCCTGGCTCGGGGTGCGCACCCGGGACTTCGCCTACGGCGTGCACGGCCTCACCCCGCCCGCCGACCCCTTCCGCGTCGAACTGCGCGCCCCCTCCGGCGACCTGTGGAGGTACGGCCCCGAGGACGCCGAGCAGCGCGTCACCGGATCCGCCCTCGACTTCTGCCTCCTGGTCACCCAGCGCGCCCACCGCACCGGCCTCGCCCTGCACGCCGAGGGCCCCGACGCCGACCGCTGGCTCGGCATCGCCCAGGCCTTCGCGGGACCGCCGGGCGGCGGACGCCCGCCGAAGGAGTCCGCCTCGTGACCCTCCGCATCGGCAACGCCTCCGGCTTCTACGGCGACCGCTTCGACGCGATGCGCGAGATGCTCACCGGCGGCGAACTCGACGTCCTCACCGGTGACTACCTCGCCGAGCTGACCATGCTCATCCTCGGCCGCGACCGCCTCAAGGACCCGGCCGCCGGATACGCCCGCACCTTCCTGCGGCAGCTGGAGGACTGCCTCTCTCTCGCGCACGAGCGGGGCGTGCGGATCGTCACCAACGCGGGCGGGCTCAACCCGGCCGGACTCGCCGACGCCGTACGGCAGTTGGCCGACCGGCTGGGCATCCCCGTGCGCGTCGCCCAGGTGACGGGCGACGACCTCACCGCCGCCCACCCGGGCTCCCTCGCCGCCCACGCCTACCTCGGCGGCTTCGGCATCGCTCAGTGCCTGCGGGCGGGCGCCGACGTCGTCGTCACCGGGCGCGTGACGGACGCCGCCCTCGTCACCGGGCCGGCCGCCGCCCACTTCGGGTGGAGCGAAACGGACTACGACCGGCTCGCGGGCGCCGTCGTCGCCGGGCACGTCCTGGAGTGCGGGGCACAGGCCACCGGCGGCAACTACGCCTTCTTCCGGGACGGCGACGTCCGCCGCCCCGGCTTCCCCCTCGTCGAGATACACGAGGACGGCGGCTGCGTGATCACCAAGCACCCCGGCACCGGCGGCTTCGTCGACACCGGCACGGTCACCGCGCAGCTGCTGTACGAGACGGCCGGTGCCCGGTACGCGGGGCCGGACGTCACCGCCCGGCTGGACACCGTACGGCTGAGCCAGGACGGGCCCGACCGGGTGCGCATCGAGGGCGTGCGCGGGGAGGCACCGCCGCCCACCCTCAAGGTCGGGCTCAACCGGCTCGGCGGCTTCCGCAACGAGGTCGTCTTCGTGCTCACCGGCCTCGATGTCGAGGCCAAGGCCGCCCTGGTGCGGGACCAGATGGAACCCGCCCTCGGCAAGGTCGCCGACGTGCGCTGGGAGCTGGCCCGCACCGACCGCGCCGACGCCCCGAGCGAGGAGACCGCGAGCGCGCTGCTGCGGCTCGTCGTCCGGGACTCCGACCAGGAGGCCGTCGGACGGGCGCTGAGCGGGGCGGCCGTGGAGCTGGCGCTGGCGAGCTACCCCGGCTTCCATGTGATGGCACCACCGGGCAAGGGCTCGCCCTATGGGGTGTTCGAGGATGTGTACGTCCCCCATGGTGGCGTCGACCATGTGGCCGTCCTCCATGACGGGCGCCGGGTCCCCGTGCCGCCGGTCCAGGACACGGCCGTACTCGACGAGGTGCCGGAGCCGCCGCTCCCCGAGCCCCTCCCGCCCGGCCCGGTCACCAGGGCTCCCCTCGGCCTCGTCGCGGGCGCCCGCAGCGGGGACAAGGGCGGTAACGCCAACGTCGGGGTGTGGGCCCGCACGGACGACGCCTGGCGCTGGCTCGCGCACGAACTGACCGCCGACCGGTTCCGGGAGCTGATCCCCGAGAGCCGCGAACTGACCGTCGTACGGCACGTGCTGCCGAACCTGCGCGCCCTCAACTTCGTCGTCGAGGGAATCCTCGGCGCCGGCGTCGCCGCGCAGCACCGCTTCGACCCGCAGGCCAAGGCCCTCGGCGAATGGCTGCGCTCCCGCCACCTGGACCTGCCGGAGGTACTCCTGTGACCGTCCTGACCTCCGCCCTGGACCCCAACGACCCGGAGTACCGGGCCAACCGCGAGGCCATGCTCGCCAAGCTCGCCGAACTCGACGCCGAGCACGCCAAGGCCCTCGCGGGCGGCGGCGAGAAGTACATCGCACGGCACCGGAAGCGCGGCAAGCTCCTCGCCCGCGAGCGCATCGAGCTGCTCCTCGACCCGGACACGCCGTTCCTGGAGCTGTCGCCGCTGGCCGCCTGGGGCAGCGAGTACACCGTAGGCGCGTCCCTCGTCACCGGCATCGGTGTGGTGGAGGGCGTGGAGTGCCTGATCACCGCCAACGACCCGACCGTGCGCGGCGGAGCGAGCAATCCCTGGTCGCTGAGGAAGGCCCTGCGCGCCAACGACATCGCCCTCGCCAACCGGCTGCCCTGCATCAGCCTGGTGGAGTCGGGAGGCGCCGACCTGCCGTCGCAGAAGGAGATCTTCATCCCCGGCGGCGCCGTCTTCCGCGACCTCACCCGGCTGTCCGCCGCCGGCATCCCGACCGTCGCGGTCGTCTTCGGCAACTCCACCGCGGGCGGCGCCTACATCCCCGGCATGTCCGACCACGTGATCATGGTCAAGGAGCGGGCGAAGGTGTTCCTCGGCGGTCCGCCGCTGGTCAAGATGGCGACCGGGGAGGAGAGCGACGACGAGTCCCTGGGCGGCGCCGAGATGCACGCCCGCACCTCCGGCCTCGCCGACCACTTCGCCGTCGACGAGCAGGACGCGCTCCGGCAGGCCCGGCGCGTGGTCGCCCGCCTCAACCACCGCAAGGCGTACGGGGATCCGGGGCCCGCCGAGCCGCCCAAGTACGACGCGGCGGAGCTGCTGGGCATCGTCCCCGACGACCTCAAGAGCCCCTTCGACCCGCGCGAGGTCATCGCCCGCATCGTCGACGCCTCCGACTTCGACGAGTTCAAGCCGCTGTACGGGACGAGCCTGATCACCGGGTGGGCCACGCTCCACGGCTATCCCGTGGGTGTGCTGGCGAACGCCCGGGGCGTGCTGTTCAGCGAGGAGTCCCAGAAGGCCGCGCAGTTCATCCAGCTCGCCAACCAGCGCGACATCCCCCTGCTGTTCCTGCACAACACCACCGGCTACATGGTCGGCAGGGAGTACGAGCAGGGCGGCATCATCAAGCACGGCGCGATGATGATCAACGCGGTCAGCAACAGCCGCGTGCCCCACCTCTCGGTCCTCATGGGCGCCTCCTACGGGGCCGGGCACTACGGCATGTGCGGCCGCGCCTACGACCCGCGCTTCCTCTTCGCCTGGCCCAGCGCCAAGTCGGCCGTCATGGGCCCGCAGCAGCTCGCGGGCGTGCTGTCGATCGTCGCCTGCCAGTCCGCCGCCGCCAAGGGGCAGCCCTACGACGAGGAGGCGGACGCCGCGCTGCGCGCGATGGTCGAGCAGCAGATCGAGTCCGAGTCGCTGCCGATGTTCCTGTCCGGGCGGCTCTACGACGACGGCGTCATCGACCCGCGCGACACCCGCACCGTCCTCGGCCTGTGCCTGTCCGCGATCCACACGGCCCCCTACGAGGGCGCGCGCGGCGGCTTCGGCGTCTTCCGGATGTGAGGAACCTTCAGTGATCACTTCTGTGCTCGTCGCCAACCGGGGCGAGATCGCCTGCCGCGTCTTCCGCACCTGCCACGACCTGGGCATCCGCACCGTCGCCGTGCACTCGGACGCCGACGCGAACGCCCTCCACGCGCGCGTGGCCGACGTGAGCGTACGACTCCCGGGGGAGACGCCCGCCGACACCTACCTGCGCGGCGACCTGATCGTGAAGGCCGCCGTCGCCGCCGGAGCGGACGCCGTGCACCCCGGCTACGGCTTCCTCTCCGAGAACGCCGCCTTCGCCCGGGCCGTCCAGGACGCGGGCCTGGCCTGGATAGGACCGCCCCCGTCCGCGATCGAGGCGATGGCGTCCAAGACCCGCGCCAAGCAGCTCATGGGCATCCGGCCCCTCACCGAGGTCACCGAGGCCGACCTGCCCGTGCTGGTCAAGGCCGCGGCGGGCGGCGGCGGCCGCGGCATGCGCGTCGTACGGCACCTGGCGGACCTGGACGCCGAACTGGCCGCCGCCCGTGCCGAAGCGGCGAGTGCCTTCGGCGACGGCGAGGTCTTCGTCGAGCCGTACGTGGAGAACGGCCGCCACGTCGAGGTGCAGATCCTCGCCGACACCCACGGCACGGTCCGGCCGCTCGGCACCCGCGACTGCTCCCTCCAGCGCCGCCACCAGAAGGTGATCGAGGAGGCCCCGGCACCCGGCCTGTCCGCCGCGCTCGACGAGGAGGTCCGCGCCCTCGCCGTACGGGCCGCCCGGGCCGTCGACTACGTGGGCGCCGGAACGGTCGAGTTCCTCGTCGCCGACGGCCACGCGCACTTCCTGGAGATGAACACCCGCCTCCAGGTCGAACACCCCGTCACGGAGGCCGTCTTCGGCGTCGACCTGGTGGCGGAGCAGATCCGGATCGCCGAGGGCCACCCCCTCGAAGCCGACCCGCCGTCCGCGCGCGGCCACGCCGTGGAGGCCCGCCTGTACGCCGAGGACCCGGCCCGCGACTGGTCCCCGCAGACCGGCACCCTGCACCGCCTGTCCGTCCCCGGGCCCGTCCGCCTGGACACCGGGTACACGGACGGCGACGACATCGGCGTCCACTACGACCCCATGCTCGCCAAGGTCGTGGCCCACGCCCCGACCCGCGCGGAGGCCCTGCGCCGACTCGCCTCCGCCCTGGAACGCGCCGAGATCCACGGCCCCGTCACCAACCGCGACCTCCTGGTCCGCTCCCTGCGCCACCCCGAGGTCACCGCGGCCCGCATGGACACCGGCTTCTACGACCGCCACCTGTCCGGCCTGACCGACCCGCGCCCCGACCCGCACGCCCCCCTGGCCGCCGCCCTCGCCGACGCCCGGGCCCGCTCCCGACCCGGCTTCGGCGGCTGGCGCAACGTCCCCTCGCAACCGCAGAGCAAGCGGTACCTGATGGCGGGCGAGGAGCACGAGGCCCGTTACCGGCACACGAGGGAGGGCCTGGAGGCGGACGGGGTGCGGGTGGTGCACGCCGACGCGCGTCTCGTGATCCTCGACGTGGACGGCGTGGAGCGGAAGTACGGGATCGCCCGCTACGGCCACCAGGTCCACGTCAACACCACGGCCCTGACCGCCCTGCCCCGCTTCCCCGACCCCACCACCCAGCACGCCCCCGGCTCCCTCCTGGCCCCCATGCCGGGCACGGTCGTCCGGGTGGCGGATGGCCTCGCCGTAGGGACGGCCGTGAAGGAGGGAGAGCCCCTCCTCTGGCTGGAGGCGATGAAGATGCAGCACAAGATCACGGCCCCGGTGACGGGAACGCTGACCGACTTGTGCGCGGTACCAGGCCAACAGGTGGAGCCGGGCGTGTTGCTGGCGGTCGTGCAGCAGACCTGAAGGGGCGCGGGGCTGTATCGATGTGCGGCTACCGCCGCGCGAGCGCGCTCAGCCACGACGAAGGAGTCACATGACCGCGATCGAGACCCAAGACCACAAGGCCCTACGAGAAGCCGTCTCCGCACTCGGCAAACGCCACGGCCGAGAAACCGACCCCACCCGACTCTGGTCCGACGCGGCCAAGCTCGGCTACATCGGCGTCAACCTGCCGGAGGCATACGGCGGCGGAGGCGGCGGCATCACCGAACTCTCCCTCGTCCTCGAAGAACTCGGCACCGCGGGCTGCCCCCTGCTGATGATGATCGTCTCCCCGGCCATCTGCGGCACCGTGATAGCCCGCTTCGGCACCGACGCCCAGAAGGAAGCCTGGCTCCCGGGCCTCGCCGACGGCACCCGCCTCATGGCCTTCGGCATCACCGAACCCGACGCCGGCTCCAACAGCCACCGCATCACCACCACGGCCCGCCGCGACCAGGACACCGGCGACTGGCTCCTCACCGGCCGCAAGGTCTTCGTCTCCGGCGTGGACATCGCCGACGCGACCCTGATCGTCGGCCGTACCGAAGACGCCCGCACCGGCCGCCTCAAGCCCTGCCTCTTCATCGTCCCGCGCGACACCCCCGGCTTCACCCGCCGCCCCATCGACATGGAACTGAACGCCGCGGAGAAGCAGTTCGAACTGGTCCTGGACGACGTACGGCTGCCCGCCGACGCCCTGGTCGGCGACGAGGACGCGGGCCTGCTCCAGCTCTTCGCCGGCCTCAACCCCGAACGCATCATGACCGCCGCCTTCGCGATCGGCATGGGCCGCCACGCCCTGGCCGAGGCCATCGGGTACGCCCGCGACCGCACCGTCTGGAACACCCCCATCGGCGCCCACCAGGCCATCGCCCACCCCCTCGCCCAGGCGCACATCGAACTCGAACTGGCCCGCCTGATGATGCAGAAGGCAGCCGTCCTCTACGACGCGGGCGACGACATGGGCGCCGGAGAGGCCGCCAACATGGCGAAGTACGCCGCCGGGGAGGCCTGTGTGAAGGCCGTCGACCAGGCCGTGCACACCCTCGGCGGCAACGGCCTCACCCGCGAGTACGGCCTGGCCCGGCTGATAACGGCCGCGCGCGTGGCTCGTATTGCCCCGGTGAGCCGGGAGATGATTCTCAACTACGTCTCCCACCAGACCCTGGGCCTGCCCAAGTCGTACTGAGGACCCTGAGACGGCCCGCGCCGCGAGGAGGAACCCGCCATGTTCCGCAGCGAGTACGCAGACGTCCCGCCCGTCGACCTGCCCATCCACGACGCGGTCCTGGCCCGGGCCGCCGAGTTCGGCGACATCCCGGCGCTGATCGACGGCACGGACGGCACCACCCTCTCCTACGAGCAGGTGGACCGCTTCCACCGGCGCGTCGCCGCCGCCCTCGCCGAGGCCGGTGTCCGCAAGGGCGACGTCCTCGCCCTGCACAGCCCCAACACCATCGCCTTTCCGACCGCGTTCTACGCGGCCACGCGCGCGGGTGCCACCGTCACCACCGTGCACCCGCTCGCCACCGCCGAGGAGTTCGCCAAGCAACTGCGGGACTCGAAAGCCCGCTGGATCGTCACCGTGTCACCGCTGCTGGACGTCGCCCGCCGGGCCGCCGAACTCGCGGGCGGTGTAAGGGAGATCTTCGTGTGCGACAGCGCGAGCGGCCACCGCTCCCTGATCGACATGCTCGCCTCGGCCGCCCCCGAACCGCAGGTCGCCATCGACCCCGCCGAGGACGTCGCGGCCCTGCCGTACTCCTCCGGGACCACCGGCACCCCCAAGGGCGTGATGCTCACGCACCGGCAGATCGCCACCAACCTCGCCCAGCTCCACCCGGCGATCCCCGCCGGCCCGGGCGACCGCGTCCTGGCGGTGCTGCCCTTCTTCCACATCTACGGCCTCACCGCCCTGATGAACGCCCCCCTGCGGCAGGGCGCCACCGTCGTCGTCCTGCCCCGCTTCGACCTGGAGCAGTTCCTCGCGGCCGTCCAGAACCACCGCATCACCGCCCTGTACGTGGCCCCGCCGATCGTCCTGGCCCTCGCCAAGCACCCGGCCGTCGCCCAGTACGACCTGTCGTCCCTGCGGTACATCATCAGCGCCGCCGCACCCCTGGACGCCCGCCTCGCCGCCGCCTGCTCCCAGCGCCTCGGCCTGCCGCCCGTCGGCCAGGCCTACGGCATGACGGAACTGTCGCCCGGCACGCACGTCGTCCCCCTGGACGCCATGAGCGACGCCCCGCCCGGCACCGTCGGCAAGCTCATCGCCGGCACCGAGATGCGCATCGTCTCCCTCGACGATCCCGGCAGGGACCTCCCCGCCGGCGAATCCGGCGAGATCCTCATCCGCGGACCCCAGATCATGAAGGGCTACCTCGGCCGCCCCGACGCCACCACCGCCATGATCGACCCCGACGGCTGGCTGCACACCGGCGACGTGGGCCATGCCGACCCCGACGGCTGGCTGTTCGTCGTCGACCGCGTCAAGGAACTCATCAAGTACAAGGGCTTCCAGGTGGCCCCCGCCGAACTGGAGGCCCTGCTCCTCACCCACCCGGGCATCGCCGACGCCGCCGTCATCGGCCGGTACGACGACAACGGCAACGAGGCCCCGCACGCCTACGTCGTCCGCCAGCCGTCCGCCGCGGACCTCACCGAGGCCGAGATCATGATGTACGTCGCCGAACGCGTCGCCCCCTACAAGCGGATACGCCACGTCACCTTCATCGTCGGCGTCCCCCGCGCGGCCTCCGGCAAGATCCTCCGCCGACAGCTCAGGGAGAGCGCATGACGCTGATCGCCCGCACCCGCGCGCGTGCCGTTCAGACCCTGTCCCTCGACTCGCCCCGCAACCGCAACGCCCTGTCGGCGGCCCTGGTCGGCGAACTGGCCGACGCGCTCACCGACGCCGGCAAGGACGCCGGTGTCCGGGCGATCGTCCTCACCCACACCGGCAACACGTTCAGCGCGGGCGCCGACCTCAAGGACCCGCCCCCGCCCGAGGCGCTGGTCGCCCTGCTGCGGCAGATCATCGAACTGCCCAAGCCGGTCGTCGCCCGGGTCACCGGCCACGTCCGCGCGGGCGGCCTCGGCCTCCTGGCCGCCTGCGACATCGCCGCCGCCTCCACGGACGCCACCTTCGCCTTCACGGAGGTCCGCATCGGGGTCGCCCCCGCGGTCATCTCCCTCCCGCTCCTGCCCCGCGCCGACCCCCGCGCACTGGCCCGCTACTACCTCACCGGCGAACGCTTCGGTGCCCCGGAGGCGGTGGCAACGGGCCTGCTCACGACCTGTGACAGCGATGTCGACAAGGCCCTCGACCCCATCCTCGACGGACTGCGCAGATCCGCCCCCGACGCCCTGGCCGAGACGAAACGGCTGCTCACGGCTAGGGTGCTGGAAGCCTTCGACCGGGACGCGGACGCCCTGACCGCGCTCTCGGCCCGGCTCTTCTCCTCCCCGCAGGCCCGCGAGGGGATGACGGCCTTCCTCGAACGACGGGATCCGGCATGGGTGGTGTGAGCACGGCCGACCGTGCGGAGAGAGTCCCCAAGCAGGACCGCAGCCGGGCCACCCGGCAGCGGCTCCTCGAAGCCGCCGTGTCCTGCCTCGCCGAACACGGCTGGGCGGGCTCCACCGTCTCCGTCGTCGCCGAACGCGCCGGCGTCTCCCGCGGCGCCGCCCAGCACCACTTCCCGACCCGCGAGGACCTCTTCACGGCGGCCGTCGAATACGTCGCCGAGGAACGCTCCACGGCCCTGCGCGCCCTGTTCCCCGAGGGCGCGGCAGGCGACCGTCACGCCGTCGTCGCCGCCCTAGTCGACCTCTACACCGGGCCGCTGTTCCGCGCCGCCCTCCACCTCTGGGTCGCCGCCTCCAACGAGGAACAGCTGCGGCCCCGCGTCACCGAACTCGAATCCCGCGTCGGCCGCGAGACCCACCGCATAGCCGTCGACCTCCTCGCCGCCGACGAATCCCTCCCCGGCGTCCGCGAAACCGTCCAGGGCCTCCTCGACATGGCCCGCGGCCTGGGCCTCGCCAACCTCCTCACGGACGACGCGGCCCGCCGGGAACGGGTGGTGGCCCAGTGGGCGGGGCTGCTGGAGGAGACGCTGGGCTGAGGGGCTGGTGGCAGCACGGACGCGGAGTGTGCATACCGCGGTATGCTCGGAGCATGGCGGACACGACGCGCATCACGGTGACACTGCCGACAGACCAGGTCGCCGAACTCAGGAAGCTCACCGACAACGTCTCCGGCTATGTCGCCGAGGCGGTGGCACGCCAGCTGCGGCATCAGTTGCTTGGCGCCGACCTGATGCGTCACCAGGAGGAGCACGGGGCGTTCACCGAGGAGGAGCTGGCCGAGGCCCGCTCCAGGATCTTCGGCACTGCGGATGCCGGCGGATCGGCGAGTGCGGCGTGATGGAGCACGTCGAGACGGTTGTCCTGGACTCTCAGGGGCTCTCCGCCTGGATCGCCCAGGATCGCAAGATCCTGGCGATGCTCCAGGTTCTCCACGCCATGGGCGCCGATTTCGTCATCGGCGCCAACACCATCGTGGAAGTCAGTCATGCGCGTGTGAACATGCCCCGTCTGCAGTGGGCGCTCTCCCGCGTCAAGGTCGAGCCGGTGACCGAGGGCGCCGCGAAAGCGTCCGCGGAACTGCTGAAGGCCGCCGGGCTGCACGGCCACAAGTGCGCGATCGACGCGACCGTCGCCGAGGTGGCACTGCGGCAGCCAAGCCCAGTGGCCGTGCTGACGTCCGACGTCGACGACATGGCCCGGCTGTGCGGCGACCGAGTCCGGCTCATCGGCATCTGAACCTCACGGACTGAGCCGCTCCACCCGCCAGCTCCCGTCGGCCTGCTCCACGTACCGCAACCGGTCGTGCAGCCGGTTCTCGCGGCCCTGCCAGAACTCCACCGACTGCGGGGCCACCCGGAAACCGCCCCAGTGCGGGGGCACCGGCACCTGCTCGCCCTCCGGGTAGCGGGCGGCCAGCTCCGCGTACGCGCCGTCGATGTCCGCCCGGGTGGAGATCACCGAGGACTGGGCGCTGGCCCACGCGCCCAGCTGTGAGCCGTGCGGGCGGGTGCGGAAGTACGCCGCCGTCTCGTCGCGGCCGGTGCGCCGGGCGATCCCGCTCACGACGACCTGCCGGGCCATGGGGTGCCAGGGGAACAGCAGCGAGACGAAAGGGTTCTCCGCCAGGTCACGGGCCTTGCGGGAGTCGTAGTTCGTGTAGAAGACGAAGCCCTGCTCGTCGAAGTGCTTCAGCAGCACCGTGCGGGAACTCGTCCGCCCCTCGGCGTCGGCCGTCGAGACGATCATGGCGTTCGGCTCGAACAGCCCGCCGTCCGTCGCGGCCTGCTTGAACCAGCGCGCGAACTGCTCGACGGGCGTGGCGGCGAGCTCGGTCTCGGAGAGCCCCTCGGCCCGGTACTGCTTGCGCATCGAGGCCAGATCGAAGGGGACGTCGTCGCGGTCGGTCACCCGGTCATCTTGCCGTACGGACGGTGTCCTTCGTCACTGCCTGGCACTGAGTGCCGTGAACCCTCCCCAACGGTGGCACTCGGAGATATCGTTTCCGTGCCGTTCCGGTTGGGTGACCGTCGGCCGGACGGGGCATCACAGGGGCAGCCGGCCAGGGACCGCGAGTCGCCGTACACGACCGTGGATCCACCGGACGGCCGCCCGCTGCGCAAGCTGACTGACACATGGTTCGTACGTCCCACCCCACATCACACCATCTGTCACTTCCATCACGAGGAGCCGCCTGATGTCCGACTTCGTACCCGGGCTCGAGGGAGTCGTCGCGTTCGAGACGGAGATCGCCGAACCGGATAAGGAGGGCGGCGCACTCCGGTACCGGGGCGTCGACATCGAGGACCTCGTCGGCCACGTCTCGTTCGGCAACGTCTGGGGCCTGCTCGTCGACGGCGCCTTCAATCCCGGTCTGCCGCCCGCCGAGCCCTTCCCCATCCCCGTGCACTCCGGCGACATCCGCGTGGACGTCCAGTCCGCCCTGGCCATGCTTGCGCCCGTCTGGGGCCTCAAACCCCTCCTCGACATCGATGGCGAGCAGGCCCGCGCCGACCTGGCCCGGGCCGCCGTCATGGCCCTGTCCTACGTCGCCCAGTCCGCCCGCGGCCAGGGCCTGCCGATGGTTCCGCAGCGGGAGATCGACAAGGCCCAGTCCGTCGTCGAGCGCTTCATGATCCGCTGGCGGGGCGAGCCGGACCCCAAGCACGTGGCGGCGGTGGACGCGTACTGGACGAGCGCCGCCGAGCACGGCATGAACGCGTCCACCTTCACGGCCCGTGTGATCGCCTCGACCGGCGCCGACGTCGCGGCCGCGCTCTCCGGCGCGGTGGGCGCGATGTCCGGCCCGCTCCACGGCGGCGCCCCCTCCCGCGTCCTCGGCATGATCGAGGAGATCGAACGCACGGGCGACGCCGAGGCCTACGTGAAGAACGCGCTCGACAAGGGCGAACGTCTCATGGGCTTCGGCCACCGCGTCTACCGCGCCGAGGACCCGAGGGCGAGGGTCCTGCGCCGCACGGCCCGCGAGCTGGGGGCGCCGCGCTTCGAGGTCGCCGAGGCCCTGGAGAAGGCGGCCCTCGCGGAACTCCACGCCCGCCGCCCCGACCGCGTCCTCGCCACCAACGTCGAGTTCTGGGCGGCCATCGTCCTGGACTTCGCCGAGGTCCCGGCGCACATGTTCACGTCCATGTTCACCTGCGCCCGCACCGCCGGCTGGTCCGCCCACATCCTGGAGCAGAAGCGCACGGGCCGCCTGGTCCGCCCCTCGGCCCGCTACGTCGGCCCGGGCACCCGCGACCCCCACGACATCGAGGGCTACGGGGACATCGCCCACTGACCCACCCGCCCCACACGGCCTCACCCACCCCCGGGTGAGGCCGTCCGCATGCTCACCCCGCGAGCCGGTCCAGTTCCTCGCCGATGGCCTCCCGCAGCCGGTCGTGCCGGGGCCCGAGCGCGTACCGCTCCTCGCCCCACATCTCCCGCGGGTAGAGCCACACGGGCCGCCGCACGAGCTCCGCGGGCTCCCACTCGTACCGCGGCCACACATGCGCGTGCAGAAACCCGTCGGCGTTCCCGAGGATCTCCAGATTGACCCGCCGGAACCCCGTCTCCGCCCGCCGGCAGGCCCGCTCGACGGCTTCCCCCAGCCGGTCCATGTCGGCCAGGAACGCCAGCCGCCCGCTCCGCGGCAGCTCGGACAGCCGCTGCACCGCGGGATCATCGGCCAGCAGCACCGAGTAGCCGGGCAGGAACTGCACATCCCCGATCACCGCGAACCCGGCCTCCAGCCGCCGCATCACGGCCGGGTTCTCACCCCGCAGGGCGCTCCCGATCCGGTCGTCGCGCCACGCATCCACCACCATCGGCCCCCGGGAACGCAGGTAACACACAAACGCAGACGACCCGCGAGTCTGGTTCCTCCTGAGGAGGAGCCGGCCGGACGTACCGGCGACTCGCGGGTCGGGTGACTGCTGGAGATTGGGCCGGCTGCGCGCTTCGTTCACGCGCTGGTCCGGCACCGCACTGTGTGTGGTGACGGGCCGCTAGCCCGCAGCCACCTCACGCGTCCGGTTCTCATACATCTGCCGAACCACCTCCCTTCTCGTGTACCTGGAGCCTAAGAAACCGTTCGGCTCCGGATCAACCGCTTTTTTCCGGGGAACAGGGGTGACAGGTGCCGCGCGGGCCGTCTCCGTGGGCGTTGACGTGGGGATTGCCGCCGTACAACGATTCCTTCAATGTTGTGGGAACTCGGTGTGTGCTGGGTCACCTTCCAGTTGAATGATTGCAAGGAGCGAACCGACGTGCCGTACGTGCGGACGCAGCCTGCAGGGGGTCCAGGTGAGTGCTTCCCGGCGTAGTGGGACCACCGACGAGCTGGGGCCGGACGAGCCCGAGCGGGAGAGTTCGGATGGTTCGGATCTGCTTGCCGCTTTGCTGGACGGCATGGACGCGGCGCTGTGCGCGTTCGACGCCGACGGAGTCGTGACGCACTGGAACCGTGAGGCCGAGCGGATCCTGGGCTGGGGCGCGGACGAGGCCGTGGGGCGGCGTGGGCTGGCCGGGTGGGCCGTGCGCAGTGCGGACGCCGAGGAGGTCGAGGGGCGGCTGCTGTCGGTGATGCACGCGCCCGGGCGGCAGGTGCACGAGTTCGCCCTGCTGACGAAGGACGGCGGGCGGGTGCTCGTCCGCACGCAGTCGGCGGCGGTGCGCGGGCCCGACGGCAAGCCGGCGGGGGTGTACTGCGCGTTCAGCGAGGTGCACGCGCAGATCGATCTGGAGCGCTCGATCGCGCTGAGCGAGGCCCTGTTCGAGGACGCCAGCTGGGGTGTCGTGCTGGTGGACGTGGACCTGCGGCCGGCCGTGGTGAACGCGCACGCGGCCCGCGCGCTGGGCACGGGCCGTACGTCGGTGCTGGGGCGGCCGCTCGGGGAGCTGCTGTCGCACGGCGTGGAAGAGCTGGAGAGCGCGCTGCAGCATGTGCTGGCGGAGGGCGCGCCGCCCGCGCCCGCCGAGGTGTGGGTGAGCGTGCGCGCCAAGGAGGGCGAGCAGCGGCGGTGCTGGCGCAGCGGCTTCCTGCGGCTGGCCTCGCCGCTCGCGGAGGAGCCGGTTCCGCTGGGTGTGGGCTGGTTGTTCCAGGACGTGACGGAGGCCAAGCAGGCCGAGCAGGAGGCGTCCCTGCTGCGCTTCCGTACGCAGCAGCTGCACCGCGCATCGCGGGCCGCCGCCGAGTGCGAGGACCCGGCGGAGGCGGCGACGGTCCATCTGGACTTCGCCCTGGCCGGTTTCGCCGACCACGGACTGATCGACCGGGTCGCCGGCGGCGCGCTCACCGACGCGGAGGCCGAGGCGCCGGTCCGGCTGGTCCGGGTCGCCGCCACTCCGTCCGGAGCGCCGGGCCCGAGCAGGCTGGCCGGCCAGGCGGGGCTGCCCGTCCGTTACGCCGAGGGACATCCGGCCCTGCAGTGCGTGGAGCGCGTGGGAGCCCTGCGTGCGAGCGCGGGCGCCGCCGCGCCCGAGGCGGCCCGAGAGTGGGCCCAGGCCCGCCAGTGGCCCCCGGACGCGGTCCACGCCCTGTGCGCGGTGCTGCGCAGCCGGGGCCGGACCCTGGGCGTCGTGACGTTCCTGCGGGGCGCCGGCCGCAGTGCCTTCGAGCGGTCCGACGCGATGTACGCGGAGGACGTGGCGGTGCGGATCGCTTCGGCGCTGGACCTGGCGGGGCTGTCGGACGGGGACTGACTGCACCAAGCCCACCGGTGGGGGTGTCAAGACCGTGAAGGCACGGGGTGGGCGGATTCGTCCAGAGGGCTGCCGGCCGCCTGCCCGCCGCCGGGGATCCGGGCCGTGGCGGCCGTATCCGGTGGCGTTCCGCGCCGCACGTCCTGGGAGACCGCTCCCCGTCGCTCGGTAGGGGAGTGCCCGCTGGTGCCCGGACCGGGCCTCCTGAGCCGGGTCGCAAGTGGGAGATTGTAAGTGCTCCCGATCAAGACCGCGCGCGTTCAACGAACGTGGGCCGTCACGGTTTCGGGACCTTCGATCATGTGTAACCGGCCGCGCACGATGGGTAATTTCCGATACCTCGGATCCGGGACCACTCAGGGGGACATATGAGCGACAACGGGTACACCAGCCTGCCGGGGTGGAGAGGCGGTGACGCCAACGCCGCATATCTCGACAAGAACCTGCGGCACACGCCGGTGGAGATCCACCTCGACGACTCGGTCAGCTGGCGGCAGCTGCTCCAGCTCTTCGTCTACGCCGTCCTCGCGTCGTTCCTGGCGTTCCTGCCGCCGGTCTTCTTCGGGCTCATCCTTCTCGTCGGAGGCAGTGGCGAGGGATTCGCCGTCATGATCGTGCTGGCGTACATCGCCTCGGGCATCGCCTTCTGGGTGACCCTGCTCGGGATGCGCCTGACCGAACCGATCGCCGAATGGCGGGTCCTGGTGGCGGACCGGAGCGGATCCCTCGACTCGGCATACGTCTCCATCGCCGGTACGCTCGCGCGCCGCTCCATCCCCGTCGACCGCGCCGAACGGCTCATCGCCACCGGACTGGGCCGGGAGCAGGTGCGCAATCGCCTGGTGCTCTCGGAGGGCAAGTGCCAGGTCTACGTCTCGGTCTTCTCGTACGGTACGAGCCTCTATCTGGGATGGCAGATGTGGCGTTCGCGCCGCGGATACGCCTTGATCGGCGGATTCGTGTCGGACCTGCTCGCGTCGATCATGGGCCGCCTGAGCCCCGAGCGGATCATGATGCGCACGGAGGGCGTGAGGGCCATGCGCGAGGCGGTGCACGCGGCGTGCCGGGAGGGACTGGCCACGGCGGTGGACCAGGTCGTGGTGCCCGTCACCTATGCCTTCCCCCAGGGACTGCCGCCGGTGCAGACCGACCAGGCGAGGTCCGCGCCGACCCCGGGCATCGACTCCCCGCCCGCCTCCCCGCCCGCCTGGGGGCCGCCCGCGGGCGGGGCACCTCCTCGGCCTTGAGGGGCCCCGGCTCGCACCGCCACGTGCGGTGCGAGCCGGCGAACCGCATGCGATGTCCGGCAGGGACCGCCGGGACGACGCGACCTGGGAGCGCGGTGGACCGGGACCAAGGTGGGAGGATCAGATGGCCGAAGCCGATCCGGAGGGTGCGCCGGGCGTTCTGCTGCGCGCTGCTCCCAGTGGGGAGAGCTGGGCCTACGTCGCATTCTCGCTGAGTCCCGCCCCGTTGCCGGAGGGCCTCTACCCGGAGTTCTCCGAAGCCAGGCGCAGAGCCGACCGGATCACCGCCGAGCGGACGTGGCTCGCGGCTCTCTGGACCGATCGCACCACCGCCCGCTGGGATCTGCGGTTCATCAGTGATCCGGTGAGCGGACGGATCGAAACGGCCGTCATCGCCCAGCTGTACGGCGCCAGCCCGGCAGCCGCGGTCCGGGCCGCGCTGGACGCGCTTCCCGCGCTGGCGCGGTTCCCGGCGCACGTGACGGGGACCCGGGTCGAGGACCCGGCGGAGATCGCGCGCCTGCTCGCCCCGTTCGTTCCCCAGTGGGGCGCGATCGCCGAGATCCGCAAGCGCATCACCTGCAGGCCGCTGACCCGTGTCTGGGGAGCGGAACGGGTCGGAACCACGGTCTCCCGGTTCGACGCTCCTGACGCTTCTTGGGACCGGATCTGGACCCACCTGGCCGCGGAACCGCGGCGGACGGTGGTCAGCGTGTGCCTCGAACCGTGCTCCGCTCCGCCCGGACTCACCGAGGGGCTGACGATGAGAGCGCAGGCTTTCGGGACCCTCGCGGAGCCGGCACCGCCCGATCCCATGTACGGACTCCCCGTGCCGGGCGACCCCTTCGCCCGGGAGGCGCACGGTCTGTACGAGGCGGCCGCGCGACGTTACACCGGGCGGCTGCACCGGGCGCGCGTCTCGGTCGCAGTCGAGGGCGAGGACCCCGTGTCCGACGTCCTGACCGGTCTCATCAGCCACGCCGTGGCGCCGAGGAGCTCGGGGGCGGTCGTCGTCCGCCCGCAGGGCCCGGAGGACCACCGGGTGGCCTGCGGCAACCTGCTGGGCGTCAACCGGGACTGGCAGCGAGACGCCTACTGGCAGGAGGTTCCCGGGGCGCTGCGGACCTCGCTCGCGGGGCAACTGTGGCTGAGCGACCCGGGGACGGTGACGGTCCTCGCCGATCTCGTGGACGCCGACGAGGCGGCCACCGTCTTCCGCTTGCCCCACGAGGAGCCCGGCGGGCCCGACCTCTTCGTGCTGAAGTCGCGAGCACCACACGATCCCCACCCCGGAGCGCCTGCCGGCAGCACCGACGCCGGCTGGACCGACTTCGGCCCCGCTGTCTGACCGCCGAACCCCGGCCACACCATGATCCGACCGACGAGCAGGAGCCACCTGACATGCCCGAAGCACCCGCGCCCCAGGCGCCGGAGAAGGCGCTGACCTTCTCCTTCACGGAGTCGCCGGCTCAGGTCGACGCCCTGAACCGGGACCTGGCGGAGTGGATCAACGACACGGACCAGCTGGCCGGCAGGGCGAGCCTGCGCACCGAGCCACCCGCCCCGGGGGAACAAGGTGATGTCGCCGTCGCCGTGGACATCGTCAACGCCTCCGCGGCAGTGATCGCCGCGGCCACCAACGCGTTCTTCCTCTGGCTTCAGCAACGGCGGCCGGTCCACCGGCGGATCGAGTTCGAGGTGGTGCGGCCCGACGGCACCCGGGTGAGTGCCGCGGTCGACGACGAGGACCAACTGCCCGCCGTCATGGCCCAACTGTCCGAATTCGTCGTCGCCCCACCCGGACCGGATGAATGACCTGGCTCGCATGGCGCCCCGCCACCGCCTCCGCACTGCTCGTGGGCACCGGCCGGCACGTCCCTCCCAGCTCTCTGACCTCGATGCCCCAGGCCGTGACCACGGCCCGGACCCTCGGGGCCGCGCTCAGCGGTGCGCAGGGAGTGTTCGACGCGCGCCGGACCAAGGTGGTCCCGGAGCCCGCGGACACCCGTCAAGTGCTGGAGCCCCTGCGCCGGATGGTCCGGGAACCCGACGTCGATCTGCTGCTCTTCTTCTACTGTGGTCACGGACTGCTCGGCCGGGACGACCGTCTCTGTCTGGCGCTCACCACCTCCAGCCAGCATCGCAGCGGAGGCGATCCGAGCCCCTCCCTGCCGTTCGCCGAAGTCGCCGCGCTGATGCGGGAGTCGTCGGCGCGGCACAAGGTCGCGATTCTCGACTGCTGCTTCTCCGGCCGCGCCCTCGGCCCGGAAGGTCACGGCATCCATCTGTTCACCGCGTGCGGCCGCACCCAGAAGGCTCTCTTCCCGCCCGAGGGAACGCTGACCGGCTTCACCGGGGGACTGCTCAGGATCCTCGACGAGGGCATACCCGAGGGGCCGCCGGATCTCGGCCTGTCCACCCTCTACGACCGGCTGGCGGTGGTCCTGCCCACCACCCAGGCTCCGTCGACGGGTATTTTCCCCACCGGTTATCCCGCTCCTCACCAGCAGACCGTGGACGGGTCGGGCCACATCGCGCTCGCGGTCAACCCGGCCCACGGAACCCAGCGGACACCGGCGGGGCTGCGTGCCCGCGCAGCCTTCGCCCAGCGGCTCAAGAAGCTCACCGAGCCGTCGCCTGCCACCCCCGTGCCGGATCCGGCGATGCTGCCGCAACTGGTGCACGTCCTGGCCGACCTGGTCAGGGACGCGACCGATCTGCTGGGCCCGTTCGACGACTTCAGCATCGACGTCCGCCGCAACCACGCCGTCGTGACCGGTACCGCCGGATCCCCCGAGCGGGCCGCGGCCCTGCTGTCCGCCCTGGTCGACGCCCTGCGTGCCAAGTCGTCCGGCCACCCGGCCCTGCCGGGAGTGGAACGTGCCCTGGCTCACTGGACCCGAGAGGTCTCACGCGGCTGACCGGACGGCGGGGCCGTCAGTGCCGGTAGAAGATCCGGTCGCGGTACTGCTCCATCACCCGGGCGTTCCAGTCGTGGCCGCCGTCGACGTTCCCGGAGCGCAGCAGGGGCGGCTCGATGCCGCGGTCGGCGAGGGTGGTGGCGGCCGTCGCCATGACGGCCTGGAGGAGGGCCGAGGTGACGACCGTCGAGGCGGGGGCGAAGGGGGCGGGGATGCCGTCGTGGGTCAGTTCCGCGTCGCCGACCGCGATCTTCGAGTCGAGGACGAGGTCGCAGTGGTCCTTGAGGTACGTCCCGGAGGCGTGCCGGGACTTCGTCTCCGAGGCGTAGGCCACCGAGGTCACGCCGATGACCTTGACGCCCAGGGCACGCGCGCTCATGGCCATCTCGACGGGCAGGGCGTTGCGCCCCGAGAGGGAGATGATCAGGAGGGCGTCGCCCGCGCGGAGCGGGGAGCTGTCGAGGACGGCGCTCGCGAGGCCGTCGACGCGTTCCAGGGCGGAGCCGAGGGGTGCGGGCATGACGTCGACGCCGACGACACCCGGGACGGCGAGCAGGTTCATCAGGGCGAGGCCGCCGGCGCGGTAGACGAGGTCCTGCGCGGCGAGGGAGGAGTGTCCGGCGCCGAAGGCGAAGAGCCGGCCGCCGTCGGCGACGGTGTCGGCGAGGAGCGTCCCGGCCGCGGCGATGCTGTCGGCCTCCTCGTCGCGCAGCCGCCTCAGCAGGCCGATCGCGGCGTCGATGAACTGGCCGGCCGGCGCGCGGTCGCTCATACGGGGTCCCTTCAGGCTGGCCTCGCGGCTCGTGTCGCGCATCACGGTGCGGTCTGGACCAGTGCGGTGTCAATACGGCCGAGAGGGGCGCGCGCCGAGTGCCGGGAAGCGCCCGAAAGGGAAGTCCGTACCCTTGCGGACGGCCGGGTAATCTCCGGCTTTCCCTCCCGCGGCACGGTTGTCGGTGGTATCCGGCAGAATTGGGTGCAGGGCCAGCGCACACGCCGGTGAGCCGTCCAGCCTCCGGCAGATCTCATTCGAGGGGCACGTATGTCCGGACTGATCGACACCACGGAGATGTATCTCCGCACCATCCTCGAGCTGGAGGAAGAGGGTGTGGTCCCCATGCGCGCCCGTATCGCCGAGCGGTTGGACCAGAGCGGGCCGACCGTCAGCCAGACCGTGGCGCGCATGGAGCGTGACGGCCTGGTGTCCGTCGCGAGTGACCGGCATCTGGAGCTGACCGATGAGGGCCGCCGGCTGGCCACGCGTGTGATGCGCAAGCACCGCCTCGCGGAGTGTCTGCTCGTCGACGTGATCGGGCTGGAGTGGGAGCAGGTCCACGCCGAGGCGTGCCGCTGGGAGCACGTGATGAGCGAGGCCGTGGAGCGCCGCGTCCTGGAGCTGCTGCGGCACCCGACGGAGTCGCCGTACGGCAACCCGATCCCGGGTCTGGAGGAGCTCGGCGAGAAGGACGGCGCCGACCCCTTCCTGGACGAGGGCATGGTGTCGCTGGCCAGTCTCGCCCCGGGCGCCGAGGGCAAGACGGTCGTGGTGCGCCGGATCGGTGAGCCGATCCAGACGGACGCGCAGCTGATGTACACGCTGCGGCGGGCGGGCGTGCAGCCCGGCTCGGTGGTGAGCGTGACGGAGTCGGCGGGCGGGGTGCTGGTGGGCAGCGGCGGTGAGGCGGCCGAGCTGGAGTCGGACGTCGCGTCCCACGTGTTCGTCGCCAAGCCCTGACCTGGTCCGGCCTGATCCGGTCCGGTCGACCCGGCGTGATCCGGTCCGGGTCGCCGGCTCCTGAGCCGAGCGGCCGGCTTCGGCCAACTCCCGATGCGCAGGGAGTTCTTGTGGCGTTGGCGTGATCCGGACCGAATCCGGGATCCAGTCCGGCGAATGGCAGCGCTCGTACGCTTCCCGTGCGACGCTGTCGCGTGAGGCATATGACCTGAGGGGCTCTGGGCCGAGGCTCGACAGCGATGTCGCCCGGCCGGGGAGGGGGCGGGAGGATGTGCCGTGGAGACGTGGAGGGCCCCGGCGCCGTGTGGCGCCGGGGCCTGTCCTCCCCTGTGCTGACCCGGAGCCCCGAGCTCTCAGGGTCATTCCCCTCGGACCGGTTTCCCCGAGCGGTCCGCCTCCCGCTGAAGATCTCCCCGCGGCAGCGGAGATCAATCCCCGGGGGTGGTCACTCGAACGAGGGGTGTTGCCGGCGAGAACCCGATTCTCGAATGCGCTTTCGATAGTCTGCGGGCGGCGCACGGCACACTTGCACCGACAGGTACGGCAACCAGCACTGGCAAAAGGCACAGCGGGCAGAACACGGTTCACAGGACCGGCCGGCTCTCAGGGAGCCGCGGTCCGCGCGAAGCTTGGGGGGTGCCAGACATGGCGCGACGCATCGACGTGACCGGGACGGGCGGCGTACGCCTGGCGGCCTGGGAGTTCGGGGACCCGCCCAAGACCGATCCGGCGCAGGACGGGCAGGGGGCGCACGACGGGCACACCGCGCCGGAGGGCTCCCCGGGCGTGCTGTTACTGCACGGCCTCATGGGCCGCGCCTCACACTGGGCGTACACCGCCCGCTGGCTCTCCGCGCGCTACCGCGCGGTCGCCCTGGACCAGCGCGGCCACGGCCGCAGCGACAAACCCCCGCAGGGCTCCTTCACGCGGGACGCCTACGTCGACGACGCCGAGGCCGCTCTGGAGCAGCTCGGTCTTGCCCCGGTCGTCCTCATCGGCCACGCCATGGGCGCGCTCACCGCCTGGCAGCTCGCCGCCAGGCGCCCCGACCTGGTCCGCGGCCTGATCATCTGCGACATGCGGGCCTCCGCGCTCGGCGCCGCCTCGCAGCGCGAGTGGGGCCAGTGGTTCAAGGCCTGGCCGCTGCCGTTCGCCACGCTCGCCGACGTCCGCAAGTGGTTCGGCGAGGACGACCCCTGGGTGGAGCGGCCCAATCCGGCCCGTGGCGAGTTCTACGCCGAGGTGATGGCCGAGTCCCCGGACGGCTGGCGTCCGGTCTTCGAGCCGGAGCAGATGCTCCGCACCCGCGAGACATGGGTGTACGACGCGCACTGGGAGGAGCTGACCCAGGTCCGCTGCCCCGCCCTGGTCGTGCGCGGCTTGGACGGCGAGCTGGGCCGCGCCGAGGCCCAGGAGATGGTCCGGGTCCTGCCCCGCGGCCAGTACGCGGAGGTCGCCGACGCCGGCCACCTGGTGCACTACGACCAGCCGGAGGCCTGGCGCGCCGCGATCGAGCCCTTCCTGGACTCGCTGGGCGACAGCTGACGGCAGTCCTCGGCCGGGCGCGTCGCCCGTGGCAGCGGCGGCGGTCCGTCACCCCTTGCTGACCGCCGCCAGGATCTCCGGCAGCCGCCGGGCCGTCCGCGGAGCGGCCAGTTTCAGCCCCGCCGCCGTGAGCCCCGCCCCGTACACCGTGCCCGCCGGCAGCAGCAGCCACGTCCAGTCGTCGCCGTCGGCGCTCACGTTCAGCCAGATCGTGAGCGCGATGACGGGCGCGCACAACAGGGCGGCCGCCATCATCCCGCCGAAGATCGAGATCCAGGCGAGCCCGGTCTGCCCGGGGGCGACGTTCTTGTAGCCCTCCTGCGGGATGGAGTAGGGGAAGCGGGCGGACGTCCACGCCCCGGTCGCGAGCATCGCGCCGAGCAGCGCGAAGGACAGCCCCAGCGCCTCGGGCAGCCGCCGCCAGTCGCCGAGCATGGCCGTCGTCAGGACCGTCACGAGCGTGGCGTAGGGCAGCGTGATCAGCAGCAGGGCGTACGCCCGGGCGCGCAGTTCGACGTAGGCGTCGCGCGTCGAGGAGATCGTCATCGCGACGATCCAGAACGCCGAGGTGTCCTGTCCGAACTGGTTGTACATCTGGATGCCGAGCATCCCGGCGGCGAAGCAGGCGAAGTACACCGACCCGGTGCCCTGCCAGGCGTTGAACACCGGCACGATCAGCCCGATGGCCAGCGACGTCACCCAGGCGGCCTTGGTCTTCGGGTCGCGCCACACGTACCGCAGGCTGCGCTCCATGACCGTGCCCGTACGGCCCGGTGGCAGCAGCCGCGCGAGCCCGGTCGACGAGCGCTCTTTCGCGGCCGACTCGGCGCCCGGCAGGGTGGAGCCGTCGGGTGAGGTCATCAGCCGGGTCAGATGCCGTGACCAGAGCGCGAGCAGCGCCACCAGTGCCCCCGCGGTCAGCGTCAGTTGCGCGGCGGCCAGGCCGTAGGAGCCCTCGCTCACCGCGTGCACGGCCCCGATCGCCGACGCGGGCGGCACCCACTGCAGCACCCCGGCCGCCGGGTCGAGTTCGCCCAGCCCCGACGCCCCGATGCGCTGCGCGCCGAAGTTGACGATCTGCGCCCCGACCGCGATGACGAGCCCGCTGAGCACCGCGAGGTCCCGCCCCTTGCGGCTGGTCAGCAGCCGTACGTTCGCGGCGGCGACGGCCCGCGCGAGCGCCACGCACACCAGCAGCGCCAGCACGACGGCGACGACCCCGGCCGCGAACGCCGCCCCGCCACGGGCCACCGCCACCACGGAGCCCACCAGCAGGCACAGCGTGAACAGCGGCCCGATGCCCACCAGCGAGGCCGTGAGCAGCGCCCGCACCAGTGGCCGGGGCCGCAGCGGCAGCATCACCAGCCGGGTCGGGTCGAGGGTCTCGTCACCGCTGGGGAAGAACAGCGGCATCACCGCCCACCCGAGCCCCAGCACCGCCACCGCCAGCACGACCACCGACTCGGCGTGCGCATGGCCGCGCAGCGCGATCAGGCCGATCAGCTGGAGCGCGGCGAACAGCAGGGCGAAGACGGCCGAGGTGATGTAGGCGGCCTTCCGCCCGCCGGACTGCCGCAGCCCGTTGCGCAGCAGCGACAGCTTCAGCCGTACGAAGACGGGGGTGATCGCGTCGGTGCTCACCGGGCCCCGCCGCCCAGCCAGTCGAGATCGGACCCGGCGTCCCGGCTCTGCGCGCCGACGAGTTCGAGGAACGCCCGCTGCAGCGACGGCGCGTCCCCGCGCACCTCGGCGAGCGTGCCGGTGGCGCGGATCCGCCCGGCGGCCATGACGGCGACCCAGTCGCACAGCGACTCGACGAGCTCCATGACGTGGGAAGAGAACACGACCGTGGCGCCCGAGGCCGTGTACCGCTCCAGGACGCCCCGGATGGTCTGCGCGGAGACGGGGTCGACCCCCTCGAACGGCTCGTCCAGGAACAGCACTTCGGGATTGTGGAGGAGAGCGCTGGCGAGCCCGATCTTCTTGCGCATGCCGGTCGAGTAGTCGACGACGAGCTTGTGCTGGGCCCCGGCCAGATCGAGGACGTCGAGGAGCTGCGTGGCCCGCTTGTCGACTTCGGCACCGGGCAGCCCGCGCAACCGCCCGCTGTACGCCAGCAGTTCCCGCCCGGAGAGCCGCTCGAAGAGCCGCAGCCCCTCCGGCAGCACCCCGATCCGCGCCTTCACCTCGACGGGGTCCCGCCACACGTCGTGCCCGACCACCTCGACGGTCCCGTGATCGGGCCTGAGCAGCCCGGTCACCATCGACAAGGTGGTGGTCTTCCCGGCCCCGTTCGGTCCGACGAGCCCGATGAACTTGCCCGCGGGCAAGTCGAGATCGACCCCGGCGACAGCGACCTGCTGCCCGAACCGCTTCCACAGCCCCCGCACCCGCACCGCGCTGGATCCCACTCCGCGCCTCCCTCCGTCACCTTGCACCCTACGGTGGCCCTTGAGGGGCGCGGGACGCTGTGGGATATGCGGCTCCGCCGCGTGGGCGCGAACAACCACAACCGACGCGCGGCCGCCACACAACGGCAACCGAGCAGACGAATCAGCGCCTATCGATCCCTACCGCACGCATAGGCCAAGGGCGAGATCAACTCCTCGGCATCCGGCAGCCACCGATTGGCCGGAGTCGGCCGGCAGGCCCACTGCACAGCCCCACGGGACCCGAACCGCGTGGGCGGCGCAGCCACATACGCCCCTTCGCCCAGCACCGTCAGATCCAGCGACGACACCGCCCACCCCAGCTTCCGCACCAGATCGGGCACCTTCACCCCGGCCCCCGGCAGCACGAAGAACTCCATCCGCCGGTCCGGCGTGAGCGTCACCGGCCCGAGCGTCAGCTCCATCCGCTCCATGCGCGCGAGCGCCAGGAACCCGGCCGTCTCCGGCACGGAGATCGCGTCGAACGTCCGCCCCGTCGGCAGCAGGATCGACGCGGCTGGCTGCTTCTGCCACATCCGTCGCGCGACCGTCGCACTGCCCGTCGCCTGCGTCGCCCAGTCCGGGCGCGCCGGGTGCGACCCGGGCGCCGGACACGCCGCGTCACCGCAGGAGCAGCGCTGACTGCCGTCGGCGGCTTCCAGCCAGGTGCCGGGGAACACGTCCCAGTGGCGCTCCTCGGCGTAGCGAACAGCGGTCTCCAGCAGCGATTCCCCGCGCTGCTTCGGGATCTGGGCGGCTTCGGTGCCGGCGAGCGTCTCTTCCACGATGAACACAACTCTGGTCGTCACCAGGGGTTACGCCCACCCGTGTGCGCGGGGGAGAGCATCGCCCCTGTTGGCGGGGCGCATGGGTGCATGTGCGGGGGCGCGCAGGAGGATCCGTCGCGGAGCTGGGTAGCCACGTGTGGGGCCGGCAACAGCCGATACCCCGGCATTCCTCACATGCCTCGCATTTTCGTCTGGTCGGCGGGGCATTGATCTTCACGGCCGGATCTTCTCGCCGGGACGTGAGGGGTTCGGCCGCGGAAGACACGTCAACTCGGTGCGTGGGCAGGCACCGCAGCCTCAGGGGGTACGCCATGGCCGCAAGGCCGCTCGTCGCCCGGCAGCCGAACGAACGGCTGCAGGCGCTCATCCAGGAAGCCGGATGCTCCAACGCCGGCCTGGCCCGCCGGGTCAACATGTGCGGTGCCGAGCACGGCCTCGACCTGCGCTACGACAAGACATCGGTGGCGCGCTGGCTGCGCGGGCAGCAGCCGCGGGGCCGGGCCCCGGCGATCATCGCCGAGGCGCTGGGCCGCAAGCTCGGCCGTACGGTCACGATCGACGAGATCGGCATGGCCAACGGCAAGAACCTCGCCTCGGGCGTGGGCCTCCAGTTCTCGCCGACGGTGCTGGGGGCCATCGAGCAGGTCTGCGAGCTGTGGCGCAGTGACGTGGGGCGGCGGGACTTCCTGTCCGGCTCCTCCGTCGCCGCGTCCGCGCTGGTCGAGCCCAGCCGGGACTGGCTGATCTCCGTGCCCGACGCGCAGGTCTCGCGCTCGGCCGGGCCGCGGGTGGGGCAGTCCGACGTGCAGGCGGTCCAGGCCATGACGCAGGCGCTGGTGGATCTCGACCACCAGTACGGCAGCGGGCATGTGCGGCCGGTCGTCGTGCACTACCTCAACAGCGTGGTCTCGGGGCTGCTGGCGGGGTCGTACCGGGAGGCGGTCGGGCGGGACCTGTTCGCCGCGGTGGCCCGGCTGACGGAACTCGCCGGGTACATGGCCGTCGACACCGGCCAGCCCGGCCTGGCCCAGCGCTACTACATCCAGGCCCTGCGGCTGGCGCAGGCCGCCGGGGACCGCGGCTACGGCGGGTACGTCCTCGCGGCCTCCATGAGCCATCTCGCCGCGCAGCTCGGAAACCCGCGGGAGATCGCGCAGTTGGCACGGGCGGCGCAGGAGGGGGCGCGAGGGCGCGTGTCGCCGCGGGCGGAGTCGATGTTCCTTGCGGCGGAGGCGCGCGGGCACGCCCTCATGGGCGACGTGCGCGCCGCCCAGTCCGCGGCGGGCCGCGCGGTGAGCGCCCTGGAGGCGGCCGACCCGGCCGCCGGGGACGACCCGGTGTGGATCGCGCACTTCGACGAGGCGTATCTGGCCGACGAGTTGGCGCATTGCCACCGGGACCTCGGGCAGGCCGAGGCGGCGGCCCGCTGCGCGCAGGAGTCGCTGGCCGGGCATCCCGAGACGCGGGCGCGCCGCCGGGCCATCGGATATGTGCTCTTGGCCACGGCGCAGGTGCAGCAGCGGGAGATCGAAGAGGCGTGCAACACCGGCATGCAGGCCGTCGAACTGCTGGAGGGGCTGCGCTCCAACCGGGGCGCCGAGTATCTGGAGGACTTCCAGCAGCGGCTGGAGCCGTACCGGGACGAGGCGGTGGTAAGGGAGTTCGGGGCACGGCTCGACCTCCAGGCGGCTGCGTGAACACAGGGTCCGCGGATGCGTGAACGTGCGGGAAACGGCTGCCTGGTGCGCAGGAGGTGACCTGGGCAACGTGCCGTGACCCACTGGTGTTACCGCGCTCACAGGGCACGAGGTCGGGCCCTGTGCTGCGTGGCACGGGGCTCTGGGGACCCGGTAGCGTGACCCGACGATTCACAAGGTCCCCCATTAGTAGGAGTCCCGGTGACGCAGAGTGGACAGGGCGAGGAGCCCTCGGCGCGCCCCGCGCGCGAAGGCATCGTGCTGCCCTCCGACGGTGGCGAACCCCTGCTGCCGGGCATGACGGGCGGACCGGGTGACGCCCCGGGCCGCCGGCCCGTCCCGCCCCCCACGGGCGAGCCGCAGGCCTCGGCCCCCGCCGAGGGCCAGACCTGGGGCCAGCCATGGGGCCCCGGCCAGGAGCAGACGCCGCCCCCGCCGCCGGGCCAGACCTGGCAGTCCCCGCCCCAGCAGTGGAGCGCGCCCGAGCCGCCGGCGTGGGACGCGCAGGCCCCGGGCGCACTCCCGCCGGAGGGCGGCCGCCCCTCGAACTCCTACGCCGGCCCACCGTCCGAGTCCGGCCCGTACGGCACGGCCCAGCCGTCCGCCGGCCACACCGGCTACGACCCGTACGGCGGCGCCACCGGCGCGGGGGCCCCGCTGCCTCCGGAAGGCCCCGGCGCCATGCCGCAGGGCACCGACGCCTACGGCGCCCCTGCCGGGGGCGGGGCCCAGCCGCAGCCGGGATCCGGCGGGCAGGGGTCTCAGGGAGGCTCCGGGTACGGATATCCGCAGGGTTCTGGCCTGCCGCCTGCGACCGGAAGCTACGGCGCCTCCGCCGGGGGTGGCGCCCAGCCGCAGCCCGGGTCCGGCGGGCAGGGGTCCCAGGGGGGCTCCGGGTACGGATATCCGCAGGGTTCTGGCCTGCCATCCGCGGAGGGTGGCTATGGCGCCCCTGCCGGGGGCGGAGCCCAGCCGCAGCCCGGGGCGCACGGGGCCGGTCTGCCGTCGGCCGCTGATGCGTACGGGACCCCGGGTGGGGGAGCTCAGTCGCAGCCGGGATCCGGGGCGCACGGGGCCGGTCTGCCGCCGGTCTCCGGTGCGTACGGCGCCACCGGCGGGGGCGCCCCCCTGCCCGCGCCCGCCGATGAAGGGGCCACCCAGTACATACCGCCCGTCCCCGGGGACGCGGCGGCCGCGGCCACGCAGTACCTGCCGCCCGTCGCGCCGTCCGCCGACGAGGGGGCGACGCAGTACATACCCCCGGTGGGCCCGGGGGCGCTGCCGCCCGAGATGCCTTCCGGGGAGGACCCCGAGGCGACGCGGTTCCTCGGGACCGGGCCCCGGACCGGGGCGGGAGCCGGGCCGCTGCCGGGTGCCTCGCATCCGGCCGCCTCGCATCCGGACGCCGAGGCGACGCAGTTCATCGCGCCGGTGCCCGGCGGGGACAAGCAGCCGCCCGCCGAGTTCGACAACCTCTTCCGCAGCCAGGGCGGCGCCGAGAGCCCCGCCGGGGCCACACAGCAGATGCCCCGCGTCGAGCAGCCCCGGCCGCAGCCCCCGTACGCCGCTCCCCCCACTTCTCAGGGCCCGCCCGCCGGAGGACGCTCGCGCGGTGGCCGTACCGGCTCGCGCGTCCCCGTCATCGCCGCCGTCGGCATCGGCATCGCCGTGCTCGGCGTCGGCGCGGGCGCGCTGCTCGCCGGTGGCGGAGGCGGTGACGACGAGGGCGGCGACAACAAGACGGTGGCCGGCTCCGCACCCGCGACGGACGGCTCCGCCTCCCCGTCCGCCGACCCGGCCCGGGCCCAGGCGGTCGAACTGGACAAGCTGCTCGCCGACAGCGGCAACAGCCGCAGCACGGTGATCAACGCCGTCGCCGACGTCAAGGGCTGCGACAACCTCGCCGAGGCCGCCAAGGACCTGCGTGACGCGGCCAAGCAGCGCACCGGGCTGGTCACCCGGCTCTCCGGCATCGAGGTCGACCAGCTGCCCGGCCACGCCGCGCTGACCACCGCCCTCACCAAGGCCTGGCAGGCCTCCGCCTCGGCCGACAACCACTACGCGGCCTGGGCCGACCAGACCGCCGGCAAGAAGGGCTGCAAGAAGGGCCAGGCCCGGCCCACCGGCCAGACCCAGGCCGGCAACCGGGCCAGCGGCGTCGCCAGCACCGAGAAGGCCAAGGCGGCCGGGCTGTGGAACGGGATCGCGAAGAAGTACGGCCTGACCGAGCGGCAGCCGACGCAGCTGTGACGGGGGCGGCGCGGGCGGGACACGAACCGCCGGGCGGAGACGCTCAGTAGTTCACGTCGGCGTTCTCCAGCGTCCTCGTCGTGTCGACGAAGCCCTTGCGGGCCGAGACCAGCCGACCCTCCCGCACCACCTGGAGGGTCACGTTCGCGTTGACCAGGCGGGGGAAGCCCACGGCGGCGAGCTTGTCCTGGAACCGCCAGCGCAGCGTCGGCGTGAGGCCACCCGTGGTGACCTTCAGGCCGTCGTCCAGGGCCTCCGCCACCGTGTCGGCGCTCACCTCGCCGTCGCCGAGCGACTCGACGATCTGCCGGAACACCGTGTAGGCGATCCACGTGGTCTGCACTCCGGCGTCCGCGGGGTCGATGCGGTTGTCGCCGAAGGCCTGCTCCCGGATCACCTGCTTCATCCCGTCCCAGCGCGGATCGCTCGCCACCGGGTACCAGCCGGTGATGTACGAGCCCTCGTAGGGGCCCGACGCCCCGCCGGTGGCGTCGATCACCGTCTGGTCGACGCTGCCCAGCACGGTCGCCGTCCGCACCTCGGGGTAGTCCTCGCGGGCGCGCCGGAAGGAGTCCATGAAGGTGCCGTTGCGGTCCCCCAGGGCGGGCACCACACACCCCTGGTCCGCCCCGTCGGTGCTCGTCGTGCGCAGAGCGCGCTCGGCCTGGCCGTCGTACTCGGTGGCGTCCTCCGCCGCCCGCTGGTCGTTCGAGGCCCGGTGCCCGCCTGCCTTCAGGCCGGAGTCGAGCAGCGGGGGCAGCTGGTCGCCCGCGATGGTGTCGGGCCGGATCAGCGCGACGGGCCCGCACTCGGTGAGGGCACTGCCGAGACCGGCCAGCAGCGCGGGCTGGCCGCCGTTGACGGGGTAGGACAGGGGGCTGGTGAACTCGGCGTTGGTGGCGCCGTAGCCGCCTATGTAGGGGATCCCGGCGCCCTCCAGCGACGGGAAGAAGGAGTCCGCGTACTGGCTGTAGGATCCGACGACCGCGACCACGTTCTCCTTGGCGGCCCGCCGGGCGCACTTGGCGGCGGCCACGCTGTCGTTGTGGTCGTTGCAGGTCAGCACGTTGAGCTTGCGGCCGTTGATCCCGCCCTTGGCGTTGATCCAGCGGGCGTAGGCGTGGGCGAAGGCCGGCATGCCGGGCTTGTTGGTGGCCTTGGTGCTCTGCGGGGCCCAGGTCATGACGGTGATGGTGCCGTCCCCGGCATCCCCCGTGGTGCCGGGGACGGCACCGCATCCGGCGAGCAACGACGCGCACGCGACCGCCGTGCCCGCGGAGAGAACGCCTTTTCTGGCGTGACGGGTGAGGAGGCCGGGGAGGAATGTGCTGCGGGTGCGTCGCCTGCCGGTCATGGTCCTGCACGATTCCGCCACACGGCTAACCCGTGAGTGATCTCCGGTCAACAATTGGTGACGCACAGGTGAATTGCGGGGGCCGGTGTGAGCGATGCGGAGGGGAACGTACGATCGATGACCGTGCAAGCTTCGGAGAACTCTTCCCGTCGTGGCCGTCGCTCATCCACCATGGGCGGCATGCCTGTCAACGACATGCCGTGGTGGCGCTGGCGCAGCAACGTGCGCTCGGCCCTGCACATGCTCTCCGATCCCGGGTTCCAGCGGGACGTCTGGCTGGCCGGCGTGGACGGCTACGGCGACGTGACCGACGCGGTGTACCGGCTGGTCGAGGACACCTGGCTGGACCACTGGTCCGCCGAGAAGTACGTCGGCACGATCTTCCGCGACGCGCAGGAGGCCGCCCTCGTCGACACCGCGGTGCTGCGCGTGCTGCGGATCATGCACCAGGTCGGGCCGGACGCCCCGGTCGCCGCGTACCTGGAGCACGAGGCGTGGCCGGAGGCGGTCCGGGCGGCCCGGGAGGCGCATGTGCGGCTCGCGGCCGGTGACGGCGAGGAGCCGGACACGGCGCCGCGCAGCCTGGACGTCCTGCAGATCATGACGAGGTCGGCCTAGGCCCTGCCGCCGCGGTCCGCACAGCGGGACGATTGCCGGTGGTGTCGTCCCCTGTGGGACCCTGTCCTGCATGAACGAGCAGTCCACCAGCGCCGCGGTCCCGGCCGACCAGTACGTCCTCACCCTCTCCTGCCCGGACAGGAAGGGCATCGTGCACGCCGTGTCGAGCTATCTGTTCATGACCGGCTGCAACATCGAGGACAGCCAGCAGTTCGGCGACCACGACACGGGGCTGTTCTTCATGCGCGTCCACTTCTCGGCGGACGCGCCGGTGACCGTGGACAAGCTGCGGGCCAGCTTCGCCGCCATCGGCGACTCGTTCCAGATGGACTGGCAGATCCACCGGGGCGACCAGAAGATGCGCATCCTGCTGATGGTCAGCAAGTTCGGGCACTGCCTGAACGACCTGCTGTTCCGCGCCCGCACCGGAGCGCTGCCGGTGGAGATCGCCGGAGTGGTGTCGAACCATACGGACTTCGCCGAGCTGGTGGCGTCCTACAACATCCCCTTCCACCACATTCCGGTGACGAAGGACACGAAGGCCGAGGCCGAGGCGCAGCTGCTGGGGATCGTGCGTGACGAGGGCGTGGAGCTGGTCGTGCTCGCCCGGTACATGCAGGTGCTGTCGGACGACCTGTGCAAGGCGCTCTCGGGGCGGATCATCAACATCCACCACTCGTTCCTGCCGAGCTTCAAGGGCGCGAAGCCGTATCACCAGGCGCATGCCCGGGGTGTGAAGCTGATCGGTGCGACGGCTCACTATGTGACGGCCGATCTCGACGAGGGGCCGATCATCGAGCAGGAGGTCGAGCGGGTCGGGCACGACGTGACGCCCGAGGGGCTTGTCGCGATCGGGCGGGACGTGGAGTGCCAGGCGCTGGCGCGGGGTGTGAAGTGGCATGCCGAGCGGAGGATCCTGCTCAACGGGCGGCGGACTGTGATTTTCGCCTAGTGGGTGGGGTTGTCCCTTTTCGTGGCGAGTGCGGGTTGTCTGTGGTTTGTCGCGCAGTTCCCCGCGCCCCTGAGGGCGCGTCCCTGAGGTCGGGTCTACATCCTGCTCAGTGAAGCGGCGGCGAACAGGACGTCCCTGATCGCATCCCTGTCTCCCACCTGGCCCGCCGCCGCCTCCTGCGGGGGTACGTGGCCGGCGGCCAGGCGGCAGAACTCGACGCCGTCCAGGGCCACGTGGGCCACCTCGTGCTCGGCGGAGCCCTTCGCCGCGGGAGAGTCGAGGGGGATCAGCCACTCGCCGCCGCCCGAGCCCTCGATCTCCAGGCGGAGGCTGCGGCCCGGTTCGCCCGCCGCGACCAGATGGCGGTGGTGGGCGGGGGAGGCCAGACCGGCCCGGCGGCGGTGCGCCAGGGCCGTCGGCAGCATCCGGGCCGCCAGGTCGATCATGCGGTGCAGATGGCGGGGCGAGGGCGGGTCGTAGGGGTAGTCGACCGCGTCGGCGATGTCCTCCGCGTGCACCCAGCACTCGAAGGCGCGGTCGAGCATCGCGTCGTGCAGGGGCAGTTCGAAGTCGCCGTACGGCACCGGCATCTTCCCCGCGCCGCCGCCCGTGAAGGACACCGTGCGCACGAGGCTGTGGCTCTGCTCCCGCCAGGGCGCCCGGACGAACCGGGTGGGCGGGAAGTGCGAGGCGCGCCAGAGCGCCTCGGTGCGGGCCGCCGGGGTCGGCTTCCGGGACGGGACGTCGCCCAGCGGGTCGTCCAGGCCGAGCGCGACCGCCACCAGACCGTCGACGCTCAGCAGATGCGCGATGACCCCGGCGACGGTGGTGCGGCGGCTCGTCGCCGCGTCGGCGCGGAACCAGCGCAGCCGTACCGGCGCGTGCCACTCGGCGTCGCCGAAGTCCTGCAGCAGGGCGTCCAGACGCGCGGTCTCGGCGTCGTACGCTGCGGCCCAGTCCGGTACCGGGATGCGCGGCGGGCGCCGCTCCAGGCAGGTGTCCAGTACGCGGGTGCGCAGCCCCGGGTCCAGGTCGAGGCTCTCGGGGCGTTGCAGCAGGCCGACCGCCTCGCGCAGCCGCCGGGCCTCGTCGGCGCAGGAGCCGCAGTCGCCGAGGTGCTCCTCGACGGCCGTGGCCTCCTCGGCCGAGCAGGCGGCCAGGGCCCAGGCGCCGAGCAGGGCCTTCAGCACGGGGTGTTCGAGGACCGGCGGGGCGGGCGGCGGTGGCGTGACGCCGAGATCCGCCGGCGCGGGCAGCGGCAGCCCGCTGTCCTCGACGGAGGCACGGGGCATGGGGATCCGCGGCGGGCCCCCGGGCGCCGGAGTGTCGCCGCGCCCGGTCTCGCCGCCTCCGTCCCGGAGACCGTCTTCATCCCGGGGGTCGCCTTCGCCCTGGAGACCGTATTCCTCCCGGAGGCCGCCTTCGTCCCGGGTGTTGCCCTTCTCTTCCGGGCCGTGCTCCCCCTCGCGACCGCTTTCGCCGACGTCGCCGTCGTCGCCGTCGTGCGCCTCGAACCGCTCCGGTCCGTTCACACCGCACCCCCGTATCCGGGCGGTGCGCCCGGTGCCTCGGTGTCGTGGGCGGTGGAGAGCAGTTGCAGGCCCAGGCGCAGCCGGCGGCGGGCCTCGTCCTCGGTGATGTCGAGGTCGGCTGCGGTCTGGCGGTAGTCGCGGCGCTGGAAGTAGGCCCGCTCCAGGGCCGAGCGCAGCGGGACCGGCATGGACTGGACGATGTAGTCGGCGCGGGCGGCGACCGAGGCGCGGCGCACCTTGTGCTCCAGTTCCTCCGCGGTGCCGGCGCCTTCGCGGGCTAGGGCGGCGGTCTCGGTGGCGCGCAGCCGCTGCACCGCCAGCCGGTGGGTCAGCGTGGCGACCCAGGTGCGCAGCGGGCCCTGCTTGGGGTCGTAGGAGTCGGGATGCTCCCAGACGTGGACGAAGACCTCGCGCGTGACGCCGTCGGCGGCGCGTTCATCGCCGAGCACGCGGTGGGCGAGGCCGTGCACGAGGGAGGCGAACCGGTCGTAGAGCTCACCGAGGGCGGCGGCTTCCCCGCGGGCGAGGCGCTGCTGCATCTTGCGGTCCCAGCGAGGCGGTACGTCCTTTTTCGCCATGCGGCCCCCTCACCCCCCTGCTCGTGTCCCGCGCCCGTGCTCTGTCCAGCCTGTCCCCGGTGTTTCCTCGAATGTAGTCGGCACGTCCGGTAGCGCACGCCCCTTTGTGTCAATGTGCGCCCCCCGACCGGCCGCAGGTGGTAGGGGGGCAGGGGCTCGCACCGCATGCCTTTGGGCTCGCGCACCGCATGCCTTTGGGCTCGCGCCTACCCCGCCGCCCTCCGATCAGACCTGACTGAAGAGGATCGAACAGGATCGAAGCCGACTAAAACAAGCCTCTTCCGCGGGGGATCCGTTTTTCGGGTTGTGTTTCAGGGAACTGCCGCTGGGCAGCCGCGCTGCAAGGAAGCGTAGGGTCTGCTTCCGTTTTGGCGAGCGAGGGGCGTGGTGGTGACCTTCAATGTGACCGGCGGCGAGCAGGGCGAATGGGCCGTGCTCCAGGTGTCGGGCGAGCTGGATCTGGTGACGTCACCGGTGCTGCGTCAGCGTGTGCACGACGTGGTGGCCGAGGGACACCACTGTCTTGTCCTCGATCTGTCCGAGGTGTTCTTCTGCGACTCCAGCGGCGTCGGCGTGCTCATCGCGGCCCGCCGCCTGATCCGCTCCTGTCAGGGCCGGCTGCGCCTCGTGCTACCCGCCCGGGGCGCGGCCGACGGGTCCCACGTCAACCGGGTCCTCGGCGCGCTGGGCGTGCGCAGGCTGTTCGACGTGTACGGCGATGTGGACGCGGCCCTCGGCGACGAGGGCGAACCCCTCTCCGCGTGACGTCGCGATAACGCACGGTAGATGGAGTGTTGCCGTTCCGACACGCCGTTGTCCCGGAATTCCCCCGGTCTTGGCACAAGTGACGTTTTCCCGCGCCCGAACGGCTCCCTCCGTCGTACGCTCCGACCGAGACGCACCCCACCCGACGTAAGGCGGCCCGAAAGAGACATGGCCAGCAGCGAGTACGAGCGCAGGATCGCCGCCCGGTTCGCCACCTTCGACCAGGACGGCAACGGCTACATCGACCGCGAGGACTTCTACGGCGCGGCCAAGGCGCTGCTCACGGAGTTCGCCGTGACGGCCCGGTCCGACAAGGGGCAGGCCCTGTACGGCGGCGCCGAGGCCTTCTGGCAGGGCATGGCCGGCATCGCGGACCGCGACGGCGACCAGCGCATCACGCGCGAGGAGTTCGTCAACGGCGCGGTCAAGCGCCTGCGTGACAACCCCGACCGGTTCGCCGAGATCGCCCGCCCCTTCCTGCACGCGGCCCTGGACGTCGCCGACACCGACGGGGACGGCGCCGCGACGGTCGAGGAGGCGGGGCGCGTCCTCAAGTGCCTCGGTGTCCCCGAGGACCTCGCCGGGCCGGCCGCCGCCGCGCTCGACGCGGACGGTGACGGCAAGGTCGGCGAAGCCGAGGTCGTACCCGCCTTCGCCCGCTACTTCACCGTGCCCGAGTAGGGCCACGAGTTCGCTCCGCGGGTTTCGGCGCCCCTTTGCCGTAGGGGCTGTTCTTGGGCGGGCGGCTGCGGGTTGTCGGTGGTTGTTCGCGCAGTTCCCCGCGCCCCTGGAGGCCTGCCCGCAGCGGGTCATGTGTCCGCGCCGGGGGAGGTTGGCGCCCCTTTGCCGTAGGGGCTGTTCTTGGGCGGGCGGCTGCGGGCTGTCCGTGGTTGCTCGCGCAGTTCCCCGCGCCCCTGGGGAGGCTGCCCGCAGTGGGTCACGTGTTCGCGTAGCGTTCGCGGAGCTTGTACTTCAGTACCTTTCGCAGGGTCTCGCCCCGCGGAAGGGCGTCCACCACCTCCAGGCGCTCCGGCAGTTTGTGCACCGACAGTCCCTCGGCGCGCAGGAAGGCGGTCACGGCGGCGAGCGTCAACGCCTCGGTGCCGGGCGGCTGTTCCACCACCGCGCACACCAGTTCTCCGCGCGCCGCGTCCGGCAGGCCGATCACCGCCACGTCCCCGACCGCCGGATGCCGGTGCAGCAGGTCCTCGATCTCCTGGGCCGAGATGTTCTCGCCCTTGCGGATGATCACGTCCTTGAGCCGGCCGGTGAGGACCAGGTGACCGGTCTCCGTGAGGCGTCCGAGGTCGCCGGTGCGCAGGAACCCCTCCTCGTCGAAGGCCTCCGCCGTCTGCCCCGGGTCGAGATACCCCCGGCACACGGCCTCCCCGCGCAGCCGCACCTCCCCGTCCACGATCCGGATCTCCATCCCCTCCGGCGGCCGCCCCTCGGTCGCCGCCAGCAGCTCGGGGGTGTCGTCCGGGTCGCCCATGGTGATCATCGGTACCTCGGTCATGCCGTACCCGTGGGTGAGCTGCACGCCCATCTCGCGCACGACGGCGTGGTACAGCTCCGGCGGCTTGGGCGCACCGCCGCCCGCCAGCAGCCGCAGCGACGGCACCACCGGCTCTCCCGGCTGCTTGCGCTGCTCCGCCAGGAACATCGAGTAGAACGCCGTCGACCCGCCCGCCATGGTCACCCCGTGTGCGCGGTACGCCGTCAGCGCCTCCGGCAGCGCGAACTGCTCGAACAACACCGCCGGGAAGCCGTACAGCAGCAGCATCACTGTGTAGTCGGGTCCGCCGATGTGGGCGTACGGGAAGGCGATCGACCCCACGTCGTCCGCCGAGGGGCGCAGCGCGTGCGCCAGGCAGGAGCCGCCCGCGAGCAGCGAACGGTCCGTGTGCAGCACGCCCTTGGGGTCGGAGGTCGTGCCGGACGTCCAGTAGATCCAGCGGACGGCGGTGCCGTCACAGGGCGGGGGAGGCAGGAGGGACGGATCGCCGTCGGGCAGGTCGTCGTAGGCCTCGAAGACGCCCTTCGCGCCCAGCCGCCGGGCCATCGCGCCGTGGTCGAAGCCGCGCCGGGTACCCGGCACCGCGAAGAACTCCGCCTTGGACTCCCGCAGGGCGAAGCCGACCTCGCGGTCCCGGTAGAAGGGGATCACCGGCGTCTGCACGGCGCCGAGACGGGCCAGGGCGAAGGACAGCACGGCCGTCTCGATACGGGTGGGCAGCTGCCAGGCGACCACCGTGCCGGGGCGCACGCCCATGCCGTACAGCCCGGCCGCGACCCGCTCGGCACGCGCGCGCAGCGCCCCGAAGGTCAGCATCCGGTCGTCCTGGAGGAAGAGCGGGCGGTCGGGCGTGAGGGCCGCGCGGCGGGTGACCAGGTCCCACAGGGTGCGGGACGAACTCAGGGCGTGCGGGGTCTCGTTCACGACTGCCCCCTGCTCCTTGGCTGACGGGTCGTCAGGTGCGATGCTATCTGACGCTGCATCAGATAAGTACCGTCCGGCGGAGGGGACCCATGGCGACCGAACTGCCCCGCATCATCAGCGTCGACGACCACGTGATCGAGCCCGCCCACCTCTTCGACACCTGGCTGCCGGCCAAGTACCGCGAGAGCGGCCCGAGGCCCCTGACCGCCGGGATCGGCGAACTCGCCTACATCGGCGGCAAGTACCGGATCACCATGGACCCCGACGGCCAGCCCACCGACTGGTGGATCTACGAGGACCTGAAGTTCCCGTACAAGCGCAACATCGCCGCCGTCGGCTTCGACCGGGACGCGATGACCCTGGAGGGCATCACCCGCGAGGAGATGCGGCCCGGCTGCTGGGACCCGAAGGAACGCCTGAAGGACATGGACCTCAACCACGTCGAGGCGAGCCTCTGCTTCCCCAGCTTCCCGCGGTTCTGCGGCCAGACCTTCGCCGAGGCGCACGACAAGGAGGTCGCCCTGGCCTGCGTGCGCGCCTACAACGACTGGATGGTCGAGGAGTGGTGCGGCGACAGCGGCGGGCGGCTCATCCCGCTGTGCCTGATCCCGCTGTGGGACATCGGCCTGGCCGTCGCGGAGATCCGCCGCAACGCCGCGCGCGGGGTGCGGGCGGTGACCTTCTCGGAGATCCCCACCCACCTCGGACTGCCGTCCATCCACTCCGGCTACTGGGACCCGTTCTTCGCGGTCTGCCAGGACACCGGGACGGTCGTCAACATGCACATCGGGTCCTCGTCCCAGATGCCCGCCGCCTCCCCGGACGCCCCGCCCGCCGTCCAGGCCTCCCTCAGCTTCAACAACGCGATGGCCTCGATGATGGACTTCCTCTTCAGCGGGGTCCTGGTGAAGTTCCCGCGCCTCAAACTCGCTTACTCCGAAGGCCAGATGGGCTGGATCCCGTACGCCCTGGAGCGCGCCGACGACGTCTGGGAGGAGCACCGCGCCTGGGGCGGTGTCCGTGACACGATCCCCGAGCCGCCGTCGACGTACTACTACCGGCAGATGTTCTGCTGCTTCTTCCGCGACCGGCACGGCGTGGCCTCGATCGACGTGGTCGGCCGGGACAACGCCACCTTCGAGACCGACTACCCGCATGTCGACTCGACCTTCCCGCACACCAAGGAGGTCGCCCTCGACCATGTCAAGGGCCTCGACGACGAGACGGTGTACAAGCTGATGCGCGGCAACGCCATCCGGATGCTGGACCTGGACCTCGACCGCTGATGGACCTGTCCTGCACGCCCGAGGAGGAGGAGTTCCGGGCCCGGCTGCGGGAATGGCTCGCGCGAACGCTCCCCGCGCTCCCGCCCAGGCCGTCCCCCGACGACTGGCCGGGGCGGCGGACGTACGACCTCGGCTGGCAGCGCAGGCTGTACGAGGCCGGATACGCCGGCGTCCACTGGGACGCCACCCCGAGCGTCCGCCTGATCTTCCTGGAGGAGACGGAGAGGGCCGGAGCGCCCTATGTGGGCGCCAACTTCGTGGGCCTGCTGCACGCCGGGCCGACCATCGCCGCCGAGGGCACGGACGCCCAGCGGGCGCGCTGGCTGCCGCCGATCCTGCGCGGCGAGGAGGTCTGGTGCCAGGGCTTCAGCGAACCGGAGGCCGGATCCGACCTCGCGGCCCTGCGCACCCGCGCGTGGCGCGACGGCGACGACTACGTGGTGACCGGCTCCAAGATCTGGACCTCGCACGCCGAAGTCGCCGACTGGTGCGAACTGTTGGTCCGCACCGGCCCGGCGGCCCCGAAACACCGCGGCATCACCTGGCTCGCCCTGCCCATGGACGCGCCCGGCATCACGGTACGGCCGCTGCGCACGCTCGCCGGGCCGGCCGAGTTCGCCGAGGTGTTCCTGGACGAGGTGCGGGTGCCGGTGGTCAACCGGGTCGGGGACGAGAACGACGGCTGGCGCGTGACCATGGTGACGCTGTCCTTCGAGCGGGGCACGGCCTTCGCGGGTGAGGTCGTAGCCTGCCGCCGGGTCCTGGCCGAACTGGCCGTCGAGGCCCGCAAGAACGGCCGCTGGGACGACCCCGCCCTCAGACGCCGGCTGGGCAGGCTCAACGCGGAGTTCCGGGCGCTGTGGCGGCTCACGCAGTGGAACGTGAGCGCGGCCGAGGCCTCGGGCGGAGTACCGGGCGCGGGCGGCTCGGTCTTCAAGCTCCGCTACTCGCACGCCCGCCAGGAGCTCTACGACGCCGCCGCCGAGGTGCTGGGCCCCGACTGCCTCGACCTGGACCGGCCGTGGACCCCCGACCGGCTCTCCGCCCTGGCGTACACCATCGCGGCCGGCACCTCGCAGGTCCAGCACAGCATCATCGCCGAACGCATCCTCGGCCTGCCGAAGGGACGGTGAGCGCGGTGCGGTTCCGGCTGACGGACGACCAGCGGGCACTGCGGGACGGGGCGCGCGAGGCCCTGGCACGGCGGTTCGACGGCCGGGCGCTGCGGGCGGCGGTGGAGGAGGCCGACGGGGGCGGTGCCGACGCGGTGGGGGCGGGGCGTGCGGCCGGGCCGCCGCGGCTCGACCGGAGGCTGTGGCGGGCCCTCGGTGACCTCGGGTTCTTCGCCCTGCGGGTGCCGGAGGCGGACGGCGGGATCGGACTCGGGCTCGCGGAAGCCGTCTTGGTGTTCGAGGAGGCGGGGCGGGCGCTGCTGCCCGGGCCGCTCGTCGCCACCCACCTCGCGGCCGGTGTCGTACCGGGTGCCGCCACCGGGGAGACGGTGGTGGCGGCCGTGGACGGCGGCCTCGTGGAGTGGCTGGCGGAGGCGGACGCCGTACGCGGGGACGCCACCGGGGCCGTGCCGCTGCGCTCGCTCGACCCGCTGACGCCCCTGCACCGCGTGCCCGCCGCGCGCCCCGCCCCCGACCCCGTCGCCATCCTGCTCACCGCCGCCGAGCAACTCGGCACGGCCGGCCGCGTCTGCGAACTCGCGGCGCAACACGCCCGGGCGCGCGAACAGTTCGGACGACCCGTCGGGGCCTTCCAGGCGGTGGCGCATCTGTGCGCGGGGATCTTGGTCCGTGCGGAGACGGCCCGCGCAGCGGTGTACGCGGCCGCCGTGACCGCCGACCCGGCCGACATCGCCGCGGCCCGGATCCTCGCCGACGACGCCGCCGTGCGCGGCGCCCGCGACTGCCTCCAGGTGCACGGCGGGATGGGCTTCACCTGGGAGTCCGAGGTCCATCTGCATCTGAAACGCGCATGGGTTCGAACCCAACGTGCGGGCGGAGTCACGGAGAGTGAAGAGCTGCTCGCGGCGGCTCTGACGCCCGAGACGGCCTGACGGGCCGTCTGGCTGCGGTGTCGCCGGGACCGCTCCCGGAGATGTCGCGGATCGTGGCATACCGGAATCACGGAGCGTTGATATCGGCTTGTGTCCTCAGTGTGACTCGTTACGGCCTGGAGTCGATTGCCCGCTCCGGTACCTTGTGTCGAATGCGAGTGGCTCCGAGCGCAGTGCGACCCCGTGGCGCCGCCTGTTCGACTGCCCGCGGCGAGCGTCGCACAGTATGCCGCACGGGTACTCCTTCGCGCTGGAATATGCCCGAAGCGCTTGTTGGCGTGACTGTACGTCAACCATGCTGTCCCACAAGGGATTCACGTTGCGTGATCCTTGTCCTGGCCGTTGTTCTGGCCATGCAGAAAATGGCTACGATCGTGGCCCTCGTGAGGCGCGAGCCTAAGTGTCCGCCGGTTCGGATGGTGTGAGCGGTGCAGGTGCTTCAAGTGCAGCTGGAGATCCGGCCCGACCCCGCAGAAGTGGGGCGGGCCCGGCGGTGGGCCCGCTCCCGCCTGGCCGGGTCCGGCATACAGGCCGACGAACCCCTCGCCGAGACGCTGATCCTGCTCGTCTCCGAGCTCGTCACCAACGCCGTGGTGCACACCGGCCGCCCCGCCGTCCTGCTGCTGTCCCTGCCGCACATGGCGACGGAGGAGGCCACCGTCCGTCTGGAGGTTGCGGACCGCAGCGGCCGGGCCCCCGTCCCCCGGTGCGCCGGCGACGACGCGACCGGCGGCCGGGGCCTGGCGCTCGTCGACGGCCTCGCCGACCGCTGGGGCTGGAGCGTCGAGGCCACCGGCAAGCGCATCTGGTGCGAGGTGGACCGGTGCGCGAAGTCCCCGGACCTCGCGGCGTCGTGCGGAGGCGGCGCGGTGGCGTGCGGCGGGGCTGCTTTCGAGGGCCTGGCGTACGAGGCGGTGTAGCACCGCCGCCCGTTCCGGCCGGGCGTGGTGTACGGCGGCACATGCCTTGGGTTCGTGCGGCGGGGCCGGGGCACGGATGCACGGCGGGCCGGCGGGTTCCGTCAGGGCATGCGGCGATGCGCCCGGACGTGCTTCCGTGCGCGCCTACGGCAAAAGCCGCCTAAGGGACATTTCTTCTAACTCCTGTTGACGGGTCGTGACCGTTTGCTCACGCTGGTGGGCAGCGATTCGCCGTGAGGGGACGACGAGGGCTTCGGTGGACGGCAGCCCTCGGCGAGTGTGAGTCGTGATTCGGCGTCGGCTCCCTTCAGGGGCGGGGAGTCGGGGCGGGAGCGCCGGAGTCGGGTGGCGGCGCGCGCTGTCGTGCTCGGGGCGAGCAGCGCGGCGCCGCCATCCAGCTGCGGCGGATGGCGGCCCGGCCGGTGCGGCGGGTGGCGGCCCGGTCGCACCGGTCCGTCGGCCGTCCGGCGGGCGGGCCCCGGGCCGGCGGCCTACAGGACGGCGACGGGAGCCACCGGAGAGCCGGTCGCCCCGGTGAACGGCTCCGGGGTGGCGGTCAGCAGGAAGGCATACCGCCCGGCTTCTCCACAGGCTGTGGACAACTTTTCGAGATTCCAGTTCTGGCCCTGCGGCATGCCCATCTCCACGAGATCGAGGGCGTGCACCGGCAGCCAGAGGTCCTCCACCTCGGGCGGGAACACCTCGAAGGTCAGGGTGTCGTCGGCGACGGCCGCGACATCGTGCGCGTGGAACCACTCCGGTGTCCGGATCGACAGCCCCGGCGAGGGGTACGCGTAGCCGTGCCGGTCCCCGGCCAGGTACGCCTGGATCTGCCCGGTCCGCACGAGCACGACGTCCCCCGCCCGCACCCGCGTGCCGGCCAGCTCCTCGGCGGCGTCCAGGTCCTCGGGCGTGACCGCGTACCCGCCGTCGAGCCGGTCCGTGCCGCGGGCCCGGGCGACGTCCAGCAGCACCCCGCGCGAGACGACGTGCCGGACCGTGCCGATGCCGCTGAACCCGGCGCCGCCGTGTGCGGTGACGGTGTGGGCGGGGCGGCCGTTGTAGAGCCGGCCCGAGTGCGAGACGTGCGACAGGGCGTCCCAGTGGGTGGCCGCCTGGAGGCCCATGGTCACGGCGTCGTCGCTGCACGCGACCGTCCCCGGGCCGAAGATCTCCTGGTTGATCTGCACCATGGCGTGCAGGGGGTTGACGCGCCCGGGGATCATGCCGGTCTGCACGCCGTCCTGCTGGAGGGGCAGTGCGAGGGGGACGCGCCGGCCGGTGCGGACGGTCGCCGCGGCCCGCCTGACGACCTCGTCGGTGATCAGGTTCAGGGTGCCGATCTCGTCGTCGGATCCCCAACGGCCCCAGTTGTTCACGCGCTTGGCGATGTCGTGGAACGCGTCCGGCAGCGACATGAGTCCTCCGCGGGGCTTGTCTTCCCGTATCTGACGGGTCGTAGAATTCGGGAATCGAGAATCTAACGGTCCGTCAGAAACCGTGGGACGGGAAGGGGCCGGGCGTGGGGAACTTCTTGGCAGGCAAGGTCGTCGCCGTCACCGGAGCCGGTCGGGGCATCGGCCGCGCGGTCGCGCTCGCGGCGGCGGCCGAGGGCGCGAAGGTCGTCGTCAACGACTACGGCGTCTCGGTCGACGGCGCGTCACCGGCGAGCGAGGTCGCCCAGACCGTGGTCAAGGAGATCGAGGCCGCGGGCGGGGAGGCGGTGGCCGTCGCCGACGACATCTCCACGATGGCCGGCGGGCAGCGGGTCGTCGACGTGGCGCTGGCGTCGTACGGGCGGCTGGACGGTGTGGTCTGCGTGGCCGGGATCCTGCGCGAGCGGATGCTGTTCAACATGACCGAGGAGGAGTGGGACCCGGTCGTCGCGACCCATTTGAAGGGCACGTTCACGGTGTTCCGGGCTGCCTCGGCAGTGATGCGGAAGCAGCGGGCCGGGACGCTGATCGGGTTCACCAGCGGCAACCACCAGGGGTCGGTGTCGCAGGCCAACTACAGCGCGGCGAAGGGCGGGATCATCTCGCTGGTGCGCAGCGCCGCGCTCGGGCTGCACAAGTACGGGGTGACCGCGAACGCGGTGGCGCCGGTCGCGCGGACCCGGATGTCGGCCGGGGTACCGATGGAACTGGCCGAGATCGGGGAGCCGGAGGACGTCGCCGCGCTGGTGGTGTACCTGCTGTCCGACGCGGCCTCCCGGGAGGGGATCACCGGGCAGGTGTACACGGTGGCCGGGGCGAAGATCGCGGTGTGGGCGCAGCCGCGGGAGCTGCGTGCGGCGTATTCATCCGGCGGTTGGACCGTGGAGGGGGTCGCGGAGGTTCTGTCGGGGTCGGTGGGGGTGGATCCGATGCCGTTGCTGGAGCGCGTGCGGGAGATGGAGAGGGCGGCGCGGGAAGGGGAGCGGCCCAACGTCCTGTAGCTCGGGGGCCTTGGGCCTTTTCGGCGGGTGCGGGTGCGCTGTGGCTTGTCGCGCAGTTCCCCGCGCCCCTGGGGAATCCGCCCCTGCGGCATCGAGAGGAGCACCCTGATGGACTTCGACTTCGGGCCGGAGGACGACGCGTTCCGCAGCGAAGCTCGTGCCTGGCTCGCTGTGCATGCCGACGGCGTCTCGGACCGCCGTGCCTGGGAACGTACCCTCGGTGCCGCCGGGTGGATCGGGCTCGGTTGGGGTGAGGGCGGCTACGGGAACCGCACGGCCACCCTCACTCAGCAGGTCGTCTGGGCCGAGGAGTACGCGCGGTCGGCGGCACCCCCGCGCTCGGGGCACATCGGGGAGAACCTGCTCGCGCCCACGCTCCTCGCCCACGGCACCGACGAGCAGAAGGCGCGGTTCCTGCCGCCGATCGCCGCCGGCGAGGAACTCTGGTGCCAGGGCTACAGCGAACCCGGTGCCGGATCGGACCTGGCCGGGATCCGCACCGCGGCCGTGCGCGAGCCGGACGGCCGCACCTACCGCGTCACCGGGCAGAAGATCTGGACGTCGCTCGCGCACGAGGCGGACTGGGGTTTCGTGCTGGCCAGGACCGAACCCGGCTCGGTACGGCACCACGGGCTGACCTTCCTCCTCGTCCCCATGGACCAGCCCGGCCGGATCGAGGTCCGTCCCATCCGCCAGATGACGGGCACCAGCGACTTCAACGAGGTCTTCTTCGACGGCGCGCACGCCGGGCACGTCGTCGGCGGCGAGGGCGAGGGCTGGCGCGTCGCGATGAGCCTGCTCGGCTTCGAACGGGGTGTGTCCACGCTGGCCCAGCAGATCGGGTTCGCCGAGGAACTGGCGGGCGTGGTGCGCGCGGCCGTCGCGTCGGGCGCGGTGCACGACCCCGTCGTACGGGAACGGCTCGTAAGGCAGTGGGCCGAGTTGCGGACGATGCGCTGGAACGCCCTGCGCACGCTGGGGAGTTCCGGTGACGGGGGTGCCCCCAGCGTGGCCAAGCTGCTGTGGGCGGGCTGGCACCAGCGGCTCGGGGAGCTGGCGGTGCTGGTGCGGGGCGCGGCGGCAGGGGTCGGCCCCGCCGACTGGTCGGCCTCGGCGCCCTACGAACTGGACCCCGCACAGCACCTGTTCCTCTTCTCCCGGGCCGACACGATCTACGGCGGCTCGGACCAGATCCAGCGCACGATCATCGCCGAGCGCGTGCTCGGCCTGCCCAGGGAGCCCAAGGGGGCCGTGTGATGCGAGGCGTGATCTTCGACGGGAAGCAGGTCCGGGTCGTGACCGACCTGGAAGTGCGCGAGCCCGGGCCGGGCGAGGTGCGGGTGGCGGTCTCGGCGGCCGGGCTGTGCCACAGCGATCTGTCGGTGGTGAACGGGACCATCCCCTTCCCCGTGCCGGTGGCGCTGGGCCATGAGGGGGCCGGGGTCGTGGAGGCGGTGGGCGGGGGCGTCACCCATGTCGCGCCCGGTGACCATGTGGCGCTGTCCACCCTGGCGAACTGCGGCACGTGCGCGGAGTGCGACCGGGGCCGGCCGACCATGTGCCGGCAGGCCATCGGACGCCCGGGGCGGCCGTTCCGCCACGACGGCTCGCCGGTGCACCAGTTCGCGTCCAACTCGGCGTTCGCCGAGCGCACGGTCGTCAAGGCCGTCCAGGCGGTCCGCATCCCCGACGACATCCCGCCGGCCTCGGCGGCGCTCATCGGGTGCGGGGTGCTGACCGGGGTGGGCGCCGTACTGAACCGGGCGAGGGTGGACCACGGCGACAGCGTGCTGGTCATCGGGACGGGCGGCATCGGCCTGAACGTGCTCCAAGGGGCCCGGCTCGCGGGCGCCGGGCGGATCGTGGCCGTCGACGCCAACCCGGCGAAGGAGGAGGCGGCACGCCGGTTCGGCGCGACCGACTTCCTGACGTCCACCGAGGGCGTGCGCGAGCTGCTGCCCACGGGCGTGGACCACGCCTTCGAGTGCGTCGGCCGCGTGGAGCTGATCCGGCAGGCGATCGACGCCCTGGACCGGCACGGCCAGGCGATCCTGCTCGGGGTCCCGCCCGCCACGGCCGAGGCGTCCTTCCGGGTCTCCTCGATGTACCTCGACAAGTCCATCCTGGGCTGCCGCTACGGCTCCTCCCGACCCCAGCGGGACATCGCCCTGTACGCCGGGCTGTACCGCCAGGGGCGCCTGCTGCTCGACGAACTGGTCAGCCGGACCTACCCGGTCGAGGACTTCGAGAAGGCGGCGGCGGACGCGGAGGCGGGGCGGGTGGCGCGGGCCGTGCTCACCTTCTGAGGACGGCGGCGGCGTCGTTCTCCGCCCGGAAGGTGCGCCGGTAGGCGGTGGGTGTGACGCCGAGGGCCGCCTGGAGATGCTGGCGCATCGACTGGGCCGTGCCGAAGCCCGCCTCCCGCGCCACCTGGTCGACGGAGCGGTCGGTGGACTCCAGGAGGTGCCGGGCCCGCTCCACGCGCTGCTGGGTGAGCCACTGGCCGGGGCTGACGCCGGTCTCCTCGCGGAAGCGGCGGGTGAAGGTGCGCACCGACATGGACTCCCGGGCGGCCAGGTCGCGCAGCTGGATCGGCTCGTGGAGACGGCCCAGGGCCCAGGCGCGGGCCGAGGTCGTGGTCGCCTGCTGCGGGTCGGGCACGGGCCGGTGGATGTACTGCGCCTGACCGCCGTTGCGGTGCGGCGGTACGACCGTGCGGCGGGCCACCTCGTTCGCGACGGCCGTGCCGTGGTCGCGGCGCACCATGTGCAGGCACAGGTCGATGCCCGCGGCGACGCCGGCGGAGGTCAGGACGTCGCCGTCGTCGATGAACAGGACGTCGGGGTCGACCTCGACACGCGGGAAGAGACGCTGGAGACGGTCGGCGTCGGCCCAGTGCGTGGTGGCGGGGCGGCCGTCCAGGAGACCGGCGGCGGCGAGGACGTAGACGCCGATGCAGATCGCCGCGAGCCGGGTGCCCGGGCGGATGCGGCCGAGGGCGGCGGCCAGTTCGCCGGTGAGCACGCCCTGCTCGAAGACCGGGCCGAGTTCGTACGACGCCGGGACGATCACCGTGTCGGCGGTGGCCAGGGCCTCGGGACCGTGCTCGACCTGGATGGCGAAGTCGGCGTCGGTCCGCACCGGGCCCGGCGGGCGGATCGAGCAGGTGACGACGTCGTACAGCAGGCGTCCCCGGGCGTCCCGGGGGCGGCCGAAGATGCGGTGCGGGATGCCCAGCTCGAAGGGGAGCAGGCCGTCGAGGGCGAGGACGACGACCCGGTGCGGGCGGAACTCCGGCTCACGGCGCATGGCCCGATCCTAACGAATGCTGTCCTTCGGGCCACTCGATGGAGCGCGCCGCAGGTCGGAAGCTCTATGTCGTGACCCAGACAACCGAAGCAGCGGCCGTCCAGCAGCCGCCGAAGCCGACCCGTGTGCGGGTGCACCGCGCCTGGTTCGTCGCCGCCGTCACCTTCGTGACGATCATCGGCGCCGCCGCCTTCCGGTCCGTGCCGGGCCTGCTCATCGACCCTTTGCACGCCGAGTTCGACTGGTCACGCGGCACGATCGGCGCCGCTGTCTCGGTGAACCTCGCGCTGTACGGTCTGACGGCCCCGTTCGCGGCGGCCCTGATGGACCGCTTCGGCATCCGCCGGGTCGTCGCGGTCGCCCTGACCGTGATCGCGGCCGGTTCCTGGCTCACCGTGTGGATGACCGCGGCCTGGCAGCTGATGTTGTACTGGGGACTGCTGGTCGGACTCGGTTCCGGCTCCATGGCGCTGGCCTTCGCGGCGACCGTCACCAACCGCTGGTTCACCGAACGGCGTGGCCTGGTCAGCGGCATCCTCACCGCCGCCTCGGCCTCCGGCCAGCTGATCTTCCTGCCCCTGCTGTCCTGGATCATCGACCGGTACGACTGGCGCCCGGCCGCCGTGACGGTCGCGCTCGCCGCGCTCGCGGTCGTCCCGTTCGTCTGGCTCCTGCTGCACGACCACCCCGCGGACGTGGGCCAGAAGCCGTACGGCGCCACCGAGTTCGTGCCGAAGCCGCCGCCCGTCCCCGGTGCCGCCCGCCGGGCCGTGACCGTGCTGCTGTCCGCCGTGCGCACCGGCCCGTTCTGGCTGCTCGCCGGCACCTTCGCGATCTGCGGCGCCTCCACCAACGGACTGATCCAGACCCACTTCATCCCCGCGGCCCACGACCACCACATGCCCGTCCAGGCCGCCGCGTCCCTGCTCGCCGTCATCGGCGTCTTCGACGTCGTCGGCACGATCGCCTCCGGCTGGTTCACGGACCGCTTCGAGTCGCGCCGCCTGCTGGCGGTGTACTACGCGCTGCGGGGCGTCTCCCTGATGTTCCTCCCGCTCCTGCTGGGCCCCGCGGTCCACCCCCCGATGATCTTCTTCATCGTCTTCTACGGCCTCGACTGGGTCGCCACCGTGCCGCCCACCCTCGCCCTGTGCCGCGAGCACTACGGCGAGGACAGCGCGATCGTCTTCGGCTGGGTCCTCGCCTCCCACCAGGTCGGGGCGGCCGTCGTCGCCTTCCTGGGCGGGGTCGCGCGGGACACCTTCGGGTCGTACGACGTGGTCTGGTACGCGTCGGGGGCGCTGTGCGCGGCGGCGGCGCTGATGGCGCTGGTGATCCGGCGCAGGGCGGGGGGCGAGGTGGCGGTGGCCTGAGACGGGGCCGGTCGCCTGGCTTGAGACGGGGCCGGTCAGCTGGCTTGAGGCGGGGCCGGTCAGCTGGCTTGAGGCCGGGCCGGTCGCCGGAGTTCAGCCCGTGCCCCGCCGCCCGAGGCCCGTCCGGGCGGTGTTGCGGATCCGCTTCGTCCGGCCGCTCCCGGCGAGCACCCGGAGGGCCTCGGGGTTCGTTCCGGCCGCCGTCTTCAGCTGGAGCCAGTCGGACGACGCGAGCAGGTCGTCCCGGTGCCAGGGCAGCCGCAGCGCGACCGCCCGGAACAGGGACCACTCCTGGAGGCGCCGCATCAGGAAGGGATGGCCGGTCACCACCCGGGCCATGGCCTCGCCCCACTCCTCCCAGCCGGGTTCGCACCAGAGCCGCGCGGCACAGCGGTCGAGGTGCCGCACCACGGCGGCCCGGGCCATCACCGGGTCCGGGTCGGCGAGAACCTCGCCGACCAGCCCGCTCTCGTCCGCGTCGGCGACCTGCTCCAGCTCGACGAGGTAGGCGGCGAAGCGGGCGTGCTCGGCCGGTTCCTGGCGGCTGTCCTCGGTGTTCATGGCCCTGCCTCCCCACCCGCCGCGACGCTCCCGCTGGTCGGCCTATTCTGAATGCTGCCACCGCACTGCCTCGAAAGGTGAGTTGATGACACTCGGCATGGTCCTCGGTGACGTGGTCGTCGTGATTTCGCGCGTTCGCTCACGTTCGACCTTCCGAGGAGTCTGCCGTGTCCACGATCCACTGGGTCGAGGCTCGACCCCGTTTTGCCCGCTGGCACTCTGAGTCCGGGCTGCCCCTGCCCCGCCGGGTCGTCGTCGCCGACGACCTGATGCCGGCCGCCGTCGCCCACCGACTCGCCTGTGAGGGCACCGCGTTGCTGTGGCGCGGGGATTTCCACAACGCCCGTCAGCTGCTGCGTGCCATGGACCGCCGGGTCGGCCGCAGCGCGCCCGAAGCGCCGGGACGCCCGGCCGAGGCGTTTCGCGCACACCGCCGGTACCGCGCCCACCGTGCGCGCGTGCTCGGCAAGTTGCTCGTCCTGCTGGAGGAGGACCACACCCTGGCGCTGCGCCGCGCGCCGGATGTACGCCGGGCCTGCGACGAGGCCTACGGGCCTCCGTCCGGCGGGCCCGTCGCCGTCGCGCTCACCGAGCTGCTGGGGGTGATCGGCGCCAGGGAGTGGCGGGAGAAGGGCGTTGCCGTACCGGCGCTCGGCGCACGGATCCACCCGCACTACGGGGTGTTCGCGCCGACCAGGAGCGAGTACGTCGACCTCGTCGCACGGGCGCCCCTGCCGGGCGGCGGGACCGTGCGCACGGCGTTCGACCTGGGCACGGGCACCGGAGTGCTCGCCGCCGTGCTGGCCCGGCGCGGGGTCGGGCAGGTGGTCGCCACCGACGTCGGCGCCCGGGCACGGGAGTGCGCCCGGGCCAACGTACGGCGGCTGGGGCTCGCGGGTACGGTCCGTGTGACCGGGCCCGGGCTGTACCCCGACGGCCGTGCCGACCTCGTCGTCTGCAACCCGCCCTGGCTCCCCGCCCGGCCCGCCTCCGACCTGGACCTCGGCGTCTACGACGCGGGCGGTGCGATGCTCCAGGGCTTCCTGAGCGGGCTCGCGGACCGGCTGGAACCCGGCGGCGAGGGCTGGCTCGTCCTGTCCGACCTCGCCGAACGGCTCGGGTTGCGCGACCGGGACGCGTTGCCGGCCGCCATCGCGGCGGCGGGGCTGCGCGTCGCCGACCGGCTCGACACCCGCCCGCGCCACTCCCGCGCACGGGACACCAGCGATCCGCTCCACGCCGCGCGGGCCGCCGAGGTCACCTCGCTGTGGCGGCTGACGGCGGGGTGAGCCCTACGGGGGCGCCAGCCGGGCGAAACGCCCCCGGTGGAAGAGGAGCGGGCCCTCCGGGCCGTCGGCGTCCTCCGTGCCGAGGGCGTTCACCCGGCCCACCACGATGAGGTGGTCCCCGCCGGTGTGCACGGCGTGGATCGCGCAGTCGATCCACGCCACCGCGCCCGTCAGACGCGGCGAGCCCGACACCGGCGCCGCGTCGTACGCCACGCCCGCGAACTTGTCCGCGCCGCTCACCGCGAAGGCACGGCACAACTCGCCCTGGCCGACGCCCAGGACGTTCACGCAGAACACCCCGGCCCGGGCGATCCGCGGCCAGGTCGTCGAGGTCCGGCCGACCATGAAGGCGACCAGGGGAGGGTCGAGGGAGAGGGAGCTGAGGGACTGGCAGGCGAAGCCGGCGGGAGGTTCGCCGGCCGTGGCGGCGGGTGCCGTGACGACGGCGACGCCCGTCGCGAAGTTCCCCAGGACCCGGCGGAACTCCCCGGGGTCGAGGGGGGCGCGCTCGTTGGCGCCGACGCACCGCAGTTCGGGCCGCGGCAGCGCGTCGACGGGCTCCGGGGCGGTGGCGCGGACCGACCTGAGGTAGCGGACGGCGGCTTCCGCCATCCCTGCTTGTCCCATCACACCCAGCATTGAAACTGACGCAGCGTCAGATAGGAAGAGGTGGGAAGGGGCAGGAACAGGGTGGGAAGAGGCAGGAACAGGCACGAACAGGTAGGCAAGAGTGCGGGGCGGGTCAGTGGCCCCGGTACTCCGCGGTCCGCCGTTCCACGAAGCTCCGTATGCCCTCCCGTGCGTCCGCCGTCGTCATGTTGATCTCCTGTGCGGCGGCCTCGGCGGCGAAGGCGGCGGCGCGGTCGGTGTCTAGGGAGACGTTGACGAGCTGCTTGGTCAGGGCGAGGGCGCGGGTCGGGCCGGAGGCGAGTCGCTCGGCCCAGGCGCGGGCCGTCTTCTCCAGCTCCTCGTCCCTGACGACCCGGTTGACGAGCCCGAGGCGTTCGGCGTCCGCAGCGGTGAGCGCGTCGCCGAAGAACATCAGCTCCTTCGCGCGCTGCGGGCCGACGAGGCGCGGGAGGAGATAGGCGCCGCCGCCGTCGGGGACCAGTCCGCGGCGGACGAACACCTCGATGAAGCGGGCGGATTCGGCCGCGAGGACCAGATCGCAGGCGAACGCCAGATGTGCGCCGAGGCCGGCCGCAGTGCCGTTCACGGCCGCGATCACCGGCTTCTCGCAGTCGAGCACGGCGGCGATCAGACGCTGGGCGCCGGTGCGCAGGGTGCGGGCGACGTCGCCCGCGAGGCGTTCGCCGCCGGTGCCGCCCGCCCGGAGGTCCGCCCCGGCGCAGAAGCCGCGGCCCGTCCCCGTGATCACCACGGCCCGCACGTCCGCCTCCGCGGACGCCTCCGCGAGCAGCCCGATGATGTCCTCGCGCTGCCCGGGCGTGAGGGCGTTGAGGGTCTCGGGCCGGTTGAGGGTGACGCAGAGGACGTGGTCGCCGGTCGTGTACAGAACATCGGCCCCGGTCATCAGCGGCACACCGCCAGCGCGTCCAGCGCCACGGCGCCCTGCCCCTGCGGCAGGACCATCAGCGGGTTGATGTCCAGTTCCGCGAGCTGGTCCCCGAGTTCCAGGGCCATGCGCTGCACACGCAGGACGACCTCGACCAGCGCGTCCAGATCCGCCGCCGGCCGCCCCCGGACGCCGTCGAGCAGGGCCCGCCCGCGCAGCCCGGCGAGCATGTCCCGCGCCTGCCCCTCCCCGAAGGGCGGCACCCCGACGGCGGTGTCGCGCAGCACCTCGACGAGCACGCCGCCGAGTCCGACGGTCACGGTCGGTCCGAACAGGTCGTCGTGGGCGACACCGACGACCATCTCGACGCCCTGCTCCACCATCTGGCAGACCAGGACGCCGTCCAGGGCGACGTCCTCGTAGCGGGCGATGTCGGTCAGCTCCCGGTAGGCGTCGCGGACCTGGCTGGCCGAGGTCAGCCCGATCTTCACCAGGCCCAGTTCGGTCTTGTGGGCGATCCGGGCCCCGGAGGCCTTCATCACCACCGGGTAGCCCACGAGCCCGGCCGCGCGGACGGCCGCCGCCGCGCTGGTCACCAGCTGCTCGCGCGGTACGCGGATGCCGTACGCCCGCAGCAGCTGCTTCGCCGCGTGCTCGCTCAGCTGCCGGCCGGGCTGCATCAGGGCCTGCGCCTTGCGGTAGGACGGCGACGGGGTGCGCGGGGCCTCGTCGAAGGGGGAGCGGTAGGCGGCCGTGAAGCGGTGGTGGGCGAGGTAGGCGCGGACGGCGGTGAGGCAGTTGCCGACCGTGCGGAACGTGGCGACGCGGGAGGAGCCGAGCAGGACCTCGCGGTAGGCGGGCTCGGTGCCGACCGGCGAGCCCCACACCACGCAGACCAGCTTGTCGGTCTGCTCGGCCGCGTCCACCAGGTCCCGGACGAGCCGGTCGCTGAGCGGCGGGAACGGCCCGGTGACCGGGCAGATCAGCACGCCCACCGCGGGATCGCCGAGGATCGCGTCGATGATCTTCCGGCCGCGCTCGTCCCCCACCGGATGCCCGCCGTTGTCGACCGGGTTGGCGACGCTCAGGTACTCGGGTATCCACTGGTGCAGCTCGGCCTGCCTGGCCTCGGACAGCTCCGGCAGGCTCAGGCCCGCGGCGGTCGCCAGGTCGGCGACGTGCGCGCCCGTGCCGCCCGAGATCGAGTAGACGACGACCCCGTCCGCGCGCGGCGGCCGGGCCCGGGCCAGCAGGGCGGCCGTGTCCTGGAGTTCGTCCAGCCCGTCGACCCGGATCACGCCGTACTGGCGCAGCGCCGCGTCCACCACGGCGTCCGCGCCGGTGAGTTTGCCGGTGTGGGAGGCGGCCGTGCGGGCGCCGGTCTCGGTACGGCCCACCTTGACGGCCACGACCGGGACTCCACGCCGGGCGGCGCGGTCGGCGGCGAGCAGGAAGGAACGGCCGTCCTTCAGCCCCTCCAGGTAACAGGCGATGGCGCCGACCTCGGGCTGCTCGGCGAACCAGGCGAGGAAGTCGGCGCTGTCCAGGTCGGCCTCGTTGCCGGTGGGGGCCCAGTGGGAGAGGCGGATGCCCAGCTCCTGGAGGGCGAAGACCGGGCGGCCCTGGTGGCCGGACTGGGTGATCAGCGCGATCGCCGGCCCCTCCAGGTCGTCACGGAACCGCTCGAAGGCGTTGAGGTTGGTGTTGGGCCCCAGCAGCCGCAGCCCCGACCGCTCGACGGCGGCGGTCAGCCGTCGCTGGGCGGCCTCGCCTTCCGGCCCGGTCTCGGCGAACCCGGAGGCGAAGACGACCGCGAACCGTGTCTTGGCCTCGGCCAGTTCCTCGATCACCGGGAGGGGGTCGCCGACCAGCACCACGGCCAGATCGACCTGTTCGGGCAGGCCGGCGACGGACGGTGAGCAGGGGATGCCGAAGACGGACGGCCGGCTGGGGTGCACTGGGTGGAGCCGGGCGCCGACCCGCTCCGCCCAGTCGACGAGCTGCCGCGTGATGCCGGTGTTGGGGCGGCCCGCGGCGTCCGAGGCGCCGATCACGGCGACGGTCCGGGGGCGGAAGAAGCGGTCCAGGTCGGGTACGCCGGCGTGCAGCGGCCGTCCGCTGACGTCCAGGTCGCCCGCCTGGGCCGGCCTGCCGTGCACGGCAGGCCCGGACCGCTCGCCACAGGCGATGGCCCGAGTCCGGCGGGAGTCGGTGGTGAGGGTGCCGTGGGTCGATCCAAGCATCGTTTCCGCCCGCTCCTGTGAGACAGCCGCTAACTGACGCTCTGTCAGATTACTGAACTGATGCGACGTCAGGAACGCTGTGAGCAAGCAAAGTTGTCGAAGCCGTCGACCGGGCGACTCCCGTCTTTCAGCCCGGCAGCCGGGACGCGCTCCCCGCGCCGTTCCGTGCGACGGCCTTGGCGATCTTCACCGCGTCCAGCGCCATCTCGCGCAGGTTGCCGCTGATCGGGTTGGTGAAGCCGGTGAAGTACAGGCCGGGGGCGGTGCTCGGGGTGCGGGCGCCGTGGGTGACGGGCCTGCCGCGGTCGTCGAGCACGCCGAGGTGGCCGACCAGGCCCTCCAGGGCACGGACGTAGCCGGTGGCGGCGATCACGACGTCCGGGGAGATCCGGCTGCCGTCGGCCAGGGCGATCTTGTCGCCGTCCTCGAAACCGTCCACGGCGGCCACGATCTCCACCCGGCCCTTGCGTACCGCGTCGATCAGGCCGACGTCCTGCACCGGGATCGCCCCCTGCTTCACCCGGGTGTACAGCCCCGTGTCGGGGCGCGGCAGCCCGTGGGCCGACAGGTCGGGCAGGGCCACCCTGGCCTGCGCCCGGGAGATCCGGTCGACCAGCCCGACCGGCAGCCGGCGGACGAGGACCCCGCTGTACTGGGCGGCCCAGCCGGCGGTGGAGCGGCGCACAATGTGGGGGACCGTGCGCACGGCGAGCCGGACCCGGGAGGCGCCGCTCTCCACCAGGTCGACGGCGATCTCGGCGCCGGTGTTGCCCACCCCGACGACGAGGACGTCCCGGCCCGCGTAGGGCTTGCCGCTGCGGTACTCACCGGCGTGCAGGAACTCGCCGGTGAAGGCGGCCCGGCCCGGCCAGTCGGGCAGCCGCGGGGTGTGGTTGTAGCCGGTGGCGACGACCACCGCCGCGCCGGTCAGTTCGCGGCCGCCGGTGGCGTGCAGCAGCCAGCCCGTGCCGTCGGGGGTGCGCTCGACGCGGGACACCTCGACGCCGGTGACGATTTCGAGGCGGTGGTGCTCGGCGTACTTCTCCAGGTACCGCACCACGTCGTCCCGGGACACCCACCGCCCGAACCGGCGCGGCATCGGCAGCCCGGGCAGGGCCGAGAGCCGTCGGGTGGTGTGCAGGTGCAGCCGGTCGTAGTGGCGGCGCCACGACGCCCCGACGCGGTCGGACTTCTCCAGGACGACGGCCCGTATGCCCCGGGCGCGCAGCGCGTACGCGACGGCGAGCCCTCCGGGGCCGCCGCCGATGACGTAGACGGGGCGGTCGGGTGGGGGCTGCGCGGAGGCGTGTGTGGGGGGTGTGGAGTCGGCCATGAGCGGGAGCGTAATCACGGGACCGGTTGATGGGTCTCGGTCAAGACCGGAATTGGTTTCGGATTGATCACGGCTGTAGGGGGAGGGGGTGGGCCTCGTGGCGCAGCGGGCCCGGTTGTGACGGGGTGGTGATCGTTCCTGGCGCGGGGCGGGCGGGAGCGGCTTCGGTGATCCGCCGGAGGAAGGAGCCTTGCGGGCCTTGCGGTCCCGAAAAACTGACGTACCGTCAGATTGCATGGACACGATCTGGCTCACCGGAGCGGAATGGCTGGCCGTGCTGCGGATCGGGCTCGGGCTGTGGTGGCTGGAGAGCTGGCGGCACAAGGACCGCAAGGCCTGGTTCGAGCGGGGCACCGGCATCGCCTGGGCGGCCGGCATAGCCGCCGAGCACCGCTGGAGCGCCGTCCGTTCCGGCTTCGAGGCGGCCGTCGCGCCGCGCCCGCGCGTGATGGCGTACGTCGTCGTCTACGCGGAACTGGCCCTCGGCCTGGGTCTGATCACCGGCTTCCTCACCCCCGTCGCCCTGGCCGGCGGACTGCTCCTCAACGCCCTCTACTTCACGCTCATGATCCACGACGTCGCCGAGCAGGGGCAGAACTCGATGATGGCGCTGATGTCGGTGGTCGCGCTGTTCGGGATGTCCTGGCAGACCTGGTCGCTGGACAGCGCGCTGGGGCTCTTGTGATGGCCGGCCGCTTCGACCTGCCCGAGCCCGACGCCTTCACGCGCACGTACTGGGACGCGGCCGCCGGGGGCAGACTGCTGATCCGCCGCTGCGGGGCCTGCGGCCGGGCCCACCACTATCCGCGCGAGTTCTGCCCTCACTGCTGGAGCGAGGACGTGACGTGGGAGACGGCGAGCGGCCGCGCCACGCTCTACACCTGGTCCGTCGTCCACCGCAACGACCTGCCGCCGTTCGCCGACCGTGTGCCGTACGTCGCCGCCGTGGTCGAACTCGCCGAGGGGCCACGGATGATGACGGAGATCGTGGGGACGGCGGTCCACCCGTCCGGGCGGGCTCCGGAGCTGTCGGGCGGGGCCGAACTGGAGGTGGCGTTCCGGGAGGGGATCCCGGTGTTCCGTCCGGTGCCGACGGTCTGAAGGGCCGGCGTCCGGGGAGCCCGGCGTTCCGGAACCCGGGGCCGCAGGGGCAGCGCGTTCTTCCCGTCCCGGCATCCCGGATCGCGCCCCAGGGGCTTGAATGGGACCCATGGCCCCCATACGCGCCCACTCACCGACCGGCCCCCACCCGGATCTCCGCGGCCACGGCCTCCTCCTGCGCCCCTGGGACGCGGGGTCCGGTGCCGATGTCGACACGTGGCTGCGCGGGCTGCGGGACCCGGAGTTCCGGCGCTGGAACACCCCGCTGCGGCCGGTCACGGACCGGGCGAGTGCGCGGGAGTCGCTGCTCGCGCGGGCGCAGGCCGCCATGGAGGGGACGTCGGTGTCGTTCCGGGTCGCGGACGCGCGCAGCGACACCCCACTGGGGCACATCGGCGTCAACGAGATCAAGTACCACCTGAAGACCGCCCGGGTCGGCTACTGGGTCCTCCCCGAGGCCCGCGGCCAGGGTGTCGCCACCCGGGCCCTCCTGCTCGCCGCCCGCTGGGCCCTGACGGAACTCGGCATGCACCGGCTGGAGCTGGACCACGCGGTCGGTCACGACGCGTCGTGCCGGATCGCCGAGAGATGCGGGTTCCCGTACGAGGGGACCCTGCGCGGCGCGATCTTCCAGGAAGAGCGGCACGACGCGTTCCGGGACGCCCATCTGCACGCCCGCCTGGCCACGGATCCGGAGCCGGCGGACCCGTGGGGAGAACCGGGTGGACGGGACGCGAATATGTGACGCGCGTCACCACCGATGGGCGATCAGTCCGTCCCGCACCGCGGGTCCTACCTGTTGACCGCAGCACCACCGCAGAGCAGAAGGGACCGGCCGACATGACCGCACCTGTGAAGGGCCCCGCCAGTTACTTCCCCTCGATCGAGAAGAAGTACGGCCGGCCGGTCGCCGAGTGGCAGGAGCTCATCCGCACCTCGCCGCTGACCCGGCACATGGAGCTCGTCAACTGGCTCAAGACCGAACACGGCCTGGGGCACGGCCACGCCAACGCGCTGGTGGCGCACACGCTCGCCGGGAGCGGCGGCGCCTGAGCCGAGCGGCCAGCCGAAAATCACGAGAGCACGGGCGGCCCCGGACGGCACCATGAACCATGGACACCGACACCGGAAGCAACGCCCCTACGGACACGGGTCGTTGGCGCCTCACCCATGACCTCGACGACTTCCTGACCCGCGCGGGTGCCTTCCTCCGGTCCCGGCCGGCGCTGCACACCGTGCCGTTGACCGTCACGGAGACCCTGCGCACGCGCGGCCGGTCGGTGTACGGGGAGGGCGCACCGGAGTTCGGCGTACTGGAACGGGCCGGAGAGGTCCGGGCGGCCTTCTTCCGCACTCCGCCGCACTGGCTGAACGTCACGGCCCTCACCTCCGAGGAAGCCGACGCCCTCGCCGCGCGCCTTGCCGCCCTCGGCCGGAGCCTGCCCGGGGTGAACGCGGAGTGCGGTACCGCGGGCGCCTTCACGGAGGCCTGGCAGCGGCACACGGGCGTGACGGGGGCCCTCCGCCAGCGCCAGCGGCTCTACCGGCTCGGCACCCTGACCGCGCCCGGACCCGTGCCGCCCGGCCGCCCCCGGGTCGCCGTCGAGTCCGACCGTGAGCGCCTTGGGCGCTGGCACGACGAGTTCAGTGAAGCCGTCGGCCTGGGCACCGTCCGCGACTCCGCGGAGTGGGCGGACGCCCGTATCGACAGCGGCGGCATCACCTTCTGGGAGACCCCCGACGGCACTCCCGTCGCCATGGCCGGCACGAGCCCCCGGGTCGCCGGTCAGGTCCGGGTCACCACGGTGTACACCCCGCCCCCCTTCCGCGGGCGCGGCTACGCGGGCGCGGCGACGGCCGAGGTCAGCCGTGCCGCGCTGGCCGCCGGGGCGGACGAGGTCCTCCTCTTCACGGACCTGGCCAACCCGACCAGCAACGGCCTCTACCAGCGCATCGGGTACCGGCCGGTGGCGGACTTCGAGGTGTACGACTTCACGCAGGAGAGCGAGAGATGACCCTGAACGAGCGCGCTGTGCTGCTCAACGAGCTCGCCCAGGGCCTGTGCCCGCCGGAGGTGGGGCTCGCCTGGTTCGAGGGCCTGGGTGAGGACGAACAGAGCGAGGTGCTGCTGTTGCTCCGCGAGTTCTGCGGCCAGGCCCGGGCCACCGCTGAAGACGCCTCGGAGGCCATCCGGCGCTCCGGGCTGCGGCCGACCCACACGCCGTCGGTGCTGATCCTGGCCGGGCGCATCGACCAGCAGCTGGGAAAGGTCGCCGCCCTGCGGCCGCGGCACGAGCGGATCAAGGCATTCCGTTTGCTGGTCCACGTTCTGGGCGTGGCGGACGCGCGGCGCCGGGAGCGGTACTGTGCCGACGGGTGCGGTCACGACTGGCATCGGCTGGGCGGAGGCGCCCCTGGGCGGCCCCCCTCGGCGCCACCCGGAGGGTGAACCCGAGTCACCGTGCACCGGCCTTCGCCGCCGGCTGCCTCAGTCGCCGTGCACCGGCCTTCGCCGCCGGCTGCCTCAGTCGCCGTGCACCGGCCTTCGCCGCCGGCTGCCTCAGTCGCCGTGCACCGGCCTCCGTCGACGGCTGCCTCATGGCCACAGCAGCTCCCGCGTCCACGCCTCGCCGCCTGGCTCCCCCTCCCGCCGGTAGCGGAGCCGGACGTGCCGCCGTCGCCCGTCTCCCTGGAAGAACTCCACCTCATCGGCCCGCAGCCGGTACAGCGTCCAGGACGGCACCGGTGCCTCCGGTTCCCGTGACGCCCGCTCCCACGCCGACTCCGAGGCCCGGGCCAGGTCGTCCAGCGAGGGGAGGACCTCGCTCTGCCGCCCGGTCAGCGCCGCCGCCAGCGCGCCGGTCGAGCGGGCGTGCAGGTCGCCCTGGGCGTCCTCGGAGGGGGCCGCCGTCACCGGGCCGCGCACCCGGACCTGGCGGCCCAGCACCGGCCAGTAGAAGCCGAGCGCGGCGTACGGGCGGCCGGCGAGGTGCCGGCCCTTGCGGCTGCCGGCGTGGGACGCGAAGGACCAGCCGTCGGCGTCCGCGCCGTGCAGCATCACGATCCGTACGTCGGGCAGGCCCGAGTCGTCCGAGGTCGCCAGCGACATGGTGTGCGGTTCCGTCTGGCCGGCCGCCACCGCCGCCGCGAACCACTCGGTGAACAGGGGCAGGGGAGCGGCCGGGGCGCCGGCCGGCTCGAAGGCGGGCAGGTCGGTGACCTCCGGGTCCCAGACCCGAAGTGACCTCAGCAGGTCGTGAAGATCGGTTGCCATGCCTCGATTGTCACCGGTCCCCCGCGGGGCGGTGCGGGGAGGACGGTGGCCCCTCCGGCGGCACGCACCGGATGGCGCACGCCCGGGGAGTGCGGAGGATGACGCACTCGGGGGAGTGCGGAGGGCGGCGTCCTCCGGGGGAGTGCGCACCCCTCACCCCGCCCCCAGCACCACCGTCTCACCCCGCCCCCAGCACCACCGTCCCCGACGAGCAGAACCAGCCCCCCGTCCCCGACGCCACCGCCAGGCGCGGCAGCGTGCCGTCGCCCCGCCGCACCTGCCGCTGCCCGCACTCCCCGCGCAGCTGCCGCACCGCCTCCACCAGCAGGAACAGCCCCCGCATCCCCGGGTGCTGCGCCGACAGCCCGCCCCCGTCGGTGTTCACCGGCAGCTCACCGCCCTCGACCCGCAGCCGCCCCTTCTCCACGAACGCCCCGCCCTCGCCCTTCGCGCAGAAGCCGAGGTCCTCCAGCGTCACCAGCGTCATGTAGGTGAACGCGTCGTAGATCTCGGCCACGTCGATCTCCGACGGCCGCACCCCCGCCCGCTCGAACGCCAGCCGCCCGCTCACCGCCGCCGGCGACACCGTGAAGTCCGGCCACTCGGACATCGCCGCGTGCGATACGCACTCCCCGGAGCCCAGCACCCACACCGGTGACGTACGGCAGTCCCGCACGTACTCCTCGGCGACCAGCAGCACCGCCGCCCCGCCGTCGGAGCGCACGCAGCAGTGCAGCTTGGTGAAGGGGTCGGCGATCATGGGACCGGCCAGGACCTCGTCGACCGTGACCGGGGTGCGGTGCATCGCCTCCGGGTTGAGGGCGGCGTTGGCCCGGGCCTGCACCGCCACCTCCGCCAGCTGCTCGATCGTCGTGCCGTACTCGATCATGTGGCGCCGCGCCGCCATGGCGTACTTGGCGATCAGGGTGTGGCCGTAGGGGACTTCGAACTGCAGGGGGCCCCGTGTGCCGAACGACAGGGTCCCGGTGCGGCGGCCCGCCCGGACGTCGGCGCGGGCCGTCGAACCGTAGACCAGCAGCACCGCGCGGGCGCGCCCGGTCGCGATCGCGACCGCCGCGTGGGCCGCCATGACCTCCCAGGTGGAGCCGCCCACGGAGGTGGAGTCGACCCAGGTGGGGCGGAGCCCCAGGTACGCGGCGACCTCGACGGGCGCCAGGGTGCCGAGGCCCGCCGAGGCGAAGCCGTCGACGAGCGTGCGGTCCAGGCCCGCGTCCGCCAGGGCGCGGCGGGCCGCCTGGGCGTGCAGGGCGTACGGCGTCGCGTCGTCCACGCGGCCACAGTCCGAGAGGGCCGCGCCGACGACGGCCACTTTCCTCCGGGCCACCATGTATCTGACGGTACATCAGTTTCGGGTGGGCGCGGCAGGGCTCTGGGCTTCCCTGTTCCGCCGCCCTAATATGACGCACCGTCAGATGCGGAGAGAGGTGCCCCATGGACGCCCGCTTCACCGACGAACAGGAAGAGATCCGCCGCACCCTGCGCGACCTGCTCGACAAGCGGTGCGGTCCACAAGAGCTGCGGGCCGCCGTCGACACCCCGGCCGGACACGACCGGGCGCTGTGGACCGCCCTCGCCGGGCACCTGGGGCTGCCCGGACTGGCGCTCCCCGAGACCTGCGGCGGAGTCGGCGGCACGGTGACCGAGATGGCCCTGGCCTGCGAGGAGACGGGCCGGGCCCTCGCCCCCACCCCCCTGCTGGCCACCGCCGTCCTCGCCGCCCCGCTGCTGCTCGCCCTCGGCACCGGCGCCCAGCGCGCCGGGCTCCTGCCGCGCATCGCCTCCGGCGGACTCACCGCCGCCCTCGCCGTACCGGGGCCCGCTCTCGCCACCGCCCTCGCGCTCACCGGCCACGACCGGCGCGGGCAGTGGGCCGGCGGGGGGCGGGCCGGGGGCGTGCAGGCCCGGCGGGCGGAGGGCTGCTGGCGGGTGTACGGGCAGGTCGACCAGGTACTCGACGGGCACAGTGCCGAGCTGCTCGTGGTCGCCGCGCACACCGGGGGTTTCGCCCGGTCGCGCGTGCTGCTCTTCCTCGTGCACGGGGACGCCGCCGGCCTCACCCGGGTACGGCAGACCACCCTGGACGCCACCCGCCCGCAGGGGCGCATCCAACTGCGCGACGTGCCGGCCGAGTTGCTGGGCGACGAGGCCGCCGACGCCCTCTCCGCCCTGGCCCGGCTCGGCGGCACCGCCGCCGCCTGCCTCGCCGCCGAGGCCGTGGGGGCCGCCGGCCGGGTGCTGGAGCGGACCGTCGAGTACGTGGGGCAGCGCGAGCAGTTCGGCAGGCCGGTCGGCTCCTTCCAGGCGGTCAAGCACCGGCTGGCCGACGCCTACGTCCAGGTCCAGGCGGCCCGGTCGGCGGCGTACTACGCGGCCTGGGCCGCCGCGGCCCCGGCCCCCGGGGCGGAGACGGCCGGCTCCCTCGCCCTCGCCCAGGCGCTCGAAGCGCTGCGCCGCGCCGCCGCCGAGGGGATCCAGCTGCACGGCGGCATCGGGTTCACCTGGGAGCACGAGGCTCACCTGTACTTCAAGCGTGCCGCGGGCGACGAGCTGCTGTTCGGGCCGGTGCACCGGCTGCGGGCGCACGCGGCCGACGCGGCACACGTCTTCGAGGAGGCCGGCACATGAGGGGTGCGCGTGTGGTGCAGAAGGTGTCGTCGACCAGAGGCTTCGCGCGGGTGGCGCCGCACGTGGTGCCCGCCCTCGACCGGGCCGTCCACCGGCTCACCCGGGGAAAGGTGCTGCTCAGCGCTCAACTGCTCCCCGGTGTGGTGCTGACCTCGACCGGGGCGAGGAGCGGACTGCCCCGTCGTACGCCGCTGGCCTGCATGCCCGAGGGCGGCGGGCGCCGCTGGATCCTCGTCGGGTCCAACTTCGGGCGGCCGGGGCATCCCGCCTGGAGTCACAACCTGCTCGCGCATCCCGATGCGGAGATCAGCTGGAAGGGCCGGGACGTCCCGGTCACGGCCGTGCTGCTGGCGGGTGAGGAGCGGGCGGCGGCATGGCGGGCGCTGCTGGCGTTCTGGCCGCCGTACGCGGCGTACCAGGCGCGGGTGGAACGGGAGATCCGGGTGTTCCGGCTCGTGCCGAGGCGGGAAAGCGCGACAGGCGGCGGTCCACCTGCGTGAACCACCGCCTGCCAGACAGGACTTGGATGCGTAAGAGACCGTTGCGCCGCGCTATTTCGTCGGCTTCCGGCCGGTGACGCCCAGGTGCACCAACAGGGCGAGGTTCGGTTTCAGTTCGGCCTGCTTCACGCCCCAGGAGGAGAAACCCTTCTGGTGGGAGGCGACGGCCGCGAGCATCGCGACGAGCGAGCCGGCCACGGCCGCCGGGTTCACGTCCTTGTCGACCCTGCCCTTGGCCTGGAGCTCGGCGACGGCGTCCGCGAGGGAGTTGTTCACCGAGTTGAGGATCTTCATCCGGAGTTTGTAGAAGCGCTTGTCACCCTCGGCGGCGCCGAGATCGACGACCCGGAGGATCGCGTCGTTCTTGCGCCAGAACTCCAGGAAGCCGTCGACGAGTTCCTGTGCCGTCTGCCAGCCGGCCTTGCCGGCCCAGGAGCGGCCCTCCAGCAGCTCCGTCAACGCGGCGCCCTCGGTCGCCATTTGCTCGGCGATCTCCAGGACGGCGCCCTCGACGTCCGGGAAGTACTGGTAGAAGGTCGCGGGCGAAGTGCCCGCCTTCCGGGCCACATCGATGACTTTGACGTCCCGGTACGGGGAGGAGCTGAGCATCTCGCTGAGGCAGTCGAGCAGCTTCTGCCGGGTCGCCTGCCCACGCCTGCCGGCCACGCGGCCGTCGACGGTACGCACTTGTCCTGTCATGCCGTCAGCTTACCGAGGCGCGATCGGGGCGCGATTCGGCCGACTGCAAATGGGGTGCGGGGGAGCGCGAAGGCTGTGTGCCTGGTCTGCGGGGCGCGGCAGTCGCGGTTACGTTGGCGACATGGCCGAAAACAGGGCATCGGTGTACGGAGAGGGCGTCCCCTGCTGGGTGGACGCGCAACTTCCCGACGTCGAGGCGGGCAAGCGGTTCTACGGTGAACTTTTCGGGTGGACCTTCGAGGACTGGTTCGGCTCCTTCGCGCAGGCGCTGAAGGACGACGAACCCGTGGCCGCGCTGGTCCGCAAGGTGGACGGCCGGCTGCCGACCGTCTGGACGGTGTACTTCGCGACCCCGGACGCACCCGCCCTGGCCCGGCGCATCCGGGACGCGGGCGGGCAGATCGTCTCGGCGCCGGTACCCGCCGGGGAACTGGGCGTCACCGCGCTCGTCACCGACCCCGAGGGCGCCGTCTTCGCCCTGTGGCAGCCGGAGGAGCACCCCGGCTTCGGCAAGCGGCACGAGCCGGGCACCTTCGCCTGGGCCGAGCTGTACGCCCGCGACACCGAGGCCGCCAACACCTTCTACGGCGATCTCTTCCAGGAGGCCCTGTTCGGGGAGGACGCCGACCCCGACTTCGGCCGCGCCCCCGTCTCCGACGTGTTCCCCACGCAGATGCCGCCCCACTTCCTCGTGCACTTCGCCGTCGAGGACGTGCCGACGGCGCTGGAGGACGTGCGGCGGCTCGGCGGCCGGGTCCAGGCCCCGCCGTTCGAGACCTCGTACGGCGAGGTCGCCGTCGTCACGGACGATCAGGGGGCCTCCTTCGCGCTGCTGCGCCGCTGAGCAGGCATTGTTTGGTCATCGTTTGATCACTTATCCTGCGAGACATCCTAATTGTCACCGGGTTCGCAACCAGGGCTCCGGCCAGGAAGAATCAGGGTGCGTGCCGCCATGGCGGTGCGGTGGTGAGACGCTGCACGGGGTCGCGTGGAACATGTGGCTTTGGCGCGGCTCGTACGGGGAGGTGGCAGGCAGAGTGGTGGATCAGCTGACGCAGCACGATCCGCGGCGGATCGGGCCGTTCGAGGTGCTGGGACGGCTGGGTGCCGGCGGCATGGGGCTGGTCTATCTCGCGCGTTCGGCGTCCGGCCGGCGCGTGGCGATCAAGACCGTCCGGACGGAGCTGGCCGAGGACCAGCTGTTCCGGGTCCGCTTCACGCGTGAGGTGGAGGCGGCCCGCGCCGTCTCCGGCTTCTACACGGCCGCGGTCGTGGACGCCGACCCGCGCGCCGCCGTGCCGTGGCTGGCCACCGCCTACGTCCCCGCGCCCTCCCTTGAGGAGATAGTGAACGACTGCGGCCCGATGCCGGCCCAGGCGGTGCGCTGGCTCGCGGCGGGTGTGGCCGAGGCGCTCCAGTCCATCCACGGCGCGGGCCTGGTGCACCGGGACCTCAAGCCGTCGAACGTCCTCGTCGTCGAGGACGGACCCCGGGTGATCGACTTCGGCATCGCGTCGGGCGTCTCGAACACACGTTTGACGATGACGAACGTCGCCGTCGGCACGCCCGCCTACATGTCCCCCGAGCAGGCCAAGGACTCCCGCAGCGTCACCGGCGCCAGCGACGTCTTCTCCCTGGGCTCCATGCTGGTCTTCGCCGCCACCGGCCACCCGCCCTTCCATGGCGCCAACCCGGTCGAGACGGTCTTCATGCTGCTGCGCGAGGGCCCCGACCTCGAAGGGCTGCCGGACGAGCTGCGGCCGCTCATCGAGTCCTGTATGCAGATGGACCCGACGGCCCGCCCCAACCCGGCCGACCTCCAGGCCCAGCTGGCCCCCCACCTCTTCGGCTCCGGCTCCGACGACAGCGGCACGGCCTCCGCGTGGCTGCCCGAGCGGGCCGTGGGCCTGATCGAGTCCCGCCGCAACGGCCGCCCGGCCGGCAAGCCCGCCCCCGGCGCCGGCCGCAGCGGCGGCGGACGACCCGTCCCCGGCCCCGCGCCCATCCCGCCCCCGCCCGCGCACGACCCCGTCGTCCCGGTGCCCGCGCCCTCCCCCAAGCTCTCGGCTTCGCTCGGGCAGGGAGGTGCCCCCAGCGGCCCCGACACCGGCCCGGTCCGCCTCGCCGGCGCCCCGGTGCCCATCGGCCCGGGCCCGCGCGTCGCCGACGTGCGCGCCGCCGCCGTCATGGCGCCCCGGCCGGAGGCCGCCCTCGCCGCCTCCTGGTCCAAACCCCGCCCCGGTGTCAACGGCACGGACCCCGCCGTCGGCCCCGCCGTCACCACCCCTCCCGCCCCGGCCGCGCCGCCGGAGCAGGCCGGAGGCTGGCGGCCCTGGCGCTTCCGCATGTCCAACGACGTCTGGGGCACGCCCTCGGTCGCCGACGACCTGGTCTACGTCACCTCCTTCGAGGTGCACGCCCTGGACGTCGCCACCGGCCGCCGCCGCTTCAAGACCCGGGACGTCGCCTGGTCCATGGCGGTCGCGGACGGCCGTATCCACGCCTCCGACGGACCCACGCTGTTCGCCCTGGACGCCCGTGAGGGCGCCGACCTCTGGCGCCTCCAGACGGACGCCTGGGTCTACACGCTCCAGGCCGACCGCGGCACCGTCGTCACCGGCACCCGCGGCGGCGGCGTCCAGGGCTGGGAGGCCTCCGGCGGCCAGAAGCTGTGGGAGATCACCGGCTGCCAGTCGGACTTCGAGTCCCCGGAGGCAGGACCCGCCCTGCACGACGGCACGGTCTACGTGTGGCAGGACGCCCGGCTGCGCGCCCTGGACGCCCGCACCGGCGACGAGCGCTGGTCGTACCCGATCGGCGACGCGGCCTCCTGCGGCGGCGTCCCCATCCGGCTCACCCAGGCCACCGACGGCTACGTCTACGTCTGCGCCGGCACCCGCGTCCTCGCCCTCGACGTGGCCGCCGGGCACGTGAAGTGGCACTTCGAGGCCCCGGCCGTGTTCCTCTGCCCGCCCACCTTCGTCCCCGGCCCGGCCGTCACCGGCGGCGGCCTCTACCTCGCCGACTACCTCGGCACGGTCTACGCCCTCGACGCCACCGACGGCCGCGACCGCTGGCGCATCGCCACCGAGGCCCGCTCCTGCGTCGACCCCGTCCTGGTCGCAGCGGGACACGTCCACGTGGGCAGCGGCAAGGGCCTCTACACCCTCGACGCGGTCACCGGCACGCCCAAGTGGCGCTTCCAGGCGGGCGGCGACATCGTCGGCGCTCCCTCGGTGGCCGAGGGCCGTATCCACTTCGGCTCCACCGACCACCTGCTGTACACCCTGAAGGCCGACGACGGCCGGCTGCGCTGGAAACTCGCCACCGGCGGCGAGATCACCGGCTCCCCGGTCGTCCGGGACGGGGTGGTGTACGCGTGCAGCAAGGACCGCTGCGTGTACGCACTGGACGCGGAGAAGGGCACGGGCACGGCGCGCACCGCCTGACCCGCCCGGGACGGCCGTCGTCCCGGCGTACGGAAGGGGTGCTCCGGACGGCGGCCGTCGCTCGTCGGGGAGCGGCCCGTGCACCGCTCCCATCCACGACGCTACGCCGGGTACGGGCCGGTCGCCACGCAACGGGACGACCGGCTGCGGGGCGTCGGTCCCGTCAGTCCCGCAGTTCCGTCAGGAAGTCGATCAGCGCCTCGTTCACCTCGGCGGGCCGCTCCTGCTGCGTCCAGTGGCCGCAGCCCGGCAGCACGAGCGGCTTGCGGCGCAGGTCCGGCATCAAGTCCGGCAGCCGCTCGATCAGTTCGGGCGTCCCCGGGAAGGCCGGGACCAGGTCGCGGTCGCCGTACACGTACAGGGCGGGCGGGGTGACCACCGCGCCCTGCCAGGGGGCGGTCAGCTCCCAGTTGCGGTCCAGGTTGCGGTACCAGTTGAGCGCGCCGGTGAAGCCCGGCTCGAAGCTCTCGGTGAGCACGTCGAGGTCCTGCTCGGTGAGCCACTCGGGCAGCACCTCGGGGTCCGGCGCGTCCGTGAGCCAGCCGCGCTCCAGGTCGACCAGGGCCTGCTCGGGACGCCCGGCGTCCGGCGCGTCACCGGAAGCGGAGTACAGCAGCTTGCGCAGGGTCGTGCGGGTGTCGGCGGCGAACTCGGCGTCCGCGGCCCCCGGCTGGTTGAAGTAGTTCCAGTAGAAGCGGCCCTCGAACCGCTCCCGCATGGTCTGAAGCGGAGGCCGGCTCCCACGGAACGGCGGCGGCACGCTCAGCCCGGCCACCCCGCGCACCACGTCCGGCCGCAGCAGCGCGGTGTGCCAGGCCACCGGCGCGCCCCAGTCGTGCCCGACGACGAACGCCCGCTCCTCGCCCAGCGCGTGGACCAGCCCGACCACGTCCCCCACCAGGTGGAAGATGCTGTACGCGGCCACGTCCTCGGGGCGGTCGCTGCCGCCGTACCCGCGCTGGTCGGGCGCGACCACCCGGAAACCGGCCTCCGCCAGCGGACCGAACTGGTGCCGCCAGGAGTGCCAGGACTCCGGGAATCCGTGCAGCAGCACCACGAGCGGGCCCTCGCCCTGCTCCGCGATGTGCAGTTGTATGCCATTGACGTCGATCATCCGATGCTCAACCACGCTCCCGAGCATACGGGTGTAGGGGTAAACGACTTCACTCGCGCAACCGGTACTCCCGCGACCGCCCGGCGAACAGCCGGGCCTGCCGCTCGCCCGCCGCGTTCCCGAGTGCGATGAGATGCGGTGCCTGTGCGAACCCCTGAGCCCGCCCCGCCTGACTCGCGGCCCACAGCGCCCGCACGGTCCCCTGCACGGCCTCGGTCGGATACCCGGCGAGGACGGTGGCGCACGCGGTCGCCGCCCTCAATGCCTCGCCCTCCGGCACGAGTTCCGACACCAGGCCGATCTCGTACGCCCGCCGGGCCGAGATCCGTTCCGCCGTCCCCATCAGCGCCATCCGCGCGACCTCCCCGTAGGGCATGCGCTGTGCCATGAGGACGGACTCGTAGGCGCTCACCATGCCGTAGGTGGTGTGCGGGTCGAAGAAGGAGGCGGTGGTGTCCGCGACGACGAACTCGGCCTCGCCGAGCAGGTAGAAGGCCCCTCCGCAGGCCATGCCGTGTACGGCGGCGACGACCGGTTTCCACAGGTCGTTCGCCTTCGGCCCGATCCCGAGCAATGGATCGTCCTGCGCGTAGGGCGAGTTCGGCTGCGGCACGACGGCGTCCCGGTCGATGCCGGTGCAGAAGGCACGCTCACCGGCCCCGGTGAGGACGATCGCCCGCACGGCGTCGTCGAACCGCAACTCCTGCCAGGCGGAGGCCAGTTCGTCGGCCATGGCCAGGTCGACGGCGTTGAGCCGCCCGGGCCGGTCCAGCGTCACGACGGCGACCCCGCTGTCCCGGTCGGCCCGTAGGAGCACACCGCTCATGACCGCTCCGGGACCCACTGGGGAAGGCCGTCGTGGAAGACGGCCCGCACCCGGGCGCCGATGCGCAGGCGGTGCGGTGGCAGGGAGTCGAGGGGCTGCCCGGCCCCGGTGACCAGATTGCCCACCAGCCGGATGCGGGGCGCCTCGTCCAGCTCGACGACGACCACGTTGTACGGCGCCTGCGCGGCGTAGTCGGGCAGCAGCGGCGGATGGGCGACGACGTACGACCAGACCCGGCCCCGGCCGGACACCGGACGCCACGCGCTCGCGAAGGACTGGCAGTGCGGGCAGCAGGGCCGGGGCGGGAAGCGGAGTTCTCCGCAGTCGCCGCAGGCCTGGACGCGGAGTTCGCCCTGGGCGGCGTACTCCCAGAAGGGGGCGCCGTCGGCGTCGGGGACGGGACGCAGCATGGAGTGCTCCTCAACTCCTCAGCAGCAGGGCGGAGGTCGGGACCCCTTCGCCCGCGGTGACCAGACAGGCGGAGGCGCCCGGCACCTGCGCGGTACTGGTGCCGCGCAGCTGCCTGACCCCTTCGTTGATGAGGTTGAAGCCGTGCACGTAGGCCTCGGACAGCCCGCCCCCGCCGGTGTTCACCGGCAGCAGTCCGCCGGTCTCCAGCGCCCCGCCCTCGGTGAACGCCCCGCCCTCGCCGCGTCCGCAGAAGCCGTAGCCCTCCAGGGAGAGCAGGACCAGGGGCGTGAAGGCGTCGTAGATCTGGGCGACGTCGACGTCCTCGGGGGTCAGGTCGGAGTGCTTCCACAGGTGCCGGGCGGCGCTCCAGGCGGGGCCGGTGAGGGGGTCGTCGTTCCAGTAGTTGACCATGCCGTGGTGCTGGGCGGGGAGCGACTGGGCGGCGGAATGGACGTAGACGGGTGTGCGCCGGCAGTCGCGGGCGCGCTCGGCGGAGACCACGACACAGGCCAGGGCCCCGTCGGTCTCCAGGCAGTTGTCGAAGAGGCAGAGCGGCTCGCTGATCCAGCGGGAGGTCATGTACATCTCGCGGGTCAGGGGCCGGTCGTACATGATCGCGGCGGGGTTCTGGTTGGCACGGTTGCGGCAGGCCAGGGCGACGTTGAACAGGTGGTCGCGGGTGGCGCCGTACTCGTGCAGGTAGCGGCGGGTGAGCATCGCGATCTCGTCGGCGGGCCTCAGCAGCCCGAACGGGCGGGTCCACTGGGCCGGGGTCGGGAGCTGCACGGTGGTGTTGGTCCAGGGCCGGGGCCCGCTGCCCCGCTTGCGGGACCGCCAGGCCACCCCGACGCTCGCCTGCCCGGCCGTGATGGCGGCGGCGAGATGGGCGACGGTGGCGCACGAACCCCCGCCCCCGAAGCCGACCTTGCTGAAGAAGGTGAGGTCGCCGAAGCCGCAGGCCTTCGCCAGCTCCACCTCGTCGGTCTCCTCCATGGTGTAGGAGGCGAGGGCGTCGACCTCGCCGGGCGCGATCCCCGCGTCGTCGAGGGCGGCCAGGACGGCCCGGCAGGCGAGGGTCCGTTCGTCCTCCGGAAGCCGTTTGGCGAAGGGCGTCTGGCCAATGCCGACGATGGCGGTGGCGTCCTTGAGGGCTCCCGATCCTGCTGCCATGCTGCGCGCACCTCCGGGCCCGAACGGTCGCTGACAGGCCGTCAGATTACAGATAATCTGACGGGTAGTCAGCTCCTACGTCGTCGGGAGGCGTGCTGTGCGAGCGGATACGGCATGGGGAAGCGTTCCGGGCCTGGTCAGGACAGCGGCCGAGCGGTACGCGGACGTCGAGGCGGTCGTCGAGGGCCGCACCCGCGTCACCTACGCGGAACTGGGCGCACGCGTCGAGCGCGCCGCGGCGGCCTGCATGGCGACCGGGACCGAACCGGGCGACCGGGTCGGCATCTGGGCCCCGAACACGCTCGACTGGATCGTCGCAGCCCTGGGCGCGGTCTCCGCGGGCGCGGTGCTCGTGCCGCTGAACACCCGGTTCAAGGGCGCCGAGGCGGCGGACGTGCTGCGCCGCAGCGGCACCCGGCTGCTGTTCGTCACCGGCACGTTCCTCGGCACCTCGTACGTGGCGTCCCTGCGCCGGGCGGCGGGCGACGGCCCGGGCACCGGCCCGCTGCCCGGCCTGCCGGCCCTGAAGCACGCGGTCGTCCTCTCGGACGACGCCCCGGCCGACTTCCTGACCTGGAAGGACTTCCTGGCGAGCGGGGAGGGGACGGGGACGGCGGACGTCCGTGAAAGGTCCGCGGCCGTACAGGGGACCTGGCCCTCGGACATCATCTTCACCTCGGGCACGACGGGCCGCCCCAAGGGCGCCGTCATCACCCACGACCAGACGCTGCGGGCGTACGACATCTGGAGCGAACTCGCCGGACTCACCCGGGGCGACCGCTACCTGATCGTCAACCCCTTCTTCCATACCTTCGGCTACAAGGCCGGGGTGATCGCCTGCCTCATGCGGGGCGCGACGATGATCCCCCAGCCCGTGTTCAACGTGACCACGGTCCTCGCCAACATCGCCGCCGAGCGGATCTCCGTACTCCCCGGCCCCCCGACCCTCCTCCAGTCCCTCCTGGACCACCCCGCACGGGACGCCCACGACCTGACGGCCCTGCGCCTGGTCGTGACGGGAGCGGCCGTCGTGCCGCTGCGCCTGGTCGAGCGGCTGCGCACCGAACTCGGCGTCGGCACGGTCCTCACCGCCTACGGCCTCTCCGAAGCGAGCGGCGTCGTCACGATGTGCCGGCGCGGCGACGACCCGACGGTGATCGCCTCCACGTCGGGCCGGGCCATCCCCGGCACGGAGCTACGGGTCGTCGGCCCCGAGGGCCGGCCCCTGGCACCAGGCCTGCCGGGCGAGGTCCTGGTACGCGGCTTCCACGTCATGAGCGGCTACTACGAGGACGAGCGGGCCACCTCCGAGGTCCTGTCCGAGGACGGCTGGCTGCGCACCGGCGACATCGGCGTCCTGGACGCCGCGGGCAACCTGCACATCACCGACCGCCTCAAGGACATGTTCATCGTCGGCGGCTTCAACGCCTACCCCGCCGAGATAGAGCAGCTCCTGGGCCTCCACCCGGACGTGGCGGACGTGGCGGTGATCGGCGTGCCGGACGCCCGGCTCGGGGAGGTCGGCAGGGCCTACGTCGTACGGCGCCCCGGCGCCCTGCTGACCGCCGACGACCTGATCGCCTGGTCCCGCAGGGAGATGGCGAACTACAAGGTCCCCAGAACCGTCCGGTTCGTCGCGGAACTGCCGCGCAACGCGAGCGGGAAGGTCGTGAAGGGCGCCCTTCGGGATCCGGTCACCGGCTGACCGGCAGGGCCGGGGTGCCGGTGACCGACATCATCAGGGAGTACAGGGTGGTGTCGGCCGCGATGAACAGGCGATTGCGCCGGGCGCCGCCGAAGCGGACGTTGGCGACCGTGCCGGGCACCAGGATGCGGCCGATCAGCGTGCCGTCGGGGTCGTAGCAGTGCACGCCGCCGGCCATCGCGGCGGCCCAGAGCCGCCCCCGGTCGTCGAACCGGATGTTGTCGAAGTTGCCGTTCGCGCACGCGACGAAGACATCGCCGCCGGACAGGCCGGTGCCGTCCTCGCCGACGTCGAAGACGCGGATGTGGTTGGCGACGCTGTCCGACACGTACAACTGCCGCTCGTCCGGCGAGAAGACCAGCCCGTTGGGCCCCTGGAACCCGTCGGCGACCAGCCGCACCTCGCCGGTCGCGGGGTCGACGCGGTAGACGTTCCGGGCGCCGATCTCGCTCTCGGCGCGATGCCCCTCGTAGTCGGTGGCGATCCCGAACTCGGGGTCGGAGAACCACACCGAGCCGTCCGACTTCACGACGGCGTCGTTCGGGCTGTTGAGCCGTTTGCCCCGGAACCGCTCGGCCAGCACGGTGACCGAGCCGTCGTGCTCGGTCCGGGTCACCCGCCGGTTGCCCTGCTCGCAGGTGACGAGACGGCCCTGGCCGTCCAGGGTGCTGCCGTTCGGGTACCCGGCGGGGGAGCGGAACACCCCGACGGCCCCGGTGGTCTCGTCCCACCGCAGCAGCCGGTCGTTCGGGATGTCGCTCCACAGGAGGTACCGCCCGGCGGGCACGTACACCGGCCCCTCGGCCCACCGGCACCCCTCGTACAACGTCTCCAGCCGCGAATCCCCCGCCTGACACCTGCCCGTGCGGAACCGCTCGTCGAGGGTCTCGTAGAGATGGGGCTGCTCGCCGGGCATGGGGGCCGCCTTCGGGCTCGGGAGGGTGATCTCGGACCCACTATGGCGCGCCGCGGCCGGCGGCGCACACGCCGGGCCGACGACGCTCAGGGCCGGTATGGTAGGTGGTATGGCAACGAAGAAGTACACCGTGACGCTGCCGGAGGAGCTCGCCGAGGAGATCCGGCATGAGGTCGGGTCTGGCGGCTTCAGCGCCTACGTAACGCGGGCCATAGAGCGCCAGCGCGAGCAGGACCGGCTGGGAGAGCTGGTCACCTGGCTGGAAGAGGAGCACGGCCCCGTCACCGAGGACGAGCTCGCCTCCGCTGAGGCCGAGCGCAGGGAGTTCGAGCGCCACTTCGCGGAGCAGGGCCCCGGGGCGGCCGGCGAGCGGCATCGGAGGGCGAGCTAGTGGTGCCGTCCTGCTACGTGCTGGACTGCGAGGCGCTGTCCCGGGCCGTTCTCGGTGACCGGGTGATGCTCGCTCGTCTCAAGGACGCACACCGCTCCGGCATCCGCGTCGTGACCAGCTCGATGACGCTGATCGAGGCCTACCACGGCCGGGTGAGGCGCGCGGCCTGGGCGTGGGCGATGTCGCGTGTCGTGGTGGAACCCGTGACCCGCGAGGTCGCCGATGCCGCCGTCACCTTGCTCCAGGAAACGGGTCTGCACGGCCACAAGTACGCGATCGACGCTGCCCTGGCCGTGATCGCGGGCCGGCAGCCCGCAGGCGTGGTGCTCTTCACGTCCGACGAGGACGACATGGGAAAGCTGTGCGGGCCGGGCGTACAGGTCGTGCCGCTGTGACATGACGGCACCTGCCCGCGGACACACCTCGGCCGCGACGGCTCCCCCTCCGCGCCGCCGCGGCCGAACCCCGTGTAACGGTGGCTTACTTCGTCGGCTTGAACGGCTCCGACGTGGCGTGCAGGTCCTTGGTCTCCAGCGGCTCGTCCGTGGCGTGCAGGTCCTGCTTCTTGACGGCGCCCTCGTCCGTGGCGTGCAGGTCCTTGGTCTCCAGCGGCTCGTCCGTGGCGTGCAGGTCCTGCGGCTTGAGCTCGTCGCCCATGATCGTCAACTCCCCTTGGCGTGGAACAGGCAGTGAGGCCGGCGGGCCCGCCCGGTCACTCCCCCGAGGATGGCCGGGCAGGCCCACCCGGGCCGCTCGCCCCGAAACGACCGGAGCGAGGCCCGTGCGGCGACCCGTCTGCCCCCCGACGCGACGGATCGACTGCGTCCATCATGGCGTGGGGGGATAAACGAATGATGAACGCCCCCGACGGCGTCTCAGGCCGCCTGCACCGGGGACAGCAGCGCACGCACCTCGGCGGCCTCGGGCGAGCCCAGCTCCTCGTAGATGCCGGCCGCTTCCTGCCAGCAGACCTGGGCCCGGCCGGTCTGGCCGATGCCGCTGAGCGCGCGCCCGAGGACCGTGAGGACGTTGCCCCGCCGCCACTCCCCGCCGATCCCGCGCAGCACCGTGAGCGCCATCTCGGCGTTGGCGGCCGCCCGTGCCGCACGCCGGGCGGCGAGATCCACCTCGGCCAGCCGGAACAGGCTCATGCCCTCCCAGAGGCGCTGCCTGCTGTCGCGGAACACCTCCAGGGCCTCCTGGAGCCGGGCGGCCGCGTTGCCCAGTTCGCCGCTCTGGGTGAGGGCGAGCCCGAGGGCGTAGCGGGCGTTCGCCCCGCGCATCGAGTTGCCCATGCCGTCGTAGATGTCGATGCCTTCCTCGGCCAGGGCGACCGCACTCTGGGTCCGCCCGGTCGCCAGGTGGATGCGCGAGAGGTTGCAGAGCGCGGCGGCCTCGCCCGGGCGGTCGCCCAGGGCCCGGAAGTGCTCGATGGCCCGGGAGAGGTGTTCCTCGCCGTCCGTGTGGCGGTTCTGGTACAGCGCGATGATGCCGCGCGCGTTGCGCGCCCAGCAGACGGGGAGCAGGTCGTCGGCCTCCTGCGCGAGGCGGATGGCCCGTTCCGCCTCCTCCTCGGCCCGTTCGAAACGGCCGCTCACATGGTGGACGTTGACGAGCGTCATCAGCGCCCGGGCCTCCGCCCGCCCCAGGCCGTGCGACCGGGCCGCGCCGACGAGCGCCTGGGCGGTGGCCTCGTACTCCTTGGAGTTGGCCCCCGACTCGGAGAGGTCGTGCGCCGCCCACAGCATGTCGATCGCCCGGGGGAGGGTCTCCGGCCGCCCCGCGGACTGCCGTACGCAGGCGAGGAGGCAGATGGCCTCCGCGTACAGCCAGTCCTGCGCGACGTGCCGGTCGTCGAACCGCAGCCCCGGGTACGACGTGGGCTCCAGATGATCCACCAGCCGGTCCCCCGGCCGTTCGATCGCGTACACCCCGGCCGCGGACGCCAGGTAGAAGTCCAGCAGCCGGGACAGCGCCGATCCCCGTTCGCTCGGGGGCAGTTCGTCCCGTTCGGCGCAGGCACGCGCGTAGAGCCGGACCAGGTCGTGGAAGCGGTAGCGGCCCGGGGCGGCCGATTCGAGGAGGGAGGTGTCCACGAGGGACTCCAGCAGGTCCTCCGTGTCCTCGGCCGGGAGGTCCAGGACCGCCGCCGCCGCGGCGAGGGAGATGTCGGGGCCGTCCGCAAGGCCCAGCAGGCGGAACGCGCGGGCCTGGGCGGGTTCCAGCTGGCCGTAGCCGAGTTCGAAGGTGGCCTTGACGGCCAGGTCGCCGGCCTGGAGTTCGTCCAGGCGGCGGCGCTCGTCGGCGAGCTTCGCCGCGAGGACGGACACCGTCCAGGTGCGGCGGGCCGCCAGGCGGGACGCCGCGATGCGGATGGCCAGCGGGAGGAATCCGCAGGCCGCCACCACGTCCAGGGCGGCCTTCCGCTCGGACGCCACCCGCTCCTCGCCCACGATCTTCGTGAACAGCGCCAGCGCCTCGTCGGGGGACATCACGTCCAGGTCGATCAGGTGGGCGCCCGCCAGGTCCACCATCCGCGTGCGGGAGGTGACGAGCGCGGCGCAGCCGTCCGTGCCGGGCAGCAGGGGCCGCACCTGGGCGGCGTCCCGGGCGTTGTCCAGCAGGACCAGCACCCGGCGCCCGGCCAGGACCGAGCGGTAGAGGGCCGCGCGCTCCTCCAGGGAGTCGGGGATCGCCGAGTCGGCCGTGCCGAGGGCGCGCAGGAAGGAGCCCAGGACCGTCTCCGGCTCCGCCGCCCGGGCGCCCGCGCCCTGGAGGTCGACGTACAGCTGCCCGTCCGGGAACGCCGTGCGTGCCTGATGGGCCACGTGCACCGCGAGGGTCGTCTTGCCGACGCCGCCGATCCCGGCCAGGGCCGAGACGGCCATGACCCGGCCCTCGGCGGAGGCGAGGATGTCGCCGAGTTCGCGGACGAACGCCGAGCGGCCGGTGAAGTCAGGGACGGTGGCAGGCAGTTGGGCGGGGCGTACCGGGACCGCGGCCGGCTCGGGGGCCGGGGAGGAGGGCTCCGCGAGCCCCGGGTCCGCCTGGAGGATCCGCTGCTGCAGCTCGCTCAGGCCGGGGCGCGGGTCCACGCCGAGTTCGTCGGCGAGCAGGCGGCGGGTGTCGGCGTACACGGCCAGCGCCTCGGCCTGGCGGCCGCTGCGGTAGAGCGCCAGCATCAGCAGCTCGCGCAGCCGCTCGCGCAGCGGATGCGCCGCGGTGAGGGCCGTGAGCTCGGAGACGGCCTCGGCGTGGCAGCCCTGCTCCAGGTCCATGTCCAGGCGGGATTCGAGGAGTTGCAGCCGCCACTCCTCCAGGCGCACCCGCTGGGCCTCCGCGTAGGGGCCGGGCACCGCGGCCAGGGTCTCCCCGTCCCACAGGGCGAGGGCGCGGCGCAGGGTGTCGCGGGCATGGCAGAGGTCGCCGGCGGAGCGGGCCTTCTCCGCCTCGGTCGCCAGGTCCTGCGCGACGGTGAGGTCCAGGGCGTCCTCGGCGAGACCGCGGACCGCGTAGCCGCCGGACTCGCTGACCAGGACGGCGCCGGTGCCGCCCGGCCGGCGCCCCTCGCCGCCCGGGTCCAGCACCTTGCGCAGGCGTGAGGCGTACGTCCGTACCGCCGCCAGCGCCTGTGAGGGCGGTTCCTCGCCCCACAGGGCGTCGATCAGCTCCGCGGCCGTGGCCGTCCGGCCCTCGCGCAGCAGCAGGGCGCCGAGCAGGGCGCGTTGCTGGGGGGATCCGGTGGCGACCTGCTCGTCACCGCGCCAGGCACGCACGGGGCCGAGCACACTGAAGCGCAGGGTCACGGGCTCGGCCGGCCTCTCCGGCGTGGAGTCGGAACGCCGCTGCTCCGGTACGCGCGGCACACCGTCCGGTACACCGTCCATGCAGTCCCCCTAGACATCCTGAGCAACCACGCCAGTTTGCCTTGTTGACGGCGGATACGTCAGCCGTGGGAGACACCGATCACAGGGCGGCGCACGGGAGTCCACCAGGTCTGCACACTCTCTCCGCACCCACCCGGCCGAGTCGAGTGCATCAGGCCATCGCGGCCGGAATCGACCTCCGCAGACATAGCTGACGGGTCGTCAGATCAGCGCTACCGTGAGCGCCATGGACACCCACGACAGCACGTTTCCGCTGATCATCTCCGTGGACGACCACACCGTGGAGCCCGCGGGCGTCTGGCAGGACCGGCTTCCGGGGAAGTACCGGGGTACCGGGCCACGGATCGTCCGGGCCCCCGTGAAGGACATGACGTTCCTCGGAGGCCGCTTCAAGCCGGTCATGGGGCAGCCCGGGGACGACGGGCCCGTCGGGGACTGGTGGGTCTACGAGGATCTGCGGCGGCCCCTGACCCGGCTCGACACCGCCGTCGGGTACGGCAGGGACGAGATCCGGCTGGAGGTCATCACCTACGAGCAGATGCGGCCCGGGTCCTACGACGTCGCCGAGCGGCTCGCCGACATGGACGTCAACCACGTCCAGTCCGCGCTCTGTTTCCCGACGTTCCCGCGCTTCTGCGGCCAGACCTTCACCGAGGCGAAGGACCACGAGCTGGGCCTGCTCTGCGTACGGGCCTACAACGACTGGATGGTCGAGGAGTGGTGCGGCCCGGACGCGCACGGGCGGCTCATCCCCCTGCCCATCGTCCCGCTGTGGGATGCCGGGCTGGCGGCGGCCGAGGTCCGGCGCAACGCCGCCCGCGGGGTCCGTGCCGTCGCCTTCTCCGAGATACCGCCGTTCCTCGGGCTGCCCTCGATCCACACCGACGAGTGGGATCCGTTCCTCGCCGCGTGCGACGAGACCGGGACCGTCGTCGCCATGCACATCGGCTCCAGCAGCCGCATGCCGTCCACCTCCGCGGACGCCCCGCCCGCCGTCGGCTCCACCATCACGTACGCCAACTGCTGCTTCTCCATGGTCGACTGGCTGATGAGCGGCAAGTTCGAGCGGTTCCCGAACCTCAAGGTCATGTACGCCGAGGGGCAGATCGGCTGGATCCCCTACATCCTGGAGCGGGCCGACGTGGTGTGGGAGGAGAACCGCGGCTGGGGCGGAGTCGCCGACAAGGTGCACCGGCCACCGTCCGAGCTGTTCGCCGAGCATGTCTACGGCTGCTTCTTCGACGACGCCTTCGGCCTGCGCAACCTCGACTCCATCGGCGTCGGCAACGTCCTCTACGAGACCGACTACCCGCACTCCGACTCCACCTGGCCCAAGTCCCGCGAGGTCGGCGAGGCGCAGATGGGGCACCTGGAGGCAGAGGTCGTCGAGCGGATCGTGCGCGGCAACGCCATCGAGTTGCTCGGGCTCACCGCCGAGGGCCTGTGGCCGGGCGGCGGCGGTGGTGCGCGGTGAGCCTGCGGTACGGGATGCAGCTCCCCGTCCAGTCGCAGAGCACCCTCTACGCCGAGGCGTGGGAGGCGGCGGCCGGACCGGACGACCTGCTGGAGATCGCCCGCGCGGCCGACCGGGCCGGATTCGGCTATCTGGCCGGTTGTGATCACGTCGGCATCCCGCGCCGGCTCGCCGCCGCGATGAGCACGGTCTGGTACGACCCCGTCGCCACGCTCGCCTTCCTCGCCGCCGCCACCGAGCGCGTCCGGCTGCTCAGCCACGTCGCGATCGTCGCTCTGCGGCACCCCCTGCTCACCGCCAAGCAGTACGCCACCCTCGACCACCTCAGCGGGGGCCGGCTGGTCCTCGGGGTCGGCGCCGGGCACGTCCAGGAGGAGTTCGAGGCCCTGGGCGTCGACTTCCGCGGGCGCGGGGCCGTGCTGGACGAGTGCCTGGACGCCCTGCGCGCCGCCCTGGGGCCCGAGGAGTTCCCCGAGCACCACGGCAAGCTGTACGACTTCGAGGGGCTCGGGCAGCGGCCCCGGCCGGCCCAGGACCGGGTCCCCGTCTGGGTCGGTGGCAGTTCCCCCGCCGCCGTACGCCGGGCCGCGCTCAAGGGCGACGGCTGGCTGCCGCAGGGGGACCCGAGGGACCGGCTGCCCGGGCAGATCGCCCGGATCAGGGAACTGCGCGAGAAGGCCGGGGCGCGGGGCCCGTTCACCGTGGGCGCCATCGCCGAGCCGCTGTACGTCGGCACGCCCCGGTGGGAGGTGGGGCGCCGCACCCTCACCGGCGGGCCGCAGGAGCTGGCCGAGTCGCTGCGGGCGTACCGGGCGATGGGCGTGCACCAGATCCAGGTGCGGTTCCGCAGCCGGAGCCGCAGCGAACTGACCGACCAGATCGCGGCGTTCGGCGCCGAGGTCGCCCCCGAGCTGTGAGGAGACCCCATGGGCAAGCTCGACGGACGGGTCGTCATCGTCACCGGCGCCGCACGCGGCCAGGGCGAGCAGGAGGCCCGGCTGTTCGCGGCCGAGGGGGCCCGGGTGGTCCTCACGGACGTGCTCGACGACCAGGGCGAGGCCCTCGCGAAGGAGATCGGCGCCCGGTACGTCCATCTGGACGTGGGGCGGGAGGACGACTGGCAGGCCGCCGTCACGGCCACCAAGGACGCGTACGGCCACGTCGACGGGCTCGTCAACAACGCCGGCATCCTGCGCTTCAACTCCCTCCTCGACACACCCCTCGACGAGTTCATGCAGGTCGTGCAGGTCAACCAGGTGGGCTGCTTCCTCGGCATGAAGACGGTCGCCCCGGAGATGGCCGACGGGGGCACGATCGTCAACACCGCCTCCTACACGGGTCTGACCGGGATGGCCGCGGTGGGGGCCTACGCGGCGACCAAGCACGCCGTGGTCGGCCTGACCAGGGTCGCCGCCCTGGAACTGGCCGGGCGGGGGATACGCGTCAACGCCGTCTGCCCGGGGGCCGTCGACACGGCGATGTCCAACCCGGCCCGGCTCGACCCGGACGCCGACCCGGAGGAGACGGGGCGGGGCCTCGACCGGCTGTACCGCAGGCTCGTGCCGCTGGGCAGGGTCGGGCGGCCCGAGGAGGTGGCCCGGCTCGCGCTGTTCCTGACCTCGGAGGACTCGTCGTACATCACGGGGCAGCCGTTCGTGATCGACGGCGGGTGGCTGGCCGGCGTCAGCGTCGTCTGACCGCGACAGCTGACGGAGTATCAGCTATTGACGGCCCCGGAGGCCGGTGGAACAGTCGGAGCCATAAATCTGACGGTTCGTCAGAACTGACCGTGGGGCGGTGAACCTCCTTGGAATTCGGCATTTTCGTTCAGGGATACGTCGGCAAACGGGCCGAGACCGACCCGCTCGCCGAGCACAAGGCGCTGATGGAGGAGACCGAGTACGTCATCCAGGCCGACAAGTCCGGCTTCAAGTACGCCTGGGCCTCCGAGCACCACTTCCTGGACGAGTACTCGCACCTGTCCGCCAACGACGTCTTCCTCGGGTACCTGGCCCACGCGACCGAGCGGATCCACCTGGGCTCCGGCATCTTCAACCCGCTCGCCCCGGTCAACCACCCGGTGAAGGTCGCCGAGAAGGTCGCCATGCTCGACCATCTCAGCGGCAACCGCTTCGAGTTCGGCAGCGGACGGGGCGCCGGGTCCCACGAGATCCTCGGATTCATGCCGGGGGTCACCGACATGAACCACACCAAGGAACTCTGGGAGGAGACCATCGCCGAGTTCCCCAGGATGTGGCTCCAGGACGAGTACCAGGGCTTCCAGGGCAAGCACTGGTCGCTGCCGCCGAGGAAGGTCCTGCCGAAGCCGTACGGCGGCTCGCACCCGGCCATGTGGTACGCGGCCGGATCGCCGCCGTCGTACGCCATGGCCGCGAAGAAGGGGCTCGGCGTGCTCGGCTTCAGCGTGCAGAAGGTCTCCGACATGGAGTGGGTGCTGGAGCAGTACAAGACGGCGATCGTGGACGCGGAGCCGGTCGGCGCCTTCGTCAACGACAACGTCATGGTGACGACCACGGCGATCTGCGCGCCGACCCATGCGGAAGCCGTGCGGATCGCGGCGAGCGGAGGGCTGCACTATCTGCCCTCGCTGGTGTTCAGGTACCACGACACCTTCCCGCGGCCCGAGGGGTTCCCGGTGTGGCCGGAGACGCTGCCGGAGTACACCGAGGAGTTCGTGGAGGTGCTGATCGAGGAGGAGTTGCTGATCTGCGGGGATCCGGACGAGGTGCTGCGCCAGTGCAAGCGGTGGGAGCAGGCCGGGGCGGATCAGCTGAGTTTCGGGCTGCCGGTGGGGGTGCCGAAGGAGGAGACGATGCAGACGATCCGGCTGGTCGGGGAGTACGTGATTCCCAAGATCGATACGGATCCTGTGCACCGGACTTCCCGTTTCCGGAGTGCCGCTTGATCGCCGTTGGCGGGTGCGGGCGCGCTGTGGCTGGTCGCGCAGTTCCCCGCGCCCCTAGGTGGGACATCCCGCTGCCCATCAGGAGGTGAACCCCATGCTCGATCACGTCATCAAAGGGGCGACCGTCGTCGACGGGTCCGGTGCGCCCGGCTTCATCGCCGACGTCGGCATCAGGGACGGCCGTATCTCCGTCGTCGGGACGGTCACCGAGGAGGCACGGTCGGTCGAGGACGCCACCGGCCTCGTCCTCACCCCCGGCTTCGTCGACCCCCACACCCACTACGACGCCCAGCTCTTCTGGGATCCGTACGCCACGCCCTCGCTCAACCACGGCGTCACCACCGTCGCCGGCGGGAACTGCGGGTTCACGCTGGCGCCGCTGCACCCCGACCGGCCCGAGGACGCCGACTACACGCGGCGGATGATGTCCAGGGTCGAGGGCATGGCGCTGGTGGCGCTGGAGGAGGGGGCGCCCTGGAACTGGCACTCCTTCGGGGAGTACCTGGACGCCCTGGAAGGGCGGATCGCCGTCAACGCCGGGTTCATGGTGGGCCACTGTGCGCTGCGGCGGTACGTGATGGGGCCGGACGCGGTCGGCGGGCAGCCGAGCCAGGAGCAGCTCGCCGCGATGGTGCGGCTGCTGCGGGAGGCCATGGACGCCGGGGCCTGGGGGCTGTCCACGACCCAGTCGAGCAGTCACTCCGACGGCGACGGGCAGCCCGTCGCCTCACGGCACGCCCAGCCGGCCGAACTGCTGGCGCTGTCGCGGGCCGTGGGGGAGTGCGAGGGCACGCAGATCGAGGCGATCGTCGCGGGCTGTCTGGACCAGTTCAGCGACGCGGAGATCGACCTGTTCGTGGAAATGAGCGCGGTGGCGGGGCGGCCGCTGAACTGGAACGTGCTGACCATCGACGCGGCCGTCCCCGAGCGCGTGCCCCGGCAGTTGCTCGCGAGCGAGCAGGCGCGGAAGGCCGGCGGCAGGGTCGTCGCCCTCACCATGCCGATCCTCACCCCCATGAACATGTCGCTGGGGACGTTCTGCGCGCTGAACCTCATCCCCGGGTGGGGGCCGGTCCTCGGACTGCCCGTCCCCGAGCGGATCGAGAAGCTGCGCGACCCTGACGTGCGGACCGAGCTGCTGCGGCGAGCCCGGTCCAAGGAGGCGGGCGTCTTCCGGCGGCTGTCGAACTTCGGGCGCTACGTCATCGGCGACACCTACAGCGAGGCGAACGCCGGGCTCACCGGGCGCGTGGTGAACGACATCGCCGAGGAGCGCGGGCAGGAGCCCTTCGCCTGTCTGGTGGAGATCTGCGCCAACGACGGGCTGCGCACGGTGCTGTGGCCGATGCCGACCGACAACGACCCGGCGTCCTGGGCGCTGCGGGCCGAGACGTGGCAGCACGAGGACGTGCTGCTGGGCGGGTCCGACGCGGGCGCCCATCTGGACCGGATGTGCGGGGCGCCGTACACCACCCGGTTCCTCGGGGACTGCCTGCGGGGCCGGAAGCTGGTCGGTCTGGAGCAGGCCGTGAAGATGCTGACCGACGACCCGGCCCGGCTCTTCGGGCTGCGCGAGCGGGGACAGGTGCGGGAGGGCTGGCACGCCGACCTGGTCCTGCTCGACCCGGAGCGGATCGACGCCGGCCCGGCCACCCTCGTGCACGACCTGCCCGGCGACAGCCCCCGACTGGACTCGCGGGCGCTCGGCGTGCGGGCCGTGTGGGTCAACGGCGTCGAGGCGATCCGGGACGACGTGGTGACGGGGGCCGTTCCGGGCCGGGTGCTCCGCTCGGGGCGGGACACGGAGACGGTGAGCACGAGGTGACGGCACGGCAGCCGCTGTTCGTCGGCGGCTCCTGGGTGGAGCCGGACGGCGGGCACTACGAGGTGACCGACCCGGCGAGCGAGGAGACCGTCGGCTGGGCGCCGGAGGCCTCGCGGGACCAGGTGCTCGCGGCCTGTGCGGCGGCCCGCGAGGCCTTCGGGCCCTGGTCGCGCACCGCACCGGAGGAACGGGCCGCGATCCTCGGCCGGGCGGCGGGGATCATCGCCGCCCGGCTGAAGGAGTACGCGTCACTGGCGGGGGCCGAGACCGGGGCGACCCTCGGCACCGCACGCGCCATGCAGGTCGGGGTCGCAGCCGCCCGCTTCCGGCGCTACGCGCGCGTGGAGCCCGCCGAGTGGCCGATCCCGCCGCAGATCAACGAGGCCGGGCCGATGGGGAAGGCCGGGGTGATGGGCGCTCTGGCCGTCCGGCAGCCCGTCGGGGTCGTCACCTGCGTCACCTCGTACAACAACCCCTGGGCCAACCCGGCCGGAAAGGTCGCCCCCGCTCTGGCGATGGGCAACACGGTCGTGGTGAAACCCGCCCCGCAGGACCCGCTGTCGGTGTACCGGATGGTGGAGGCCCTGGAGGAGGCGGGCGTGCCGCCGGGCGTCGTGAACGTCGTCAGCGGCTCCCGTACGGAGGTCGGCGAGGCGGCCGTGGCGTCGCCCGACGTCGACATGGTGAGCTTCACCGGCTCCACGGCGGTCGGGCAGCGCATCGCCGAGGTGTGCGGGCGCGACATGAAACGGCAGTTGATGGAGCTGGGCGGGAAGGGCGCCGCGGTCGTCTTCGACGACGCCGACCTCCGCTCGGCCGTCGCCGGGATCGGCACCACCTTCTCCTTCTACAGCGGCCAGATCTGCACCGCACCGACGCGGGTGCTGGCGCAGCGCGGCATCCACGACCGGCTGGTGGAACAACTCGCCGCCTACGCCGACCGGTTGAAGGTCGGTGACCCGCGCGAGCCGGACACCGTGGTCGGACCGGTGATCTCTGCGGCCCACCGGGACCGGGTGGAGTCGTACGTCGAACTGGGCCGGAAAGAAGGCGCGGTGGTGGTGACGGGCGGCGAACGCCCGGACCTGTCCGCGGGCTTCTACGTCGCCCCGACCCTGCTCGCCGACTGCACCAACGACATGCGGGCGGTCCGTGAGGAGATCTTCGGGCCGGTGGTGGCCGTCGTCCCCTTCGACGACGAGGAGGAGGGCATCGCGCTCGCCAACGACACCGACTACGGCCTCATCGACTACGTCTGGTCGGGCGACGTGGCCCGGGCCTTCCGGGTGGCGCGGCGGCTGCGGGCCGGGGGTGTCGGCGTCAACACCGTCGGGCGGAACATGGAGGCGCCCTTCGGCGGATTCAAGCGCAGCGGCGTCGGCAGGGACGTGGGCAGCTACGCGCTGCACGCCTACAGCGAGGTGCAGGCGATCGTCTGGCCGGGGTGACGCCTCTCAGGGGTCCTTTCACGATGCCCGTCCGGGTCCTCACAGTGAAAGGACCCTTCAGCCGTCCAGGTCCACCCGAACCGTCAGCAGGTTCGTCCCGAGCGCCCGCACCCCCAGGCTGTTGACCCGGGGCAGCCCCCGCAGCCGCGCCACCGGGTCGTCCTGCGGCATCAGATGGGCGGTGCCCTCGTGCCAGCGCCCGCGGATCCGTACCCGCACCCGCGGATCCGCCTTGATGTTGCGCACGTACTGCGAGCGTTCGCCGAACTCCGACACCAGCCAGAAGGAGCCGCCGACGCGGCGCCCGCCCACCGGCGTCCGGCGGGGCTGCCCCGAGACGCGGCCCGTCGTCTCCAGGACCGTCTGGAGGGGCAGGCGGCGCAGGAGCGGGTTGAGGCGGCGCTGGACGGCGGTGGTCGCGCGGAACCTCAGGTCGGTGCGGCGGGACATCGGCTGCGGGTCTCCTTCGCACGAAGCGCTCACGGTTTCCGCAAGGGATCCTGCTTCAATGATCCCCCACGCGGCAACGAGGAGAGCGGGTGGCTGCGGATGCGGATCGTGACCTGGAATGTGTGGTGGCGCTTCGGGCCGTGGCAGACACGGCAGAAGGCGATCCTCACGGCTCTGCGGGAGCTGCGGCCCGACGTCGTCGGACTACAGGAGGTGTGGGCGGCCGGCGGCGAGAACCTCGCCGAGTGGCTCGCCGGTGAGCTGGGCCTGCACTGCGCCTGGGGCGCCTCGCCCGCCCCCGAGCGCTGGCAGCGGCGGATCGGGGACCCCACCGTCGGCATAGGCAACGCCGTGCTCAGCAGATGGCCGGTCCTCGACCAGGACGTGCTGCCGCTGCCCGCCCCGGCCGACACGGACGACGGCCGCCTCGCCCTCTACGCCCGGCTGGCCGCCCCCGGTCACGAAGTCCCCTTCTTCACCGCCCACTTCACCTCCGTCCCGGCCGCCTCGGCGGTCCGCTGCGACCAGGCCGCCGCGCTCGCCGCCTTCGTCGCCCGGCACCGCGGCGACACCCTCTTCCCGCCCGTCGTCACCGGCGACCTCAACGCCTGGCCCGACTCCGACGAGGTCCGCCTCCTCGGCGGCTACAAGACCGCCCCGGCCGTGCCCGGCCAGGTCCTCCTCGACGCGTGGGAGTACGCCGCCCCGGCCGCCCCCGCCGCCACCTGGGACACGGCCAATCCGTACGTGGCACGCACCCTGGAGCCCAGCGCGCGCATCGACTACATCCACGTGGGCCCGCCCGGCCCCGGCGGACTCGGCCACGTCCGGGCCGTACGGCGGGCCTGCGACGGCCCGGTCGACGGGGTGTGGCCCTCCGACCACGCGGCGGTCGTCGCGGACCTGCGGACCGACACCGCCTAGTCGCGCCCCAGGAAGACCGGGTTGGTGAACGCCGCCAGCGGGCCGGGGAGCGGCCCCGCCGCCGCCTCGTGGCGCAGTTCGGCCCGGACGTACGCCGCGTACGACGGTGTCGTCCGCCACTCGACGACGCCCGATCCGGCCACCGGCAGCGGGGCGCCGGTGTGGACGACGCCCTGGTCGGTGACGAGGCGGACCGTGCAGCGCGGGGCGCCGGTGACCTCCAGGCGGACGGTGACGGGGGTGTCGCGGCCGACCGTGAGCCGCTCGCCGATGCCCGCGTGCTCGCCGCGTCCGCCGGACGCCCGCAGCGACAGCGTGACCCTCGCGGACTCGGCGACGTAGGAGCGTCCCGCCCGGATGCCCTCCTGGACGGCCTCCCGGGTCAGGTCGTCGGCCAGGACGACCGTCTGGGGGCTGCCCACCGCGTCCGGGGAGCGGTGCGCGTCGCTGCTGCCCATGGCCGGGATCCAGTCCCGCCCGTCCCGCACGGACGCCACCAGCATGCTGTCCCAGTCGGCCAGCGCCACCTCGTCGTCGGGCGTGTAGGGGCCGTTCCACACCTCGACCGCGTCGGCCTCGCCGAAGCCGAACTTCCAGTTGCAGCCGATGCAGGTGGCGTGCGGGTGGGCCGGGACGACCAGGCCGCCGGCCCGCCGGATCTGCCGGGCGAACCGGCCGAAGCGGTTGTCGCGGGCCCGGTAGCGCCAGTCGACGAAGGTGCCCGGGTCGGTGCCGAGCGCGACCACGTGCCCGTTCCGGGTCGTGACCTCCTCGCCCAGCATGACCAGCAGGTCGTCCCCGGCCACGTCCGCCCAGTGCGCGTGCGCCGAGTGCGTGTTGTGCTCGGAGGAGTTGATGAAGTCCAGGCCCGCGGCCCGGGCCAGTTCCCCGATCTCGGCGGGGGTGCGGCGGCCGTCGGAGTGCCAGGAGTGCAGATGGCAGTCGCCCCGGTACCAGGCCCGCCCCCGCCCCTTGGCCCGCTCCGGCGGATACACCGGCCGCACGGCCTCGCCCGGCGCCCCGTACGTCAGCGTGATCGTGATCTCGTACGACAGGCCCTGCGGGGCGACCGTGTACGGGCCGAGCGCGATGTGCCAGGTGCCCTCGCGCACCGGGCCGGGAAGGTAGCCGGGCGTCGCGTCGTCCGCGCGGAGGAAGAACTCCGTGCGCGCCCCGCCCGACCAGCCCCGGAAGCCCCGGCCGCCCAGCTCGGTGCCACGGTCGTCGAAGACGCCGATGTCGAGGGCGTTGCCGAGCGTCCCGGCCGGGACGGCCGGCCGGTCGTAGGTGTAGGCGACCTTCAGCTCCCGGACCCCGGCCGGGACCTCGACGGGCACGTACACGAAGTCCGGGGAGCCGGGCGGCAGCGTGCCGCGCACGGTCCTGCTCTCCTGGTCCCCGTCGCCCGCTGAAGCGAAGCTCACGCTTCCCACCGTAAGCGCGGCCGCCGCTCCCGTCACGAACAGAGCGCGCCGGCCGAGCCCGCCGTGGCTGTCCTCGCACATGCTGCTGCTCCCCAGGTGTCGTCGGTGACAAGGCATGGGTGGTGCGGGGGTGGTGCGTGCACCCCTTGTATTCAGTCGCGAACTTGTGCGCAAGGGAGGGGAATCGGACGACAGCCGATGGGAAGTCCGACCGGTCGGTATGGACAGTTCGCCCTCTTTCGGGTAGAGAGAGGTCATGCGCATCGCCGTGACGATCTTCCTCACCGACGAGACGATCACTCCGACCCGGCTGGCCCGGGAGCTGGAGGACCGCGGATTCGCCGGGTTGTACCTGCCCGAGCACACCCACATCCCCGTGGAGCGGGCCACGCCGTACCCGGCGGGCGGTGAGCTGCCGCCCGAGTACGGCCGCACCCTCGACCCGTTCGTGGCCCTCGGCCAGGCCGCCGCCGTCACCGAGCGGCTCGGGCTCGGCACGGGCATCACGCTCGTCGCCCAGCACGACCCGATCGACCTGGCCAAGCAGGTCGCGACCCTCGACCATCTCTCCGGCGGCCGGTTCACGCTCGGGCTCGGCTTCGGCTGGAACGTCGAGGAGGCCGCAGATCATGGCGTGCGGTGGAGCAGCCGGCGTGAGCTGGTCCGGGACCGGATGGCGCTGATGCGGGCCCTGTGGTCGGAGGAGCCGGTCGCGTACGACGGGGAGTTCGGGGGTGTCCGGGCCAGTCACGCGTATCCGAAGCCCGTGCAGAAGCCGCGCGGTCCGGTCGTGGGCCCGCGCACGCTCGTCGGCGGGGCCGCCGGACCCAAGCTGTTCGCGCACATCAGCGAGTACGCCGACGGCTGGCTGCCGATCGGCGGGCGTGGTCTCGGCGAGGCACTGCCCGTCCTGCGGGCCGTCTGGGCCGATGCCGGCCGCGACCCCCAGGCCCTCCAGGTCGTCCCCTACGCCGTCCACCCGAGCCCGGGCAAGCTTGCCCACTACGCCGACCTCGGCATCGAGGAGGTCGTGGCGCAGCTGCCTCCGGCGGGGGAGGCGGAGGTGCTGAAGACACTGGACGGCCTCGCCGCCCTTCTCTGACAACTCCCCTGCTGGGCAGATCGGTTGGCTCCCTCTACTAAACTACCGGTCAGTTCGCCACGGGGGAGAGAACATGATGAGGCTCAGCTGGCTTTCCTGGCTCCTGCGCCATTTCACCGAGTACGGCTACAGCCAGGGGCTGCTGCGTGCCGCGATCGGCACGACGGCCGTGCTGGTGACCGCCGCGCTGGTCTGGTTCACCCTGCACCGCAACAGACCGGCCGCCGTCGCCGCTGCCGGCCTCATCTCGGCCCTGGGCATCGGGTGGCTGGCGTTCCACTGACAGGGCTGCCCCGAGCCTGATCAGCGCACTCGTATGCTCGAAGGATGACGACTTCCGCGACCTCCGGAACCGGACCCACCGACAACTCCATGCGTCGCGCCCTGAAACGGGCCAGGGACGGTGTCTCGCTCGACGTCGCCGAGGCGGCGGTGCTGCTCCAGGCCCGGGGTGAGCAGCTGGAGGACCTGTCGGCCTCGGCCGCCCGGGTCCGGGACGCGGGCCTGGCGGCGGCCGGGCGGCCCGGCGTCATCACGTACTCCAAGTCCGTCTTCATCCCGCTGACCCGGCTGTGCCGGGACAAGTGCCACTACTGCACGTTCGTCACCGTCCCCGGCAAGCTGCGCCGGGACGGGCACGGGATGTTCATGTCGCCGGACGAGGTGCTGGACATCGCCCGCAAGGGCGCCGCCCTCGGCTGCAAGGAAGCCCTCATCACCCTCGGTGACAAGCCCGAGGACCGCTGGCCGGAGGCGCGCGAGTGGCTCGACGCGCACGGCTACGACGACACCCTCGCCTACGTCCGGGCCGTCTCCATCCGCATCCTGGAGGAGACGGGCCTGCTGCCGCACCTCAATCCGGGCGTCATGAGCTGGACGGACTTCCAGCGCCTCAAGCCCGTCGCGCCCAGCATGGGCATGATGCTGGAGACCACCGCGACCCGCCTCTGGTCGGAGCCGGGCGGTCCTCACCACGGATCCCCCGACAAGGAACCGGCCGTGCGTCTGCGGGTGCTGGAGGACGCCGGGCGGTCCTCCGTGCCCTTCACCTCGGGCGTCCTCATAGGCATCGGCGAGACCTACGAGGAGCGCGCCGAGTCGCTGTTCGCACTGCGGAAGGTGTCGCGGGCGTACCACGGCGTCCAAGAGCTGATCATCCAGAACTTCCGCGCCAAGCCGGACACCGCCATGCGCGGCATGCCCGACGCGGAACTGGACGAACTGGTCGCCACGGTGGCCGTCGCCCGGCTCCTCATGGGCCCGAGCGGCAACATCCAGGCCCCGCCCAACCTCGTCGACGACGAGTACGAGCGGCTGATCGGCGCCGGCATCGACGACTGGGGCGGGGTCTCCCCGCTCACCATCGACCACGTCAACCCCGAGCGCCCCTGGCCGCAGATCGAGCAGCTCGCCGAGAAGTCCCGCGCCGCCGGTTTCGAGCTGCGCGAACGCCTCTGCGTCTACCCGGAGTTCGTGCGCCGCGGCGAGCCCTGGCTGGACCCGCGGCTGCGCCCGCACGTGGCCGCCCTGGCCGACCCGGAGACCGGCCTGGCCCGCCCCGAGGCCCTCCCGCGGGGCCTGCCCTGGCAGGAGCCGGAGGAGGTCTTCGTCGCGTCGGGCCGTACCGATCTGCACACCTCCATCGACACGGACGGCCGCAGCTCCGACCGCCGGGACGACTTCGACGAGGTGTACGGCGACTGGGGAGCCCTGCGCGAGGCCGCCGCCCCGGGCATGGCACCCGAGCGCATCGACACCGACGTGCGCGAGGCCCTGCGCACGGCCGCCGACGACCCGACGAAGCTCACCGACGACGAGGCCCTCGCCCTGCTGCACGCGGACGGCCCGGCGCTGGACGCGCTCGCCCAGGTCGCCGACGACGTACGCAAGTCGGCCGTCGGTGACGACGTCACCTACATCGTCACGCGGAACATCAACTTCACCAACGTCTGCTACACCGGCTGCCGCTTCTGCGCCTTCGCCCAGCGCCGCACGGACGCCGACGCCTACACCCTCTCCCTGGACCAGGTCGCCGACCGGGCCCAGCAGGCCTGGGACGTCGGCGCGGTGGAGGTCTGCATGCAGGGCGGCATCCACCCCGACCTGCCCGGCACGGCCTACTTCGACATCGCGCGGGCCGTGAAGGAACGCGTCCCGGGCATGCATGTGCACGCCTTCTCGCCGATGGAGGTCGTCAACGGCGCGACCCGTACGGGCCTCTCGGTCCGCGAGTGGCTGGCCGCCGCCAAGGAGGCCGGCCTGGACACCATCCCCGGGACGGCCGCCGAGATCCTCGACGACGAGGTCCGCTGGATCCTCACCAAGGGCAAACTGCCCGCCGCCGACTGGATCGACGTCGTGACGACGGCCCACGAGCTGGGCATCCGCTCGTCCTCGACGATGATGTACGGCCATGTCGACCAGCCCCGGCACTGGCTCGGGCACCTGCGCACCCTCGCGGGCATCCAGCAGCGCACGGGCGGCTTCACCGAGTTCGTGACGCTGCCGTTCGTGCACACCAACGCGCCGGTGTACCTGGCGGGGATCGCCCGCCCGGGCCCGACCATGCGGGACAACCGGGCGGTCACGGCCATGGCCCGGCTGCTGCTGCACCCGTACATCCCCAACATCCAGACCAGCTGGGTGAAGCTGGGCACGGAGGGCGCGGCCGAGATGCTCCGCTCGGGCGCGAACGACGTCGGCGGGACCCTCATGGAGGAGACCATCTCCCGCATGGCGGGCTCGTCGTACGGGTCGTACAAGTCGGTGAAGGACCTCATCGCGGTGGCGGAGGCCGCGGGCCGTCCGGCCCGGGCCCGCACCACCCTGTACGGGGACGTCCCCGAGGAGCGGCAGCGGGCGGCGGCCGCGTCGGACGGGCATCTGCCCCAGCTGCTGCCGGTGCTGGACTGACGCGCTACTGGCCCCCGGCGTCCGCCGGCTGATGCACCGGCAGGGTGCGGCCGGCCGTGGCGCCGGGGGCCGCAGGGGGCGGTGCGGTCCTGCCGCGGCCGAGCCAGAGCAGCAGCAGGCCGAGGGTGCAGGCGAGTGCGGGCCAGTAGACGTAACGGAAGTCCGTCGCGGGCATGATCGGCAGGTAGCCGAGGATGTAGGCCGCCGAGCTGATGCCCAGCGCCCGCACGGGCAGGGCGAACAGGCCCCGGCCGGGGCGGACGGCCAGGACCAGCGCGACGGTGAGCCAGAACCAGCCGCGGAACAGCCAGGGCAGGTCCTCGATCATGCCCTTGACGTATGTGCCGAGCGCGTCCTCCAGCCGGGGGTGCGCCACCTCGATGCCCAGGTCGTTGCGGGTGATCCCCGCCTTGTACGCGTAGTCGGTCTCGAACAGCAGGGTCGTGAAGAGCAGCAGGCGGTACTGGAGATAGCCCGGCACATGCCCGCCCATCTCGCGCAGCCACAGCGATGTGATGGCGCCGGAGTCCCCGCGCAGCCCGTCGGCCGGGCGCTGGTAGCAGGCCCAGTAGGCGTCCGAGAGGGCGCCGGTCCGCTCGCACTCCCGGGCGGAGTCCACGAGCCGGTCCCGCAGGGCGGGCGGCACATCCGCCGACCGCAGCTCCTCCACGCTCAGCACGTGCACGAGGTCGTCGAGCATGATCTGGGCGCCCTGCTTGGTCTGGAGCGGCGCGGCGAACAGGGAGATGGCGGCGGCGGGCACGGCGAGCGCCGCCAGGAGGGCCGCCGTGCACGTCACCCACGTACGGCGTCCGGGCCTGCCCCACAGGGCGAGGACCAGCATGACGAAGACGGGGACCGCGGCCACGACGGCGTTCTTGCGCACCAGGATCGCGTAGGCGAGGAACAGCACGCCCAGCCAGAGCAGGCCCCAGCGCAGGGCCGGGCGAGGCGCGCTGTCCCGCAGCAGCAGGCCCGTGAAGGCGACCGCGCACGCGGCGAGCAGCGCGAACGCCGCGTGCACGTCCTTCCACACCACCCCGGCGAAGTTCAGCACGAAGGGCGCGAGCCCCACGCCGAGCACGGCGAGTGACCCGCCGCGGCTCCGGGTCAGCTCCCACACGCACCGGGCCAGCACCCACAGCGCGCCCCAGAGGACGGCGGACTGGAGGACGAGCATCGACGTGACCGACCCGGTCAGGGCGATGAGTGCCCGCCACACCAGGCTCAGCACCGGCGGATGCCAGTCGGTCAGGGGTGCCTTGCCCTGGGCCTGCCGGAGCTGGTCGAGACTGTCGGGACTCAGGAACCCGGGGGCGAAGACGAGGACCGTGGCCAGGCAGCAGAGCGCGGCGACGGCGGCCAGACCCCAGACCCAGCGCTGTGTACGCGCCACCAGTGGCTTTTGTCCCATATGCCGGATGTTAGCGGCTCAGGATGCGACGAAGACGTAGCGCCGGTAGGCGTAGAAGCGGAACAGGGTCGCGAGGATCCAGCCGAGGATGCGGGCGGTGTTGTCGCTGAGCGGAGAGTCCAGTCCGAGCAGGTGCCGGGAGGCGAAGACCGTGCCCGCGGTGATGGCGAGCCCGACCCCGTTCGCCACGAGGAACAGCACGAGCTCGTGGGTCACCTTGTCGCGGTGCCGGCCGCGGTAGGTCCAGTAGCGGTTCCCGACCCAGCTGAAGAGCGCGGCCGCGGTCGTCGCGATGACGGACGCCTGCACGGGAGTGGTCCGCATCACCCCGCCCTCCGCGCCGCCGGGCAGGCCGAAGACGAGCAGGTTGTAGCCGCCGTTGTCGACGACGAAGGCCAGGGCCCCGACGACGCCGAACTTGGCGGCCTCGCGCCAGATGCCCTTGATGGCGTCACGCGCACGCAGCGTCACAGAGTCGAGGACCGGCACACGGCGAGCGTAACGACCCGGCGTGCCCCATCCGGTCAGGCGCGCTCATATCGCACTATGTCCGACTGTGTGAGGTGCTGACTGTACGAGGTGCTGACGGTGTGAGGTGCCGACCGTGTGAGGAACCGGCCGGGTGAGCCGAGTGAGGAGTGGTCGTGGAACCGACGATCGCGTGTGTCGTGCCGTGCCACAACGAGGAGGCGGCCGTCGGCAAGGTGGTGCGCGACCTGCGCGCGGCCCTCCCCGAGGCCGTCGTCTACGTGTACGACAACGCCTCCACCGACCGCACCGTGGAGGTCGCCCGGGAGGCCGGCGCGATCGTCCGTCGGGAGACCCGCAAGGGCAAGGGCAACGTCATCCGCCGCGCCTTCGCCGACGTCGACGCCGACGCGCTGCTCATCATCGACGGCGACGACACCTACGACGCCTCCCGCGCCCGCGACCTGGTGGACCTGCTCTTCGAAGGCCCCTACGACCAGGTCGTCGGCGCCCGCCGGGTGACGGTCGACGGGGCCTACCGGGCCGGGCACGCGGTCGGCAACAAACTGCTCACCGGGGCCGTGCGCTCCCTGTTCGGCAACGACGTGACCGACATGCTCAGCGGCTACCGGGTCTTCTCGCGGCGCTTCGTGAAGTCCTTCCCCGCGCTCGCCCGCGAGTTCGAGACCGAGACCGAGATGACCATCCACGCGCTGCACCTGCGGCTGCCCACCGCGGAGGTCCTGACGGACTACCGGGTCCGGCCCGCCGGCGGCGAGAGCAAGCTGCGCACCTACCGGGACGGCTGGCGCATCCTGCGGGTCATCCTCGACCTGGCGCGGCGCGAACGCCCCTCGCTGGTCCACACCGTCCTCGCGGGCGTCCTCGCCCTGGTCTCCCTCATCCTCGGCATCCCCGTCATCGCCGACTTCATCGAGACGGGCACCGTGCCCCGGGTCCCCACGGCGATCCTCGCCGCCGCGATCATGACCATCGCGGCGCTCGTGCTGCTCGTGGGCTACATCCTCGAATCGCTCATGCACATGCGCCAGGAGCAGACCCGCCTGGTGCACCTCTCCTACCCGGCCCCGGTGCGTACCCCGCGCTACACCGCCCGCGGCGCCGGCACGGGCCCGGTCCCGGTCCGCAAGACCGCCCGGGACACCCCCTGAGGGAGCCGAGGGGCCGCGGGTGCGCAGTACGATGATCGGAACCCCGTTTCGAAGCGGGGTCCCGTGACTGAGGAGATGCGTGCCGGTGCCTGCCCGACTTCCTTCGTGGGCCTGGGTGACCGGGCTGACCGTGGGAGCGATAGCCGCGGTGACGGTCCTGGGCGTACAGGCGGACCGGGGCTCCCACCCCACCGCCGCCTCGGCCAAGCCGAGCAGCACGGCCTCGGCGCAGCCCACCCCCACGGCGTCGGCCCCGGCGCGGGTGCCCGACGGCTCCGGCACCGGCCGGCGCGTCGTCTACTCCCTCAGCGAGAAGCGGGTGTGGCTCGTCGACGCGAGCGAGGCGACCCGCCGCACGTTCACCGTCTGGCCGGGCTCGGTCGGCCCCGACCCGGGCACCTACACCGTGTCGTCGCGCAATGCGGCCACGACCGGCTCGGACGGCGTCCAGATCGAGCACATCATGTACTTCGCCGCGAAGGAGGGGGTGTCCGTCGCCTTCTCCAACGCGGTCGACGGAGCCTCACCGCCGCCCGCCGCCTCCGGCACCAAGACGGGCGGAGTCAGGATGCGGAAGGCGGACGGCACGGCACTGTGGGCGTTCGGCACGGTCGGCACGACCGTGACCGTGGTCAAGTGACGTGCACCTCGGGCTGAGGCCCGAGGAATCCGGCCTTCTCGATCGTTGCCCTGCCCTCCCCCGAGCTCTCGACCACGGCGCCGTCCGGGCTCGTCGGCGTGGGCGGTTGTCAGTCGACGGAGGCCATGAAGTCCAGCATCCTGCGGTTGATCTCCTCCGCGTGGTCGATCTGCGGCCCGTGGCCCGTGCTGGAGATGATCTCGGCCCGGGCGCCGGGGATCAGGCGCGGCACGCGCTCCGCCTGCCGCTGCGGGTGCACGAGAAGGCTCCGCTTGCCGAGCACCAGATAGAGCGGCGTCCGGATGGTTGACAGCTCCTCCTCGGACAGGGGCAGCGGCGCCGGGCGACGTATGCGGTAGGCGCGGACCGCCGTTCGGATCATCGCGCGCAGTTCCGGCACGACGAGGACCGGCTGTTCGAGCCAGGCGGCCAGTCGCGGGCGGAGCGCCTTGGGCGCGAAGGTCGCGAAGAGGCTGGCGAAGATCCAGACGAAGAAGCGCAGTCCTACTTTCTCCAGGCCGCCGGGGTCGAGCAGGGTGACCGAGGCGAGGCGGCCGGGCCCGCGGTGCGCCTGGTTCAGGGCGAGCCAGCCACCGTAGGAGGAGCCGACGAGGTGGACACGGTCGAGTCCGAGCCCGGCGAGCGTCTCGTCCAGCCACTGCGCAGCCCGTTCGGGCTGGTGGATGGGTTCGCGCTGGACGCTGCGGCCGGGATCGCCCGGGGTGTCGATCGCGTAGACCGGGCGGTCCGCGCTGAGGGCGGGGGTGTTCGGGTACCACATGGCGGAGCAGGAGCCCGCTCCGTGTACCAGGACGACGGGGGTGCGGGATCGGCCAGCGTGGTGCGCGGGGCCGTAGCGGTAGACGTGCGTGGTACCGAAGGACGTCTCCACGTCCTCTTCCGAGAGCGGGGACGCCCCCAGTGCGTAGACCGCATCGCAGGCCGTGAAGTAGCGCTCCCGCCAGGCATCGCTCACATAGCGGCCGACATCGGCCCGGGTGCGGGCAGCGGTCTCGGACATGACACCTCCGGCGTTCGGTTTTGTGATACGAACGTACCACGATGTTGGTACAGCTGTATCATCAAAGGGAACCATGAGGGCCGTAGCGGGAACGACGAGCGGAGAACCGGCCGATGCCCAAGCGCGTGGACCACGCAGAACGGCGCACCGAGATCGCCGAGGCCCTCGTACGGGTCGCCGGCCGACGCGGGCTGCATGCCGTCGGGATGCGCGAGGTGGCAGCGGAGGCGGGCGTATCGCTGCGGCTGGTGCAGTACTACTTCCAGACCAAGGAAAAGTTGCTGCTCTTCGGGCTCGAGCTGCTGGCGGAGAGATTCGGGGAGCGGGTCTCCGCCCGGGTACGGGCCGCCGGGGACGGTCCAGGTCCGCGCGCGATGGTCGAGGCGCTGCTGATGGCGGCGCTGCCGACGGACGACGAGAGCCGCACCTTCCACCACCTCTACACGTCCTACGCGGTTCTGGCCGTGAACGACCCGGCGCTCGCAGCCCAGCCCTTCATCAAGAACCCCGACGCCGCAGAGGACGCCCTGACCGAACTCCTCCGGCAGGCGCAGGAAGCGGCACTGCTCGAGCCCGGTGTGGACGCACGGCTGGAGGCAGCCGGCTTGCTTGCCATGTCTGCGGGACTCGGCACCGGCGTCCTCGTAGGCCAGCGCAGCCCGGAGTCCGCGACCACAGTCCTGAGCCACCACCTGGACCGAATCTTCCGCACCGGTGATGCGGTCCTGACATGAGTGACCGGAGTCCGGCAGCCGTGGAACTGAAGACCGCCCGGCTGTTGCTGAGACGCCCCACCACAGCCGATGTCGACGCGATCTTCGCCGTCCACCGTGATCCGGAGACCTGCACCCACAACCCGTCCGATGCGCTCGCCCGGCTCGAGGAAGCGGAGGCGCTCTACCGGCGGTGGGACGACCAGTGGCAGCAGTACGGATACGGGTACTGGGTCGTCCGGCACCACGGCTCCGCTCGGCAGCTGGGATTCTGCGGAATCAAGCCCATGGAACTGCACGGGGCCCCGGTCCTGAACCTCTTCTACCGTTTCGCCACCTCAGCCTGGGGCCAAGGCTTCGCCGGTGAAGCCGCAAGCGCGGTTGCCGCCTGGGCATCCCGTCACCTGCCCGGCCTCCCGCTGATCGCCCGCGTTCGACCGGCCAACGTCGCGTCTCAACGCGTGGCGGTACGCGCCGGGCTCAGCCGAGCACGGCATCTCGACACGGAGGGATATGACGGCTTCGACTGGATCTACATCGCCCGGCACGCGAACAGCGCCGAATGAATTCCGGTAGCGGCAGCGCTCAGTTGGCGGGCGCCTCCGCCCGCGGGGCCGGCAGCTGGTTGACGATCAGCACGACCCCGCTGAACAGGAAGACGCGCGTCGCGGCGTCCAGCCCGTTCCAGTCCTCCGACTGCCACATCGAGAACCACTCGCCGCCGATGCCGATGAACCCGGCCCCGAACAGCAACATCACCATCAGCAGCCCGTACGTGGACATGCGCCGGGCGCGCGGGTCATCGCGTCTGGCCCACAGCCAGCTCCCGTATATGAGGATCAGCGCGGCGACGGTCTCCCAGACGATGATCGCGACGTAGGCGGCGTCCTGCAGCCCCCGGCTCGTGACGGCCCGCCACATCAGGTCCTCGTCCTTGAACGTGGTGTCCATGGCCAGCACGTGCCGGACGAACTGCTGGTTGGTCCCGAAGTCGGTGATGTTCCCGAAGGCGACGAGCGCCATGTACAGCGCGATGGTCGCGGTGAGCAGGGTGGCGGCGAGTGACAGGGTGCCGCGTGGTGTGGAGGGTGTGGAGGTGGCCATGCCGATCATTCTCCCCACGCACGGCCGTCCGGTGTACCCCGCCGGTCAGTGCCCCGCCGTGAACTCCAGGAAATCGGCCCAGACTTCAGCGGCGAATGCCAGCCGGGCACCGTCCTTGTTCTTGGAGTCGCGGATGTGGATGGTGGGGGCGTGCGCCGGGGATATGGCGACCTCGACGCAATCGGGCCCGTCGTTGCTGCTAGGGCGACCGGATCCCCCGGCTCCCGGAGCCGGCCGCGGACGACGCGGAGGCCGGCCGCGGGCTGCGGATCGCCGCGGCGTACGCACAGCGCTGGGGTGTGGTGGAGGCGACGGCCCACGGCAAGACGGTGTGGGCGGAACTGGTCCTGGCGGGCCGGGACTTGCCCGGGCGGGCGGACTAGGGTGATCCGATGGACGTGGGGGCGGTCTTGATTGCCGTGGCCGGTGTGGCGGGGACGCTGGGGGGTGCTCTGCTCACCCAGCGCGGGGCCGAGAAGGCCAAGCGGCGTGAGCTGGAGATGGCGCAGGCGCTCCAGGAGGCGCGCGAGAGCCGTGAGCTGCGGCGCCGGTGCTACTCGGAGCTGCACCGCGACGCACGGCAGTTCAGCACGGCGCTCCGCCGGCATCTGTACGTCATGCGCGACCGTACGCCCGGTGACGAGGACGTCCAGGCGCTGGAATCCGCGAAGGGCGCGTACCGCGACCGCTGGTCCGAGGCGCTGATGATCGCGCCGGATGGCGTGGTCGCCCCCGCGCAAGAGGTGAACCGGGCCCTGAACAAGGTCTACGGGCACGTCAAGCGCCTGGAGCAGGGAAACCCGCGGCCCGGTGAGGACCTGCACGCGGCGGCTGTGGCGCAGCACGGCATCTGGTCCCTCGTGGCGGACATGAGGGACCAGATGCGGCGTGACCTGGGGGTGACCGGGGAGGCCGGGGTGCGGTTGCGGTCCTCCTCCGAGGACGCCGACGCCCTGCTCCGCGACTTCGGGGAGCAGGACCCCGGAACGCGCCCTGCCTGACCGACCCGCCGCCGTGCGGTGCGCCGGCCTCAGCGCAGCCGGTCCACGTACGTGTCCGTCCCCGGCACCGTAGGGATGAACGGGGCAACCAGCTCCACCCTGCCCAGGCCCGACTCCGTCACGGCCACGTCGAGGGCCGTGAAGTGGGGGTCCCAGCACTCCCTCGGGTCGGTCTGGAGGAACCACAGGAGCGTCAGGCGGGTTTCGACGCCCTCGACCTGTTTCACGTAGGTCATGCGGTCGCCCGGGAGGGGCGTCGGGCTGAAGACCGTCACCAGGGCGGCCGGGGAGCCCGCCAGGCGCTTGGGGAGGTGGCGGGTGCGCAGCCACTGGAGGAGCGGGGCGCGCTGCTCGGGGGTGTCCGCCTCGACGACCTGGAGGACCAGGCCCGCGTAGGGGTGGTCGAGGGCGTGGACGTCCCGGGGGCCGGCCGCCCCGTCGCGGTACACCGTCGCCTCGTGGTTCTGGAACGCCGTGAGGACGTGCGTGCGGTCGTGGTAGACGCGGGCGTCCCGGTTGAGGCGCTTGTTGACGGCGACGGTCCAGCGCATGTGGTCGTCGTAGCGGCCGGCGGTGATCCAGTACGTGGAGAGGTAGCAGCCGGCGGTGACGGGCTGGGCGATCGCCGACTTCTCGGGGTAGCGCAGGAGCTGGAGGTCGCGCGTCGCCACCCAGCGGCGGCCCGCCTGCATCCAGGGCATGGCCATCGCGCCGGCGTAGTAGTGGTCGTCCTCGTACCAGCGGTTGTAGGCGTACTCGTGGCCGGGATGCGGCTCGACCATGGTGATGAGGGCGTGCCCGGGGTGGGTGCCGTAGGGGCCGACGGCGGCCAGTTCGGCGTACAGCTCGCTGCGGGTGTCCTCGCTCATGCCCTTCCCCTTCGTCGGAGGCTGACCCATACTCTGACGCTCCGTCAGATATAGCGCCAGGGTTCCGGTCCGGGGAGGTCCTGCCATGTCACTGCTCGCGGGGAAGACGGTCGTCGTGTCGGGGGTCGGGGCCGGGCTCGGACGGCAGGTCGCGGCGGCCGTCGTACGGGACGGCGGGCGGGCCGTGCTCGGGGCCCGTACGGAGGCGAGCCTGGCCAAGACGGCCGCCGAGGTCGATCCCGGCGGGGCGTGTACGGCGTACCGGGCCACGGACATCCGCGACGAGGCGCAGTGCGAGGCGCTGGCGGAGCTGGCGCGGGAGCGGTTCGGCGGGATCGACGCGGTCGTGCACGTGGCCGCGCTCGACGGCTACTTCGGCGGGCTGGAGGACGCCGACTTCGAGTCCTGGCGGTCCGTTATCGACGTGAATCTGCTGGGCACGCTGCGGATGACCCGGGCGTGTCTGCCGTCGCTCAAACAGGGCGGCGGTTCCGTGGTGTTCGTCGGGACGCAGTCGGCGGTGGCGGCCCCGTCGCAGGTGCGGCAGGCGGCGTACGCGGCGTCGAAGGGGGCGCTGACGAGTGCGATGTACTCGCTCGCGCGCGAGCTCGGGCCCCACCGGATCCGGGTCAACACCGTGCTGCCGGGCTGGATGTGGGGGCCGCCGGTGCAGGCGTACGTGCAGTTCGCGGCCCGGTCGGAGGGTGTGTCGGAGGCGGCGGTACTGGGCAGGCTGACGGACCGGATGGCGCTGCCCGCGCTGGCGACGGACGGGGACGTGGCGGACGCGGCGGTGTTCCTCGCGTCGGACCGGGCGCGGGCGATCACGGGGCAGTCGCTGCTGGTGAACGCGGGCGAGCTGATGCGCTGAGGGCGATTTCCAGCCACACCCCGGCCCCTGCGTGGGTTCATGTACATAAACTGAGGTCACCTCAGCGAACTATTTTACGGTCTCTTGACCTTCCCCTTGCTTGCCGTGCGCACGTCACCGAACCCAGAGTTCACATGCCTGACCCTGGCGGCAGCACCGTGGAAGGGGATTCATGAACGGTCTCGACTGGGCCGTGCTCATCGGCTACTTCGCCGTGATGGTCGCGATCGGCGTCTGGTCGCACAAACGCGTCGACAACGTCAGCGACTTCTTCACCGCCGGCGGCAAGATGCCGTGGTGGCTCTCCGGCATCTCGCACCACATGTCGGGCTACAGCGCGGTGATGTTCACCGGGTACGCGGGCATCGCCTACACCTACGGCGTCACCTCCTTCGTCACCTGGTCCTTCCCCATCGCCCTCGGTATCGCCATCGGGTCGAAGCTGTTCGCCCCGCGCATCAACCGGCTGCGCTCCCGGCTCCATGTGGCCTCCCCACTGGAGTACTTGAAGAACCGCTACGACCTCAAGACGCAGCAGGCGCTGGCCTGGTCGGGCATGCTGCTGAAGATCGTGGATGTGGGAGCCAAGTGGGCGGCGATCGCCACGCTGCTGTCCGTCTTCACGGGCATCTCCCTCAACCAGGGCATCCTCATCACCGGCACCATCACCGCCGTCTACTGCACCATCGGCGGCCTCTGGGCGGACGCGCTGACCGAACTCGGCCAGTTCGTCATCCAGTTGCTGGCCGGCATCGCGATGTTCGTCGCGGTCTTCGTGCGCCTCGACGACCACGGCGGCTTCTTCGGCGTCTGGGACTCGCCCGAACTCCAGGGCCACGAGAAGCCCCTGGTCGGCGACTACGGCACGGTGTTCCTGCTCGCGTTCCTCTTCATCAAGCTCTTCGAGTACAACGGCGGCATGCTCAACCAGGCCCAGCGGTACATGGCCACGCCGAACGCCAAGGAGGCCGAGCGGTCGGCCCGCCTCTCGGCGATCCTCTGGCTGGTCTGGCCGCTGGTGCTGTTCTTCCCCATGTGGATGTCGCCGCTGCTGGTCGAGTCGCAGAAGCCCGACGGCTCGGACTCCTACGCCCTGATGACCGAACAGCTCCTGCCGCACGGCCTGCTGGGCCTGGTGATCGTCGGCTTCTTCTCGCACACCATGGCCATGTGCTCCTCGGACGCCAACGCCATCGCGGCGGTGTTCACCCGGGACTGCGCGCCGGTGATCTGGGCGCGGGCCCGGGCCTGGAACCAGAGCCAGGGCCTGCGGGTCGCCCGCATCGCCACGGTCGTCTTCCTCGGCCTGTCCATGGCGGCGGCGACGCAGGTCAACTCCCCAGCCTTCAAGGACATCATCACGGTCGTCATCAAGTGGGTGGCCGGTCTGATGGGCCCGATGGCGATCCCGATGATGCTGGGCCTGCTGCGGGCGTTCCGCCGCTCCGGCCCGACGGCGGCCCTCGTCAGCTGGTCGATGGGCCTGCTCGCCTTCTGGCTGGTGAACTACCCGATCAACTGGAACGTCGAGGGCGGCGTGCCGCTCCAGTACCAGGTGTCGATCCCGCTGGCGGTCTCGCTGGTCCTCTACATCCTCGTCGGCTACATCCGGCCGGAGGACACCCCGGAACGGCTGGCGATCATCGAGAAGATCAACACGGACGGGGACGGGGCCGCCGCGGCCGCCGTTGTGGCGCCGGCGGGCGGTGTCGAGGACACCACCGTGCGTGCGACGGTGAAGGACTAGCTACGCCGCGGCCGTGACGACGATGTGCCCTCCGCCCGAACGGGGCGGAGGGCACACGGCTGTTCAGTCGTCCTCGTGCAGCGCGCCGGTGACCTTGCGCAGGTCGACGAACTTGAAGTCGGTGTTGTCGCGGACCTCTCCGTCCTCGTCCGTCTCGTCCGGTGTGTTGTGCCCGTCCTGCACCACGAGCAGGCCGTTCGGGTAGCGGGAACCGAGGGGGGCGTTCAGTACGGCGGCGCCGTCGCACTCCTCGGAGCCGTCGACGGTCCCGGCCGTGATCCGGAAGCCGCTCTCGTACTCGTTGTCGTCGGAGACCTCGCGGTCGTAGGCGGCGAAGGTGTCGTCGCCCTGGCTGGAGGCGAACAGGTAGCCGTCGCCGTCACCCTCGTCGAGGATCGTCAGGCCCTCGACGTCGGCGGACAGGTGCGTGCCGCCGTAGCCCGGGTCGGCGCCCGCGACGCACTCCTCGGTCGCCTCGTCGTAAGCGGCGGGGACGCCGTACTCCCGGACCTTGTCGATCAGCTTCGGCCTGCCGCCGAGGTCGGCGGGCAGCCGCCAGATGCCGACGTCCTCCTGACCGGCGTAGAGCACCTTGTTGGCCGGGTCCACGACCATGCCCTCGACCTGCGGGAGGTCACCGGGGTCGGTGCAGGGGGTCCAGGACGTGCCATTCGGGAGGGCGAAGGAGGCGGGCAGGTCGTAGGTGCGCACCTGCCGGTAGGTGACCGCTCCGCCGGAGGTCGTCTTCAGCTCCAGCAGGGCGAGCCGGGTGCGGCTGCGCTGGCTGACCACGGCGTAGGAGCGGCCGGTGGCCTTGTCCTTCCAGGCGGCCAGACCGTAGGGGGTGGCCTGCTCGTTGACCTCGTCCTGGGTCGTGGAGAAGACCAGCGGGGCGTTCGGGTCGGTGACGTCGGTCAGCGGCCGGGCGGCACCGGGGTTGATGCGGTAGATCCGCAGGTGGTCGCGGCCGCGGTCGGTGACGACGGCGACGTCGGCGCGGCCGGTCGGCAGCGGGAACCCGGAGATCAGGTCCACGTTGTTGAAGCGGCCCGGCTTGTCGTCGGGGGTGGGGGCGGGCGGCGCCGGGATCGACTGCACCTCCTTGCCGGCGAGGTCGTACACGCGCAGGCCGCCCTCCTTGGCGGTGGCGATCACCAGGCTGGCGTCGGGGTCGGCGGCGTTGCGCCAGATCGCCGGGTCGTCGGCGTCGGCATTGCCGCCGGCATCGTCGCCGTACAGGGCCGGGGTCTCGGTGGTGGCGGTCACCCCCGGGAGCCCTGAGTCGGCGGCCCGGGCCGGGGTGGGCAGAACCGCCATGGCCGCCAGAGCCGCGGCGATCGCGGCCGTCTGTGTCCCGCGCAGGTTGCGCACAGTGCCTCCACGAAGGGGGATGAACGGACGAGCCCGGTGCAGCAGTCGCAGGACGGTGGTCCCGCGCCGGGCCGTGCAGATCCTGTGGACCGAAGGTGACGGGACGACCACTGTACGGTGACGTGCCCATGCCACGGGAGTGAGCAATGGGCAGGGGGCGTCCTACACGCCGCGCGGGTAGCGGGCGAGCCAGCCGGGGGAGGAGCCGGCCGGGCCGTGCAGGGCCGGGCCCTGGGTCATCTCCATGGCGAAGTCGTCGGCGAGTTCCAGGATGGTCGGGCGGCCCTCCAGCTCGGCCAGCCAGGCGGCGGCGGCAGCGCGGTCTCCCCGTGCAGCGCGCCGAGCAGGCCGCCGGTCAGCGCGCCGGTGGCGGCGGACGGGCCGTCGTGGTTCACGGCGAGACACAGCCCGTGCCGGACGTCGGCCGCGACCAGCGCGCAGTACACGGCGGCGGCGACCAGCCCCTCCGCCGTACCCGCGCCGCTCAGCTCGGCCACCCGCTCCGGGCCGGGCATACCCTGCCGCACGGCACCCAGCGCATGCTGCAACGCGTCCGACACCGGCTGGTGCCCGGGCCGGGCGGCCAGCAGCCCGAAGGTCCGCTGCACGGCGGCGTCGAGGCTCTCGCCCAGCGCCAGCGCATGCACGATCACGGCGTACGCGCCCGCCGCCAGGGCGGCCGTGGGATGGCCGTGGGTCTGCGCCGCGCACTCGACGGCGAGCTGGGCGACCAGCTGCGGCTCCCAGCCCACCAGCAACCCGAAGGGGGCCGACCGGGCGGCGGCCTCGGGCCCGGCCTCACCGGGGTTCTTGGGCGCCTCCGGCGTCCCCATGGTCTCGTCGCCGAGCCCCAGCAGCAGCGCGCGGCTGGGTTCCCGCCGCGCGTACAGCCACTCCTCCCGCGCCAGCCACCCGTCTTCCTTGCGGCGTTCGTCGGGCCCCCAGTCACGCTGGGTGGCGGCCCAGCGCAGATACGCCCGGTGCAGATCGGTCGGCGGATGCCAGGCGCCGGTGTCCCGCCTGACCTGGGCCCGGATCAGTCCGTCGACGGAGAACAGGGTGAGCTGGGTGAGGTGCGTGACGGCGCCGCGTCTGCCGAAGGCGGGGGCCAGGTCCACCAGGCCCTCCGCCCCGTGCGCCTCCCGTATCCCGTCGATGGTCAGCCGGTCGACCGGCGTCCCCAGCGCGTCTCCGACGGCCACGCCGAGCAGGGTCCCGCGCACCCGGCTGCGGAAGTCCTGCTGCTCTGTACGGCCCCAGACGGCGCCGGCAGTCGCACCCACCTAGACCTCCCCAGGGCACCGTCCATACGTACGACAGCTCAGCACTGTAATCGAACGGGAAAGGCGGGTCAGAGGGGTGCGGCGGACCGGGCCGACCGGCTCAGCGCAGCTCCTCCGGGCACGGCGTCCCCCGCGGGAGCTGGTACGGCGCCGCCAGACGGTACGTGCCGGCCTTCGGGGCCAGCAGCTCCGTCCACTTGTCGCCCTGCGCGTCCTCCTCCGTCTCCGTGAGGCAGCCGTTGACGTTCAGGTACGTCTTCGGCTCGCCCTCGGGGCGGTTCCTGGACTCCTCCGTCTCCTGCGGCGGCTTCAGGCTCTTGCCCTCCGCGTCGACGATGCTCAGCCACGGCGAGTACGGGATGCGGACCAGGATCCGGCCCGCCTTCTTCACCTGGAGGATCATCTCGCCCTGCTCGGCCCGGTCGACCACCGCGTTCGGCTCGGCCAGCGGGGTCGGGGCGGTCACCCTGAACAGCTGCCAGGTGTCGTTGCCCCAGATCTGGGTCAGGTACGGCAGCCCGCGCCGCACCAGCGCCCGCTCCCGCTGCCCCCCGTCGCCGTCCGGCTCGCCCTTCGGCAGCACGACGTAGTGCACCGCCCAGCGCTTCAGCCACTCGTGGTAGTTCGCCGAGTTGAGGGTGTCGTCGTAGAAGAGGGGGTTGCGCTCCATGTCGGCCTGGCGGTTCCAGCCGCGGGCCAGATTGACGTACGGGGCGAGCGCGGAGGCCTCGCGGTGGGAGCGGGCCGGGACGACCTCGACCCGGCCCTTCTCGGCGCCGACCTCCTGCAGCTCGTTGACGAGCGGCGCGAGCTCACGCGACCAGGACGCCGCCGGGGCGGTGTGCACGATGTCGTCGACCGTCTTGAAGCCGATCCACACGCCGAAACCGCACAGCGCCACGACGGCCGCGTACCACTTGCGGCTGCGCGGCACCGTGAACGGCAGCGCGGCGACCAGCGCGACCCCGGCGAACAGCATCGCCAGCCGGGTGATGTTCGACCCGATCTGGGAGCTGATCAGCCACACCAGCACGACCCCCAGGCCGTACACCGCGGCCGTGAGCCGGACCGTCTTCCACTCCCGCGGGACCAGCACGTAGGCGAGGACCGAGAACGCGAGCGGCAGCAGCACCGAGCCGATCATCATCGGCTGCGTGCCCGAGAACGGGAACAGCCACGCCGACACCGCCACCACCGCTGTCGGCGCCAG